>JBCDAX010000192.1:0-1007 GCA_039184805.1 Bacteroidota bacterium | reverse complement strand
GCTTAGGGTATCTCTACTACACAGCGGACAAAGATTTTGCCTTTTTGCCATCAATTAGTGGTAGAGAAAGAACCAAAACAAATCCACGAAAAATATCTTATTTCTTACCATCCATTTATCACACGTTGCCAAAAAGAATCATCTTCCGGCAATGGTTAGGACGATTTGACGATAGGGCACGCGGAACAGCCATGCGGGACAGCTAGGGATGGATTCCCTACTCCTTGATGCTCAGTCTATGGACACCCACAAAAAACTGGCTGCATAAGAACAAAAGGTCCGAGCGACACGCTCGAACCAGCATAGATCCAATTTCTTACGGATACTCCACCGTCCAGTCCATCGCCTCCAAATCTTCCAAAGTCAAATCATACCTTCTAAGCACTAAATACTCGTCCACGATCTGATCCCAAGACACCTGCTCAATAGTATCGCGAGAAAATAAATAGAGCATGAGTATTTTATCACTCTGCTGCTCAAATGTTTCATCAAACGCATCTACGAAAGTCATAGAACTTTGACTATTTATTGTGTTCAACTCTAATTGTTCTGAAGTCGGATAAGGGTTTGAGTTTTGAAGTAAGGTGTCAGTTACTATTCTAAATGCCAACATGGAAACTAATCTAGTATCCGTTTTATTGGTTATAGTAAATTCTCGGTTTGAGCCAAAATCTTGATCAGGACACCCTGCACAAATCAATAAGACAGCAAGAAATAAATATGTCGTATTTTTCATCACTTTATCTCTGTTTATTCAAAAAACCAAAAACCTAGCAGTCCTAAACCGCCATTGTACAATCCATTGATCGGAATGTCCGTCCAGTTAAAACGACTTTGTAAAGGGTGGGTTCCTTGAAAAGTCCTTCCAGTTCTTGGATTTCGATAAGGTGACCCAAGACCAGCTGCACTAATCCCATTTACAAAAGTTTCTCTATCAAAATGATTAGGACTTCTAGCAAAATATCCATCTGCCCCCGTACCAAAGTTTTCATCGAAGTAATTAACAG
>JBCDAX010000191.1:0-1010 GCA_039184805.1 Bacteroidota bacterium | reverse complement strand
TATAGTCACAATTTATCCAAACAGCGATTTTTGTCCATTATCCTCTTGTAATTGTTCATCTACCAAGCTAGGAACATTTATTAAGCTCTCAGTGCAGGAGCTATACTTTATTAGATTAACAGAAGTCGCACTGCATCGATCTATTACAAGGAGGAGAAGTCCACAGAGTGTTTTTGTGGCTATTATTATCAAGATTAGAGGCTTGGCCACCCAGAATATCCTTGGGTGCTGAAATTAGGTTGTTTTTTTTATTCAAGTTTTATTATCTCGTGTTCGTCATCACACGAAGCCGAAACGGGCTAAAAAGAGACCGTCCTCAAGAGCATCATTAGGAGGACGAAAGCTGAAAATTTGGGCTTTTTTTGGTGGGTTGATTGTTGTTTTTCGACGTTGGAACGAATTTATTAGTGTTCTTGTTGCCCATTTTCTGGCGGCGAAAAAAAATCGAAAAGAAGGATTACGTCCGGCAACCTTGGTATCGAAACATCGTATTTTTGGCACTCTTTCGATTGATTGTTGTCTCGTTCTTTTTTGTGGTAGTTTCGTCGAGAAAATCGTTTCGAACTGAAAGCAACCGGTTCCATCATCGTGCACATTTTCGAGGTTCATTTTTTGGTTGTCGATATTTTAACCGTCGAAACGGCAAAAGTGTTAAGTATACGCGAAGGGGCGGTTTTAGCTTAATTTAAATTTAAATTTACCGTTTTTTTTTGTGCGCGAAGATGACGTTTTCGATCGGGAGTCACGACTGGCCAATGGAGGAACACATTTGTGAGCGAAAATTGACGGAACTTCTGAGGGAGTATCGTGATACCAAGACCTGGTTGAACTCCTTCAGGGAGTATTTGTCAGTTAAGAGACAAATTGGGCAGGAGCCCATCACCATGGCGGAGTCCTGGCATGAGAGGTTTGTTGAGGAGAAGCTGAGCAGGTTGAAGTTGGAGGTTGGTTTGTTAGAGTGGTGGTTGTTGTCTGTTGGAGAAGATGATTTAGAGTGGCTTCCACTAGAT
>JBCDAX010000190.1:0-1011 GCA_039184805.1 Bacteroidota bacterium | reverse complement strand
TGGAGGCCAGAAAAAACACAAAGCAAGTAGTAATAAGTTTTTATGCTTGGGGGAGGTTTTATGAGACCATCGCGATGCTACTGAATCAAATACATTTTCAGGAGTGCACTGTTTTTAAAGTACGCTGTTCATTGTGGGTTTTAATTCTCGAATGTAGATTGACTTAGCAATTTTCAGGTGTGCGTTGTCGTTGGTAATAGTAAGGATTTCTATGAAAAAAACTCGTTAGTATCTTTTTGCTAAATTTTCAGCCAGCCATGGGATAAAAAATAATAATTTCTATGGAAAATTTATCGTTAAAATATTTTTGCTGAATTTTCACCCGGCCATGAAAAAAACATCCTACCAACTTTTCCATAGGAATTCTTACCACTACCAAGGACAACGCAGAACCCAAAATTCCTGTGTCAATCTACATTCGAGAACTAAAACTCACTATGAGCAGCGTACTTTGGCCCCTGGAAATTAATTTGATTCATTGGTATCGTAATTGTCTCATTAAACCTCTCCCAAGCATAACAAATGCATCACCACGCTATTTGCGTTTGTTTTTCGGTCTCCAAGAGAAAAGTTGTCTGGGCTGTAAGCCATGTGATTACTGTATCACGGTCAGCCGAGCCGGGTTGAAGGCCCGGCGGCTTCCCTGAACAAGGAGCAAGCCGGCTCCCGAGAAACCCTTCCAACAGGGAAAGAGTTGGCGACGCCATATGACCCTGGCAGTTGGTGCGTCGATAAGCCCTTCCAAAAAAGAAAAAAAAGGCCTAGGACACTATGATTTGGATAATGGGGCATTCCAGGACAAAACGACCAAAAATATTTCAATTTGACACCACCATGTCTAGAAAAAATCTGAAACTTTGTCTCCGGGGTAGTTTTGGGCCAGGAACACGCCTGTGAGAATCTTAGCCCCGTCCGACCAACGGTGACCGAGATATAACCCGATATAGATATAGATATAGCCCGAGGCATTTTCGGGAGGTCACCTCGTAGACTCATCTTTGATGCTTCATA
>JBCDAX010000189.1:0-1027 GCA_039184805.1 Bacteroidota bacterium | reverse complement strand
GGGTAAAAATTTTATTTTAAATAAAATAGACAAATACAAACCAAAAAATTAAGATTTGAGGCTAAAACAACCCCTAGCGGTAGTCATAAGCCCACAAAAAAGCGACTTGTATCACTGGTTGAAACCAATTGTGGACAGTTTGATATTGACTTGACACAATATTTTTTAGCACACTACTCATTTAATAGGACGCCAGTGGTGCCCTTCCAATCTTGCGTGACCATCACGTGATTTTATCCACATAACCATAACATTTGTTAGCATCATTAATCATCTTGGCCGTACCACTCCCCGCAAACATTTAATGCTTTCTCTCTTTTCCAACTATGCATTTTTTGCTCTTGAACAGTGGCGGATCTAGGATTTCGGTAAGTGAGGAGTGTGGCGCCTCAGAGGGCGCACTTTGCCATCAACTTTTTTACTATTATCATCAACTTTTTTTTCATTTTTCACATAGACAGGCAACAGAAGAAAAAGAAGAGACCAGCAAAAGAAGACATGAACAAGGCAAAGCAATAAAAAGCAACAGAACAGAACGTCACAGGCACACAGTAGAGAATAAGAGGAAGCAGGCGACCAGTTTTCAGATTAGAGCAAATTATTATAACCTAGTTAGAAGGAACAAAACATAATCTGCCAGCAAAGAAGCAGCAACCGTGGAACGAGAGAAAAATAGAAAAAAAACATACAAAACAGAGAGACTAACAGGACATAACAAAACGAGATGCGCCTTAAATAACGAAACTGAACATAAATATAATGCCAAAACACACTTAAAAGTAAAATAAAATTAGGAACATAGGAAGAAACAGAACAGGAGACAAAACAAAAACTAACAAAGTGAAGGTATAAGTAGTAAGTAGTAACTTTCCACCGAAAGGGCGCATATAGTATCACATACTTCGCGTCCAGTTTTCGTTGGCCATCACTCTTGTGGATCCATAGGCGTATCCAGGATTGCCGATCGGGGGGGCACCTTCCCGGGGGGCGCCATCCGGACCGGGGGGGGGCGCCATCCGGACCAGGG
>JBCDAX010000188.1:0-1030 GCA_039184805.1 Bacteroidota bacterium | reverse complement strand
CGGCACTTGGGCAGGGGTTGGCTCCTACCTAACATATACGAGTACTTAAACAAGCACTTGCTCACAACTGCACGCGTACAACATTCAAACACTATCCTAAAAATGAGTTACAGCATGACAGAGGCTACAAAACACCATCAAAGACACGATAATGATCTTTTTTCGGATGCCCAAGGATTCTTTGCACTATCGTGTTTAATACCGTGACACATAAGTTTCGATGCCTCTTTTGTCAGATGTTTATGGTGTCACTCCACGGCTTGCAAAAGACACTTAAGCTGTTCTTTGTTCTTCACTTTACCTGCAAAATCCTTAAGCATCCCGATTTCCTCGTTCGGCTTCGTCATTGATAACTTTGCCTTCCTTGACAAATGTTTAAGCTTGGTAAACTCTTTGTGCTTGTGCCACTCGTATGGTTTTTCAGCAGAGACGCCTGGGATTGCCACACTAACCCAACGGTGGTCCACGACGATTCTTCTGGCAGATTGACGAGCTACGATGACTATTGGGGGAACACCGCATTACTATCCATTGTACTAATACCGCTGCATGGACAGGAAAACCCAATAGCCTTTCACAGATCGCCCCCTCTTCATCGTCACTGACGGAGCAACTGCTAAGACTGAATACCAACTATGGCCTTTAGACACTTAGCTTTGGACAGGTTACTCCCTGAAAATTTGGCGATTCGCTTAAAGGGAGATACGCGAAAAAATTATTATTGTGGTTTCTTGCTATTTGAAAAATCCTGATTACGAAACTGTCAATTATTTTTGTATTTTCGGCCAAATTTTGGGAGGCCACTCACTTATTATCGAAATAGGTTAACAGTTTCGATAAAATGCTGAAACCTTTACCCATCACTTACTTTTCTAAAACTATTTAAAGTTGAAAAGTAATGTTTTTTGTAATAAAAATGTTTTTTCTCGTGTATTTGAATTAATTTTACAAAGCCTTTAAAAATACAAAATGAATTAGTTTGCCCTCGAAACGGAAAAAGACATACTTACTCCAGTCTTCAGCCGTTTCG
>JBCDAX010000187.1:0-1031 GCA_039184805.1 Bacteroidota bacterium | reverse complement strand
TTTGGGCTGTTTCTCCTTGTCTAAATATTTCTGGAGAAGTCTATGTACCATTACATCAGGATAACGTCGTATAGGGGATGTAAAATGCGTGTAATACTCAAATCCCAGACCATAGTGACCAATGTTTTCCGTAGTGTAAATCGCCTTGCTCATACTTCGAATCGTCAACGTGTCCACTAGGTTTTGTTCTTTCTTTCCTCTAACATCCTTCAAAAGCTGATTTAGTGAACTATTCAAGCTCTTTTTATCCCTCAAATTGATGGTGTGTCCAAATCTTGAAATAACCCCATTCAATGCCAATAACTTTTCTTCATCCGGTTCGTCATGGATTCTATACACAAAAGTTTTCTTCTGCTTTCCAATAAATTCAGCCACCTTTCTATTCGCCAACAACATAAACTCTTCAATAAGCTTATTAGCATCTTTGGCTTCTTTAAAGTAAACGCCAGCAGGTTCGTTGTCTTCCGTTAAATTAAAACGAACTTCTATTTTATCAAAAGAAATAGCACCTTCATCCATACGCTGTTTGCGCATAATTTTAGCCAATTCATCAAAGGTCAGAATTGCATCAACCACATTAGCA
Source organism: Bacteroidota bacterium (assembly GCA_039184805.1). Classification (GTDB taxonomy): domain Bacteria; phylum Bacteroidota; class Bacteroidia; order Flavobacteriales; family Flavobacteriaceae; genus Flagellimonas. Next base: position 448 of record JBCDAX010000187.1, on the reverse strand, counting down.
GCTACGGAATACGAACCTTTTCGAATAGAAATTTCTTCTGGAATGGTATCGGATTTCGTTTCAATTATGTGTTGTGCTTCTTCATATGCAAAACGCTCGTTGGAATTGATGACCGTCCGTCCAAACCATTGGTTAACTACATTGGCTTTGCCATCCATTTCGAATATGGCTGAAAAGGTATATTTCTCTTCATTGGGTCTCAATGAGCATGCTCGGTTCGATAAAATCTCCGGAAGCATAGGGACCACTCTATCCACCAAATAAACGGAAGTTGCCCGTTCATAGGCTTCATCATCTAAAATGGTTTTGGGTTCTAAATAGTGCGATACATCTGCAATATGGATTCCTATTTCGTAGTTCCCGTTTTCCAATTTTTGAAAAGAAAGCGCATCATCAAAATCTTTGGCATCTTTAGGGTCAATGGTAAAGGTCAACACCGCTCGCATAT
>JBCDAX010000186.1:0-1032 GCA_039184805.1 Bacteroidota bacterium | reverse complement strand
CCTTTTTTAGCTACCTCAGCGAGTATCCGGTCGTAATCCACATCCTTCAAATGAATCTCACTCCGCTGACTATTGACTTCCCAGTTATTGATTTCCTTTTGAAAGAGCGCAAAAGCCCCTGCCAGGAAAATTACGAATACACCAATACTGATGATGATACCAGCCACGGTATGCGTATTGAAAAAAGCGTTATAGACTCTTTTATCCGATTGATGTTCTTCCATATCCTTCATTCTTAAAGTGTTTTTAACAAGAAAATACCGAGTCCCGATATCACGATCACTGCTCCCAGTACAGCCCAGGCTTTTCCTGGTTTTTTAATCCAATACACCACCGCAATGAAGAATGCCCAAAGTGAAGGAAAAACAAACCATATGGTCAAAACCATCAGTTCACCAAATCCTAGTAGTCCTAATAGAGATAATATGCCGATCGTAGCGGCCAGGCCTCCAATGGCCGAAGCAAGCACTTTGCTAGTTTTGGCACCTCTAGTCTTTAATAGATACTTTTTATTTGCTGGCATACCGTAATTAGTTTTTTACTATTTTGTTTTGAAAAAAGGGAACTAGTAGAATAATGACAGATGCGAGCGTGGGCCACAATACCAAAACGGTGAAAACTCCCTTTGCTAAACCTAAATCAACGGCAAATAGAAGTAGGCTTGCTACGGTAAAAGTCCATCCAAGTATCCTCAACAACTGAGGATACTTGGAGAGAAAATCAGGAATGACGCTTGGATTTAACTCCGTTCTGCTCGCTGCCACATAGAAGCAGAGGATTGATAAAAGCGTCAAAGACATGGCTATCAGAATCATATTGAATGGATTTGGACTGAAATGACTATTCTGTTATTTCTAATTTTGCTATTGCAGCTGGTTTTATCCCTTCAAGTGTAATGGCTTTATTTACCGCCCCGGTAATTGGATCATAGGTGTAGTAACCTTGAAAATCATTCTTGCTAACCGGAAAGTAAATCAGGTCATCAAGCAGTTTAGGACCTTCTAAGCTGTTGGTAGCAAAAGAACTAGATGG
>JBCDAX010000185.1:0-1038 GCA_039184805.1 Bacteroidota bacterium | reverse complement strand
GTTGGTCATATCTATTGATGGCGTATTCAAGTGCTTCTCGCAAGAATTGACCAATGAAAATACAGTTTTTACTCAACCATATGGCATATTTCAACCATCTCTATCATGGATCGACAGCCAGTGAGACAGTATTCCCACAAGGAGAGCAATGCTGAAGGCTATTAGAGTGGGCAATGACTGACCATAGATTGTGAGACATTCAGACAGCAATGTTTTTGGGGTATCTAATTCTCCCTTTGCAAGAAGATTTTTAAAAAGTTTTGGAAGATTATAGCACTTCCCTTACTTCGGAAAGAGTACCTAGGATATTATAGCTGGCTATCTAAATATTTTTAAAATTATGCATCAAAATGGATTGTGTTGTGTGGACTTAAAACAAATATTCTAGAATGTCATCATTGAATTCAATAAGACACTATGGCTATGAAACCATCACAAGAAGATAGTGGTTAATCCTGTTTGTTGAGATTCCAGCAACAACACTATATTCTTTTCTAACTGTAACTTGTTTTTAGGTTTCACAGAGAAATTTTATTTCATAAATTCGTACGTAGTCATCATGTCTAAAGTGACCTACATGTAACCCTTTGGCTCTTTGAGGTAACTTTCGGAGTAATGATTCAGCACTACGGAAGACCAAACGGCTCAAAAAAAATCCGACCAAAAACACTGAGCCATTTGGTCCAAGAGCGATGAATAATTTTTCTTGGACCAAACGGCTCAACGTCATTTTCCTTGGACCAAATGGCTCAACGTCATTTTTCTTGGACCAAACGGCTCAACGTCATTTCCGGACCCTACTGACCAAGTGAATACAACTCCAATAAAAGGGGTCGGATCATTTTCGCCTCTCTGGGGTATTTGAATCTTTTTAGCTGGAGGTCAGAATATACGTACGCGCGCGTTGTATGTCCACATGCTGTTTGTTTGTGGACGATAGCTCAATTACAATTAAGTGGTGTAAGGATGGCTAGTGCTAGTTCTTTTACTGAAAGAGGAAGATGTTTTCTTTGTGGCTGTCAAAAATTTCACCGTTCG
>JBCDAX010000184.1:0-1040 GCA_039184805.1 Bacteroidota bacterium | reverse complement strand
GCCTCGGTGGTATTTGAGTTGGTATGTCCAAGCATTTCTCCAATCTGCGCTTTAGCTACCCCTTTGTATAACCCTGTGGTGGCAAATGTATGTCTTGCTACATAAGTCGTTAGTTTACCTTCCAATCCAATGTCTTTAGCAATTTTAGAGAGGTAATAATTATGACCACTTATCCTGCTTCTGTAGATTTTGTATACCTCCTCTTTGTCTTCAATATTTATTGCATCAGCCATTACGGGAAACAATAAATCTGTTTTCTTTTTGCCTTGTGCATAATAAGAAAAAATGCTTTTTGCTTCGTCTGTTAGCTTTATGTTAAAGGTCTTTACGTTGTTACCTCTCCTTGTTTTTGACCTATCGTAGATCAAACGCTCTCCTTCGATGGAATTTAATTTCAAAAGGCACAAATCATAAAAGTTCATCCCACGGAGATTGAACATGAATAAAAAGTAATTCCGATGGTGCCATTTTTTAGAACCGATTTTATAATCCTGATCACGTATTTTCTGGATGTAGTCAATAGAAATTGCACGAGGTTTTGATCTCCCTTTTTTGATAGAATACCCATGACGTCCAAAAGGATAGGATTCTATAGAAAGTGGGGTCGATTTATCCATAATTGCGAGGTTAATGAGGTAACGGACAGCCCTTAGTACCACTCCTAAACCACCAAAGCCATTGCCCTTGCTCAACCAATCTGCCTCAAACTCTAACAAAAAAGTAAAAGTTATTTCTGATAATGGAAGGTCCTCTTTTCCAGAGAACTTAATAAGAGCTTTTATAGCACGATCCATGACTTCGGCAGATCCGTTTCTTTCAGCTTTCCTGAATCTGGCTGTAACCTTTTTGCCATATGCTTTTAGCATGACTTCCGGTTGAGTTTCTTCTTCTTTTTGTGGTAAGACCTTCTCAGTGACTTCGTTTAGCTCGGAATTGATATTTTCCTGAACAATAGCTGCGAGTTCATACACCGTATAATTTTTGAGTGTTTCTTTGGGTCGGGCGCAAATCTCTAATGCAATGGTAAGCATACGGCTTAT
>JBCDAX010000183.1:0-1043 GCA_039184805.1 Bacteroidota bacterium | reverse complement strand
TTTTTCTCCGTGATATTCATTAAGCTAAAACTACAATTTTAAATGTACTTGATTTTAACAAGTCCATTTAATGGATAAATTGATAAATAATTCTCCCTAAGCCAAAACCAATACCGAAGGTAACTACCACTGCTAAAAATGTTAGTAAAGCCACTTTGAACGTTTGACTTCGATTTAAGAGTATTTTACCGTCTTCGGCTACCATATTTCTTGACTCGCTTTTAATCTTAGTTAAGGAAAAGGAAGTCAATACCTTCTTTCCAAAAGCGGTATAAAAAAACAAGGCGGCAGTTAAAAAAGAAAGTGTAGGTATCGCCATGTTTTCGGTTTGGTCAATTTGAAGATAGCCCGCTACGGTAAAGGCAAGGGAAGCCAAAAGAGCCATTAGTTTCGCTTTTTGTTTCATGGTTTATTTTTTTGATTTATTTTGGTTTCCCCTTTCGCTTTGCATGATCTTTTATCATTGATAAAAGCTATCCAAATCATGGAAATTCCCGCATAAAAAATGGGGAAGAACTTATCAAACTCACTATCTATTTCCCTAAGGTAAAGAGCTATGAGCACTCCGGCTATGCCCATTCCCAAAACTATCCATTGGTCTTTTCTTAGTTTCATTAGTATAGGATTTAAAAGATGATTAGAAAAAATGAGGTCAAAAGTGTTATCAATAATTTTGCTAAAGCTATCATACCATTACGCTTTTAAGTTGTTTTACAAGGCTAAATTAAGACGGGAATTGCCCATATAAAATGGATTTATGACCAGTGGTAAAAACAAATACTTGAGCGGTAAATCGCCTTTTCAATAAAAAAAAGGAGCCCAAAGGCTCCTTTACGTTTTCTGATTGAAAGTAAGATGATTAGTCCTTCAAGGGCGTTGGGATTTCCTGAGCACCCAAGTGCTTGGCATAGAATCCCATCATGGCTTTATATAACTCTATTCTATTTTCTTCCTTACCAAAACCATGGCCTTCATCATATTTCACCATGTAAGGCACATCATATCCCTTTCCTCTCAAGGCACTGACAATTTGGTCAGATTCG
>JBCDAX010000182.1:0-1043 GCA_039184805.1 Bacteroidota bacterium | reverse complement strand
TAGACTATGTGATATGGGACTCTTTTATAGTCCTTGGGTGGTTCCTCCCCTTCTGCCAGAGGTCTAAAAGTCTCCATGTCATTTAGTTGTTGTAATTCCTTTCCAATGGCAACCTCCCATAGCTTATTGTTGTTCCTGGTATCTAATAGGAAAGCATCTTTTGTGCCTCTGGGGACTTGTATGCCAAACTTGAACCTTTTTTCTTGTGGTTGCGTCCCTGCCTTGAAAATGGTCACCAAGTTGGCAGATTTGGTAATGTCCTTAGAATTGCAAAAAGGTGTAATCCATTTAAATCCCTTTTTTTGTAATAAGTTGTATTCTTGGGCAAAATGGATAAGTAGGACAGGGTTTCCTAATTTGACACTATTAATATTGATCCAAACTTGATCTCCTCCATTTGTCCACTCCACCTTGACTTCCCTTGGTTGCCCCCTTTTTGGTCAATAATTCATTATTTTCTTTATGTCCCAAAATGAATTGCATAGTGTGATACCCTTAAGTTTCTTTTCTTCTACTTTTCTTAAATAGTCCATAGCAAGGACATACCTTAACTGAGCAAAATCCTTTGGATTTGTCATAGTAGTGTTCTGGAATGGTGCACTAATCTGTGACTGCAGTTTAGATAATACGTCCTGGTCTGTCTCTGGGGTAGAAGGGGTCAAGTAGTTAATGAACCTTGGTTTTGGAATTAAGTAAAAGGTCATTTGATGTCCAATTTCTTGTGGGTCATCTTGATATTCTGTATTAGCATGCATGTGCAGAATACCATGTATGGTTGATTTTGCCTTAGAGCAAGTACTCTTGGCTGGTGGAATATAACCAGTCTTAGACTGTGTCCTCTTAAATGCATCCAATTGATGACTCATGGGGTATTCCTCTGACTTGAATCTTTTCTTTTTAAAACAATTTGGATGTGACTCAACCGTTTGCACAGACTTGAACATGTCATGTTTATCCAAAGACTTATTGACCTCTTTGTTAAATTTAACACATCTATTGCATTCATTGGGATTGGTAGCTTCTCTTACTACACTCCTAAAGAT
>JBCDAX010000181.1:0-1043 GCA_039184805.1 Bacteroidota bacterium | reverse complement strand
TAGTAACCGTTCAGGGGTTGGTGATGGAGTGAAATGCGATGCATTTCAACAGCAGAACAAGTTTTTGAAAAAAAATTCTGACTGAAAAATTATTTAACACCGAGGAAATAGACGGATATTGTCATATTGATATTAAGCAGCATTTATCACTTGCTCTTGTGGCGTTTTAACTTCACGAATCAAGGAAGGAGTAGGGGTACCATGACGTGCAGCACAAACAGCTAAAGTCATAAACTCCAAGATGTTGCGATGTTGAAAGTTCACAGAAGTGACAACACTGAGCATCCGTGCAACAAAAGTACTACCTGCACTCGTTTGGGAGCCAAAACTGGTACGTCTCCAAATAACCGCAGGACGTATAGCTCTTTCGGCTGCATTATTCGTTGGTTCTACTCCCTCAACTTCAACAAACAACCATAAAGCTGGTTCAACTTTGAGAAGTTGGCGGCAGGTGCGTACAGTTTTTGCAAATGGGGTTTTTTCCTTGCTTCCAATTTCGTATTCAGCAGCTTCTTGCAAAGATGACTTGATTGAATTACGAATTGATGGAACCAAAAGTTTAAATTCAGTTCTGGTCAAAGTTCCATCTCTAACTCGGTGCCATAGTTGAAATAATTTTTCTTGTTGTTTGACCAAATTCTTTCCGATATCCCTTCACACTCCGAAACCTCATACAAGTGCCGACTATGACCCTTGTGTCCTGGTTGTCCTCCACGTTTTTTACCACTTTTCTTTTTCTTTGGAGGTTTGGAAATGCCGGGTAAATCACTTGATGGAGGCGATGATGAGTTTTTTGATGTGCGGTTTATTTTGTCTAAAAGCTCTTGATTCTGTGCTTCCGAATTCGCTAATTTTTCTTCCGATTCCTTGATGCGATGCCCCAATTTCTCCACTAGTTCTCTCACACTAGCTGGAGTCTTATCCCAATCGGAATTGGGAATTTCAATTCCATAAACGAGGCAGTTTGTATCCATGCCTCTTAATCTACCATCTATGTGTACCTATTTTTTCTGGTATCAAGTCTAATCCCGTGAACGGTTACG
>JBCDAX010000180.1:0-1046 GCA_039184805.1 Bacteroidota bacterium | reverse complement strand
AGTTCAAAATTGATTTGTTTTATTCATTGTGCGTTTATATGAAAACTTATACATAATTGTTTTGATTTGAAATACCAACCCCATTAAATAATCCGAATTTTGGCTTGGGCTACAATTCGGCTGCTTTCGACGTAAAAATCACCTCCTGAGTGAGGCTCCCCTGTAGAGATACATGCTCCCTTTTGCCTTGTGTCCCCCCTCTCTCTCTCTCTCTCTCGTCAGTTGGTTAATCATTCTAAAATTCTAGCATATTTTTTTCAGGATCTGCAAGCCCGAATTAGCCATTTTCGTATTATTATCACAATATTCTTTAATAAGACAAGTCGCTATTTCTCTCGGCAGTGGAATGCAGAAGTTAGGAAAACATCATCAATCATAATTGGATAATCGGTCGGGTGAAGTCTGACGTTTTGGAGCTCAGTTTGGGGATTGTAGGAGCACTGATCATGGTTTTTGCGGGACAGCAAATTGTTAGGCTGACTTATAATGATGAAACATCAGCTCCTAGATTTCAATTCTGGATAGGAGCAGGTACGATGCACCCTTATAGATTCTTGGCAGTTTTTTCAAAGACAAAAGCTCATTGACACAGCATTGTAGTTCACCCCTTCCTTGTTTAGATCATCGATTCAGTTAGAGAACACCTTGCTGAAATTACTGAATGTTGGAGTGGTAAAAACCGACAAAGTTTTGATGCCCGGGATCATGTAATATCAGTTAGGGTAAATCCCTTTGTTTTGTTACAATGCCTTCATATTCAACCCCCCCCCCCATTTCAAATATTTGATTTGACAACACGGTAGTCAAAGTCAATGCAAACTCTATGGCTGTGGTGGATCCAGAGGGGAGGGGTAAAAAGGCATTTCCCCCCTCCCCAAACGGAAAACCTCGGGGTAAAACTATGTTTTTTATGTTTTCATAAGCGAGATCTTGTTGCTTTAACTCTAAACTTCAAACAGAACCAGTCAACTTCAATGTAAACATTGGGCTATGGATAGCAAAAACAAGCATCTTGTGCGCATGTCTTTCACCCCGTGACGTTTTTT
>JBCDAX010000179.1:0-1049 GCA_039184805.1 Bacteroidota bacterium | reverse complement strand
TAATCTTTTTACTCCAGTGGTGTAGGAATATTCCCTCAAAACACATGCATTTTTGCATTACACCGGTGTAAAATAGGTTGTGGAATAATGCCGGAAAGAGGAGTGGATTTTGGCACCGTAGAAAGAATCCTGAAAATGGTGTACTTTTTGTTAGTTGATATTTTCACCACCCACGGGTTGGGGTTTTATTATTCCTGTTTCATGTCATTTTGCGTTGATATCGGGTGTAAAATATTCGCTGAAAGAAGAGTGGATTTTGGCACCGTAGATAAAATCCACTTTCTGGCGTACTTTTTTTCAGTGCACCAATGCCGGTATCTTCGCAACAAACCGTCACTGGCATGATAATGCACTGAATAAAGCATTATACCATGTCAGGAATTTGATGGGGTTTTGCTTTTGACATGGACCCATGACATATGTGGGAAGCAATAAAAACTACTGTATTTCTGATGCAGCCGGCTACCACCTTCCCAGTCGCTAGCACGGTTATATTTTTATTTTGGTTTATAAAAAAAAATTTCTAATAAAGTTTGCTCGGACATACTCCACAAGGTGTTTTTCGGGTCAGAACTTTCGATATGTGTTATAGAACTTCATTAGTTGCTTTTAAAGCTCTGACGAACTTCGTTTGCTGTTCTCAAAACTGATGAAACTGTAATTTCTACAGTTTGAAAGCTCCGACCCATAAACCTTCGTGTAGGGTATGTCAAAACAAAATTCGTCCGAAGATCATAACTCCAGAATATAACCTTTCAGTAAATGAATTTTATTCTCAAATTTATGTATGATCAATGTGCATACTAAGCGCAATTAATATCAGTCGGGATATTTAACTGTTTAATTTCAAGGTCACCACGGCTTAAAAATGACACCATGCGCATGTTGCACGTTACCAGCTCGACATTACTATCGCTTTCGACCGTCCACCATGTAACTGCATGTGGGCAATGTTGATTTTAATTGCATTGCAACACGTCAGAGCCAGGTGCAGGTCCCCGACACGTGCAACACGTGTGCAATCAGAGGTCTGCGTGGGATGATCAAGG
>JBCDAX010000178.1:0-1052 GCA_039184805.1 Bacteroidota bacterium | reverse complement strand
ATTACCCAGCCCTTAATAGAAATGCTTCCAGGCCCCTATGGCGGTTTTATCCGACCGGCCTGGGGCACCACCCTGATGACTCTCCTGTTTCTTACCGCCACAATTTTGACATGGAACTTAAAAAAGGTAAGAGATTGATTGCCGCGATTTTTAAATTGAGCAAAATAGCCACTAAAACGGAAGTCAATCTTACAACTCAGCTACTGTAACAGAGTCTACCTCTGTTCATAAACCAAAATTCTGCTAGAATTAGCAGGTGGACTGAACAAACAAACATTTATTTTTCAACCGAGTTAATACTAAAAATTATTTATCGCAATCCACCAAAGGATGAAAGTTTCTCAAAAAGGTAAGTATTACGGCACCCAAGATCTTAAAGTTACTTTCGACGAAATTGTCCTGTCCCAATACGATTATACCATAGAGAAAACACCATGGCACTATCATGAAAACCCGTATTTCATGTTTGTACTCCATGGAAATATGATCGATTGCAATAAAAAGGCAAAGTCCTTGTTGCCGACCGGAAGCTTGATGTTCAATAATTGGCAAGAAGGCCATTATGGGATCCGGCACTCTAACCAGGCCTCAGGTTTTCACTTGGAGTTTGAAAGAAACTGGTTCGGTAGAAACGATATCGACCTGCAGACATTCGAAGGCAGCCAGCAGGTTGAAAACCCAAAAGTACATATGCTTTTTGCAAAACTGTACCAGGAGTTTTTAATGGCCGATGCATATAGCCAAGTGTCCACGGAGTTATTGTTGCCGCAGATTTGTGCCGCGCTCGGAAATGAAAAAGCAATCCCCTTTAAAGAAGTACCCAATTGGGTGAACCACTTAAAAGAAGTATTGCAATACGATACATCTACCATTAGTCTTGAATACCTCTCAGCACAACTAGGCATTCATCCTGTCCATATTTCGCGAGCCGTGCCTAAATACCTTTCTTCCAGTTTGGGAGAGTACATACGACTAATAAAAGTAAAGAAAGCCATTCCCCTGCTATTGGACTCCCGTTACTCGCTTACTCAAATTGCCTATGACTGCGGTTT
>JBCDAX010000177.1:0-1068 GCA_039184805.1 Bacteroidota bacterium | reverse complement strand
TTCAGTTTATGACCATCACATTCACAGATTCCCTTTCACTACAACACTGCACCAGGAGTATGTTTTAGGTGAAAAATTCAAAACCTCATTGACATGTGCAACACCTGAAACAGAAGAACTTTGTCAATGAAAATGCAGATTGCTTCCCAATCTGAACATGAATCAGCATATGCCCTGGTCCCCAAAACATGGCAAATATCAGCAGAAATTTTTGACCTGTCCATCAGCATTCTTTATCCAGGGCACACATTTTCTTCAGGCAAGGGAGGGATAAATTTTTGTAAAAAACAAAATCTATGGAAAGACTTTGGCAAACAAAAATAAGCCACATTCCACAGGAACCATTTTGTGAGGTATGAATCTATCCAAATTGAAAGGAAAATCCTTTAAAATTATGAACAAGACTTCAACTATTCTGATAAACCTTATCAAGTTGCTAGTCACATTTTACATGCAGCAACATAGTGACTTAATTTCCATGGCCCAATTTGTGATCCAATTTGGACTGTCAATTAGGATACATATCAAGGGTGATTTACCTAAAGCTACAGCATGGTCAGTGTTTAAGTGCTGAGGAAAATCACACTGGATGAATTCAAATGGTCCACAATATATGCTAATTGGCAATACAATACAGGTAACATTTTGACCATGAAAACAAGTGCAATCTTATCAAATTCTGATCCAGATCACATTTTAGTCATGGAAGCTCAAGCTAAGTTGTTGACATCCTGCCTGTTTCTTGATATTGATGCAGGTACTTTTCAAAATGGATCCATACACGTATATTGATTGACTTTTCTACAACACTAGATCCCGCATCAGTGCCCACACTATAGCGCAGGATAAATAAACACAAACTGAACCAGGTTAACAGGAGCAATTAGCCACATAACTAAACAAATCCTAAACTAAATTGAAATTCTAGAAAACTTTCGGTAATGAGGGAGCTGGCTTCACACATGTTGCCAGATAACTACAGGTTGACCTGTATGATAAGTGCCACAGTTCAAAAGTTCCAACGGATCAAAACTTCCATTAATTAGAATTGCTACAGGTTAATATATA
>JBCDAX010000176.1:0-1073 GCA_039184805.1 Bacteroidota bacterium | reverse complement strand
TTGTTTCATGCTAGGTTAACCAGTGGCCTTGTGAGGTCATAAAATTGTGAAATTTTGATACATTTAGAAAATCCATTATAATTCGGGAATCAATAGACCTAGAATAAAGCCCAAAGTGTCAATGTGTTTTTCTTGACCCAAGGAGCTCCACAATATGCGGTATGACATTTTAAAGTCACGGTGACCTTGACCTTAGGTCAATATCTAACCAAGCCTAAGGTTAGTGAGACTACCTAACAGGTCAAGGCCAAAGTCATTTCGCATACCATGTGAATACTTGGGTGATGCTCATCACTATAATACCAAATTTATTTCTGCATCTTGTCCCGTTCATGAGAATAGCCAACAACAGCTTCTAAAACAGTACCCTTGGCTGACCTTTGGGGACCCCTGGTGCCTTCGTCATGGACTTGACCTCAAAATGGATGACATATTTCAGATTGCCTTGTCAGGAGCTTTCGAATGCTGTTTAGAAACTTAATCTAGCTATTCTAGAAGCCGGGTAACACCCGGTTTTTCAGACTTATTTTTAGGACCAAAATTGCCTTACATGGGCTTAGAAATGACGACATAACTCGGTGACCTACCAGGACATTGACTTGAAATTTCGTCAAGATGTGTTAAATAATTTTTTTATACAATGTTCAGGTAGCATTGGGCTAAACCAAACTCTTCTTGAATCATCGCGAAAAATAACGGGGGGCGTCGAATCGGGCCCCGAAGGACGAGGGTTAAGCAATATGAACCGACTGATAGCCATTATACAGTTTTCACCATGTGTTTCCATTGAAGAGGTGACCCTTAAATGAAGCCATTTCACCGATTTCCAAAAACCCGGAATGTATGGTGTAGCACCCGGTAGGCCCATTATAGTGTATAAGTGTCGGATTGCTAGGTTAAACGTGTTCTTACTTATAAGTAACTTTACTTTACTTATTGCATAAATGCAATTCTAATTTTTTTAGATGAAGTCATTTGCCTTGGCCTGATGACCTGACCTAACGTGACCAAGCTTAGTTTTTTTTTGTAAAAATGCGGAATTGATCAAGGAAGAAATATGCAAAATACGGTGG
>JBCDAX010000175.1:0-1075 GCA_039184805.1 Bacteroidota bacterium | reverse complement strand
CGTTTTGGCTTTGCTTCGGGGTAGTCCCCCGCTTTCCACTACACACCGCTCTACCACCCGCTACCACTAGCTCCGTTGCCAACAGGCCTCAACCACCCGCGCAACGCGCTAGCACCTCAAGAATTTTCAATAGTTCCCCAATCCGTTTTTTCTCCTCTTTCCTAGGTAAGAGGTCTAAAACATCGTCGTCATTTAGCTTTCCAATGAATTCCCGAATTTCCATATACCGTTTTAACATTTTAAAGGTATAACTGCACCTTGTAACATTATCTTGAATTGCTTTTAAATGTGTCAACTTTCGTAACTTTGTAGTTGGTATTTGGTACGAAAGCTTTTTCATAAGTGCTTGCACTGCATCAACCGTTACTTGATGTTTAGATATAATATCTTTCAAGGCTAGATTGAATCGATGACTGTGACAACCCACAAATATTGGTCCGATAATACGAGACATGCATCTATTTGTGCTGCAATTATCCCCCACGATCTCTACAACAGAGTCAATATTTTTTCCATATAGATCTAACACAAACTTAAGGTATTCGTAATGCTCATTTGAATCCAGAAAATCTTCGTTTTCCATCGGCGAACATGAAAGTAATATTTTTTCGTAACCAAGCGAGTTGTTAGATGGAAATGTCGCGTAGACCCCTACAAAATGAGTATCGCCCCCGCTCCATCCGTCGAAAATTATTGCAAACTTATCAGGTAGTCTCTCAGCTACTTTTTTCTCCACAACTATTGTAAGTTTATGTAAGTACTTCATCAATGTGTTTCGACATATCGGTTTGTGCTTTAGGTGTTTTCGAATAATACTATTTTCGCAGGCTGAAAATGGAAGTAGACACATAATAATAAATTCAATCCATCCGTGAGCAGACACAGTTTTTTTTCGGATACGTGATGTTTTGGAACATTGTCGAAAAAGATCTTTTTCTTGATCTTGCTAGACGGGTTGCAACTTCTTCGGAATGGTGTTGCATTATATGGTTACACAAGTTTGTGTATCCAGTACCCTTTTGTTTGACTTGTGCTGCACATTGGTGCCCACTGCATTTCCAAACACCATTCACTT
>JBCDAX010000174.1:0-1098 GCA_039184805.1 Bacteroidota bacterium | reverse complement strand
GCTCCGGCGGTAGCGGAAGCTTTTTTCCAGCAAATACCTCTGATTATACTCACAGCGGATCGCCCTCCTGAATGGATTGACCAATTTGACGGGCAAACTATTCGACAAAACGGCATCTATGGCGAGCATGTAAAGAATTCTTATTCGATCCCCGTTGATCTTACTAATGAGGCTGCCCAAGTGCATGCTTCCAGAATCATGAATGAGGCCATAAACACTTCCATGGAATTCCCACAAGGGCCGGTTCATATCAATGTTCCCTTCCGTGAACCGTTCTATCCGGAAAGTAATGCAGCAGAAGAAACACCTGATACAGCTATAAAAACCTTCATTACCTCGAAAACCTTGCACTATTCAGTAGATTGGGACGCAATTAAAAGGGGTTGGAAAAGGTACAATAGAAAAGTTATTCTGGGCGGACAAAACGCAAAAGATAAGGAACTCTCAAATGTTCTTTCCTCTTTATTTAAAGAACACAAAATCCCTGTTCTGGGAGATGTAATTTCTAACCTCCACGACATTGATGAAGTTATCGCTCATGCCGACCTTTTTTTGGGCAACGGAAAAAAAGGACTTTATGAAAGTCTTAAGCCAGACCTTCTCATCACCTTTGGAAAGTCCACCATCTCCAAAAACCTTAAACTGATGCTTAGGAATAATAAGGCTAAAGAACATTGGCATATACAATCGCATGGTGACGCAGCGGACACCTTTAATTCCTTAACAAAAGTAATTCGTACCACACCCGGAGACTTTTTTCAAAAATTGATTGAAGATCCTCCTTTGAAAGATTTTTCAACTCAGAAACAGGAGAATTATTGCAACATTTGGCTCATAGAAGAGCGAAAAGTTAGGCGCCTGATTCCCGATTATTTTAAGACCAAACCTTGGAGTGAAATTGGCATTGTACAAAATGTTTTATCAAAAATAAACGGAGCTGCCAATATTCACCTGGCCAATAGTATGCCTGTTCGGTATGCTAATCTTGTTGGACTTCAAAACCCTGAGTTAGAAGTTTTTGCAAATAGAGGTACCAGCGGAATTGATGGCTGTACCAGTACAACTGTGGGTGCCTGCCTTGAAACTGATCGGCTCAAT
>JBCDAX010000173.1:0-1115 GCA_039184805.1 Bacteroidota bacterium | reverse complement strand
CTGAATCCGCCCTTGATGATTGTTTTCGTTTTTTTATCTGTCAAAGATGCAAAGCAGCATATGACGGCTTCTAATCCACGTAACAAAAACTTTTTAGATTGTATATATTTCCCCTCATAGTCCTGGTCCTGGAACTGCCATTGAATTTCGAATGTTTGCGTAACTCGAGTATATGAAAATTTTGGGTCAATTATTTGTAAATCTGAACTAGTTTTGTGAAAATCGTACAACAGAGACAAGGGTTATGGAAAATCTAAAAAATACACAAAAATTGGATATTTTGCACGACCCTCCCCTTAAAAATCAAAATTTTCAAATTTCCTTTTTCTCAAAATAAAGTTTAGCGTCAGGGAAATCTATAGCACTTTGAATTTTCAAAATCGGCCGGATAGATTACGAGATCTTAGGGGGGGGCCGATATTGCCCCCCCCCCCCTTGCCGGCAATAGGGGTAGCCGGGAGCCTGACGGAAATAGGGTTAATGAAAATAGAACATCCTGGTATATCCCTCCCATGAAACTTCAAAACGACAATGCTCGTTGAATCTTAATATATGCTGGGAGTTTGGTCGAAGACCGATTACGTGTACTCATGACAGCGAATTTGGTAACTGAGATATTGCTGGTTACCATATTTTCTTCCACATATCGATCTGAAACGCTCTACAAACGAGACATTATCGCATATTCATGCAATAAGTGTTTGCTTTACTGTTGTTCCGAAGTATTGTGAGGAGGCCAAACAAAATTTTATATGTGTTACACAAATATCACCTTCAACCAGTGCTGACACAATGGCTTTAGTTACGATTAATTTGTACGATAGCTAAGAGTTTACCTGCCAGGAGTGATAACTGATTTGCATGATAACTAAGAGTTTACCTATTTGGGGTGCTCAGGTAACCCTAATGAATGATCGTGTTAGTGCTAATATATCCTTCAAATTTGATTGTTTTTCATTTCCAGGGTTTTACATTGGCTTTATCTAGTTAAATGGTCTTTACGTGGGCAAAATAGGCAGTCGATAGCTACCCGGGGCGGTGATTTCCAAAAATGTTAAGTGCCAAAAATTTGAAACAATGCTGGGAAAAACCGTATTAAAATATATAGATCGAAT
>JBCDAX010000172.1:0-1124 GCA_039184805.1 Bacteroidota bacterium | reverse complement strand
TCCACCATAAATCGACCAAGGCATAAAACCCTACTATTTTTAATTTCCTCCAAAATTGGTATATGGGGACTCACAAGGAAGTAGAATCCACCCATGGCACCCAAAAAATTATTTAAAAATTTGTTTGAGAGAAATGGCCTCCGGCAATTTCTGAAGGTCATTATACAGGCATTGAATAGAATGCCTATAGCTCCAAAAGTTTTCAAGTGATTTCTAAAAAATTTATAGTTTTAGGATTTAAATTCTACAGGCAACATTTTGGCTATCTTCAATTTTGAAATTCAAACAAAAAATGTTTGGTGACCTCATGACCTAGTTTTATAACGGTGACCTTGACTCGTAGTACAGTGAAATTCAAAAATTATCCTAAAAGCCTTTTGACATATGGTAGTATACTCTTCCATATCAAATAATGAAAAAAAGATTTTCGAAGTGCATATACTAATTTAAACTTTATCTTGTCTTCCATATCAAACAATGAAAAAAAGATTTTCGAAGTGCATATACTAATTTAAGCTTCATATATGTAACACTAGGTGTCACTGTGGAGCTATGCTATCGTAACTTCATGTTCTAATTGACTTACAACTTTGAAATACAAAACATTGGAAGAATCAAAATCAAGCAGTCAACCTAGAATTGAAGCATATTACCACATTCACAGGAATAAGGGACTACCCACCCCTATTTTGAATTCACATTACTGTCCCTTTGGGAATGAACTTCAACATACTTCAACATTCAACATATGATACATCTATATAAAATTACAATAAAAAATTGACCATCAACTTCATAGCTGTTGTAAATGTCATGTATGGTTGTTTGGATCATTGTACATCTTTTGAAAATGAATGTGTTCCCGTCACGTTGAATCACCGAACTATGATGTCATTTCCAGCAGCATTTAACCCGCGCCCCACCGGGGTCCGGCGCCACCTTCGTCCCACTGGAGGGCCATCAATGCCCCCCTAACGCCGAAAATATGGAAGTTAGCGCAAAGCTGCAAAAGGCATTAGAAAGCTCATGTGAATTCAGCAAGATTTTACTAACACGTTTAAGCGCTCAGGTCTATGTTTTGACCTCCAGAGGTCAAGTTATGTCACGATAGGCTATTTCCTGTA
>JBCDAX010000171.1:0-1143 GCA_039184805.1 Bacteroidota bacterium | reverse complement strand
TTTTACCCATCCAAACCCGGGTTCTACTTGAAGCGCTCTTTCATATGTTCTTCTCGCATCGTCAATTTGATTATTCTTCTTGTAAGCCTGACCCAACCAGGCAAGAGCATCTAAATAACGCCAGTTGGATTTGGTCAACTGCGGGTTTGATTCATACAAGGCCACAGATTTTTCATAAGCCTCGATCGCTTTTGTAATACTGCCGCCAAAGGTTTTTGGAGTAAATAGCTTAGAACTACCGTACACCTGCCAAACAATCGGGGAGGAGTCATCGGCTTTAGTGGCTTTTTCAATATTATTATTGCTTTTTCCACCTAAAAACATGGCTTTCCAAGAGCTGTAACCCATTTCCCAGCCGTAGATTGCGGATAGCAGCGCACGACTATTGGCCACCTGATAACCATTATCAATAAGTTCGTCCAGGTGGTTTTTGGTCTTTTTAAAGTAATCATCAAAGAGATCTTCGTCTTGATCTGTCATGGTGCTATTGAGCAGTCCGTGTTGTGCCAACACCAGCTCGTACCTGTTCTTGTCGGATTTATTCGCATCGAATTTGTCCTGACTTTTTTTGACCAACTCTTTCCAAAGACTCTTGTTGGTGGTCAAATAGGCTCTGTATGCCATTTCAGTTTCTACACTTTGCGCGTGTAAGTCAAATCCGGTTAAGTTGATGAGTACTGATACTAAGATGAGTTTGAATAGATTTTTCATGATTATAAAGTGGTTTATTTTATAAACTACATTAATAAATTTTTTTCGCTCTTTTGAAATTGGCTTTCCCAAACCTTCTTTTTCCGGGTCCAGACAATGATTCCCGTGGTCATAATTACACCTGTCGCTAGCCCTACCATTGAAAAAAACTGTACGGGTAGTAGTCGAGTAATTAGTTCCGAAGCAAAAGCAGCATATAGGCCCATTACCGACCAATACATCCAGGAGAAATGGAGTATAACCCAATTTTTATTTTTCTTTCTAATGGCAGGTATCATACCTGCGACTAACGTGACGGAGCTGACAACGGCGGCAACATGGAAAATGCCGAATCCACCAAACAGCCGGTAGATCATAAACGCGGTGATTAATAAAACGACCATACTGGCTACATACACATATCCTACCTTTTTATGTAGTTGACTGCCCTTG
>JBCDAX010000170.1:0-1145 GCA_039184805.1 Bacteroidota bacterium | reverse complement strand
TTTTTCTTAGGTGGCCCCCGTTGCATATTCAAAATGAGCCAAATTTCAAGCTGGTCGCCTAAGAAATAAAAATGAGAAAAATGCAAAATTGAAAACATTTGTTCCAAAATTTCTCAAAAACTATTTTGAATTTACATTCGGGGCCTTAGTTTGGGCGTCTAGCGTAAAAGGGCTATCACCCTACACAATTGCAGACACCTTGCATCAACTGTTAGAACCGCCAAGCGGCCAGAATAGAGCCTCTTGAGAAATCTCAATCCGCTTCGCTCCATGGATTTCGTCATGCGGCTCTGACATGTGGCCGGAGTTTTTGGTCTCTTCAAATGGTAAGTTCCTTCAGTTTCTTTGTACCTTTTCACCGTGATTTATTGCTTTGAAATGCGTTAGTGGGACTTACCATACATGACAGATGTGGCACGTTATACTATCTTTTTGGGAACCAGCTCTTTCAAGTGGATACTGTACCCCAACTGTTAGCTACTGAGTCCAACGACGCGCTAGAGTATCTCTATGTAGCACAAACATGTCCATGTTATCTCATTGGAAAACAACACACAATTGCCGTCATTCAAAATTCGAAGGCAAGGCTCTTCCAGTGTTAAAATAACCCGCAATGTACAATACTGGACCATACATACTTTAGGTTCCGTAAACAGACAAATATGCTGCCTAATGCACACGCCGAAAATATATAAGCCAGTTTGCCCAAAGGCAGCCCAAAAACTAATCGCTACATTTTTACGGACACGGGTGGGCGCCTAGGAGATTTTTGCGCCCGAAAGCCCTAAAACCTAATAAAAAAACTGTTGCCATTTTACGCTACGGAAAATCAAATGAGGTATGACACGAGCTTAGCAGGTCAAAATGTAAAAATACCTGACCTAAGTTCAGTTCAAGGCCACTATCCGCTCTAAGATAGAAATCAAGAAAAACACAGAAAAGAACACAGAAAAACATGGAAAACAGAAAACATGGTTATATAATAATGTGAATTTTCTTAATTTGATATCATATCACCTATCAAATGTAACAGGGCACAATTTCTTTATTTCAAGCCTAGGAATGGACCACGAAAACATGATGTTGAAATTTGAAATGAATCTCAGACGTATTTACTGAGAAACTTGCATTTCACAATTTCCCGT
>JBCDAX010000169.1:0-1150 GCA_039184805.1 Bacteroidota bacterium | reverse complement strand
TATGACTCATATTACATGATAAGGCCACGAGTACCACAATTTGTAGTAACGCAATTTGTAAAGGTCTATGATTTGGGTCCAGGATCTATTATTTGGGTTTAAAAGAAATGTGGCACCTTCACTAAGATAGCCATATGATCAGGGGTGTAATTTTCCCAAAATCTTTGGGGGTGCTCAGCCGGTGGGGGGGCGGCACTTCATAGGGGCGGCGGCATTGCGGGGGCGGCACCCCTTCATTGCACCAAATATGTTATTCATCGCTTTTTTGCGCCTTTTATGCACAGGGAACATTCTATTTTAATGTTGGGCAGGTATTCTACAACTTTTGCCAAACGTGTTTGCTTTTTAGGCGACATCCCAAAGCTACATACACGTCTTAAAATAATCAAATCTGAGCTTTAAATCTTCCCACGATTAGGGGCGCAGCCAGAGCTTTGGTATGGGGGCACACCACCTTTCAGGGGCACCACGAGAGCAAAATGGCACTTTTAACGTAGCCTAAAAAAACTTACTATATCTTAGTCAATACCAACTTTTGGGTACCTTTGGTCCAAGAAAAATGCAAATCAAGCATTGACGGAGAAGGAAAACTGAAATAAAAACAGAAAAAAGAAAAGTGTCACCGAAATCTCATGAAAATAGCCAGAACACGACTTTTTGGGATAGATTTAAGGACAAATCAGGCAACTCATGCAAGTTCTTGACACCAGAGAAATCAGTGGAGCTTGTGATATCTGTCACTGTGTCCAAGATAAGACATATTGGAGTCGCAAATTCATTTGTCATGCTCATTGGTTTTGTCGTGACGAGTGAGCCAAGGTTGAACGCGGATAAAGTTCCGCGGCTCCCACAAGGGCCGTGGGAGGAGGTGTGGCATTGTGACATTGGACGAATACAATTTTTGTTGCCGGAATAATTTGGGAGATACCTTTTTAACGCGTTTAAAAGTTTCATATTTTCAAGGATCGGTCCCAGTTGGAGTAAAGAAAAAGTAAACGGGCTGGTAGTTTGGATGGGGGTTTTGTGACAGGGCTGAAAATTGTGAAAAACTAGTTCTTCATTCATTTAAATTAATTAGTAGAAATCCTGGTTCAGGGGACTATGCTCTGAGCTCAGGGGCACATGCCTTTTTATCACCCCTGCCCAGAAT
>JBCDAX010000168.1:0-1158 GCA_039184805.1 Bacteroidota bacterium | reverse complement strand
TTGTTAATGTAATGGAAAAATCGCTTTATTTCCTGGTTTTTCATTGTGAGTTAGAACTTAAATTAATATATCATGAACGCATTGACCAGGAAAAAATGAATTTATACTTAAAGTTGTATTACAAAACCCGACAAGTTTCGGCTTCCGCCATCTTCTTTCGGCTTCCGCCATCACTCCAAGAAGATGGCGGAAGCCGAAACTTGTCGGGTTTTGTAATACAACTTAAAGTATAAATTCATTTTTTTCCTGGTCAATGCGTTCATGATATATTAATTTAAATTCTAACTCACAATGATGAAGGACCAGTTAGAGTAAGTTTGGCGGCGCTGCGCACCGCCGTTTTTTTGGCTACTTTGGGTAAACCCGAAGGAGGGGGGGTCTAAAAAGACCCCCCACCCGGGTGAAGGTTAATGTTTTCTCTCTTTTCCAACTATGCATTTTTTTCTCTTGAACAGTGGCGGATCTAGGATTTTGGTAAGTGGGGGAGAGCTTAGCCTCAGAGGGCGCACTTCGTCATCAACTTTTCACCCAAAAGGTGCCTATAGTATTGCATCCTTTGCGTCCGGTTTTCGGTGGCCATCATTTTTGTGGATCGTGTTTTCAACAAAGTTCTGTCCCTCACTTCACCACCATACCAGTTTTTCTGCTGCTGTACTGCTTTTTCGGTTTCAGAATATCCTATTGCAGAGCGAAAGAGGTCAAAATAAACCATATTTATACAAGGGACAAACCAGAAATTGCTTAGGTGCAAGCAGCTGGAAAAAGGAGCAAAAAGGCCAGATTCCAAAAAAGGGCCAACCGAAAAAATCGCGGGGCCAAACACGATAAACAAGGCCCAATTCGAGGTATTTGGCCACGAAATGGCCAGCCTGGCAGCCCTGACGCTGCTGAAATGTATTCCAAATGAAAAGGTGATTTTCTTATTTTTCTTTGAGTGTGGCAAGGTAAGTAAATTCCTAAAGTATCGAACACAAGTGTTTTATAGGCTAAATCGAGATAAGTTTTATATACATACCTTCTATGATGTATGGCTGTTGCTGTCAAAATGATGTAGGGAATGTAGTACAAAAATTAGTTAATCATTGTTTAGGCTTATCGACGCACCAACTGTCAGGGTCATATGGCGTCGCCAGCTCTTTCCTTGTTGGAAGGGTTTCT
>JBCDAX010000167.1:0-1160 GCA_039184805.1 Bacteroidota bacterium | reverse complement strand
TAGTATTTGATTGACCATGTGGTTTTCATTTAGGTCTAGACCAAGCCCGTCCATAAATCCTTGGTGGAATACAAAATCATCTGAGGTGAACTTTTCATTAACAATGGAAGTCTGGACGTTTTGCCCGAAACACAGTTCACTGTTGATGGCAAGCATATCAAAAAAGTGTTCGCCTATTTGGATAGGGCCTTTCCCAAGTTCCATGGCCGTGTTCAAATCCTCATTAAAGCCATTGAAATAAGTGCTGCTGAATTCAAGTATGGCATCTCTCGACATGGGCGAAATACCAATCATTTTATGGTTATTGACAAAAGAAACTGTATCGGAAACTGCTATTTTAAACTTATGGAACTCAGTATCATTCGGCAACAATAGTTTATCCCCAACCTTTTTAAAGGGATTTACCAGTTTTGAACTGTTAAGAAGCCTGTTTTTGGACAAGCTCAAAAACAGATAGGATTGATGGTCAATATATTCTCTACCATCAAAATATACCCTTGTGGCATCCGAAAGGAAAGTGCCAGTTGGAAGGCTGTCACTTCCAAGCTCCTTCTTTCGATATACTTCCATTTTATGGATGAGCGTTCCGTTGGGCAAGGATTTTAGTGCTTGGAACCAAATGGCATGCAAGGCCTCATAGTCTTTTTCGGACTGGGAATAGATTTCTGGCATGTTGCAGTTAAAACAGGCCACTATATTTCCATTGCTGGCAAAGACAAAATTGTCTTGCACATCTAATATGGGGCGGTATGTTACTAAATCAATACTTGACATGGTCCAAGACACTTTCTTTACGATTACTAATGGATTTTGGAAAAGGGTTGACCAAGGAGATGTGCCTTATTCTGCTGCCCAGTCTTGTCAATAGGATATAGAGTGTGGAATTCCAAATGATTCCTATGGTGATGACCACTAGGCTGAATGAGAATATGATGACCAATAATGAGGCTACCACCGAGATCATCATTAGCGCAAAAAGGGATATGGGAAGTCCCCATATCATGGCCCTTTTGCGAATGTTTCGATATACTTCGTACTTCTTCATCTTCCTATCGCTATACAACAATTCCAATGAGATAGGTGAAGATGCCAACGACCGCTCCTGCAATCAATACAAATACCAAAACACGGGTAATCCCCTTTTTTAAGTCTGCATTTTC
>JBCDAX010000166.1:0-1166 GCA_039184805.1 Bacteroidota bacterium | reverse complement strand
GTCTTTTCTGGCCAAATCAAAATCACCCTTTAAAAGATGTATATATCCCCGATTATTCAGAAAATAAGGTTGAATGGGTTCAAAATCAAGGGCATTGTTCACCGAATTCATGTATCATAAGAGACTACAACTTCAGGTGCCGTTTGAATGAATATTAATCATTCAACAACCCATCCGCCGTCTCATTAAACTCCTTCACAAACTGATCATAATAATGCCCTGTGCCCGGACTGGTGAAAACCCATATGAATATGGTTCCTTTTGAGAAAACTGACAAAAATGAGTTAATCAAAAGTAATTTCAGTCGTCTGAATCTCATTGCTGAAATTGAATTCCCTGTCTACAATTCTTGCTTTTGCTGTAATTGTTTTTCCTCCAAGGAAGAAATTGAAAAAATCATTTACGAATATTACATTAAAAGTCATTACCCCTGATTGATCTCCATCGAGTTCAATTTCGAAGGCACCTTCCCTGACGATTTGTGAGGGAATTTGGCCATTTTCCCGAAACAATTTGGGAAATCTACTATTTAGTTCCTGACAGGGGATCAGAGCATCATAAAAATCTTGAGATCTCAATCCATTACTGTCATATATACCGAAAAAAATGTTATCGTAAAAAGTATTTTTACGCGCGTATATCGTGTCATGATCCCATATTTCATAAAAAAGGCAGTCAAAAATAGGTAAAGTATCAGAAGCTCCTATTTTAATCGGGTCATCAGGAATTTCATTTATTACGGTCCTTAATTGACCATTTTCTAAATAGAAATATTCTGTCCGATGATAAGGTGGATCCTGTTCAGTGGGGTCTAACCCTAAATCAAAATTACTATCTTGAAAATTGAACTTTAATTGAAGTGTATCCAATTCTGTACCATCAATAAAATTGAAGTCAACAAATTCGATTACCGGCACATTGGAAATGGATGGCTGGTCATTATCGCAAGACAATAGGAGTACAGAAACAAATAAAAAACTTGTGAACCGCATATAAATTACTATTTGGTCACTAATTTATCAACTGTCTCATTAAACTCCTTCACAAACTGATCATAATAATGCCCTGTGCCCGGACCGGTGAAACCGGTATGAATACGTTTTACTTCACCTTCGGCATCTATAAATATGGTTGTGGGAAATGCCAACACATGGTTTAACATAGGT
>JBCDAX010000165.1:0-1173 GCA_039184805.1 Bacteroidota bacterium | reverse complement strand
CGGATTACGAGAGGAAAAGAAGCCCGAGATTGTTCATAGCCAATATCTCGCGGGAGATACTCCAAAGGAGATTACCCAAGAGTTCAGGACCATCCAACAACAGAATCATCAATGCAAAAAAAACACTTTGAGTTTCGTGCTCAGTCCTACCATCAAGGATGGCAAGGAAATGAAGAACAAACAACTTCAAGAAATCACTGAACGATTTTTAAAACAAATGAAATTACAAGATAACCAGGCGATTGCTTTTGTTCACAGAAACCGGAAACACGTTCATATCCATTTGTATGTGAACCGAATCAATTTTCAAGGGAAAGCTTATAAGGACAATTTTATAGGAAAACGAAGCCAACAAGCTGCGGAACGGGTGGCAAAGGAAATGGGCCTTACTACAGTACGGGAAGTCCAACAACAAAAACTGGACAAAGCCAAGGATATGCGAATGATTCTTAAAAGAATCCATGAAAAAGTAATAAAAGAGGTCAGGCCCAAGGACTTTGACCAATACATCAAAGCGATGGAAGCCTATCCCATAAAGGTCATCCCTTCCATCAACAAACAGAACCAATTGCAGGGCTTTCGGTTTGAGTTCGCTGGGCAGAATTTAAAAGGTAGTGAGGTACACCGTTCCATGTCAATCAACAAGATAGCCGAACAGATTGGATTCAACAGAAATATTATAGAAAAAGCCAAAACGGAAAATGCAATGAAATTGATGGGAAAATCGGTAAAGGTACCGCCAAACCTAGTGGTTAAGATGGCCACCAAAGCAGTTGTGAAAGGCATCAAAAGAACCATTGATAAAGGAATTGGAATCGAAATAGGAATGTAACATTATGGCAAAACTGGACGAAATAGCGGAACTGCTTACTGAGGAAATCAAGTCTTTTGGAAGTTGGGTTACTGAACTCAAGGTACTGCTCAAAAATATCAACGAATTTGGTTTCGAGCCGGACACCTCGGAAATGGAACGCCTATTGAACAATCACCAATCCAATTTAAGGACCATTTCGGAAAAGCAAGAAAAGGCTATGGATAAAGTCTTAAAAAACATTGACAAATCGAGATTGGTACCTAGATGGGAACTTGTATTTGTATATACGGTAATGATACTGAATGCGTTGGTATTCGGTTACTTCGGTTATCATTATATCCAATATGAAAGGCAAAAGG
>JBCDAX010000164.1:0-1187 GCA_039184805.1 Bacteroidota bacterium | reverse complement strand
TTCCCCGTTAATGACCTTGAAGCTTCCCGTAGATTTTATACGCAAGTTTTAGAATGCGAGGAGGGTCGTTCTTCAGACCGGTGGATTGATTTTAATCTTTATGGTCATCAAGTGGTGGCCCATTTGGCCCCGGAAGAATGTGGATTGGCCAAAACAGGTGAGGTGGACGGAGATCAAGTGCCAGTAAAACACTTTGGCGTAATACTGGATTGGGCCGATTGGGAAAATCTGGCCGAAAAACTAAAAGCTCAAGGAATCAAATTCATCATAGAACCTCATATCCGCTTCAAGGGAGAAGTAGGCGAACAAGCTACTATGTTTTTCCTTGACCCTAGCGGTAATGCGTTGGAGTTTAAGTCGTTTAAAGATATGAGTCAGGTTTTTGCGAAGTGAACTTGTTTGGGAAAAACATTAATTACTTCATTAATTATATTCTTGTGCTTCCCCTGCTTTGCCCAAAGCCCAGAAAGTGACAGTATAAAAAGTACCACTAAAATTCTTGAGGACCCAGCTATACCTAGAGGTGGTTACGACGGTCTTTATGCTATTTTCGAAGAAAATATCAGGTTTCCAAAAATCAAAAAAAAGAAAGTAAACGGCAAAGTACTAGTCCAATTCACAATTGACGAAGATGGGCTAGTTGTTTCGGAAACAATACATATTGTGTCTGGTGATCGCTTACCTCCAAATTTTTCAGTTGAAGATGTGCTGACTTATTCTTTATTTGAGAAAGAGGCCATTAGATTGGTTCAACAAATGCCACCATGGAAACCTGCTTACAAGATGGACAAATTAGTCAAGCAAACAACCATTGTGCCCATAAGATTTAAGTACAACCAAAAAACTAAACCGTAAAAAACTCCTCCAGCTCTTTCAATGTGCCCACACTGGTTACCATATCTTTAACGATCAGGCCTTTCTCAAGTACTACTATACGTTCACAAACTTCCGTTACGTGATTCAAATCATGGCTAGAGATCAACAATGTAACCTCATGCTCGGTTTTGTATTGAATAAAAAGCTGCTTGAGACGGATTTGTGTAGTAGGGTCAAGGTTAGCGAAAGGCTCGTCTAATACCACAACCTCGGGCGTACCCAGCAGGGCGGCCGCAATACCTACTTTTTTCTGGTTCCCTTTTGACAAGTCGCGAATGAATTTCTTCTTACCAATAATCTCATCGTTAAAT
>JBCDAX010000163.1:0-1198 GCA_039184805.1 Bacteroidota bacterium | reverse complement strand
GTCACTTTTTTCAGGGCGAAAACAACTTTCCAAACTGATAATCCAAATCCCGCAAACTTTGATCTCTTAGCGGTAGTTTTTTAGATATACGTATGATTTTTTCCATATGATAGACAATTTTCAGTTGATTCGATATATAAAAAGCTTTATATTCTATAACATATATTTCTTTGTGTATATGGCTGCGTAGACATACCCTGAGTGTAATTTTTCGCTAGGGAATCTTTACGCGCCATTTTCCAATGTATATAATACTATTTTGCGGACAATATACGAGTGTCATACGTTCCAGACACATACAAAATTAATAAGAACACATAGCAGTTACATTTATTAAAACACTAGACGTATGTGATATCAATTGAAGGGCAAAAATGATTAGTATGCTATCTACTTTTCTAATGGCCAATAGCAGAAAGAAAGAAAGTGTGGTTGATGACTGTACACAACAAAGATCTTCTAACAAATCACAGAGCGGCATTTTCCCGCATTTTATTTTCACTCGTGCCGCTGCCAATGGGAGAGAAGCTTTACATACATATACAGGGTGTCCCAGAAGTAACTGACCCTTTTAATTTTCTAATTAAACAAAAACTAAGGAGGCCAGGTTGTTAAAATAGGTTTCAAATCAAAGAAAAACATTTTCATGGTTTATTAAGACTATTTTTTGAAAACAATATCTTTTAGATGATGACCACTGATGCTTCGACAACTTTGCGCTCTTTTCACTGTGTTTTGCATGACCTTCCTCAGCGTATCAGGCGAAATTCGAACAATTTGATGAGTAATGTTGTCCTTGAGTTCCTGCAAATTTGATGGATTTGTCACGTAGACTTTTGACTTAAGGTATCCCCACAGAAAAAAGTCAGCTGGAGTCAAATCTGGGTAACGAGGAGGCCATGAGACGTTACCAAATCGTGAAATCAAACGGTTTGGAAAAGTCTTCTTCAACAATGCCATTGTTTCTCTTGCTGTATGGCTTGTTGCTCCATCTTGTTGAAACCAAGTATTGCGGACTTAAGTATACGGACTTAATTACCATGAAAATTATTATCTTTCATTTGAAACTGGTTTTAACAACCTAGTGCTCCTAGTATTTGTATAATTAGAAAATTAAAAAGGTCAGTTACTTCTGGGACACCCTGTATAACTTCATTATTTGTCTTAGTCTCCCATGCAGACACAAAAGAAAATGTAG
>JBCDAX010000162.1:0-1207 GCA_039184805.1 Bacteroidota bacterium | reverse complement strand
CCAAAACATGCAGAATCCACTCAGAGAAGGCTAGTATAAGCAAGGAAATATGCACAAAGAAAACATATTTTTGATCAAAGTACTTCAAAACATAAATTAGTCAGTTGTGGGGAGATACTGGGGAGAGCAGTCAGCCTTAGGAGGAAACTTTGAAATTGCACCAAAACATGAACATACTTGACATTATGTGTTGCATTTTTCTTGGGGAGATACTTCCCTGGCCTCTATGAAATACAACTTCTATTATAAGCTTTGAACATAACAGCACTTCCCTCCCAAGATATCTTTACTTTACACTTCCCTCCCACCACACTAAAAAATGTACAGAAACATAGAAACACAGAACACAAAAACAGAATATCAAATTATGGACTTAAGATACGCCAAATTCCGCGGCCTTGAGAGCAGCTTCTAAAGTTTGCAAAGCCAGAAAAGCGTCTAATATGAAACAACTGCGCAAAAAGTGGCCTATTATCAGGAACAAAACAAATGCATCATACACTTTGTGCTTATTTTTTGACTCCGCCGAATTTTTCAAATATATTTTGAAGAGTATTGAAATAGTTTCATTAAAAAAACTTACTATTTTGCTAAATTTTTGTGAAAAATATTTTCATAAATGATTGTTCTAATGTAGACAGGCACGGCGCTTCAGATACCTTCTAAGCGCAAGCCAGTAAAATACAACAAAACAAACAGAAATAGTGTTCAAGCTCGCATGGTGGTGGTGAACTGGATGGATTCGAGTTGTTTTTTGTGTCAGATTTACTTTTTGGTGAAGATTGGTGCAATCTTTTTATTCCATGTTTGGTGCAAACCTGTGGAAAACTAGTGGTTCTTTATGAAGATAGTTCTTTATAGCTGGTGGTTTGATAATTCTATTATATGGCTGATGGGCCTTGTTTGTGTTGGCCAGTTGGCTGACCTAGTTTGCAGAGCGGGCTGACCCAAGCAGAACGATCTTTTGACTATCTTCCAAAGTGTTAAGTGACTAAACTAAAAAAAATGTTCACATTATCAATTGAGGCACAATGTGAAGGATCTTTGGTTCATTCACAGTCATTCTGCCATGATATTCTGAAAAGTTTTAGCTGAAAACTTGTCACTGCTCTCTCCTCTATTCATAAACATTATTGGAGATAAATTGTGAGGCTCGTGCCAGCATATAATGGTTTATGAAAGTGCAATGATGGAGGAAATGTCTGAT
>JBCDAX010000161.1:0-1216 GCA_039184805.1 Bacteroidota bacterium | reverse complement strand
GAATCCATTTTGAGCAGAATACCGCAAGGAAGGTGGGGAAACCCAGGCGATTTTAAAGGCCCAGCTGTGTTTTTAGCAAGCGATGCATCCAGTTATATGAATGGATCAGTTCTGCTAGTTGATGGAGGCTGGATGGGTAGATGAAAACAAAAGAAGTCATCACAGAAAATGGAACTTCAAGATGAAAATAATAAAGCTATTAACACAGCGATTTCAACAGTCTTCGATACTTAAAGATGAATTTGATAAATACAATGGTTATCCCTTTTCACCTGGAGCTAAGGTGTTATTCACAGCAAGGATTTTTGATACTTTGTGGTAATATGAAATGAAAATTTATGAAAAGAAAAGAATTCCTTAAAACTACCTTATTGGCTGCAACGCCAATGCTGTTCTCAGGCAATCGCCTTTTGCCAATCAACCAAAAAGGGACTCGACCAAGGTCCTCAATGCCTACTATTTTAGAGGACACACGTATACGTTGGTCCCTAAGCATGTTCGCGAAGATCTGCAATGGATGGCAGATGTGGGAACGAACATCGTTTCAATCGCTATCCTTGAACAGGATCTTTATGCTGCGGTTGAAAACATTGAAATAATCTGTAACGAAGCAGCTAAGTTGGGTATAGAGGTATGGGGAGTGCCATCACGTTGGGCAGGCATAGTGGCCGGAGCTCCAAAGGTACCCAGCATATTTACAACTCAGAATCATGAAACGTGGAGAAAAAATAAAGATGGCTCCTACGCATCGTCCTCTAAAACCGGGAGAATAAGCAGTATTTTCCACCCGGCCACTTTTGAATTTATGCAAGAGACAGCCAAGGAAGTATTTAAAATCTGGAACATAAAAGGACTGATTTGGGATGAGCCAAAGTCTCTCAATAAGGATTACCACGAATTGGCAATTAAGAAATTGGGGGGAAATGCTAAGAATGAAGACTACATTGATGAAAATGTGCGATTCTATTCAAAACTCAATAAGAGTATCAAATCAGAGTTTGCAGACAAACAAATTGCTATGTTTCTTCACGCAAGTAAGAACGAAATGGCGGTTAACAAATGCGCCGCCATTGAGGGTCTTGATGTCTTTGGCTGTGATGGACGGCCTTGGTATGATTCTGACGCTGGTAAGAATGAGAGTGACGGAAAAGTACTTTTAGGAGGGACTGGCCAACGATTTATTGACGCTGCAAAGAGCAACAAAAAGAAATCACTT
>JBCDAX010000160.1:0-1233 GCA_039184805.1 Bacteroidota bacterium | reverse complement strand
TAGATAGATACATAAACTTTGGGTAAATTTAAATATTAAAGTAAATGAATTTTGCTGTCATCCATGTTTCTGACCATTTCCTTAGAAGTTGGGTAAAATGTGTTTATCTCTGGCCATATAACAAACACATTTTTTAGCAGAAAGTGGGTTTATTAAGTTGCATGGCTTGCAATGCTTCCTGAGGAAGGTCGCTTGTGCTCGCTTGTTTTTCCAGGTCTGGTTGCACATTTTATTTTCATCTTTTTTCTTCTGGTTGGTTTAACCAGATGCATAAAATCTGGCAATCATGTGGTAGAAGTCTTCGCTTTCTGGCCTTGTTTCTCAATATATCCCAAGATCCAGGAATATCAAGAAATAACTAAATCTTCCCCTGAAACAATACTAAAGGTCTTAAAGTATGTGATATTTAAACATTTGGTTTTTCTTCCTGGCATGTTACCTGCCTCCTTCCTTCTCTTTTGAGCTACATCAATATGATCTTGATATCTTCTTTGGGGAACGCACAAACACCTTTTCAACACACAGGCACTGCTTAATCCTATGCTGAGGAAAACACAATTGCACAGCATGGTAAATCCAATGCACACAATCCAAAGTACAAGAGGGGGCCACAATCACATACTGGAAAAAATGTGAAGCTTGCAAACATAAGTTTTGTTTCTTCCTGGAGCATTACCTGCCTCCCTTCTCCATTGATTCACATCAATCTGACCTTGATCTTTTCTTTTGGGAATATAAGCACTTTTCCAACACACACACTGCTTAATCATATGCTTAGAAAAACATAAAATGGCAAGACATGATAAACCCAAAAAATGATATCATTGCACCTTCAGCAGGCACATTGCGACTTAAACCTGGAACATTTGTGGGCAAGGTCAGTGCGCACAACCAGTGCGCAGTGCAAGGGGGCCCACAATCTCACCTGAAAAAATAATGGAAAGCTTTCTCTGATACTGATATTTTGTATGTGGGCAATTCCAGCACCAATCGACCAAGGCCTACACGGTACCTCTTCGTTTTTCTTTAAAATGGGCATATAGGGTTCTCATGGGCCCCAAAGCCGAATCTGAGAGTTTTAGCTCGATCGGAGTAAAACTTTAGAAGTTATTGCCTCAGGAATTTTTTGAAAATCTGCTCACATTGAATTTTTTAGGTGAGCCCAAAACCCTCAGAAGCTGATGAATTATGCATTAAAGATACATTTCCCTATTTAAAATGAACCGAAAAACT
>JBCDAX010000159.1:0-1236 GCA_039184805.1 Bacteroidota bacterium | reverse complement strand
TTCGCAACGGGATTTTGCAACTCAAGCGCCAAGCTATCCAGTTTGGTGTCGGTTTGTGCGGTTGAGGAAATCATAGCACCTAAAAAAAATAAAACCGCAGATAAACTTTTTCTTGTTTTCATACCCAGAGTTTTTTTAAGTCGGAGCGCATTTTCATGCACCCCTTTCTCCTTTTCCAAATCTATGGAGTATAAAGTTAAAGCATAGTCGTTTAGATCAGCTACAATTACTTTAAGATTTTCAATTTGATGGGCCACATAGGTTGCAAATGCCTTATTTATTGATGTTTTGCTGTTACTGGCACCAAAGGCCAAGATTTTTTTCATAATTGTGTTTTCGAGTTTTTGTGAGTTATATGAAATCGAACCAATAATATAGTTGCAATGTAATTATCGAAGACACATAATTCCCTTTTGGTTGCTGTCTAAAATTTACAGTGATGCTGTTATCGCCAATCTAAGACCAAACTCGGCCAAATTTCCATTGCCAAAAGGAATTACGGGTCCTGCTCCAAACCGTATGGGTATTTTTCCAAAATTGACCAGTTTCTGTGCTACGGGAGTAGCCTTTCCATTTGTGGAATCGTTTTTCCAATCCAATACCGTCTGCGCGGAAACCTGTACTGCCCAACCTTTACCAAAGTTCTGGGCGAAAAAAGGCTGAACCAAGGTACTGCTCACATCTGCCCTGTTCGAATTACCGGTAACCGACCATGATTGGTTCAGCAGTACTCCTACGGTGGTACTTGTTGTCTGTATCAATGTTGCCAAAGTTGGACCCAAGCTCCATTTACCTGCACCCAACACATTCTCGGTCGCTGTTGGCAGCGTAATTATCGGGCCAAATCCGACAATCAATCCTTTGGATTTGGGTACAAAAAAAGCGCTTAGGGTAAAATCCCTTAATCCTGTTTCACTATCCCCGTCACTTGTCACGTCAGACTGGGTCACAAATGGAGCGACCAGCCTAAAGACCACATTCCAATTTTCGCTTAATATCATCGGAACAACAGGTTCCACCGATATCAGCATTTGATTTCCGTCAAAGGGATCATATCCATAAGTGTAATCAGTATTTACGGGAAGTTGGATTAAATTCGCAACGGGATTTTGCAACTCAAGCGCCAAGCTATCCAGTTTGGTGTCGGTTTGTGCGGTTGAGGAAATCATAGCACCTAAAAAAAATAAAACCGCAGATAAACTTTTTCTTGTTTTCATACCCAGAGTTTTTTTAAGT
>JBCDAX010000158.1:0-1237 GCA_039184805.1 Bacteroidota bacterium | reverse complement strand
GATTTCCCAGCTATCTCCTCCATCATAGGATATTTGATAGCCTCCATCGCTTCCGTTTAAGATGCGATTGGAGTTGGTGGGGTCAATCCAAAGTGCCTGATGGTCCCCATGCACCGTTGTAGCGATACGCTTCCAGGTTTTACCTCCATCCACAGAACGACTAAGTCGACCAGAAATAGAAAAAAGAATATCAGGATTATTGGGGTCTATGCGTACATCGCTATAATAAAAAGGACGGAAGTTGATATTGGGGTCATCATTGACCATTACCCAATTATCACCACGATCATCTGAACGGAATGCAGTACCTCCACCTTGAAACTCGGTCATCAGGTAAATCGTATTTGGTTGACTTTGCGCAACATGAATTCCTGGACGTGCCATAGGTGTTTTAGGAAGACCATTCATTATTTTTTCCCAAGTTTCTCCACCATCCATTGTACGGTAGATAGCGGTTTCTTTACCACCATCATCAAAACGCCAAGGTTTTCTTCTAAACGTCCACATGCCTGCATACATAATTCTTGGATTGCTCATATCCATGGCAATATCGGCACAACCTGTATCCTTATTTATGTAAAGAATTTTATCCCAGCTTTTACCCCCATCTGTGGTTTTGAATACCCCTCTTTCAGGATTTGCTCCCCATTCCTTTCCTAGCGCACAAACACAGGCGACATCTGGATTGTTTGGGTCTACCACAATTCGTTTTATTCTTTCAGTTTCTTTTAATCCAAGATGTGTCCAGCTTTTTCCAGCATCAACAGAACGGTATACGCCCCATCCGTAACCTACACTGTTCCTAGGGTCACCTTCTCCCGTACCAACCCAAAGCACATTATGATCTGAAGGTGCTATGGTAAGAGCCCCAATAGAATACGCGCGCTGTCCTTCAAAAATTGGAGAAAAGTCCACTCCTCCATTAGTGGTCTTAAAAATTCCACCGTCTGCTCCAGATACATAGAAAGTGCTTTCATCGCCAGGGATACCATCTATATCAGTCACCCTGCCTCCCATGTTTGCTGGGCCAATGGCCCGCCATTCATACGATTCTAAGTCCTCGGCATAATCCTTTTTTTGTGAGAAAAGAGAACCCATAACCAAAAAGGCTCCCATTAGGGATAGTAAAAGAGAGTGTTTCATGGTGGATAGAATTA
The DNA here is from genome assembly GCA_039184805.1 of Bacteroidota bacterium. Lineage (GTDB taxonomy): Bacteria > Bacteroidota > Bacteroidia > Flavobacteriales > Flavobacteriaceae > Flagellimonas. The sequence goes on along the minus strand of JBCDAX010000158.1, from coordinate 80 downwards.
GTCAGTTGAAAATATCAAACAAAATAGCCAAAAAACTACAGATTTGGAAGAGAATGCGCTAAGGATTGTGTCACATCTTC
>JBCDAX010000157.1:0-1268 GCA_039184805.1 Bacteroidota bacterium | reverse complement strand
TAATGGAGATGGCACGTTTTCAGATGGAGGTGATAGGATACCAGTGACCGGTACCTCAAATTCAGTGGTGGTTTTTGACATCAACATGGATGGTGCTCCTGATATTATGATTGGAAACAACGGTCAGAACAACATCTTGATTAACGATGGAAAAGGTTATTTCATTGATGAGACGAGCAAACGATTCGGTGAATTTATAGATGTGACCCAAGACCTAACCCTTGCGGATATAGATAATGATGGTGATAAAGATGTATTGATTGCGAACGAGGATGCCAATAGAATTCTAATTAATGACGGGAACGGTTTCTTTAAAGACCAATCTTCGGATAGGTTGCCCTACCGTGCTGAACCCGAGGAAACCAGAGAAGTGGATGTAGCGGATATTGATAAGGATGGGGATTTGGATATTTTATACGGCAATGTTCAAGCGTTTGTGGAAAATGCATCAAGGCAAAACAGATTGCTTTTAAATGATGGGAACGGTTTTTTTACCGACATCACTTCTACGCATCTGCCCAAAGATAATAACCGATGTTTTGGTGTAGCTTTTTTGGATATAGACCGAGATGGCGATGCGGATATCATAACAGGAAATACAAATGGGGCTCGGTTCGGGGGACTTACACCCTTTAGCATATACCTTAATGATGGTAAAGGTAAATTTACCGAAACAAAAACTGAGATTCTTCCGGAAAGTATTAAGGGAAGAGGTTTTGATATTGACTTTATTGATTTTAATGGGGACAACATCAAAGACCTGTTCTTAAGTAACCGAGGTTCTCAAGATTTTTTACTCTTTGGAAAGAAGTGATATTTGAATCCTCAGAATTGATAGCTGGTTTCAGCGCCAACGTATCAAGGAAAATCCAATTCCTACTGTGGTTTGTTTATGATTAAAATCGATAAGATTTTCTCCATACCCATGAAACACTTGCGCGTGTAAGTGTAAATAATCTAGAATTTGAAAGGAATAATTTAAGCGAAAACTCCCACGATTGTTATCTCCAAATTTTAATGAATGGCGTAATGCCAAACTTACAGAATGTTTGTTATTTGAATATGCCGTAAGGAATTCTGTGCGGCCTACAAAATCTTCAATATTTGGATTGTTGTCTTCCATGGCGTCTTCTTGAATTCGAATCCAAGGGGATAAGACAAAACTCCAATTCTCTAATTCCCATCCTGCTTGGAACATGATACGGTTCCAACTTCTAGAAAATGGATTGGAGCGTCCGTTACTTTGGTGATTATATCCAGTGGCCAAG
>JBCDAX010000156.1:0-1270 GCA_039184805.1 Bacteroidota bacterium | reverse complement strand
TGGGTCTACAGGCGGATACGCTGTGAACTTCAATACGAGCTCTACCAAACTCTTGATTTACTTACCAGGTGGCCGAGCTTGCTTCGATGCATTTAGTTGTGGCGGAAACGAACCTAACTACTCCGAAGAAAAGTTCTTCAATAAAAATGATGGCGGCCGAGCCCTTTTTGATAGAAGCGTAAGAGCCAACAATCAAGAAAACTTATTCAAAGACTGGCATCAGGTTTTCATTGCCTACAGTTCTGGGGATGTTTATTCTGGCGATAACGAAAATGTGGATGTAAAAAATGGAGGGGACCAAAATCAGACGTTCAAAGGAATTCAAAATTTTGCTGCCGCACTTTCCGAGATTATCAACTTTTTAAATGAGCAGAATATTGAGGTGACAGATGTAGTTTTGGCAGGATCCAGTGCCGGTGGATATGGAGTATTGGGCAACTTTGACCAGATGGTTTCCATCGTGTCCGGAGTATATGATGAGGTACAATTTACGTTGATCAACGATGCAGGTTATTTGCTCTTAGATGAGTCCGTTGTTCCATCATGCCTCAATACAGATTGGCAGGAGACATTTAATATTCAAGTACCTGATGACCTTTCTCAGTTCACAACTACCCCTTATGATTTTCAATTCTTGGGTATTTATGAATATTTGAATAATAAGTACCCTGATGCCAACTTTGGCTTTTACGGGTCTTACTCCGATCTTACGAGTCGGACGCTTTTAAGTTTGGGCCAGAATGAATGTAGTTATCAGGTGGGATTAATTGATGATGAAATATTCAAACAAGGCTTGTTAGCGCAGCAGGCCAATTTGTTAAGCTCACTGTCCAATTGGAAAGTTTACTATCGTCAAACCGAAAATCACACCTTACTTCCAGCTCAGGATTATACAACAGCAGAGGTCAATGGAGTCAAGTTTGTCACTTGGGTGAATGACCTGCATAATGGGACTGCAGTAGATATCATTGACAACTAGTATCTTTAATCTGTACGTGTAAAGATGCCATTAAAAATGATGAGAAATGTGAATTATTCCGATAGAACTGGGTAATATTAAAAACAAAACATTAAAAGATGAAAATAGCACTATTTGTCCTTACAGCAATCATTTTGACCATAGTACCAGTTGATACCAACTTCGATTTCGGTTCTAAAAAAGATGGAATAGATTGGAAACCAATAGATGATGGGGTAATGGGTGGACTTTCAAAAGGAAATGTAAACCTTACGGAAAACACGCTAAACTTTTACGGCGAAGTCTCCCTTG
>JBCDAX010000155.1:0-1278 GCA_039184805.1 Bacteroidota bacterium | reverse complement strand
GCTGCTGGTGGTGAAGCAATAAATTTATAAGAACAACGCATGAAGAAATTTGTAGAGACCATATCGAATATTTGGAAAATTGAAGAGCTAAGACAACGTATCTTGGTTACTTTAGGTCTGCTTTTGGTATATCGTTTCGGTGCCCAAGTAGTACTTCCAGGTATTGATACTGCCCAGTTGGCAGAACTATCATCAAATACAGAACAGGGTATTTTGGGTATCCTTAATGCATTTACAGGAGGGGCTTTTGCCAACGCTTCTGTTTTTGCTTTGGGAATTATGCCTTATATCTCTGCCTCCATTGTGGTCCAGTTGATGGGGATTGCTATTCCTTATCTGCAAAAACTACAGAAAGAAGGAGAGAGTGGTAGAAAAACCATAAATCAAATCACCCGTTGGTTGACCATCGGTATTTGTGTGGTTCAGGCTCCTGCATACCTTTATGGCTTGAGTGCTTTGGGTGTTCCTGAAAGTGCTTTTATTCTAGGTAAAGGTCTTGATTTCATCATCCCATCGGTAATCATCTTGGTTACTGGAACCATCTTTGCGATGTGGTTGGGAGAGAAAATTACGGATAAAGGAATCGGTAATGGTATCTCTTTGTTGATTATGATTGGTATCATCGCAACCATGCCACAATCCTTTGTTCAGGAATTTATTTCTAGAACTACTAACAACACTGGTGGAATCATGTTCATGTTGATTGAAGTGATTATCTGGTTCTTGGTCATCTTGGCTAGTGTACTATTGGTAATGGCTATTCGTCAAGTACCTGTACAATATGCCAGAAGAACAGCTTCTGGAGGATATGAAAAGAACATGATGGGGTCTAGACAATATATTCCATTGAAGTTGAACGCTTCTGGGGTTATGCCTATCATTTTTGCACAAGCAATTATGTTCGCACCTAGTTTAATAGGTAGAACATTCAATGATACGGCTGCTGGTCAGTGGATGGAAGTTCAATTTGCAGACATCTTCGGATTGGCTTACAACATTTTGTTTGGTGTATTGATTATCATATTTACGTATTTCTATACGGCGATTACGGTACCTACCAACAAAATGGCAGATGATTTAAAAAGAAGTGGCGGATTTATTCCTGGAATCAGACCTGGAAAGGAAACTGGTGATTTCTTGGATAAAATCATGTCATTGATAACCTTCCCTGGTTCTATCTTCTTGGCGTTGTTGGCTGTATTGCCAGCAGTAGTCGTTAAGTTGATGGATGTACAAGCAGGTTGGGCATTGTTTTACGGAGGAACCTCCCTGCTGATT
>JBCDAX010000154.1:0-1282 GCA_039184805.1 Bacteroidota bacterium | reverse complement strand
CTGAATGAAACAGCATTTGTCACTGCAACCATGAGTGACCCAGATGAACCTCAAACCTTCCAAGAATCCTGGCACCATGCCGACCTGAATGAGCAAAAGAAATGGAGAGAAGCCATTAAATTAGGGTTCAGGAAGATGATTGATATGGGAGTGTGGCGTAAAGTTGGAAAAGAGGATTGACCACTTGGAAGAAGATTGGTGGGAAGTAAAAGGGTGCTTAAGGTGAAAAGAAATGGCGTGTATCGTGCAAGATTGGTGGCACAAGGGTTCAGCCAAATCCCAGGAGTGGATTTTACTGAAAGTTATTCACCTGTGGTGAATGATGTCACTTTCAGAGTTGTATTGACCCGGATGATTGTTGATAAGCTCGATGCTCAGGTAGTAGATATAGATAATGCCTTTTTGAATGGAGACCTGGAGCATGAAATCTACATGAAAATTCCAGATGGGTATAAGGAATGCCTTGAGGAGTTCCTTGATGATGGGGATTGCCTGAAGTTATTGAAATCCATTTATGGGTTGGTGCAGGCTGCAAGGCAATACTGGAGAAAGGTAACGGAGAAGCTGAAGGCAGCTGGATTCAAAACCACTGCTGATCCTTGTTTGTTGTACAAGGAAGGACCCAATGGAATTTGTATGATTGTGATATATATTGATGATATGCTTCTTGTGGGGCACAAGAAGGGAATAGAGGAAGCCATTTCGATCTTGAAGATGCATTTCCAGGTAAAGGATCCAACTGGGTTGGAAGATTATCTTGGAGTAGAAATTAAATTATGTAAAGGGAGAAAGAATGCTTGGTTGGGACAACCAACCATTTTGAAAAGTCTGGAAAAGCAGTTTGGCAAGTTGGTCGAGCATTTGAAAGGGACTGTGACGCCTGGAACACCTGGGTTTGTTGGCGGCAAGCAGAATGATGAAGGATCTTTGATTGAAGAGAAAGATCAAAAGATTTATCGCAGTGGAGTGGGTACATTGCTGTATCTGACCAAGCACAGTCGACCGGATATTGCCAATCCTGTTTGTGAGCTATCCAAAAGTATGGATGGAGCTTCAATGTTCCAAATGAAAGAATTGCTGAGGGTGATTTGCTATGTGTTGGACACCAAAGAATTGGGCTTGAAAATGGAGCCAAAGGTGGTGGATGGCATTTGGAAATTGACTGCATTGAGCGACAGTGACTTTGCAAGTGACAAAGAGACAAGGTTGAGTGTTTATGGCTATGTGGTGTATTTTTGTGGGGTTCCTGTGGCCTGGAAAAGTAAGAGCATGCGGAGTGTTG
>JBCDAX010000153.1:0-1284 GCA_039184805.1 Bacteroidota bacterium | reverse complement strand
CTACAAAGATGGTGATAAATGTTATGCGCCTCTTCTCCGGGTGACAAAAACCAATACAGTTACCTTAAATTGAGGTGACAGCTGAGGGTGCACGATAGCTAGGGGCCTCTCTGAGCCAGCTAGGCTTTCGAAGGATTGCATTGATGATACCTCCGCAGAATTTGAGCTTAAAACACCCTTTAGTCCAAGCAGTTCAATATTAGGCTGCGGGAGTTCTCAAAAAGCTTATCGGGGCTAAATATTTAAACTCAATGAAGTCCCAAAACAATATACGGATAATATCTCGGGCTGAGCCCAAACCGGTCCAACTTAACACTCATTTTCCTCTTGGGTCGCTTGTGAAATTTTGAGGATAAGCAAACAATATCTATTCCCTGCAAACATTTCTCGAAATTTGCAGAATCGGAGCTTTCACACTACCTGTCATTGTTCAGTTTTGTATTACTGACTTTTTGCGGAAGGTCCTAAACTAATCAAAGGAGGTGTCGCAGTTTGAAACATCTCAATTCCGTCCCAACGAGTATATATGTATCCTAGACAATCAAACTTTTTTAACCATTATAAAAAATACTTTGCAGTTCACAAAAACACAACTTTTTGATAATTTTTTGGTGGCATCTATACGTTTTAAGCTACTACGAAAGGTTGGGTTAATAAGTTCATTCCCCCAGCAGCTGTAACCGACGGTCCACAAATATTCAAGTTTCCAGTCCAATTTTAGTCATGCTTTTTGTTGGTAATACAATACGTTGATGTATAATATCTTGTTGGTGATATATATTATGTTTCTGTTGGTAATATACCATCTCGCTTTGGTTACAAGGGCCCCACGGGTAATATTCTGGTTTCGCCCAACCAGAATATTAAAAATACGTTTATCGTGAAATATTTTCATTTCAGCGACACCTCAAACAAATTTACCAGCAACATTAACTGGAACCAATGTCGCACTAAAATCCAAACAGGAGTAGCTATAGAATTGGTGGATTTTATTAGGAAAACATTCACTATTCACTGCCCTCCTACCCCCGGTGATCGCACGTGGCAGCGAGACCCCTCAAACCGCACCCAGTTTTAGTGGCGGACCCAAGGGGGGAGGAAATACGTATTTTCTACCCGAACGAAAAAGCTTGGAGCAAAACCATGATGTTGTCCCCCTCCCCCAAGCTGTCAATCTTTTCCCCAGCTCCTTTCAAGTTCATAAGCAGGGTGTTGGTGCTTCAACTGAACCAATCAACTTCAAACAGAGCCAGTCAACTTCAGTGTGAATATTGGAGCCTGGTT
>JBCDAX010000152.1:0-1294 GCA_039184805.1 Bacteroidota bacterium | reverse complement strand
GTGGTATTGTCCACCACAGAAGCTGAATATATTGCCTTGTCCGAAGTCGTCAAGGAACTTATATTCATTACACAAATACTGGAGACCATGGACATCAAAGTGTCCACCCCCATCACCGTACATGTTGACAATGTGGGAGCAATCTGGCTTGCTCAGAACCGCAACACTTCTGATCGAACAAAACATGTACACATACGAGCAAATTTTGTGCGCGAATATCAAGAGGATGGAAAGATAAAGATCAAGTTCATCAGATCAGAAGAAAATGATAGTGACATATTCACTAAAAATACAACACAAACTGTTTTCAAGAATCACCAAAAGAAGTTGGTTTGGGACCAAACTGAACTTGAAAACTAGAAAAGTTTGTTATCTACAAAATTGAGAAAAAGAAAGCCAACAGGAAGGATGTTAAAAATAATATTTGACGGACGTTCTTATTTTAAGATTTTCTGGAGAGACCAGAATGCTTTTTTGGTCGCGTATTAAAATTTTACGCGGTCGCTAAGTTGTTGGCATCTTTTTTGGACAATTTTGGCAACAGAATAAAAGTTGATTCTGCCCATCAACTTTTATCATACAATCGACCAGAGAAGCCGATTGTTGGGACTTCAAGTAGAATGGTGTTGTCAACAACACCATAGAGAACCTGGAGTGGTCGGGTAGTAAAGACAGAAACAGTGTCAGAAGGGGAAACAGTCAGCAAAAGATCGGGCTGATTGTTGGATAATGTATATGTGGTACAAACCCCCATTCAAATTCTACACAAGAGTTTGATTCGGTGTTTGACACCTTTTATTTTTCATAGAGATAATTTGTATTTATAATCTGTAAAGTTGCATGTAAAACAAGGAGTGTTTTTACATACTTTTAGCTAGAAGTTAACGAGATTTGGAATTTTTCAACACGTTTTAAAAACGTTGGGTTGAGAAGACAACGAAGTAGTACCGGAAGTCCCTGACACATAGCAAGGAGAATATCTTGAAGATTTGGAAGGAAAGAAAGTGCTGAGAGTCAAAATGAGTTTGAACAAAGAGAGCCTCAAGTCGATCCACGTGATCGTGTTTCCAAATCATGCCGAGAATTGGAAAGAATGGTCCTTGAAGTTCAAGGCAAATGGTGCAGAAGAGGGTACGACAAGATTTTCAAAGGTTCTGTGACAGTGCCAGCTCACGACACAGACCTATCTGCGATCTCAGATGCAGAAGTGAGTAAGAAACAAGAGAAACTGATCAAGGCAAACCTGAGAGGTTACCAAGATATGATTCTGGCAACCATTGGCCCTTCCCTTACG
>JBCDAX010000151.1:0-1310 GCA_039184805.1 Bacteroidota bacterium | reverse complement strand
CTTTAAACGTCCAGTTCTTTACTTTTCCGCTCGTATCCAACCTTTTTAGCTTATCCAAAATTTTGGTCATTTCAGCATTAGAGATGTTGGAGTTTTTCCTCAGTGCAATTCTTGGGTCGACCCCCTCAAGATAAAACTCTATTTTATAGATGTCTCCGGTTTCTTTGAAGGCTAGTTCTTTATCAAGCTCTTTTCGATCTGCATAACCCGCCTGAACGATTTCATGATTCGAAATCTGGTCATAATCGATGATCTTAACGGATTTAATTCGTAGTAGTCCTGCCGGTGTTAGAAGCGTTTTGCTTTCCGTTACGGATGGTCGTGTCCATTTTCTAAAAGCGATTTTAATCTCACCTTGTTCAATCAGATCCAGAAACTTCTTTTTGAAAAGCATTTTTCCTTATTGGCACTAATCGACATCATCTTACGACTGATCGCCAAATTTCGTGAATTTATTTTTTAACTGGGTTCAAACGCTTCTCATACTCACCTAAGGCATTCCAGATGGAATAGAATTGATCCACTCCACCGGAACCACGTACTGAGGTATTAATAATTAAAATCCGGCCGGTTTTAGTGGCTGGATCAAAAAACATAAAAGTGGCAATTCCCGGATCACCTCCAGTGTGCCCCACATATCCTTTAGGGGTAAATCCCATGAAAATCCCGGTGTTGTATTCATCGTCAAAGTCATTTTCGTCATCTCGATCAGGTAGATTTTTGGCTTGAAGTTGTTCTTTGAAAAGTTCCTGATAGCTCTTAAAGGTCAGTAGAGTTCCTTCGCCGGAATAACCTTTGATCAATTCACTCAGGTATTTGCCCAAATCGGAAATGCTGGTGATCAGGCCGCCATCCGGATAAGTAATCAGCGAATAATAGGGCAATTCGGTTCCCGGATTCGCGTATAGGGTGGAGTGGACAGATAACTCTATGTCTTCAAAAGACCAGCCCGAGGAGGTCATTTTAAGAGGTTTTAGAATATGGTCGGTAGCAAATTCGTTGAACGACTTTTCCGTAGCCATTTCCAATACCGCGGCCGCCAGTGTGGCGCCTATATTACTGTATTCATAGATTTCACCGGGCCTGTTTTTTGAGAACCCCGCTTCTTCATACCATTCGCCCCGGTCGGAAAGAATTTTTTCCAGAAAGTCTATCAAGGGCATTTTAGAATCAGAGGGGTTGAAATTTTCCGAAATGGCTTTTAGCGAGTCAGAGACCGGGACATCATCTTTAAGGATATATGATTTTTCGTCGTAATAATCGGTATCCAGGATGCTGGAGGTATGAGTCGTAAGTTGTCGGATGGTAAT
>JBCDAX010000150.1:0-1311 GCA_039184805.1 Bacteroidota bacterium | reverse complement strand
CCATCAGTGAAGCCAATGCGTACATCAAGTATCTAGACCGCTCCGTTGCATTGACAGAGCTAGCTAACCACAACAACTACAAACTGATAGCGAAAACAGACATTTCCGCGGGTACAGAGATACTGATTGAGATGAATTAAACAAAACTCCTCACTACTAGATTTAAGAAGCCTCAAAAGTCCTACATTTCGAATATAACCTACATAATATATAATGAGACCAAAAGGATCTGACCATTACTAGTTCTTTTATACGTCCAGCTACAATTTTGTACATTCTAAACCAATTCCCAGTAACGATTACACTTCTATCCACATACACTTTTGACCGTGTACTCTACTAGTAAAGCATTTCCGGCATATTTCCGCGCAAAAATAATTACCATACAAAACCAATTTTTAATTAAATAAAGTGACCAATCATGATCTCCAGACGATGACCACGAAAAAAAATAAACAGCACTGATTCCAGATCAGAAACAGGGCATGCATCCAAATTATCTCGAGGGCGTGCATCCGAATTGTCTCGAGACCACCTAACCACTTCAAAGAGCTACGCACCACATACACCATAAACATCAAGACAATATAGAAAAGACTGAAGAGTTATAAAAATACAGGGATCAACATCCAAAACAATAATAGAGACAACTTCACCCATATCCGCGCCAAAGTCAACCTAAATCCGTAAGTAATCAACATCAACTAAGACAGCCTCCCCAACCTTCCAACGCAGAAAGTACTTAAACAGTACTCCAACTTATATTCCCCGACCAAAAAAACCAACGAATAACCCATTAGAAAATTAAAAAAAAAAAAAAAAAAGGAAAAAAAAACATGGCGACTCCATTCAATAAAACCGTCATTATCCCTTCCGTTACGTACGACCCGCTCCTAGAAATGCCCATATGCTCCTCGTTCATGTGCGGACATGCAGTGGAATATGATGGCCTACGCCGTCATCTTAGCCAGGTGCACAAGATTTCCAATGAACAGGTTCAGACTGTCGTTGATGATGTCGACCAGCAACGTGTTACAAAGCAGCGTATCACCAATAACCGTTTGCGTGATGCATACATGGCTACGCAGAACAAAAGTTACAAAAGCGAACAACCTCTGCCGTTACATCCCATGCTGGTTACTGTAAAAGCTTTGAAGTGTTCCACTTGTCATCAGGTGTTTAAAGATACGAAGAAAAATCGCAGCCGTCATAGGTGTACAGCTAAGGAAAATAACGACAATACTGAAGTACCGCCGGCATCTTCCGCGGCACATGCTTTGATTCAGAAAGAGAAAAACAACAAAATACCTG
>JBCDAX010000149.1:0-1353 GCA_039184805.1 Bacteroidota bacterium | reverse complement strand
GGAAAACAAGGGTAGAGAAGGTTGAATTTGATAAAGATAAATACGTTATTACCACGGATAATGGCAAGAAGTTTAGTTCAGATGATAAACCTATCAATTGTACCGGTTTTGGCACTAGTCTGAAGTTGGTAAGGGGATTGTTTCATTTTAAAAAGGGCTATCCACTATTAACCGATTGTGATGAATCCCGGAAAACAAAAAATTTATTCCTTGTAGGGCCTCAGGTCAAGCATGGTGATGCCTTGTTTTGCTTCATATACAAGTACAGACAACGGTTTGCCATTGTAGCAGAAAAAACTGCCGAACGGTTGAAAGTGCCGCGTAAAGAAGTAGATGAAGTTCTAATCAGTTACAAAAACAACAATTTCTATTTAGATGATTTAGATTGTTGTGATGACGAATGCGTGTGTTAGACTTTTTATTCTTAGAAAGACACCCTTAAATTCCCGAAAGGAAAGTTCTTATTGGGGCAGTTTTCAGCTTTGAAGAACAATCTTTTTCCAGACGCTTTAAGGCACTTTTCTATGGCTCGAAAAATTTAATCGGACACCAAAGTTTTTTATGAAAGAAAGGTACATAATTACTATTGAGAACCTGCATCTTATTGCAGGGTTTTCTCTTGTTATTTCTGGCATACTTGCCTACTTCGCAGAAGGTTTTGAAATGTCCCTATCCTGGGGAATATTTGGAGCAATGTATATCTCCATGTCTGACATTGGCGAAAACGATATGAGTACGGAGAAACTTAATCACCCCAATCATACCATTAGGCGCTTATTTGGTTATGTTGGAGCCGGATTAGGCGTAATTCTGGTACTTTTTTACCTTGGCAAGCTGCTGTAGTGCTCAAAATCGGCTGGCTGCCGTCGGAATACGGATGAAAGGATAAAGAAAAAGATTGGCTAAGGGTGAACTGCTGGTGTTAGATCGTGATTTTGCCGGAGATACTATGCTTTATTTGGCGCTGATTTATGCCCGAAGACAACATGCAGTGTATCTGCGACTGAATGGAGTGATACCTAAAGGATTATTATTAAGTGCTAAGCAGTTTTACCTGATTAGATACTATTGTTTTGGCCTGAATACCTTCATGTACTTCTCGTTGGTCTCCAGGTAAGACCCACCTATCAGGTCAATACAGTAAGGAATAGCAGGAAACACCGCCTCCAGGCATTCGCGAATTGATTTTGGTTTTCCAGGAAGGTTGATGATCAGCGTGTTTCCTCTGGTACCGGCAGTTTGACGAGAGAGAATGGCTGTAGGCACATATTGTAAGCTCACTTGTCGCATCTGTTCTCCAAAACCGGGAAGCAGTTTCTCGCTCACGGCTATGGTCGCCTCCGGTGTTACATC
>JBCDAX010000148.1:0-1355 GCA_039184805.1 Bacteroidota bacterium | reverse complement strand
GTAGACTTCAATAGATGAAAGTTGTTGGCGTTGGGAGCCTATCACAATTAACCACATTGGTTTCCACACCTGGGTGTTTGTGTCATCAGTAACACTAATCCTAATGAGGGTGAAGGGATGACGATACATTTTTTCATGCTTTTGGACTTTGGACAAAAAAATTATGTTCGCGGATGATATACGCGAACATAAAAAAGATGTAACTTTTCTACCTCAGCTTACGGGAGCATCCCAATTTTTGAAAAATACAAAGGGGAGAAAAACGCTTCGCGAGTAATTCTCGCGAATGAATTTGGGATTTTAATCTTGGGATTCCTCCTCTTGAAGCTCAAAGCCAGTAATATCTAGTAAACAATCATCCAAAACATCAATTGCTTTTTGTAGCTCATCAAAAATACTACGTCTGATAACAGACATCATTGCATCAATGTGTGCTTCGGAACCGGCTTTACCCAAATGCTTGTATATACTTACGCTTATCGGATGTTGCACGTTTAAATGCAGGTCGAATAGCTTGTAATTTATAGTACCAATACTTCTTAGTATTTTGCCGTACTTGATAACGTGCGACCCAAGAATCTTCAGGAGCAAGCTTACCCTGCTTTAGCAATTGTTTCTGTTGTTTTTCTAATGCCTTAATCGCTGCTAAAACACGGTCAAATCGCTCTAATTTATTTTGTTTAATATCCTTTGAAGTTGGTTGGGACATAAAAGACATGCTAAATCTATTCGCGCAACCTCACTTTTCCCCCGTCAAGACAAACCTCCGTCAGCTTCTGTTTCACGTTGGGCGGGGATAGGTCTACTTTTTGGACTTGGCGATGATGGGTGCTATGTCCAACTTCCATTCCAGTCATAACCTTAAGATCTTCTTCTGCCTTTTGGAATGATTCATTGGCTGCAAGTAACAAGCAGCACTTTGATAGCATCGGACTAAGTCGTTGATATGGCTCAATTCCTAAACGTGATGCTTGGGTAGAACTGATAAAAATTTTACCAACACAACTTTTTATTTTTCGGGTATATCCTTTTGTCGTTCCTGTCTTTTCTCCGACAAAAAAAATGCGATTTTTGGACTGACATGTTCCAAAACTTGCTCACGAACTGCTGTTTCGATTCCTTCAAAGGTTGCGATTTTTTCCGGTGGTGTGTTTTTGTATAGAATTTTAGCTATTTCTTGTATGTGAGCTGCTAAACGCTCTTTCTCTTCTGGTGTCATTGACATCATGGAATCTCCAAAACTGCAATTATTTTTGCAGTTAATGGGTGAGGAAGTATAGTCCCCCATTTATTCGCGAGCATTTATCGCGAAGCATTTTTCTTTCTTCTGTGTTTTTTAAAAATTGGGATGCTCC
>JBCDAX010000147.1:0-1394 GCA_039184805.1 Bacteroidota bacterium | reverse complement strand
TCGACCATATCGGTTGAAGTATTGATTGCCACAACAAAAGTAGAATCAAAGACGTTTTGCCCCTCTGATGTGCTAAAATTAATTTGAGTGAAAACATAGTCCCCAGAAATTTGTACGAAATTATTCAACGTAATATTTACCACACTGTCATTATTGGCATATTGTGCAACCGATGCTGAGAAATCAACTTCTCCTGTTCTTTGCATCGTGCTTGGATCAAAAGTTTGTAAGGCTTGATCATTACGTAATTCATCAATGTAATAACCTTTAGTTTCACTTGCGAAATCAAAAAGTCCACCTCCTTCTCCTATTGATATAAAACCAGCATCTCCAAATTCACCAAGATCATTTTTTGCGAATTTTTGAATACCAACATCCAATGTTTGATTGATTCCCGTATAGAATCCACCTTCGAACCCTACACCTATAACCCTATTTTGGTCAGCAAATTGAATAGGATTTTCAAAATTTGCAGGATTTATTACGCCCGAAAACAATGTGTCGCTGAAAGTTAGCAGTGCTCCTCCTCCAGTCGTAAACAAAGCATACCCTACATCGACGGTCCCAGGTTCAGGGTCATCATCATTACAGCTGGTAAAAAAGACCGCACTTGATAATACAATGACCGTTAACACATTTCGCAGAATTGGTTTTAAAATGCATCGTACAACTAATTGATTAATTGATTTTCTCATTTGATTTTCCTTCTATTGTGTATTTAAGTTTGATTCGAAAATTTCTTCCGGGCAGTTGAACTCGAAAGCCATCAAAAACTGGTATATCCAGTAGGTTGTTCACTTCAAGGCTTACCCAAAGTGGCATATCTGAGTATTTGTAAGTCATTCCAATATCCAAGGTGTGCTGTGCATCAATGATGGTTTTACTATCGAATTTATACTCTCTTTCAAATAGCCTTGGTTCTAACTCTCTTGGAACAGATCCAAGTAGAAATTGCTCAACAAATCCATAATTCAAGTAACCGTCCCATTTTCCCTTTATAAATACTTTTGGATGGGTATATCTTAAACCGGAGTTGGAGAAAAAATATGGGATATTGGGCAGTCTAGAGTTCGATAAATTAGTATTGGACGAATTTACTCTTCTCAAATCCTGATAGGTTACTGAGAAATTATATCTTAACCCCGGAATTATTTGTCCTCTCAAGGAAAGCTCACTCCCATAAACACGAGAGTCATTGGCATTTCGGAAAATACCGTTTGCAAATCCAGATTGAAATAGAATGATATTATTTTGGACAAAACGATAAAAAATATTTAAATCCAGCCAATGTTTTTTCTTTTTACCCAAATTGGTAAATATACCTGTATTGATATTATGGCTTGTTTCAGGAGTTAAATTGGGATTTGCAAGAATAAATAAGGCATCTCCCAAAT
>JBCDAX010000146.1:0-1429 GCA_039184805.1 Bacteroidota bacterium | reverse complement strand
TCACTCTACAGATACAACATGAGGCGCATATAAACATTTTTAGTCCACAGAAAGTGTTTTAAAAATGTTTCAGTATTTTAGCGCATGTATTTGACAAAATTTCTGTTTCCAGGAATTGAAAAAGATAAAAAATGTCCCCCTTTCATGGGATTAGCTCGAGAATATCAATTCTCACACAACTTTTCATCACTGATCTCCTATGCCACTTCCACTTCTTTGTCATCGCCAATCCTTGTCATCGTAACCTGAAGTTTTTGCCCTGGTATCGCCACCCCCACAACTTTACGCCTGAACTTAGGGCCTCCAGCTATCTCAGCATGACAGCATTCCAAATCCCAGGGTGCTGGGTGGAAAGTGGCACCGGGGCAAGCTGAATTTTCTACTGACTTCTGTTAATTTAATCAAATCTCCGCTCGCTTTTCCGGTGGATCTTTTTTAAGCACAATTCAATAATTATGGTGTATAAGAACCGGCCAAAAGTACACAAGGCTGAATGGAAATTTTGATGAAAAAGTTCTTCATAAACTTTAAATAAGGGTTTTGATCAAATTTCACTTTATCAAACTTCTCAACGATCCACTCGTCCACTCTATTTTCCAATACGAATTTTACGCCCAACAGCCTAGTGCAAATCAGTTTGGGAAAGCTGCAGCATTAAATAAAAAACCTGGAGTCTGAGGAATAGGAGTTGTGGATCTGAAAAAGAAAACATCATTCTTAGAACTGGTCAAGGCATCTGTGTCAGAGCCGCATGACAAAATCCATGGAGCGAAAGGGATTGAGATCTCTCAAGAGGCCCTATTCTGGCCGCTTGGCCATTCTGACAATTGATTCCAGGGCTCTGTAATTGTTTAGGGTGATAGTCCTTTTACGCCAGACGCCCAAACTAGGGCCCCCGAATCTAAATTAAAAATAGTTTTTGAAAAATTTTGGAGCAAATGTTTTCAATTTTGTATTTTTCTTATTTTTGTTTCTTAAGCGAGGAACTAGAAATTTGCTCCCTTCTGAATAAGCAGCAAAGGGCCACCTAAGAAAAAAATTTATAACTGGTCCGACAATATGTATCAGGCCAAAACGCAGTATATCTGATACAAGCAAAAAAGCTATTGAAATTTGACGGTCGACTTACAAGCTCCAAATGTCAGAAGGCACGCTTCAGTTAGTTTTAAGGGAGCCACCTGGCGTCAGCTAGGTCAATTTAATTGTGCTTAGGCATAATTTTCAATGGAAAACCTAAATTTCTGACCTAGTATTTGCCATTCTGCGGGAGGATTGAATTTTTGCTCATTTCATTCAAATCTTAATATCTCGCGATCTAATGCGCCGATTTGACTTTTCATTTCAGATAATGAAAGAACAGTGCTTACGCCTAATAGTATTTGGAGATGGATATTGTGATATTGAAATTCACTGTTTTATATGTATAAAT
>JBCDAX010000145.1:0-1433 GCA_039184805.1 Bacteroidota bacterium | reverse complement strand
TGCATATGCACATTCATGCGCATGGACACAAATGCACATGCACATGCGCATACATTAACACATGAACATACAAATACATGAACACGATCCAATAAAAGTGAAGTGTTAATTGAATACAGCATTCTCCATAATAATATCATAGCGGTAGCCGGCTCCAAAATCTTTCTCTAAGAAGCTGTTTGAAAACCTAACCGAGCCTACGAATTAGAACAGGCAACATAGCCAAATAGACCATACTTTGGCTATGTCGTCTGTTCTTTTCATAATCTTTGTTCAAACGACGGGCATTACATATCCATGCAAATGTTCTTTCCACCACCCATCTTCTGGGTAAAATCTTAAATCCTTTCTCATTATCTGTTCTTAAAACAACTTGCCAGAGCCATCCCCAAAGCCGTTTCACATAATTTTTTAAATCATCCCCGCGATAACCTCCATCTACCCAAATTAATGCTAATCGACTGCATAAATTCTGCAAAATCGGTACTCTTTTTATATAACGTAGTAACTGCATGGCACCCTTCTTTTCAGAAATATTCGCAGCACAAATCCATACGGCTAATAACAAACCTTGGCTATCCACAAGAATAAAACGTTTTCGCCCCTTTGTCTTTTTTCCATTATCAAATCCGATATGTCGTCCACCACATGAAGTTGTCTTAATTGACTGAGAATCAATACTACCTGCACTTGGCTTTTGGTGTCGCTTCACCGAAACTCGAACTTTTTTTATAAAGCGAGCATGTATTTCTTCCCAAACTCCAGTTTTACTCCAATGATTGAAGTAGCTATATACTGTTGACCAATTTGGAAAATCATGTGGCAAACTGCGCCAAGAGCATCCTGTTTTCACTACATAAAATATAGCATTGATTATTTCTTTCAAGTCTGCACTTGGACGTCCTCCTTTTGAGGTGTCGTTCTTTGGCTTTGGTAATTCCCGCTTCAAATTGCGCCAGCCATTTTTACTAATATCACTTGGATATTTTTTACGCTTTGCTTTATTTTGAGGTGTACTCATCTTGATTTGTTTTTGATTTCGCGAAAAATTCAAAGTTATCAAGTTGAGTACTTTTTGACTCTTTTAGGGTTTGCAAACAGCTTCTTAGATTATTAGCAGAAAGATTAGTAGAGTTGAAATATGTAGAAAAAATATCTCACACTGAGATTGCTGATATTCTCAAAAAAACGAACTTAAGCCCCATCTCAAAAAGCAGTGGTGCATCAGAGCCCTAACGCCTATGTTTTTGGCGAAAATGGAGCGAATTTTAGAGATTTATAATCGTTCTTATAATCCTCAGTACCCTGTTGTTTGCTTTGATGAGCGTCCTTGTTTTCTGATTGGGGATGTAGTTGAAAATCTTCCCATGAAACCTGGTCAAGTTGTCAAAGAGCATTATGCTTATGAAAAAAATGGCTCTTGCAGTATACTG
>JBCDAX010000144.1:0-1440 GCA_039184805.1 Bacteroidota bacterium | reverse complement strand
CTTTGAAATTTCAGTCAGCGGCTGATAGTATTAAGGTGAGTATTTGACCAAAGTTTCATTGAGATTGCTCTCATATTTTGAAAGTTATACACTTTTGTATGTTTTTAGGGAATTTTTACTGTTTAACGCTTTATTGCAGATCCAAAAAAAATCATTTTCAGGTAGTCAAACGAGGTTTTTTTTCATATATTTAATACGAAAACAAACTGTAGATATGTAAAAAACAATGTGGAGAAAATAAAGCAAAGAAATAACAATTTAGGATAACTGCAAAAACGATTATTTGTCAACATAGCTTCCATGATTGGAAATGACTTTAAAGAGCCTTTTGTCCATTGATTCAGTCAATTTCTTAATTTCAGAGGGTCTAATAGCTCTCGCTGCTTCTTCAACTTTCCTCCAGAGTACATCTTTCGAGTTATACTGCTGTCCCCCTTCATAAACTTTCCTTTTCAAAATTGACCACAACTGTTCGATGGGGTTCAGGTCAGGAGAACATGGAGGCCATGTCATGAGAGACTTCCCTTTGATGCCTATCGATGCAAGGTATGCGGTTGTAGCCTTTGCTGAATGCGATGGAGCATTATCATGCATAAAAATCATTTTAGAGCGACGCAATAGCGGCAAGTCATCAAGCCATTGTGACAAATGGTCGTCCAAAAAGTTAATGTAAGACTTACTGGTCAGTTTTACACCTTCAGGCACTCGGAAGGGTCCAACCAATTCATCACCAATGATCCCTGCCCAAAACATAACTCCCCCACCTCCTTGCTGGCGTCGAAACCGATGAGGGGTCTTTGCACCTGTAGGGTTCCAAACTTTCGCCCATCCATCCGGGCCATCAAGAGTGGCTCTCGCCTCATCAGTAAACAGAACATGCTCGAAATGTGTCTTCAAGTACATCTGAGCCCAAACTAAGCGTTTCTGTTTGTGGGTTTCATTCAATGGGGGTCGAGAAATGGGTTTGATGTTTTTTGCCATCTCGTTCAAAACACTGCATCGAGTCGCCCGTGACATTTTAGCAACACCAGCTTTCTGAAAAATTGACGCACTTGTATCATTTGGCTCTCTAAACAGTTGCCTGCGTAATTTTCTCTTGTCCCTTGCTGAAATCTGTCTTCTTTTCCCTTTATCTTTCCTTGCTTCGATGTTAGGCCTCTTCACGTACGATTCAACTGTTCTCCTATCTCTTCCGAGTTCTTTGGCTAAATCGAGAACACACAATCCGTTTGCGAGGCCAGCAACAATTCTTTGCTTCTCAGAATCGGTCAGACGTCCTTTTAATGGCATTTTTTTGGTATCTGCAATAAAGCGTTAAACAGTAAAAATTCCCTAAAAACATACAAAAGTGTATAACTTTCAAAATATGAGAGCAATCTCAATGAAACTTTGGTCAAATACTCACCTTAATACTATCAGCCGCTGACTGAAATTTCAAAG
>JBCDAX010000143.1:0-1452 GCA_039184805.1 Bacteroidota bacterium | reverse complement strand
TCTGATGCTAGAGAAATTATCAGAATTAGATAATTCAGATGAGGGGACTTCAAGTTATTGTGTTGAATTACTGGAAGCAGTTACCCACGAGTTAAAACTAAGATTGGCAGATATAAATGATGGTAATTATAGTAAGAACTTAAAACTTTTACCAGCTAATAACTAAAACTAAATAACCCAAATTTAATGTCTGGGTTTTCTACTAACAAATAAGGAGTAACTTACAATGGGTAAAAAACAGCAATCCAGGTACATTAGGAACCATATTTCCAAGCACACTAAAGATATTTCAAAAGCTGGAAATGAAAAGTTTGGTATCACCAATTCATTGATTATTCAAGCTGTCAATGGATCAAAGGATGCCCAAGAGAAAATCGGTGATATGGGAATAGTCGGTAAGAAATTACAAACAGCTATTCCTCAAATTAAAGAACAGTTACAGGAACCTATCCCACTAATTACCAAAAGTGATATCCTATTCCATAGGAGAGAAGGGTGTATTGCAGTATGGCAGGACGTTTTGAAGGATTAAGCGACCTAGAATGGAAGTTGTTTGAAGATATTTTTCCTCCAGAGCCAGAACAACGTGGTAAGGGAATGCCTCATGCGCCGTATCGCCATGTATTAAATAGTCTGCTATACATCTTAATTACTGGATGTCGATGGTGTGACCTACCACGAGGTTGTATATGGGCATCAAAAAGCGCTTCCCACAGATGGTTGAAGAGATGGTATTCAGACGGAACATTTGAACATTTACAAGCACGCATATTGGCGATCGCCGATGAAAAGGGGCTTATAAATTGGGATTTTGGAGCCATTGATGGTTCTTTTTCCCCCTGGAAAAGGAGGAGGTGAGGAAGTTGCTTATGGTGGTAAAGGTAAGGGAGTTTTAATTCATACACTAACCGAAGGGAATGGAATGCCCTTAGCTAATTCTACAACTCCAGCTAATGGTAGTGAAAGAGAACAGATTATTCCCTTGCTTGATAAAGTAAAACTTAAAACTTTGAAACGCGGTAGACCACGCAAGAGACTTAAAGTTTTGGCTACCGACAAAGGCTATGACTCAAAAGAAAAACGTGCCATTTTACGCAAGCGTGGTATTAGACCTCAAATACCAAAAAGAGTCTGGAAAAATCGTAAAAGTAAAGGTAGACCCATCAAAATTTCTGTTCCAAGATTCCAGCAAGAACGCTGTTTCGCTTGGTTCCAACGTAAATACCGTCGCCTTACGGTTAGATGGGAACGCCAGAGTATTTATTTTAACTCATTTATAAGCCTTGCCACCATGCATCTCTGGATTCAAAGAATCATATTAGTGGGATAGGTTCACGCTTGCGTAAAATGGCACGTTTTTCTTTTGAGTCATAGCCTTTGTCGGTAGCCAAAACTTTAAGTCTCTTGCGTGGTCTACCGCGTTTCAAAGTTTTAAGTTTTACTTTATCAAGC
>JBCDAX010000142.1:0-1473 GCA_039184805.1 Bacteroidota bacterium | reverse complement strand
CAACAATTAAAAAACTGTTAACTACAAAATAAGAAAAATGAGAATTTTAAATTCGAAAAAGACAATTAAAAATTATAAATGGGCTACCCTATTCCTGATAGGAGCTATATTGTTGGGGATCACCTCCTGTAGTGATGATGACAATACAGATGTAAATTCCGATGGCCAGGAAGTAGCCTCTGCATGGCTCACTGGATATTTTACCTCAACACCACAGGGAAGGTTATACTATATGGAGGCGAACGAAAATATCCTTGATGAAACCAATGTCTCAAATGCCGTAGAATTAGGATTTGGCTCAAGAATCACTTCTTTTGGTGAGCACCCTTATTCCTGGAACGATGATGCCGGTACGATTACGAAATGGGACGTGGATAGAACCACGCTTGAATTTTCCGTTGAGGGCATAATCAGTTTCGCATCATTGGGCATTTCTGGAAACATAGGTCTGGACATAAGATTTGTATCGGAAACCAAGGCTTATGTACCATTTATTGCAGAAGGTCTGATTGTGGAGTTTAACCCAAGCGTAATGGAAATTACACAGGTAATAGAATTTGATTTCCCTTTTACTGAGCCTGTAAACGCATTTTATTTCACTAATGAACCTGTTTTTATACCAGAAACCGAAAAAATCATATATGGTATAAGCTATTTCCCAACAGGATGTTGCGATTATGATGGACCAAATGGGTTTCCAATAGCGGTTTTGGACACCAGAACAAATACCGTAAAGTTCAAGCAAGACGATAGACTGCTGTCGGCAGAATCTTTAGTGCGAGGGGAAGATGGAAATATCTACATAAATCCTGGTCTGGGCCATTCGCTTGCAGTGGAATATATGGATAACATACCGTCCGGAGTATCTGCTGAACTCAATGTTTTGAGAATCGATGAAAATGGAAATTTCGATACAGACTTTAGTTTTAACTTGAAAAGTGTCTTGCCAACCCAATTCGCTAGAGCTTTCGAAGTTCCTTCTTCAGGAGACGTTATTCCATTCATTTACGCTGATAGTACAACCTCACGATTTGGAGAAAGTTTTAACGACCGATTTACCATATTCGATGATTTCTCCGATTGGCCGGTAGCAACTGTAAATGTTGTAACGGGAAATGTCTCACCTTTTACCAATTTTGACGAATTCAATTATGTTGGCTTTGGTCATACAACTAACGGAACAAGATACTCGGTAGTAGGTTTTTTTGAGAATGATGTTGAAACATCTTGGGTTGCAGAAATAGAGAATGATTTCAGTGTAACTCGACTCACTAAGCACGTCGGCGGATCCATGCAACGGTTACATCGACTATGGTAAAAACCGAGAGCTAGATATTAGGGAATGGGGTTATTCCAAATAACCCCAATTCTTTTTCTATTCAATTTTCACAGTACACGACAAAAACCAGAATCAAACCATCGGATGAATAAAAACATGAGTAAAACAGTAAAAAAGCCAGATTACCGCGCATT
>JBCDAX010000141.1:0-1496 GCA_039184805.1 Bacteroidota bacterium | reverse complement strand
CACGACCAGCGGAGCACAAATCATCGCCTGGACTGGGATATTTCTGTTCCAGCACTCGGTATTCCCTTTCCTGAAAACAGAAACGAAAAGTATAGTTAGACGATAGCAAAAATTATATTTTAAGCTACTTTAAACTATTTTAGAACTTTATTCGTTAGATAATAGAAATGCAATGCCTATGCAACCAATATCACCGAGCAACGTAACGTATCGTCGCAACATTGTTTCACCCTTTTGGTATTTAGCACGTTTTTTCAATGAGCATGTTCGAAAAAGTTTTGACAAAAACATATTGAGGAACTTTTTATCTTCCGTGTTTTCTTTTTTACAATTCGTTCCCACGGCAGCGCTCAATCCGGCCACTACACTGCCTTCTGCCGGAACTAGCCGGAGGCTCGATGGTTTCACATCAATGACGCCTCCGTCAAGGAAGTGCTGGTCGCGAAATTGAAGGAGGCATCAGCCTACATGCTCTGTTACAACGTAAAAAATGTTGCCTGATCGTCTCCATCTGTAGCCACAGCATATCTGTCCGTGGCTTGTCGTGTTATTCCAATCTTTAAAAAGGTACCAGCCTAAATGCCTTCCCTTTCCACGCATTTCGTCATGCTGAAATGGTTGCAAAGGTTGACTTTTGTGTTATCTTTGAAATTGATATAATAATTACCCCAAAAAATCATTCTATTCAAAACTCATGGAGTCAACACAGAGAAGGATTTTCCGACAAAATGGGCATGTAGGGGGCCATGCAAATGGTGAGGTTAGATACTTAATATTTCTTAAAAATGGGCAACGATTCAAAGGGGTTGCCCTCGACCAAAAGAATTAGAAGTGTACACACCTAACAAGCCCAAAGCTACATCGCACGTTGATCTAGACGAACGAGAAATCGTACGTTTTTAGATCCTTTAGGTCCTTTGAAAATGGGCTAGAATGAAAAATTCAGCTAGACTTAAAGAGAACATCTTGGACAAGATGCCCAAGGCAGAAGTATATTGAGATCTATCAGGGAGCTGGATATTTCTTCAAGTGGTATATTCATAAGAGGCATTTCATGCAACTGTCATGAAAATTATTGTTTTATGCAAAATTCATGAATTTATGTAGAATTCATACAGAACAATCTTGTCTTCTTAAAACTTGACTTTTACATTCTAAAATATAATTTCAAGAGTTGAAGAAGTGTTCAATACCTGGGTTGTGGTGGAGTGTTTAAAAGTTTCTCAGATCACATCACATCAATTCTATGTAAAATGTTTGGTTTAAATGTTTACTCCAATTGTATCCAATGTAAAATAAGGAGAATAAAATATGTGCCCCTAAAACCTCACACAAGGGCAAACTGGATACCTTAGAGGAAAGATGTTCAAACTATTCAGGGTTGAGTAGTGTATTTTACAACTCTCATTTCCAAGTGGGAAATTTGAGGAAAACTGTTATAATATGTTAAATATTATGAAAGACCGGTTGTCTTCTCTCAAGATGCACCCCATTCT
>JBCDAX010000140.1:0-1517 GCA_039184805.1 Bacteroidota bacterium | reverse complement strand
TTCTGAAAATTAAGTAATGCCATATTGGACTAATGTTGTTTTTATTTAGAGTATAACTCGACTATTAACTGCTCTTTGATATTCTCAGGAATCTGAAGTCTTTCTGGAACAGTTACAAAGGTGCCTTCTTTCTTTTCGGAGTTCCATGTAATCCATTCGTAAACGCTACTGTTGGCATCTAACGAGTTTTGGATTGCTTGAACGGATTTTGATTTCTCCCGTACTCCTACAACATCACCAGCTCTCAAAGAGTAAGAAGGAATATTTACGATTTCGCCATTTACGGTAATGTGTCTGTGGGAAACCAATTGTCTGGCCCCACGTCTTGATGGAGAAATACCCATTCTGTATACAACATTATCCAAACGGGACTCACATAATTGCAATAAAACCTCACCGGTTACCCCATCACGTCTTTTAGCTTCTGTAAACAGATTTCTAAACTGACGCTCCAAAATACCATAGGTATATTTTGCTTTTTGCTTTTCCATTAACTGGATTGCGTATTCAGATTTTTTACCACGGCGTCTGTTGTTACCGTGTTGTCCTGGAGGGTAATTTTTCTTTTCGAATGACTTGTCGTCACCGAAAATCGCTTCTCCAAACTTTCTAGCGATTTTTGTTTTTGGTCCTGTGTATCTTGCCATCTTTTACATTTTTAGAAAGTGCGATTATGAATTAAGGCTTATCCTTCGATAATCTTGGTGCACCTTCAAGGCCATACGGCCGATTATTGATAAATAATTAAACTCTTCTTCTTTTTGGAGGTCTACAACCATTGTGTGGTAGTGGCGTTACATCCACGATTTCAGTAACTTCAATTCCTGAGTTGTGAATGGAACGGATTGCAGATTCTCTACCATTACCTGGTCCTTTAACATATACCTTTACTTTACGAAGACCTGCTTCATGAGCTACCTTGGCACAATCTTCGGCAGCAACTTGGGCAGCATAAGGAGTGTTCTTTTTAGAACCTCTAAAGCCCATTTTACCTGCAGAAGACCAAGAGATTACGTCTCCCTTTTTGTTTGTCAAAGAGATAATGATGTTGTTGAAAGAAGCAACCACGTGAGCCTCACCTGTAGACTCAACGATTACTTTACGCTTCTTTGCTGTTTTTGTATTTGCTTTTGCCATATTTTTTAGTTCCTTGCTGTTAGTTCTTTGTTATTGGAATCCTAGACTTTTACATTTCAAACAGATTCTTCTAACGCCTGAATACTAATGACTGCTATTTATTATTTAGTTGCTTTTTTCTTGTTCGCAACTGTCTTACGTTTTCCTTTTCTTGTCCTAGAGTTGTTTTTAGTACGTTGACCTCTCAATGGTAATCCAGATCTGTGACGAATTCCTCTATAACAACCGATATCCATCAAACGCTTGATGTTCAAT
Source organism: Bacteroidota bacterium (assembly GCA_039184805.1). Lineage (GTDB taxonomy): Bacteria > Bacteroidota > Bacteroidia > Flavobacteriales > Flavobacteriaceae > Flagellimonas. The sequence continues at coordinate 125 of JBCDAX010000140.1, read as the reverse complement.
TGGGTTTCTGAACGAAGCTCCCCTTCAATTGTATAGCTGGAAACCGCTTCCCTGATTCTACCAATTTCATCATCGTTCCAATCGGAAACTTTGGTATCCTCGCTTACTTGGGCTCTTTCCAAAAT
>JBCDAX010000139.1:0-1534 GCA_039184805.1 Bacteroidota bacterium | reverse complement strand
CGAATTCCCGTTTCATATTCCTTTTCCTCTTTTGCGACCAAGGGGAGCAAAAGCAAGATTTGTCATGACAATGACACATCTTGAATTCTCACTCAATCATCATTTTCATGCTGATTTCGTTCGCCAGTTCCTCTCCCTACCCATCATCAATTCATCTTATTTCTAAGTGCATATTTAAGTACCTCCGCTTCCAATTCAGCTTTCGATTTTCTGTTGTTCTGTAATAGCCAAAGGTTGAGCTTCTTCTTTTCGAAGAATATCATTTTGCCATTGGGCTTGGAGTGCGGTATCTGTCTTCTTGAAGTAAGCTTGTACAAAAAGCTTCGTGATACGCCCATGTATTCACAGGCCTCTTCAAATGTCAATACTTCCTTATTACTGGATAGTAATCGTTCTATACGTTCAAGACGTTCCTCTAGTTTTAAATAATCCATTATTCTAGATTTTTTGGATGAAACAATGGACAAAAGCTTTTGTACTTTTTATTTGAATTCTTTCAGCAAACTAGCATAGGAAACTATAGGAAAGGCTTGCATTGCATGTGGTGCAAGCAAAATAGGTGAGAATGCAAGCAGGTTTTTATGAAAATGGGGCAAATACAGCTTCCAATTCCTCACTTCTTCTGGAGACTCGGTGCCTGGTCAGAGCGTTTCTGACGGTATCGTAATTATAGGGTTGCCCGTCCTCTCGCCGTAAAATGTCAGAATTTTTGATAAAATCAATAAGTTGTAAGTCGTTTTTGGGAAAGTTCTTCTTTAAAAGCTCATAGAACTCCTTACAAGCAGGGTTTTTTAACTTTAGATGAATCTTTGTATCATGTTCGTCCCATTCCTTTAAAAAACATTGTATAAAATTGTCTTTTGAAGTTTTATCGATGATGACCATATCATAGCGCACCATATTATCGTAGAGTTTTCCCAATTGGGACTCGCTGATTGAAATATTGAAATTTCTGGAGGTCTTTAATTTCTCCTTTATTTTGGGAATAAAGATTCTTTCAAACCATTTACTCCAAGTCAGTTGGGTAGTGAACATACCTATCAAAAAGAGAAAGCCCCCAGTGGCATAGGAAAATATGGGGAATCTTTCCAATGGTTCCATTATTCCAGTATACCCCAATCTCATGGAGAAAAGTCCCATTGCATAGAATACCAATCTTGGCTTCTCTACGTATTTGTCCCATTTAAAGGCTTCATTGAACATAAATCGCATAAAAATTACCAGATAGGGCACAACAATCCTAATGGCTACATAGGCAAAACAGGCAAACATGAGGTACTTTAGAATCAGAAGCATCTTCTCAAATTAGCATTTTTCATGATGGAAATCCACTAGATTGGGATGCAATGCCGCTTTTTACGATGATGCCCTCGCAATACGCATTTTGTGGGTGGGGAGAAGAAAGGTGAAGCGGCCTTTCGCCGCTTGTGCTTTCGCGCGGCTCTAAGGGTGTCGGAAAACCGGAAAGGTTTTCTGACTTCCGCAGGGCCTTGGTAATAGAACCATCAATAGCAAAGTCTTGAAAATAGAATGT
>JBCDAX010000138.1:0-1558 GCA_039184805.1 Bacteroidota bacterium | reverse complement strand
GTAACTTCTCAATAGTTGGAGATTAATTTACAGGAGAGCGACTCAGGCAAATAGTCAATTTTATTACCTCCCGTCAGTCGGTCATAGAGAAAATCCCCAAAAGAGACGTCCAACTTTCTACACGTTTTTTCAGGGAAGCAATGGCATCCCTGGCCTTTCTTCCATTAGGGCTTCTAGTAGAACCACTGATTTTTCTCTTTTTCACCTGCTCTCTGATATCCCTTTCGCTCTGGTTATTGTATAGAGGAGTGGCAGGATAGTTAAGGCAGATAAGCAGTTCTTCTTTGTACGTTTTGAGTTTGTCCAGTCCTTTTTTCAGGGCGATCCATTGAGTTTGCCCGTTGCAAAGGTGATCAAAATCGGTTTCGATGCGCTTTCGGGTGGTGGGGTTGGGGTTGTTTTGAATAGGATTTGAGTTGTTGATAAAGTTTCCGGAAAGCCGTTAGTACCTGATCGAGTGTTTGCCGCTGGGATGCGGTATAGGTGTGAAATACAAATTGTTGATGTTTGGTTCCATGCTGGTATACAAATGGATCACTGCCTGCTCAGCACGTTCTATTTTTCTTTTTGAGTATTCATTACTGAAGGGGCACAGCTAACCCCACTGTCTGCACGGATGATAATGCACAGCTCGGGTAAGCGGTGCGTATCCTTCCGATCACACGTTTGAGGATCGATACCTACCATTTATTTGAATCCGCTCTTCCAGTTTGTAAGCTGCAAGCGTTATCAGAGGATTTACAATCCAAATTTAATCAGTAGTGCGAGTGGTTTTTATGGCGTTTGAAGAGGAGTATTTGCATGATCAGAATGATTACATTCAGTGATCATGCTCTAAGATTTGTGATCTCGCAAAGCTGGGGTTGTTTCCACGGTTAGTAACCCCAACTCCGCAGCCATCAGCTAATTCCACTATAATTGGCCAGACGGTGGGGTATACAAAATGATACCTCATCGAAAATACCCCCTAAAAGAAACGGAGATTTTCCCTGGTGTAGGGGATAAAATAAGGGCTCATCCGTTTGTTTACGATCCTCTATCCAGGCAAAATAGCATCCTTTGCAAAACCGGATTTTTGGTTCAAATCGGGGCTTTCGGAATTTCAAAAACGTAGTGTACTGGTTGTAAATGATGGTTTTTGAAATTTCTGAGTAACGAAGCGTTGGGTCAAAGGCGGGTTTTGCAAACTCCGTGACCATCAGCTACAACTCCGCAACCATAACTACAACTCCGCAACAAACAACTAAAACTCCACAACCATCAGCTAAATGTACTGTCCATCGGCTATTCCTACTATAAATGACCAAGTGGTTGGATACACAATCAATTCTCACCGAAAAAGCCTCCTAAAAGAAGCGAAAATTTCCCCTGGTTTAGGGGAGGAAATAAGGGCCCATCCGTGTGTTTACGATCCTCTATCCAGGTAAAATTAGCATCCTTTGCAAAACTGGATTTTGGTTCAAATCGAGGCTTTCAAAATTTCAAAAACGCAGTTTACTGGTCGTAAATGAGGGTTTTGAAATTTTGAGTAACGAAGAGTTGAGCCAAAAGAGGGTTT
>JBCDAX010000137.1:0-1559 GCA_039184805.1 Bacteroidota bacterium | reverse complement strand
TTCTGAGGTATTGAAGGCCAGCGATTCTGAAGCTTGTGATATGCCCATTGTGATTTTTTGTGTATTTCCTTTATGTCTTCAAAAATGTCGGTATCGTGAGGATAGGTTGGTTTCTCTGTTATGAGTTTTTGCCTCCATGTTTGAGGAATCGATCTTAGAAATACCATTGCGTTCATAGGATGTAACGAAAATTTCGTTGCGACTTCGTTTGCCGACATCAATCTTTTCTCACTTATGTTATATATGTCTCGTACTCTAATGAGCCCTTTATCAATGACGTTTTGTTTATGAAAAATTTTTCTCTTTTCTATATTGACTAGTTTATTGTTCCACAAAACTTCGTTAAGTATTTCGCTACCGCTAATTTCTTGATTTTCTTTGACGGTCATCCAAGCTGCTATTGTCTCTCTCCAGAACTTGCTTCGAACGCAGCTATCTATCGGTTTGTGGGACGCATTGCAATGGAAAAAAGTAGTGTCGTTATTGATCCGCAGCTTGTGTTCCATCACTGACTTCCATTTTGCTTTGTTCTCCCGGTCTATAAATTTCCTCACCCAGGTTATCTTTAAACTCCTTGCCATTTCTCTCAAATCGGGAAACTTAAGACCCCTATTCTTGTATTTAGATTTAAGGGTAGATCTTTTAATTTTGTCACGCTTTCCTCCCCAAACAAAGCTAAACATCTGTGTTTCAATTTCTTTGAAAAATTCCGAATTTGGCTCTGGAAGCACCGTTAAGAGGTATACTAGCTGAGACAGGATTTCAGATTTCAGTAAGTGAATTCGTCCGAATGGGGTTAGACTTTTACCATTCCAAACATTCAATCTCCTTTTTATCGGATTTAACTTGCTCTTGTAATTTATCAAAGCAGTATCAGCATTTGGTTCGTTACAAATCTTGACCCCCAAAATTTCAATTGGACACGTTGGCCAGCTAATGCACGGATCAGTTTGAATAGGTAGCTTTTCCTTTGCGTTTTCCCCTATCCACATAGCTTGGGTTTTATCGTAATTCAACTGTAACCCAGAGACTGATTTGAAATCGTCAAAAATTTTGAGGCAGGTTTTAAGTGAGCGTGGTGTTCCATCGATCACCAGCGTTGCGTCGTCAGCGTATGCCAAAATCTTAACTTCATCATCAAGAAACGTCAATCCTTTTACGTTACGTGATTTCCTGATACCTTGCAGGAGTGGCTCGAATCCAAGCAAAAATAGCAAGCAGCTGGCCGGGCACCCTTGCCTCAGGCCTCTTTCAATAAAGTAGGGTTCAGATAGCATACCATTAATTTGAACCCTGGCTGTGGCGGCACAACTTGGATCTGAATCATATAATATTTTAATCCATTTCTTAAACGCCTCTCCGAAGCCAAAAGATGCAATTGCCCTTTTTAGGTAATCCCAATCCATACAATCATAAGCTTGTTTAATGTCACACGTTAGAATTAAAGCGGAAAGTCTTTCTTCGTTGCAGTGATCAATGATGTCTAATACCAATCTTACATTCTCACCAATATATCGACCTTTGATAAATCCTGATTGGTCTTCGTTTATACAATTTTT
>JBCDAX010000136.1:0-1575 GCA_039184805.1 Bacteroidota bacterium | reverse complement strand
GACCTTAAGCAGTTTCTTCTCAAATATTGAGCACCTGAACTGGACGAATTCCCGTTTCATATTCCTTTTCCTCTTTTGCGACCAAGGGGAGCAAAAGCAAGATTTGTCATGACAATGACACATCTTGAATTCTCACTCAATTATCATTTTCATGCTGATTTCGTTCGCCAGTTCCTCTCCCTACCCATCATCAATTCATCTTATTTCTAAGTGCATATTTAAGTGCCTCCGCTTCCAATTCAGCTTTCGATTTTCTGTTGTTCTGTAATAGCCAAAGATTGAGTTTCTTCCTTTCGAAGAATATCATTTTACCGTTGGGTTTTGAGTGCGGTATCTGTCTTCTTGAAGTAAGTTTGTAAAGAAAACTTCGTGATACGCCCATGTATTCACAGGCCTCTTCAAATGTCAAAACTTCCTTGTTGCTTGACAATAATCGTTCTATACGTTCAAGACGTTCCTCTAGTTTTAAATAATCCATTTTTCTAAATTTTTGTGTGAAACAATGGACAAAAGCTTTTGTACTTTTTAATCGAATTCTTTCAGCAAACTAGCATAGGAAACTATAGGAAAGGCTTGCATCGCATGTGGTGCAAGCAAAATAGAGGAGAATGCAAGCAAGTTTTAAGAAAATGGGGCAAAGACGGCTTCCAATTCCTCGCTTCTTCTGGAAACCCTGTTTCTGGTAAGGGCGTTTCTAACGGTATCGTAGTTATATCTCCGCCCATCCTCGCGCCTTAACACATCCGAATTTTTGATGAAATCAATAAGCTGTAAGTCATTCTTGGGAAAGCTCATTTTCAGGAGTTCATAAAACTCCTTACAAGCAGGGTTTTTTAATTTCAGATGGATTTTCGCATCATGTTCGTCCCAATCCTTTAAAAAGCATTGGATAAAACCATATTTCGAAGTTTTATCGATGATAATCATATCATAGCGGACCAAATTATCGTAGAGTTTCCCCAATTGGGATTCGCTGATTGAAATATTGAAATTTCTGGAGGACTTTAGTTTCTCCTTTATTTTGGGAATAAAGATTCTCTCAAACCATTTACTCCACGTCAGTTGGGTCATAAGCATTCCGCTCAAAAAAAGAAATCCGCCAACACTATAGGAAAAAACAGCAATACTTTCCAAGGGTTCCAGAATGGCATCATAGCCCAATTTCATGGTAAAAAGGCCTATAGCATAGAACACCAATCTTGGCTTTTCTACATATTTGTCCCATTTGAACGATTCATTGAACATAAACCGCATGAAACGTACTAAATAGGGTACTGCTATCCTGATAACAAAATAGGCGAAACACGCAAGCATGATATACTTTAGGATGAGTATCATTTCATCAAATTAACATTTTTCCCATGAAAAGTTATGGCATGGGGATGTAATACCACTTTTTTACGACCATGCTCCTGTAAAATATATTTGTGGGAAGGGAGAAGAAAGGTGAAGCGGCCTTTCGCCGCTTGTGCTTTCGCGCGGCTCTAAGGGTGTCGGAAAACCGGAAAGGTTTTCTGACTTCCGCAGGGCCTTGGTAATAGAACCATCAATAGCAAAGTCTTGAAAATAGAATGT
>JBCDAX010000135.1:0-1597 GCA_039184805.1 Bacteroidota bacterium | reverse complement strand
CCTTTTGCCTTTCATATTGGATATAATGATAACCGAAGTAACCGAATACCAACGCATTCAGTATCATTACCGTATATACAAATACAAGTTCCCATCTAGGTACCAATCTCGATTTGTCAATGTTTTTTAAGACTTTATCCAAAGCCTTTTCTTGCTTTTCCGAAATGGTATTCAAATTGGATTGGTGATTGTTCAATAGGCGTTCCATTTCCGAGGTGTCCGGCTCGAAACCAAATTCGTTGATATTTTTTAGCAGTACCTTGAGGTCCGTTACCCAATTTCCGAAAGACCTGATTTCCTCGGTCAACAATTCCGCTATTTCATCCAGTTTTGCCATAATCCTACATTCCAATTTCGATTCCTATTCCTTTATCAATGGTTCTTTTGATGCCTTTCACAACTGCTTTGGTGGCCATCTTAACCACTAGGTTTGGCGGTACCTTTACCGATTTTCCCATCAGTTTCATTGCATTCTCAGTTTTGGCTTTCTCAACCACATTTCTGTTGAAACCAATCTGTTCGGCTATCTTGTTCATGGACATGGAACGGTGTACCTCGCTACCTTTTAAATTCTGCCCCGCAAACTCAAATCGAAAACCCTGCAATTGGTTCTGTTTGTTGATGGAAGGGATGACCTTTATGGGATAGGCTTCCATCGCTTTGATGTATTGGTCAAAGTCCTTGGGCCTGACCTCTTTTATTACTTTTTCATGGATTCTTTTGAGAATCATTCGCATATCCTTGGCTTTGTCCAGTTTTTGTTGTTGGACTTCCCGTACTGTAGTAAGGCCCATTTCCTTTGCCACCCGTTCCGCAGCTTGTTGGCTCCGTTTTCCTATAAAATTGTCTTTATAAGCTTCCCCTTGAAAATTGATTCGGTTCACATATAAATGGATATGAACGTGTTTCCGGTTTCTGTGCACAAAGGCAATGGCCTGGTTCTCCTGTAACTTCATTTGTTTTAGAAACCGTTGGGTGATTTCTTGAAGTTCTTTGTTCTTCATTTCCTTGCCATTTTTGATGGTTGGACTCAATACGAAACTCAAAGTGTTTTTTTTGCATTGATGATTCTGTTGTTGGATGGTCCTGAACTCTTGGGTAATCTCCTTTGGAGTATCTCCCGCGAGATATTGGCTATGAACAATCTCGGGCTTCTTTTCCTCTCGTAATCCGTAGGCCATTGATGCTGATGTGTGCGATATGGATTTTCCCATTCCAATCATACCTTAAAACTTAAAAGGTGCTCCCTGATTTCTTTTGCCAGTTGGTTGACTTCTTCTGCCAATCTTGGATTTCGTTTCCGGAACATGTTCCCAATACGTTTGAAATTGTTTTGGTACTGTACCAATAACTTATAGGCTTCTATTTGTTCTTCCGATAAACGTTCAATAATCCTATCATCAAATGCTGCACGGCGACAATACTCACTGACGGAAAGACCAGATTTTTTGGCCTTGACCTTAAGCAGTTTCTTCTCAAATATTGAGCACCTGAACTGGACGAATTCCCGTTTCATATTCCTTTTCCTCTTTTGCGACCAAGGGGAGCAAAAGCAAGATTTGTCATGACAATGACACATCTTGAATTCTCACTCAAT
>JBCDAX010000134.1:0-1604 GCA_039184805.1 Bacteroidota bacterium | reverse complement strand
GCATTTAACACTGTCTTTAGACCTCAATTTGTTAACCTCAGTATTGATCATCGTTTTACTCACAGGGTTATTATCGGGAAGTTACCCCGCGTTGTATCTTTCTGGTTTTAATCCGCTTACCATGCTAAAAGGCAAATTGGTCAGGGCCACAGGTGAAACCTGGGCACGTAAAGGATTGGTAATATTTCAATTTGTTATGTCGATCATTTTGATCACTGCTGTGGTAGTGGTTTACCAGCAGATCGAGTTCGTTCAAAACAAGCGTCTGGGATTTGAAAAGGAGAATATCATTGTTTTCAACCGTGAAGGAATTACGGAAAAAGAAGACCAACTGGAAACATTTCTCCTGGAGTTAAAGAAGCTACCGGGTGTAGTCAACGCTTCAAGTACGAGTCATAAATTGTCAGGCCATAGCTGGGGCGTTTATGGATTTAATTGGGAGGGTAAAGACCTGGACGATAACACCCATTTTGAACTGGTTGCGGTCTACCATGATATGCTGGAAATATTGGAAATGCAAATGGTAGAAGGAAGGGCTTTCTTCCGAAGCTTTAGCACTGAGACCTCAAAAGCCATATTCAATCAAACGGCCATCGAACACATGAGGTTAAAGGATCCTATTGGTAAAAACATCACCTTTTGGGGCAAGGAATACGAGATCGTGGGAGTGGCAAGGGATTTTAATTTCGAATCGCTTCATACCGAGGTAAAACCTTCGATGATACTCCTCAAGCCCGAATATACCGATCAATTTATGGTTAAAATCAAACCTGGAAAGGAACAAGAAACCATTAACGGAATTGCAGATTTCTATGCACAATACAACCCCGGGTTTTCCCTCGATTACAGGTTTCTCGACGCCGAATACCAGTCCCAGTATGTAGCGGAGCAAAGGGTAGCCTCCTTATCACAGTATTTTGCCGGATTGGCTATACTTATTTCCTGTCTTGGATTATTTGGCCTGGCTACATTTACCGCTGAACGAAGATTTAAAGAAATTGGTATTCGAAAGATTTTGGGCGCTGGTACATTTAGGATCATTTACTTATTGACCAGCGATTTCACCAAAATGGTATTGGTCGCCATTCTTATTGCACTGCCTATCAGTTATTTTGTTCTCCAACTGTGGCTCACGGGTTTCGCCTTCAGGGTTGATCTACAATGGTGGTCCTTCGCAGGGACGGGTTTGCTAGCCATATGTATTGCATGGTTTACAGTGAGTTTACAAACCAGCAGAGCAGCACAGGTAAATCCGGTGGACTGCTTAAAAAACGAATAATTTGAGACCCTCTCCCCCAAATAAGGCCCTCAAATTCTTACGCTGGTTCTGCCGGGAGGACTATCTGGAAGAAGTAGAAGGCAATCTTGTTGAAGTCTTTGAAGTTCAATTTGTTCGCTCACCACAAAAGGCCAAAAAGCAGTTCATCTGGTCAGTGATCAAGCATTTTCGGCCTGAATTTATTAGAACAGTTAACATCGGTCAAAATTCAAACTTAACAACTATGTTCAAATATGATCTAAGGATAGCCTGGCGCCACTTGCTAAAGCAAAAGGTATATTCCAGCATAAAAATAGGGGGCTTCGCACTCGGTATTGCCGCTTGT
>JBCDAX010000133.1:0-1629 GCA_039184805.1 Bacteroidota bacterium | reverse complement strand
TCATCTTACACAAACTCAGTCTTTGTTCTCCATCCAAGGATCAAAAGGCACAAAACATGGAATGGTTAATCAAAACCATGTAGTACTACACTTTTCATGTCATTGTTTCGGAAAACGGCATCCCTTAACACCACCTATTTATTAAATGAGTTTCGATACACTATTGCTAGAACAAACATTTTCAAATTCGAATAACGCATAACAACATTAGCTCCAATACCGTGTAAGTTTATGCAAAACAAATTTAATGGATTGATAAAGGACGGAAAATAGCATCCAATTACAGGCAATTGATTTCCGGACTCGATTTTTCCTTACATTTGGACCGAGCCACTCATATTTCAGATGAGCCCGATTCAGTTGACACGCTTATCACTATACTTAGCATGAAAATCCTGGAGAAATAAGTGAAGTGCCTGGTTTTGTCATGTAAAGGAACATGTTTGCATCAAGCCTTCATTTCCAACCACCATTGCACGCGAAACTGTGAACATGTGCCCGGAGTTTTTGGTCTCTTCAAAAGGTAAGTTCCTTCAGTTTCTTTTTACATTTTCACCGTGATTTATTGCGTCGAAATGCGTTAGTGGGACTTACCATACATGACAGATGTGGCACGTTATACTATTTTTTTGGGAACCAGCCCTTTCAAGTGGATACTGTTCCCCAACTATTAGCTACTGAGTCCAACGACGCGCTAGAGTATCTCTGTGTAGCACAAGCATGTCCATGTTATCTCATTGGAAAATAGCACACAATTGCCGTCATTTCAAATTCGAAGGCAAAGCTCTTCCAGTGTAAAAAATAACACGCCATGTATAATGTTGGACCATACATAGTTTAGGTTCCGTAAACAGACAAATATGCTACCTAATGCACATGCCGAAAATATATAAACCAATTTGTACAAAGGCAGTCCAAAAATAAATCGCTACATTTTTACGCACACGAGGGGCGTCTAGGAGATTTTTGCGCCCGAAAGCTCAAATACCTAATTAAAAACTGTTGCCATTTTTCGCTACAGAAAATCAAATGAGGTATGACACGAGCTTAGCTGGTCAAAATGTACAAAAACCTGACGTAAGTTCAGGTCAAGGTCACTATCAGCCCTAAGAAAGAAAACAAGAAAAACATAGCAAAGAACACAGAAAAACATAGAAAAAAAGAAAACATGGTTATATAAAAATGTAAATTTGTTAATGTGATTTCATATCACCTATCAAATGTTGCAGGTCACAATTCCTTTATTTCAAGCCTAGGAATGGACCACGAAAACATGATTTTGAAATTTGAAATTAATCTGAGACGTATTTACTGAGAAACCCGCGTTTCAAAAATGTCCCGTAGACATTCATTGGTGAAGTCATTGGCCGCACATGACCTTAAGTCATTGATATCAGTGTAGTTTACAAGCGTATTGACGGGGGGCGGGTACCCGCCCCCTCGGGTTTTTCGGAGACGGCATAAAAACGGCGGCGCGTAGAGCCGCCGTACTTATTATACCTTTTCTCTGATCATTTTTACCACTTTTACCAAAATTTTAAGGTCAGGTGATCTCAGGTCACGTCACCAGTGCAGGTCAAGTGACCTGACCTCAAAAAAATTTAAGATAGCATAAGTCGGAACAGGGTG
>JBCDAX010000132.1:0-1640 GCA_039184805.1 Bacteroidota bacterium | reverse complement strand
CTCGGCTCAGCGCTACAGCGTACAGTGACTTTCAAACTAGTGGGTCGGCAGCGGAACGATACTTTCGCAACTGACTGTACGTGAATCTAAAGCGGGTAGTGAATGCACTAAGGATCCGAAACGGGGATAACATGAATTAGCATGGGCTGAGCTGCTGCGCCGGTAGGCAGACGAGGCCAGGAAGCAGGGCATTTTTTAAGGAAAAGTCAGTGGGGGGCATTTCTTGTGGTGGCCATTATAGTGTTTTCAAGGGATCAAGACCCCATTTTGAGGGGGTTTAATAAAACTTAGACGCGTTAGTGTTAAGAAAATGCTTCTCAATTGTTTGTTATTCCAAGAGATGCTGCCCAGGGCTGCCAGGTTTTTCAGCGGAAAAGGTCAAACCGAGTTAGAAAAAGGGCCAAGGAGGGTAAAAATTTTATTTCCACTAAAATGGCCAAATAAACACCACAAAAGCCAGATTTGAGGCTAAAAAGACCACTAGCGGTAGTCATAAAACTACAGAAAAAGCGACTGTATCACTGCTTAAAACTAATTGTTGACTGTTTGATATTGGGGCGTTCCAGGACACATCGACCAGGCACCACCTGGATTATACATAGCATAGTCTCAGATTTCGTTCTTACTTCGTACACGGGGTTATCAGAGGCATAGAATTCAGATTTGAGAATATTTTTTTCTCAAAATAAGTCTTTCGGAGTTACAGTATGCTAAAAGTCGTGAAAATCCTTGTTTTTAGCAAAACATGGTGGCATACAATCATTATTTTCTATGTAGTCCTTCGTTAAGGATGCTCATTAAAAAGGTGATTGTATCTAAGATTGTATTATCCAATTAAATAATTTATTTTAAAAAATCAAGTTTTTGAACAATTGTATTTAATTTTTGAAACAATATTTTCTAGATGTGGCTAGTGATTCACCTTAAAATAACCTACTCAAAAATTATTTTCCTTTGCCTGTGCTTTCTAATAGCATCAATTAAATTTTGCGTTCTTGACATTATTAACGTCTAATCAGCCAAAGAGTGACGCCATGCGCGCGAAAATCGGCCGACCGGCACGCCTCACCGATAGCCGACTGGCACTTCGACTAACCGACTACACGCACGCGTGTGGTGCTCGGTGGAGACTATGAGTTAGAAGTTTGTTGCTAGGGAAACATGCCTTTAAATAACAACATGGTATTGTGGAAATTTTCATAAGGGAAGGGTGTGTCGTTGACAAAAAATATTTTCTAGACTTTCTGTTTCTTTCATCTTTTGTTTTCGGCTTCGGTAAAGCTTCATTAAGAGTAAAGAACGGAAACAACATACGTTATAAAGTATATGTTTTGAGGCAAGGTGGAATGAATATTATTTAGGTATTGGGTGTAAGCGAATTCATAGTTGAAGGGCTGTGTTATGACAATAGTGTATTAGATTTAGTGGCATTTGGTTCGGTTTACCAGCAGAGGTGGCAGAGGAGGCTGAATCAATGTACCAAAAAACAGTTTTAATTTCTATTGAGGCATGAAAGTGACCTACTTTGCTTCACAACGGTAATAAGGAATTGAAAGCACGAAGCGAAGAATAAGCCAACTTCAAGGGATCAGTTCAACCAAAAGCCAATCTGTTATGACGGTAGTCCCGTCCAGCAGCGG
>JBCDAX010000131.1:0-1686 GCA_039184805.1 Bacteroidota bacterium | reverse complement strand
TAACCAACTGTTCTGCAAAATCTTTTAAATCTGCCATTTTTCTATCGTTTAATCAAATTTTTAAAATATACTTAGTTATTGTGCGCGAATTATTTTTCAGAAAGGGTTTTAAGGATACCCGCCAACTTGCCGCCTCCGGACTTAAGTCCAGAAATAACGTTTTTGGCTGGGGATTGTAACAATCCAATGATATCCCCGATAACTTCCTCTTTGGACTTGATATTTACAAGTGCATCAAGGTTCTCATCCCCTACATAAATAGCTTCTTCAATAAAAGCTCCTTTAAGTAAAGGTCTATCGGATTTCTTTCTGAAGTTTTTGATAAGTTTTGCCGGTGCGTTCCCAGTTTCGGACAACATCAAAGATGTATTGCCTTTTAATACTTCGGGAAGTTCACCAAACTCCTTATCTGAAGCTTCCATTGCTTTTGCAAGCAAAGTATTCTTAACTACTGCAAGCTTAATGTTCGCTTTAAAACATGCTCTTCTAAGGTTAGAAGTGGCAACAGCGTCCAAGCCGGAAATATCCGCCAAATAAATATTGGCGTTATCGGCCAACTGTGCAGTCAAGTCCTCTATTACGATTGCTTTTTCTTCTCTTGTCATAATTAAATTATTGAGCTACCAGTTATTAAACTGCTTTTGGATCTAATTGAACACTGGGACTCATTGTGCTGGAAAGGTAGATACTCTTCATGTATACCCCTTTTGCAGCAGCAGGCTTCAACTTCACCAAAGTATCTATCAATTCTTTGGCGTTTCCAGCAATCTTATCTGCTGAAAATGATGATTTGCCAATTGCCGCGTGCACGATTCCAGTTTTGTCCACTTTAAAATCGATTTTACCTCCCTTAACATCAGTTACGGCCTTAGCCACATCCATTGTTACGGTTCCGGTTTTTGGATTGGGCATCAAACCTCTTGGTCCTAAAATTCTACCTAAAGGTCCTAGTTTACCCATTACACTAGGCATGGTGATGATAACGTCAACGTCAGTCCATCCCCCTTTGATTTTATCCAAATATTCATCCAACCCTACAAAGTCAGCACCAGCCTCTTTAGCTTCTGCTTCTTTGTCTGGGGTCACCAATGCTAAAACTTTAACTTCTTTACCTGTTCCGTGAGGAAGTGTTACCACACCACGAACCATTTGATTGGCCTTTCTTGGGTCAACCCCCAAACGAACTGCCAAATCAACAGAAGCGTCAAATTTTACGTTGGTAATTTCTTTTATCAAAGCCGATGCCTCTTCCAAGGAATACAATTTATTCCTGTCAATTTTGGAATGGGCTTCTTTTTGCTTTTTCGTTAATCTTGCCATTATAAAATTGCTTTACGATTAAAAAGGTCTTTTTCCAGATACCTTAAGCCCCATGGATCTTGCTGTACCAGCAACCATCATCATTGCTGATTCAACAGTAAACGCATTCAAATCGACCATTTTGTCTTCAGCGATTTGTTTTACTTGATCCCAAGAAACATTACCTGATTTTACCCTGTTAGGCTCGCCAGATCCTTTTTTAATCTTAGCTGCTTCCATCAATTGAACTGCCGCGGGTGGTGTTTTTACAACAAACTCGAAAGATTTGTCTTTGTAAACGGTGATAACAACTGGCAATACCTTGCCCTGTTTGTCCTGTGTACGCGCATTAAACTGCTTACAGAACTCCATAATGTTAACACCAGC
>JBCDAX010000130.1:0-1703 GCA_039184805.1 Bacteroidota bacterium | reverse complement strand
TAAAAATTAAATATAAGGTGTCTGTAACTAATAAAATACAAGTATCTCTACTGATGCCTCTGGAGAAAATGATGATATACCTAGGCACTGGTATCTAGGTATTCTTCAAAGATGTTGACTCACTATTCCTTTCCCAGTTTCACGAAATTATAAGGTTTACAGACCTTTCACAGTTCAGTCACAATTAGTAAACACACTTCAACTTGAGTTCCACTGAAGTACACTTGCACAGCAACACAATAACCTTTCAGGGCCTTGACAGTCAACTGCCTAACCGGTCACAGCGAGCAAACTGCAAAAACGGGGTACTGCCAAAAACAAATGCGTCGTATATTTATTGTGTCTGCTGTAAGCGCGTCTTCCTCCGCAGTATTTTAAAAAGTTCATGAGAAACTTAATAATCGAATAAGAGCAAATAAGTACAACAATTTTTTTTCAACTAATTTATCAAAAAATATATCGGCAAAAGGAAGCCAAAGGATGCAGCTACGAGATGATATTGAAATCACGAGGCCATCCCAAGTAGTTACGAAATTAATGAACCTGGAGTAAAAACTGATACAACCCACCCCACCCTCCCCTAAGGTCTGTAATTAGTAAGACAGCTGAACTAGAACTGTGTCCCGGGACTGGGGCCCACGATAAATGCATGCCAAAATTTGTATGAGGACTTGCTTCCAAAAGGTGCATGTTCGGTAAGAGTACGCAGTAGACCATCGTGCAAGAGTAGGCACGCTTAGGAGATAAAGGCACTTATTTTTGATCGGGACAAAGTGCATAATTCATATTTGGGAAGCTAAACATTGCAGCATTAATAGTTTTTGGAGCTCATGGACGCAACAACTTCCAGGGTCATATAGCGTCGCCAAATATTTCCCTGTTTGGAACGGTTCCCAGGGAGCCAGATATTTATGCGTACCTATTCTAATATCCTCTTTTGTGTACTCTTACCGAACCACTCTGGAAAGAGTGCCTATGTAACTTTTTATTCATTTTGGGATCGTGTTGACTTACTGGTTGAATCAGCCAACTAAAACAATAACCATACATAAACATCACGTCGGGGTTTTTCCGGCGGCACCAAAAAAGGCGGTGCGAAGCGCCGCCGTACTTGGCACACGTTATCCTTGATCAATTCGGCAAATTTTCCCAAAAATTTAAGGTCGGGTCATCTCAGGTTAGTTCACCAGTGAAGGTCAAGTGACCTAACATCCCAAAAAGTTTGGGATATCATAAGCAAGAATAAGATTAGTATATCCGATTGAAACTCATATCACATTATGGGCCATTCGAGCGCTACACAAACAAAATTCCGATATTTTTATATCGCTGACCTAGGTCCAGATACAGACCATGACCTCTCCATTGAAAATGCATGGGAAAAAACGGGAATTTGGCGAAAAATGACTCACTTTATGTAGACACAGCTTAGAATACCTTCATATTATTCAAATCATAATATCTCAGACCCCTTCTCAGGTTCATGCTGCAATTTTGGGCCTGTGACCTCTGAGAGGTCATCTGGGGCTACCAAAGCAGGTTTTCAGACTTGGGTCAATACATTTGTAAGATGATGTGATAAATCTTTTATCTTGATACGATTACGTTTGTATTGTAATTGCGAGTCGATTGATATATGCATATTGACTATGCTATGCCAAATGATGACATTGACCTGATTTTTGGTCAGGTCGTTTTTGCTT
>JBCDAX010000129.1:0-1760 GCA_039184805.1 Bacteroidota bacterium | reverse complement strand
TTCGATGAATTTGATTGCGTTTTCTTTGTTTGGAGCATATTTGGCTACTCCGGCGCCACTAATATTAATATGTGTTCCCCTGTCGTTTTGGTTCGGGAAATAAATACCAACACCCTTACCTGCATTTGACTCCACCACATCGTCGGAATTGATCATGCGCCCAACATAATAGGTATTGACTATGGCAAGAGCTCCTTCACCTGCTACCACAGCCTTCACCTGATCTCTATCATTACCTTTTGGGTCTCGAGCCATATTGACAACAATACTTCTTGCCCATTCCTTAGCTTCTTCTTCTCCCAAATTGGCAATGAGCGATGCCATAAGGGATTGATTGTAAATATTGCTTGATGAACGTATTAGTAATTTTTCTTTCCAGGTTTCAGAGGCTAAATCCTCATAGGTTGACAATTGTTCAGGGTCTATCCTGTCTTTAGAATATGCGATAACCCTCGCCCTTTTGGTTAGGGCAAACCATTTTTTTTCTTCATCCCTCAAGTGTGGTGCAATAATCGAATCCAAAAAAGTGGACTGAATAGATTGTAGTAAATCCTTTTCCTTGGCACGAACCAATCTACCAGCATCAACGGTTATCAAAACATCGGCAGGTGAAGTTGGGCCTTCCAATTGCATTTTTTGAATTAGCTCGTCCGCACTGGCATTGATTACATTTACTTTTATGCCCGTTTCCTCCTCAAATTGGGCAAAAAGCTCTTGGTCTGGTGGATAGTGACGATGTGTGTATACATTGACCTCTTGTTCTTCGGTTTTATCTTTAGTCGTATTCTTGCAGGAAAATAAAATTCCTGTCACCGCAATTAGACATACTATTTTCTTCATGTACTACTTAGTTAATTTTAGTTCCTTTCGTAAAGCATCAACTTTTAAATCCCGCAGTAAGTCCTTCACATTAGGGTACCAGTTTTCGTGATAACCAAATTCCTTTTTACGTAACTCTTCTATTGCTTTTTCCTTATCCCAGTCTTCAAAAACAATACGATACGCTGCAGAAATAGCCCCTGTTCTATCCGAACCATGCCAGCAGTGTAATAAAACAGGTTTCTCAGCAGACTGGATAAGCTTCAAAGCAGTTAGAATTTGTTCTTCGGTTAACTCTTTTGTCTTTAATGGATAATGCTCTAAAACCAATTGTGTCTTACGGGCTTTCCAATCATCTTTTTTATTACGCCTGAAGTTGATAATAGTTTTCAAACCTATTTCCTCTAGTTGCTGAAAGCCTTTGGTGCCGGGTTGCTCGGAACGATATACCGAATCGTTAAGCTTGTACAGTCTTTTAAACCCCTTAATCCCAATTTTTTCAGCAGGAGTTTCCTGGGCGAAACTCCATCCAAAAAAAAGCATATAAATGATTGTAAAATAACTGAAGTTTCTTCCGGAAAAATAGATTGATTTAATCTCCATCGTTGTCAGTTGAAGTTAGTATTACAGATAAAAGACTTCGGGCGTCCACACCCATCCAAATGTTCAGGGCTGTAAGTTGTAGATGTAGGTTTTCCACCTCTTTAGGATAGGTGTCCACAGCTTCTTCCAGCGGCACCGGAATAGCGGCAATGGCTTCTTTTATGTCTTGGATTGCGGTTTTAATACGTCCATTGACCACCTCATCTTCTGCCAAAGACGAAATGTATTCGGAAATATTGGGATGATTATTACCGAAAAATACTTCTTCAATGACTTCCACAGATGCCATTGTCAAGGCTAAGGATTCGTTACTGTAGGGAGCTTGTACTTTTTGCGGG
>JBCDAX010000128.1:0-1766 GCA_039184805.1 Bacteroidota bacterium | reverse complement strand
GTATAAAGTCCCTGTTGTTTTATAATAATGTACATTCCCTTATGTTAAAATGTCAGAACTTTTCAAAGTCTGAAGGCATTTATGTCTGAAGGCACATGTATCACTAGAGTTGATTAACAATTTTACACCTCTGCGTGTTTGAAGCCATCACGCCCATGCTTATGGAATTAATAACCAGCTGGGAACTGCATTAGTACTGCAGGATTTCGCACTCAGGAACCCAAATCCATCCCAGAGAACACCAGAGATCCAGAGTCCTGAGTCCGTCCTTAATGAACCGGCCCCGGCCCCGTCTATTTAGAGCTAACTCAACTCCTTTACTTTACTTTCACACACTCTCTGCATACCCAGCCCATTACATTAATACCAGCAAAATATAACACGTAAAAACATATCGTCACCTGCCTGAAAACAAACCCAAATACATTTTCATATACATCACTGTCTTCTATGGACGTAACATTTAAACCCTATTTCACTACTTAATAGAAATATATTCAATACCAAACATCAAAATCCAACAACTTTTGAGTGCCATCTTTTGAGGAAACTACAAAAAGTTGACAGCCACTGACGTAGTCCATGACAACAGGGTAAAATTTGCACATAACGTAAAGCGATCCACCTCCTTTTTTTCCCGGCTGCTTTTCAGCTTATAAGCAATATTTTGGTGCTTCAACTCTCAACTTCAAACAGAACAGTTAAGTTCAGTGTAAATATTGGGGACTTGGATAGGAAAAAAGCGAGCCCACGTTTTTCACCCTGTGACGTTTTTTTTTTTGCTTTTCGCCTCAAATACCCTAAAAAATTTACCGGCAGGCCATATTTTAGCGAAATTTTTCAATGCAAGACTTTTTTCTTTGCTTTTTGACTTTGGTTTGTCCCTCCCAAACTGACTGGCTAGATCCACCACTGTCTGCATTGACTGCCGTAGAGGGTGAAGAGGATTGTTGGCGTCTTTCAGGAAAATGGAACCCCGGCAATAGCAGCGGAAATTTTCCCTGCTTTCTTGTATTGATGAGTGAGAGCATTTTACCTCAACATTTTTAGTCAATTGCTTTAGCAAAAGTCATCCGCTGCGTGTTTTCTTTAGCTAGAAGAATGCATTTGAAGAAGCCTTTCTTTGGCAAGTCGTATTAGTCTGAAGGGCCTTTTCTTCGACTCGCTGAATAAATCAGAGGAGCCTTTTGTTTGGGCAGTGGTTTTAGTCTGAGGGCAATTTCTTCGACCAGTAGAGTAGACTTGAAGAATCATTTTTTTCGGAAAGTAGTTTTAGTTAGAAGGGCCTCTCCTTCGATCAATCGAATACATCTGAAAGATCTTTTCTCCGGCAAGTAGGTCGGCAAGTAAGATCTTTTCCCCTAGTATTAGTCTGAAGGACCTTTTCTTCGGCTAGTAAAATAAATCCGAAGAGCTTTTCTGGCAAGTGGTATTAGCCGGAAGTTTTTTTTTCCATTTTGCGAGTGATACCTGCTTAAGAGGTTGTTAACAGCGTCCATCCGTGTGGAAACAAACAAATTGTGATTGTATTTTTGGAGGATTTTTGTCCTCGGCTGGGAGCACTGGTCTCATGAGCCTGCTCTTCAACAAGCGCTATTCGTCTGAAGAGTATGCTGTTCGTCTGGTGACATTCGGCCTTCGGCAAGTGACCTCCGCCTGAAGGGCTTGTTTTTCAACAGGTGACATTGCCGTAAGAGTTTGCTCTTTGGCAGATGAAATTCATCCAAGAAGTATGTTTTTTTTTCAACAGGCGGCTTTCCTCCAAT
>JBCDAX010000127.1:0-1769 GCA_039184805.1 Bacteroidota bacterium | reverse complement strand
GTTTGTACAGCTTGACCATTTATCTCTTCGTTTAGGAATAAAAGCGGTAAAGGAATGGGTTGGTTATGAAGCCCATACCCAAAACTTAATATCTGATTACCAGAAATGGCATAGTTCAAACCACCTCTAGGTTCCAATGCAAATTGCTCATTCAGATTACTATAAATCGCATGGACCCCAGCGTTTAAAGTCAGAGCCTCACTTAATCGAAATTGCCATTGGACAAAGGGTTGCCATAGACTGAAGGAATCATCTGTATCCCTAAAAGTCACCAAATCCCTATCCCCATCACCATTAGTGTCTGCTTGCTCATCCCTAGTTCGCAGAAGAGACTCAATACCAAACTTCTCCAAAAGAATACCAGTGCGTAGGGTTATGCGATTGCTCAATTTTGAATTGAATAATGATGAAATACTTAATCGAGTTTCTGAGTTGTCAACTTCTGTAAACAGTATGGAACGCTCCTGGGGAGTGTCAATATCGAAAAACCTATCAGCTAGGATATCGTTCTGTGCCAGTGATCCAGCTATTACGGTTTTTATGAAAGAGTTATCGCCTACCTTAATCCGATGTTTTAAACCGATTACACCAAATCTAGACTCCACAAAAAGGTTTTCATCTTCAGCGGCAAATAAGTCATCCTCATCAATTTCATCCCCTAGAAAGTCAATATCTGAGGTGCCTAGAATACCAAAAATTGAAAAATTCCCAAATTTACTTTTGCCAAAATCCAGATTGAAAGAGACATCTGTGTAGTTTGGTGTTGCCGCTGAACCTCCTCCGGCTCCTGCTCCAACCAATCCGACAAAGGAGTAGCGTGCGGCCAATAAAAATGACCCATTGTTTTTTCCCATAGGTCCTTCTGCTGTTGCTTCAACACCTGTGAAGGCACCAACTTGGGCTGTGAACTCATAATCATCGACATTACCTGTTCTAAAACCGAGGTCGAAAACACCTCCTATTGCATTTCCATATTCAGCCGGAAAGGCAGACGTCAAGAAATCTGAATCTTGTAGTATGTTTGAATTGACTGCGGAAACAGGTCCTCCCGTAGTGCCAAATGCGGAAAAATGATTAGGATTAGGTATTGGGATACCTTCCAAACGCCATAAAAGACCTGTGGGCGAATTCCCCCGAATTACAATATCGTTCCTGCTATCATCTGGAGAGGATACTCCTGCAAAATTGGCCGCTAAACGCCCTACATCACCACGACCTCCAGAAAACCGAGTTACTTCTTCGAGGCCGAACTGACGGGCCGAAACTGATGCTAGCTTGTTTCGAGGTTTGTCTTTATTTACATTGTTGGTCAAGACAACTTCTTCCAACTGATTAAAGGATTCCAATAGTTGGATGGTTACGAAATTATCTTTTCCAGTGGTAACGTCAATGTTGGGTAAGGTAATACTCTCGTAACCAATATAGCTTATTAAAATAGCCTGTCGACCAATAGGAACATCGGTTATTACAAACCGCCCATCAAGGTCAGTGATAACACCTGTGGCGACATCCATGTTTAAAAGCTCAATAGTTGCTCCCTCAAGGGGGTTTTCAGATTGCTTATCCAATACAATACCTCGGATTGTTCCAGTCTGCGAAAAGGTATACGTGCCAATAAGTACAAAAAGGCATAGCAAAATTTTTCTCATGATGTTGTTGTTTTCCTCAAATATTCCATGTTTCAAGCACTATCTAAACAGAAGATTTAACTGGTTGTCAAAAAAAGAGTTGAATTGACGGATACGTAACTGATTTGAGGAAAAGGATGT
>JBCDAX010000126.1:0-1793 GCA_039184805.1 Bacteroidota bacterium | reverse complement strand
GGAAAAAGGATATTGCGATTTCATTGGAACAGAGCTTAGATCAAACATCCTTACCAAATGTAGCGGATATACAGATATTTAAGGATGTTGGTCATATGGGTATGTTTGAGGCAAAGGAGCGGACAAGAAAAGCTATCAAAAAGTTTTTAAAGTTTGTTAAGGATCGTTCAAAAAATTAATTATACATTTTAAGTTACCTTGCAGAAAAGTCTGCAACTATGAAAATTGACAATTTGGAATATAAGAAGAAGTTTTTTTCAACCCTGAATGAGCGACAAAAGCGCCATTTTGCAGCCCTTGAGGCAAAGCAATTAGGTCATGGAGGCATTTTGGCGATAAGTGAAATTTTTGGTATACACCGCCATACAATTCGCCATGGTCTTGAAGAATTGGAAAATACCGAGAATCTTCAAAGTGACCGCATTCGAAAGCAAGGAGCTGGGCGAAAAAAAAATAGTCCATGATTCTGGATTAACCTCCTCATTTAAACAGGTAGTTGAACCTTATACAGGAGGCAGTCCTCAAGATGAACAAAAAGTCTGGACTTCCTTAAGACCCAAGGAAATACAGGACAAACTTGAATCCAAAGGCTTTACAGTGTCTTATTATATAGCGGCTGAGCTTTTGAAAGATTCAGGGTTAAAAAAGCGTAGCTACCTTAAGAATGCGACAATGGGAAAGCCTTATGCGTTGCGCAATGACCAATTTGAGAAAATCGCCTGCATAAAAGAGTTTTTCTTACAACAAGGATTTCCAGTATGGAGCATTGATACGAAGAAAAAAGAACTCATTGGCAATTTTCACCGCTCTGGTCATTACTATGATTCTAGTCCTAGAGAGGTGAATGACCATGATTTTGAGTCTTTTGCTAAGGAAAAAATAGTTCCGCATGGTATTTATGATTTGGCTCAAAATACTGGATACATCACTCTTGGAAATTCCAAAGACACTTCTGAGTTTGTTTGTGACAATATTGCCAATTATTGGTTAGAATATGGGCAATGGAATTACCCAGATAGTGAATGGATTTTATTGTTGTGTGATGGAGGTGGGTCTAATAATGCAAGACACTATATCGTCAAACAAGATTTTTGTAAACTGGCTAAGAAAATCCAGATGAACTTATTAGTGGCTCATTATCCGCCATATTGTTCCAAGTATAATCCTATTGAACATCGACTTTTTGCTCATTTACATCATGCTTGGGATGGTGCTGTTCTATCTTCTGTCCAAATTGCCAAAGAACTTGCTGAAAAAACTTCTACGAAAACTGGGCTTTCAACTTTCGTCAATATCAATTCAAACAAGTATCACACTAAGAGACCTGTTTGTGAAAAATTCAAATCCAACATTAAAACCATTATTGAGTTTGACGAAAAGATCCCGCTTTTGAACTATGCCATCAGACATCAAAATGTACAATTAATTTTTTGAATGTTCCTTAGTATAGGCCATTGCAAGAAATTCTGCGACACAAGCAGGCTTTTCCTGTCCTTCTATTTCAAAAACAACTTTCACTTTATATTTAGCACCACCTTCTATTTCTTCGTAAGTCATTAAAGACGTGCGACCTCTCAATCTTGCATTTACAGGTGTCGCGTTCATAAATCGGACTTTATCTAACCCATAATTTACCCCCATTCCAACATCGTCTACTTTATACGCTTGATAGCAAAAAGACGATGCTAGAGACAATACTAAAAATCCATGGGCAATTGGTGTTTTATAAGGCGATTCCTTTTTTGACCGTTCGACATCGACATGAATCCATTGTTCATCGTCGGTTATTTTCG
>JBCDAX010000125.1:0-1796 GCA_039184805.1 Bacteroidota bacterium | reverse complement strand
GGTTTAGGTTTTTATTATTTATTGATGAAGCTGCCATTGAATAAATAAACTGTGAGATAACTAAGGCTTTAATAACAGTGATACTTCCTTTCTGCGACAAACTTCTCTGTGACCACTGGTTGAGTGTTGTCTCCGTTTTCGAGATAGCAGGTCCAACATTATCACATGGATGAAAAGCACTAAAATGGATTCCTAAGATTTTAACTTGCCTGCTCGGTACCCGATCACAAATATATTTCGTTGAATGTTTAAGTGGTCCAAGCCACATAAATTGACATCTGTCTACATTTAGTTGAAATCCTGAGGCTAACCCAAAATATTTTGTAACACTTAGAGCCGCCTGGGCGACGCGCTCGTCCTTAACAAACAGAGTGGTATTATCAATGTATTGTGAAAGTTTAACTCCTGTATCAGATATCGTTATTCCTCTAATCTGAGTCATCCCACGGATTTTGACGGCAAAAATTTCAACCACCAGGCAAAATATCAAGCTTGAGACTGGACAGCCCTGCTGGAGTCCTCGTGTCGGGGAAAACCATTGAGATGTGTAACCATTGTTGATTATAGCAAGCTCCATATCTTTATGCATGATTTTGATCCAATCAATGAAATAAGGACCGAAATTGAATTGTCCTAGTGTGTCGTAAATAAATTGGTGTTCCACTGTGTTGAACGCATTTCGAAAATCTAGAGCCATCAAAATTCCTTCAAGCTTATCAATTTCACAATATTCAATAACATCCGCAACCATTCGAATATTCGTGCCAATATACCTTCCTCGGATCGATCCGGTTTGGTCAGGCACAATCAATTTCGAAATAATGGTCATGAGCCTGTTTGCCATAACCTTTGCCACAATTTTGTATACTATGTCCAAAAGACAAATGGCTCGCTTATTCTTGAGAAACTTTTGGTCACCATGTTTAGGTATTAGGGTTATAACTCCCCTCCTTTGGGTTGCAAAAAACATTCCCCTTTCTTTTGTCTGAGACAAATAGCTGATAACAATTGTTTCTAAGTCGTTCCAAAAATGGAGGAAAAATTCTTTAGAAAATCCAGACACAGATGGTGCTTTACCATTCATCATACCTTGTAGGGCACTTTTGCATTCGGAACCCGTAATTGGTGCGTCGCAGAATGCTCGATCCGTTTGACTAAGTTTGGGGCATTCAATATTACCAAGGAACCTTTGACACTTTGAGATGCTATCATCGCAGGCCTCAATCCTGCCAGAAGAATATATTGTTTTAAAGAAGTCCCTGCAGTGAGCCAATATATCATTATTCCCCGTTACTAAGTCATCATCTTCTGTTTGTACCACATTAATTTGCTTTTTCATGTTTCTTATCTTGCACAAATTCAAAAAATATCGAGAGGGTTTTTCCCCTTCCTCAATCCATTTTGCACCTGAATAAGCCATGGCAATTTTTCCTTTTTCTTTCTCTATCTCATTAACAATGCCTTTAAGTTCCTGATACTTTGCAATTAAATCATTGCTAGGCCCTTCAGCCATTTCCAACTCACATTTACCAAGTAAATCAATGTACTTTTTATTTTCTTTTCTTTTATCGTTTTGAATTTTCTTCCATCTTCCTATGCTTATGATTCTAATTTTACTACACAATACTTCCAATCTTAAACCCCAGTCATCAACAGCAAAATATGTTCCGTCTCCACTTGTGGCCTCTCTTATTTCAGCCTTAACTGTCTTAACAAAAGACTCATCGTTCAAAAGTTCATTCTTGAATCTGAAAAGGCCGGGGCCTTTATCAGCAGTGAATAAAGTTATTTCAAGC
>JBCDAX010000124.1:0-1825 GCA_039184805.1 Bacteroidota bacterium | reverse complement strand
TCGAAAGTGTGGTGAGAATGCTACAAAACAAAAATAAAAAACCCGAGAAAAAACACAAAAACCCGCAAAAAAACCAGACCTGTGGGCTTTTTACAAAAAAACAACCCAGGTTTTTTTTCCAACCCTGCATATACGGCTTGCAACCTACATATTTCAGGAGATAGGTGTCAATTTTTTCTGCAAGACAGATAATTGCTGATTTAATTAGCACACCACAAATGCATGCTTCAGCCCTTGATTCAGAGTTTTTCCTCTTGGTTTTGCCTTGAGATATTCTTTACAGCAAAACAAAGATAAACATATTTTTTAGGGAGAGTTGGCTATGTGCAAGTCTTTTTTACAAAACTAAGCTTTTTAAGACACTTGACCGTTTATTCTCTGTGGTTAAGGCCATGTGTAATACCAAAAGTCATGGAGAGGAAATACATTTTTCTTTGACTTTCTAGCTTACCTCATATCTTCATTTAATTTGACAAATATATCCCTTTCCTTGACACAAGCAGGTAAATTACATATGTTCAGATGTTCAAGTGCATACATATGTTCAACACTGTGCCAAATACATATCCACTCTTGGCTTAGACTGGTACAGTGTGCAGTATGCAAGGAATGACATTTTCGACACAATATCGTCTGTGTGAGTGCCCATCGAGACAGGAGCCAGTAGTGTGAAATTTACTACTCTGGTGCAAATTTGTGAGACTGGTGCACGGAGGCGATACTGCAAAATCACAAATCATGTGAAAGGAGGAAAAACAGACTAAAAATAAGCAACTACAAAGTAATTGCAACCAATTTTTCCAGATTTGGAGTGGTGCAGCCGCTCAAAGTTGTCCGGGCTTGATGATGCTGGTTATGTTGTGTCTATCACTAACCCATGAATTTATTTTATTTTTTTCTTTATTTTTCCCCCTGACCCCATTTTGTTTCTTTACAAGGGTTTCAACCGGGAGATGTGATCTGCCTACTACCATAATACCAACACAGGGTGCATTGAAGCTTAAAAATACCTGCAGCTACCAAAGGCCTTACAAGATAAGCTACTTATCTTTCGTCTTTTACTTCCCTGTATCTTTTTCGTACACTTGAAACACACACGACAATCGCAATGTATGTCGCCCATGTGTATGTGTGGAAATATATGTACAGATATAAGTGTGCCAGATTTACTGCGAGCTAAGCTCATGAAAGTTTTGCATACCAGCGGGTAAGGTATGTATAGGGAGGGATGGGTATAGTTTTCTCCCTAGATATTGCAAGTTAGTATACATTTTAGGTGGCTGGAAGTGCAAATCTTTGCAAGAATTTTAGATGGCTTTCTTATTGTAAGATATGCATAAAGAATAAACTAACTCAGGGTACTTATACTACAGGCATGTATAGCCTCTGCAGTCACAGTGCCCTAAAGCTCAAATAATCATTACCATTGCCAGTGCACCACTTACTTAATACAGCCATCATTTGGGACTATAATGGGTATGAATCATTGATAAAGCTTCCTGAATAAACGAATAAAGTATCAAATCTAGTAAATAGGCCCATTTCCCTTGAAGCAGATACTACTTTTAACTCAAAAAGCCTTAGAAAACACAGCATTACCATGGCACCTGCATGAAAGAGTACTGTCACAGGTGCAGCCTAATTAGGCGTCGCATTTGCCACCTCTCAGTTAAAGGGCTGTATCTTTGTTAGTGTTACCGCCGTTATAACGCCGGTTTCGATTGAGGGAAGTATTAATATGTGTGATCTGTTCAAGGTTGTTTGATTATGTGCCTCTTCCTTTGCAGGTCAATGTAAGGTGTAGAAAGGGCGTTAATGGCCTCAC
>JBCDAX010000123.1:0-1846 GCA_039184805.1 Bacteroidota bacterium | reverse complement strand
CACAAAACCCCCACCTTGTGGAAAAAGCAAGGTACTCCCTCCTGGGTTACCAACATCCACTTCCACCAAACCTTGATTTGCAGACATATATAGATTAGACTTTGGACAAAAGCGGTATAGTCTCCAAATTGGAGTTCAGTTCAACAACCGCCTTTTCATCCGTCAGACTATTCAATTTTTTCAGATTTTAGTTTGATTTTTGTTTTTGAAGTGGTCTTTTTAACCACTTTATATCGAGTTCTTTGACTTTGTTTTTCTCCTTTTTGTCTTGGTCTGCCTTTTTTGGACTTTTGAGGTTTGAAGGGGGTTAGGTCAAAAGTCAAAAAAAGTTTTTCAACTGCTCTTCGCGTTTGAGTAGGTGACAAAATTGGCTGATTTTCAGTGTCTTTATTTTCAGGCAGATATTGTCTCCATTTCTTGGGTTTAAAATCGGCTTCCTTAGCTGCTGACCAAAGCAACCACATCACTGGTTGATTCAATAAGAGCCAATTATCCAGATGCTCAATATCAGGTGTTTGGAATTTGTCCAACATTAAATGTTGTTTGGAAAACCGCATGAAAGGTTCAATGTCATATCGCTTTCGATAGGTCTGATACCCTTCTTTTGATTGGATTTCATCTTTTCGTTTTCCGTTGATGGCAATGAACATGGGTCTTTTGAAAATGACTTTACCCGTTCGAGCATCTTTAAGTTGAACTGCAATCAGATCAAAAGGCTTATCCTTCATGTTATTGCCGTTTTTGGAACGAATTAATAATTCATTCCAACGCCAAATGTGAATGCACACTGCTCGTCCAGATTTTGTTTTACCCTCCCTCACCAAATAATTATTGGTGGGTAATTCAAAAATCGAACGTTGATATACCTGATGTGCCAATTTGGTCTTCGGATGTTTGTAAGTCTTGTATTTGCTTTCAAAATTTAAATAATATTTTTCTCCAAAGACCTTTGGCGCACCTATATCATTGCTTTCATCAGCTTTCGTCCACACTTTCATTCCTGCACGAAAACGAGTTAAATTGACCAAATTATCATGTTCAAAAGCAGAGGCTAAATAGGCAGCATTGCCATATTTGCTATCCAAAGTATTCAGACATAAATAGTTGGACAAACCTAATTCCGTTTGGCTCAATAAGACCTGCAATTGTGCCAAAGCTCTTTGAGATGCCGTCTCATCCGACCGCACTCGGTCAATATCCAAAGGCAAACTCCATTTGCCTTCGGGCATGGATAAGTTGATAAAAGAGGCTTCATAGCCTATGTCAATGGGCTTATTGCCCTTTATTTTATTGTTTGGAATCGGAACATGAGTCCGATTCAGCAAGGTCGGCGAATGAGCCTTGATTATCGAAGTCGTATCCGTTTGTAATATCAGCCGAGTCTGATCAGACAAAGATTCTGACGCAAAATGAGAAAAACAAAACTGACGAAATAACGATTGAATTTGTGAACGCTCTTCAGAATTATGAGCTAAATCAGCCATCGCTTTACTGATACTACTGTATTCATATTGATAAAGTGGCGATTCACTTAATTCTGTCGGACTACGAGCTTCCAAACAAGAAGCTAATGCCATTATTAAGTTGACCGTTGCTTTTCGGCGACGTATCTTTAGGTTCAAAAGATCTAGGCAGTATCGGTTGCTTTTTTTTACATGCAAATAAAGTTAAGTAATCGGTCTGCCTTTTTTATATCGGACAGCTTTCTGTCCAAAGTCTAATTCACTTTGTTGTTCCAATAAACCCAAGGCTTCCTTCTTGATTTGATACAATTCAGGGTCAGGTTTACCTTTGGGACGTTTTCTTATGCGTTTCCATCTGCACTTAAATTTTTTAAAAAGTTCTT
>JBCDAX010000122.1:0-1862 GCA_039184805.1 Bacteroidota bacterium | reverse complement strand
CCTTAATGTCAAAAGAATTCGTAAAGCTGGTGGTCATTGCCTTTTTTCTGGCCATTTACCCTGCCTATTATGCTATGGATTCATGGCTTGACGATTTTGTGAATCGGATTAATATTCCGATCTGGGTATTTCTGGCAAGTGGCCTGGCGGCGCTATTGATTGCCTGGCTGACGGTAAGTTATCAATCGCTGAAAGCAGCTCGTGTAAATCCTGTTAACTCTTTGCGATACGAATAATACCTGATTTTACCGGCATCCGTGAAAAGATTTTTTGATTTGGAATCATTCGCTAAAAGCACCCTTTAAACTCCTTACAGGGCAGCTCTCAGTTACTCCTGCCAAATGGTGGGCGTGGATAGTTTTCAGTTTCGAACAGAAATTTTCGTGGACCTTTTAGAGGTGCTTTTCTCTTGCTTTGAAAAATTTAGTCAGATACTAGTAGTTTGATTTTTTAAATTTAGGTCGATGATATTTGTTGACCTTTTTTTGATCTTGCCCCTAAATGAAAAAGCATAAGGGCTGGATTCTGATCATTGCCGTTGTAGCTATAGTGTTTTTCTCGGCGAAGGCGGTTTTCGTTAAAATGGCCTATCGCTATGATTTAGAGGCCGTTCCATTGCTACTACTTCGTATGGCTTTTGCATTTCCGGTGTATTTGGTTATGGCTTTTGTAAAGAAGCCGAACCAGCCG
The DNA here is from genome assembly GCA_039184805.1 of Bacteroidota bacterium. GTDB lineage: Bacteria > Bacteroidota > Bacteroidia > Flavobacteriales > Flavobacteriaceae > Flagellimonas. The sequence continues at coordinate 1,172 of JBCDAX010000122.1, read as the reverse complement.
AAAAATATTGTTTTAAAAGATTATTTATGGGTCGCTGGCCTCGGATTCATAGGTTACTACCTGGCCAGTTTGACTGATTTTTTAGGACTTGAGTTCATTAAGGCCAGTCTTGAACGCATTATACTGTTCATATATCCTACTTTGGTAATTTTTATTACATGGATCTTTTTCGGGAAAAGACCCGGCAAGTGGCAGGTTATTGCTATCGTAGTTTCTTATATCGGTATTTTGATCACGTTTGCCGACGAGCTGAAACTTTCAGGGAATAAGGATGATATATGGATAGGGGGCTTGCTCGTATTTATCAGTGCGCTGTGCTATGCGACTTACCTGGTTGGTAGCGGCTGGCTCATTCCAAAATTCGGGTCTGTGGCATTTACCTCGTACGCCATGATAGTGTCTACCATCTGTGTTTTTGTCCATTTTGGGCTCACCCAACCGTTATATTTATCCGGTTACCCCGTTGAAGTCTATGGTCTCGCTTTTGGCATGGCTATTATTTCAACTGTAATTCCGTCATACCTGGTTTCTGTAAGCATTAAGCACCTTGGAGCTTCTACTTTCTCCATTCTGGGGAGTCTGGGGCCCATTGCCACGATCACTCTGGCAAATATCTTTCTGGATGAAAGACTGACTCAACTGCAATTTTTTGGTGCTATTATCGTAATAGCCGCAGTGTTGATAGTTACACGGTTTAAAAATAAGTAATGACATAATTATTCGTTATATTGTATCCATTTACGAAACTAATTCGTAGTATATTGTATTCATAATAAAACCATATATGGTAAGTCCGCCTGAAACGGAAATATTGGAGAAAGGAGTAGGGTTTGCATAAACAGCCACCAAAACTCTTTTTGCGGTTTTTGCAATGGTTTTGCGCCCGTGAGTTGCTCGAAGAAATTGAGGGCGACCTAATCGAGTCTTTTGAGCTCAATGCTGAAGAAAGGTCGATTTTCTATGCGCGATTCCGATTTGCCCTGGAGGTTATTTATCTTCTGCGACCTTCCGTAATCAAGAAACTCAACAATTACAATAACACTACGATCATGATCAAAAACTATGGAAAAATTGCTTTTCGTAATTACCGAAAAAATGTCAATTATGCCTTTATCAATGTGCTCAGCATGAGTATCGGCCTGGCATGTTGTATTGTATCTTATTTAAACTAT
>JBCDAX010000121.1:0-1864 GCA_039184805.1 Bacteroidota bacterium | reverse complement strand
ACTCCCAGCGTATATTGCACCTATCGTTTCACGTGAGCAAGTAGGAATATTGTAATTGTGCTCTACCATAATGTGACAAAGCCGGCAGGTCTGGATTTGAGGCATCAAAGTGTGACAGCAAGAACATAAATATGTGGGCTTTTAATCTTATAACAGAAAATGCAAAAGCAATTGCCAATAGTGCTCCATCACTTTAGGGTGCAGAATGCACCTTTAACGGGAATGTGGCAACTTGGTCAAATCTAGGGATTTAGGGTAATTAGGGGTGTTTTTAGCTGAAAATAATGAAAACATCTATGATTTCTGTGGAAATTGTACAATGAGCTCAATATTTTGATTTTTAAAATGATCATCTACAGTGAAAAATAAACTTCAGCCTGTGGATGACATCACGATCTGGCAACTACTGCCATATTAAATAGGCTTCAAGGGCTTCAATTGGCTGATACCGTAAAACTGAGCAAGTTTGTGCCACTTCTGCAGTTTTCCCTTAATAGCTTTGTTGTTTGCAAATGGATGAGCTCGGATCATTGCGGGCAAGAAGTTTAGTCCTTCAGCTATCACTTGCAGGAAAATTCAGAAATATTGGTCCCAGTGGCAATTTGTATCTTGTTGCCAAAGAAGTGGTCAAAGTTGTACCAATGTTTTTCAACTTTGTACCACCCCCTTGGATTCTGATTTATTCACTCCACAGATAAAACATCAGACTCATATAAACATCTCTAGTCCACAGAAAGTGTCTCAAAAAATGTTTCAGTATTTTCGAGCATGTATGTGACTAAATTTCCCTTTCCAGGAATTGAAAAACAACAAAAATGCTCCTTTCATGGTATTAGCTCGAGAATATCAATCCTCACACAACTTTTCATCACCGATCTCCTATGCCACTTCCACTTCTTTGTCATCGCCAATCCTTGTAATCTCAACCCGCAGCTTTTGCCCTGGTATCGCCACCTCCACCACTTTACGCCTGGACTTTGAGCCTCCTGCTATCTCAGCATGACAGCGTTCCAAATCCCAGGGTGCTGGGTGGAGAGCGACACCGGGGCAAGCTGAATTTTCTACTGACTTTTGTTATTTTAATCAAATTTCCGCTCGCTTTTCCGGTAGATCTTTTTTAAGCACAATTCAATAATTCTGGTGTATAAGAACCGGCGAAAAGTACACATGGTTGTATGGAAATTTTGATGAAAAAGTTCTTCCTAAACTTTAAATAAGGGTTTTGATCAACTTTTACTTGATCAAACTTCTTAACTATCCACTCACCCACTTTATTTTCCAATATGAATTTTACACTCAACAGCCTAGTGCAAATCAGTTTTGGAAAACTGCAGCATTAAATCAAAACCTCGGAGTCTGAGGGATAGGAGTTATGGATCTGAAAAACGAAACAGCATTGTTAGGACTAGACTAGGCATCTGTGTTTTATTAGATGATGAAATAATGAATTTGAAGCCACACAAGATGTTTGTAAAAAGTTGGAGAGCTAGCCAGAATCCTGCCATTATAGCATGCTAGTAGAACCTGGGAGGCCATAGGATAGGAGTCATGGACCTGGAGAAGGAAAGATAATTGTTATGATTGGACTAGGCACCAGTATATTATTAAATGATAAACTTATGATTTGGAAGCGATACAAGAAGGTTGTAAAAGGCTAAAAAGCCAGACTAGATTTGTCTTTTGCCATTTGTTTCCTAATTTTTGTTTGGTATTCGAGTGGACCAAAGTTGTAATTTTCTGAGTAGGAATATGGTTGCAACATTGACCGCCCCCACTAGAACAAAATATTGTGCATGGAACAGGATTGATTTTTGATATATTCTACTTCAATCCGTGTCTTCCATGCTTACATGGTTCATTTGGT
>JBCDAX010000120.1:0-1918 GCA_039184805.1 Bacteroidota bacterium | reverse complement strand
TTTTTCGAAATTCGGTTTTTTATATCATTCGAATCGTCTCGACGAGACGCGTCTCCTCCGAAAATTATAGACACGTCTTCCGAAAAATGGGGGTACCAGAGGGGGAACAATTTTTCCCCCAGACGTATGTTTCGGGAAAACCATGGCAATCGGACGCATGCGTAGAAAATTGCGGACAAAAGGACGTAAATGGGTGGTTCCGTTCGTGGCCAGCAAAGAAATCGGACATCCCTACCAAGTTAAAAAGACAGCTCGGAATTGTACGTCTTTTTGACAGGATACGTCTTTTCTGCCGTGGTTGGTATGGCTAAGACAGCAAATTTGTTACCATTCAATGTGGCCAAAGGACGTATAACCTGTTATAAGTCTGTTTGCCTTTTAAGTAACGCATCCATTTTCCGAATATATACCAGGCAAAAAGACGTACAAGCATAAGATACGTCCTTTTGGTTTGGATTAATGCTTAGGTCAGCAATATAAAAATTATTTTTACGTCCTTCTATCGATTGGAGATGGTAGTTTTTAGATCGGAAACACTTTCTACATTGATCAAAAACATTTGACAAGTCACTTATCGGCCTGTCTAATCAAATCCTGGAAGAAGGTTTCTCTGGTTATATGCTGGGGTACAGGCGTTCATCAAAATCTTCATTAAGCAACAGATGACATAAACGTTATTGGTCATGGTGTGAACCAAGACATCGAATTGAATGGTTCTGGTGAAGGGCTGGGACCGATGTATATAATAACGGTGAACTTACCACAATTGTATGCCCAGGATTCAAGAAGACAGGCCAATGAAAAAATTACCAACTTATAACATGCTTTATGATGCAGTTCTGCGAAATACACCATCACAATCAACAATTTCCTTCTTGCATATATACAATTCCGACCAGTAAGTGGATACCATAGTAACCCGTAGAAAAAGTAGTCTTCAGACATTGAGCTCCATCCCTGTTGTTCGATATGGCATCTCTGCTACGCTATGTCAGCATCATTTACTACGCCCCGCTCACATCTTACACTGTGCAAATCAGTCTAGACTTTGTTTTGAAGCGGAGTTTTTAGAAGGTGGATTGCATCCCTAAACACAGACCACAGAGCTGGCAACTTAAGGTACCCAACAGCTGCGGTGAGGATACATTCGAAACTCTCAAATCAAACATGAAAAACTCAGGATTACTTTCATGACGCTCACTACTGTATTCTTACAACATATTTTATTCTTTTTTGGCCCGAACACTGAAATAGTGAGCTCAGCATGGACGTCGAAGTGCAACCTTTCCTGGCACATAGGTACATGCCATATCCCGTACATACACATTAGTGAAAGCCCAAAATTAACTATTCAATACATGTGATACTATCGCATAACAGCGAATATGCACTCATTTCTCAAAACATCAATGTGTTTTTCAGTTGGGTTCTCAAAGGCAGAAGGACGTAACGCTGCGGATACGTCCTTCTGCCTTAGTATTTCTGTATGATTTGTTCTTTCTTTCCCACACGTCCGTTTAGCTTGGGTTTATTTAGCCCAGGTTCATAAAAAACAATGGCAAAAAGCCTTCTCGTCTTTTTTGGGATTAAAAATGAGGATAATTAAATACAATTTCAGTAATAAATTTCTGGTATCCAGTTACACCTTCAGTACAAATTTGACGGCAATCCATCAATATTTCTCGGAACTACGGAGCCAAACACTAAATCTGCTCTCCTGAAAAGTAGCAAAAATGCACGTACGTCTCATTGCCTTTGGACGGCAGAGCTGTTCTCGACGTTACGTACTGAATAGCAGGGTATTCACTACAAGCAATGGAAATTAAAACAGCTAAACAATTTCGTTATATAACCATCGGTTTACGGCCTTCGGTATGTTATGTCCCAGGTTATCTCGGCTCAAATCTCTTTATAAAGG
>JBCDAX010000119.1:0-1932 GCA_039184805.1 Bacteroidota bacterium | reverse complement strand
TAAAAATTGCGAAACAGTTGAAAAATTGAGATTACCGGTAAAAAGTTGCGGAAAATTGAAAATTTGCGAGAAAAATTGAAAAAGTTGCGATAAAGATGAAATGTTGCGATATAAGGCGAAAAGTTGCGATCATATGTGAAAGTTTGCGATGAAGCTGAAAAGTTGCGATATGAGGTGAAACGTTGCGAAACAGGTGAAAAATTGCGATTACAGGTGAAAGTTGCGATAAATGTGAAAATTTGCGATAAAAAATGAAAAAGTTGCGCATTTAGATGGAAAGTTGCGATAAAAGGTAAAAAGTTGCGAAAAAAGGTGGAAATTTGCGAAAAATAGAAAATTGCGATGAAAGGTGAAAAACTTGCGAGAAAGGTAAAAAAGTGGCGAAAAATTTTAATGTTGCGACTTTTTTCGAAAATTTTCATGCTCTTCAAACTGTCAACATCAAATGATGGCGTATGACTGCTCAACGATTATTGGAGCTGTTGCAGAAGGACACAGACGCCAACGTTAACTGTTACGATTGAGAAAGCGGTAATCCTGATTTTTAATCAGTGCTTCTTGGACTTGGGGAGGAAATGTATGTCATAATATAGATATTGAAGATAACGATACCGATACTACGAAGGATGAAGATGAAGAAATTCAACCATTATGCAAGTGAATACAAGATAAGATTACCGAGTAGAATATACATTTGAATAGATTTCAACGTCAGCAATTTCTTTTTCATTCAAGTTTCGTTTCAAGCATAGAAGAGGCTCCATGTTCCAGGCCCTGCATCGATTCCAGGGTCAGTAGAACTAAGTGGTCGAAAGTGCCTTCGAAAACAAACGCTAACGTGGTGTTAGGACGCTAAGAATTTTGCCAGAAAACGTGTGTAAGCGTCTTTTCAACAATGTAGCACAGAATATGCATCATCCGCTGCGTTCGCTGTGCGTGAATCGTGTGCCAACAACTCGCGACCGATCAGAATTGAAACCTCCCTTTGCTCGCACTATACGCTTTAAAAATTCTTACATTCATATTGGCGCTTGACTTTTTACATGGCTTGTTTACTTTTTCTTTCTTCCTTTCTTTCTTATGTGATATCTGTGATATCCGCATTTACATTAGAAATACAAAGAGGAAACGAAAAAAAAGTGAAAAACATATTCCTTCTTAATGGCTATTCGCATCAGTTTATTGAAAAATCGTTTGAACAAATGCAAACACCCCGAGCCGAAAATAAAAGGAAAAAGATTTTTTGGAAATTGCCTTTCATGAAAGCAAATGAAAAGGAACTTAAGAAAACGACTCACAACGTGAATAAAATCCTGAAAAATACCCGAATCCAAATTGCATTCTCAACATATAAAACGCAGCAAATATTCCCCAACAAAGATAAGATCAAGCCCGGCGAGTCATCCTCCCTCATTTACGAATTTCAATGTGAGCACTGTCAAATGTGCTACATCGGAGAAACCCGCCGACAACTGCAAAGAAGAATTAAAGAACATATTAAGGGTCAACCAATATCAGAAATATCACTGCATGTGCATCCTCCATCTGAGAACAACTTCAAAATTATCACTCGCACCAACCTCACACGCATCGCAGAAACCCTTCTCATTAAAAAACACACCAAAGAAGGAACACACCTCATAAACAACAACAAATCCTCCGAATTTCTTTTTCTTTTTTAATGTTTGTGTCCTTGTTTTATCGCGTCAATTTAACGCGCGCCTCTTTGTGATCTGTCATCACCCCCTTCCCATAAAGAGTCCCATGTCGCCCCACGAATTCGCCACTGAAGATGATATTGTCAAAAATATCGAAACGCGTTTGGTATGATGTCTCTTTCTATGACTCTCCGGCAACTCTCAAAGAGAACAAGCTTCCTTGTATTTCCTTGTATTTTCCTTGTTTTTTTTTTCACAGCAAAAGCTGTAATCG
>JBCDAX010000118.1:0-1947 GCA_039184805.1 Bacteroidota bacterium | reverse complement strand
GTACAACCCAGTGGGCGACCGTCGTCAATGACCGCAGATCCAACTACGAGCTTTTTAACCGCAACAACTTTAATATACGCTATTGGAGCTGGAATTACCGCGGCTGCTGGCACCAGACTTGCCCTCCAATTGATCCTCGTTAAAGGGTTTAGATTGTACCCATTCCGATGACAGACCTCATAGAGAACTGTCTCGTTATTTTTCGTCACTACCTCCTCGAGCTGAGAGTGGGTAATTTGCGCGCCTGCTGCCTTCCTTGGATGTGGTAGCCGTTTCTCAGGCTCCCTCTCCGGAGTCGAACCCTAATTCTCCGTTACCCGTTAAAACCATGGTAGTCATGTAAACTACCATCGACAGTTGATAAGGCAGACACTTGAAGGATATGTCGCCGGTGCGAGACCGTGCGATCTGCGTAGTTATTCAGAGTCACCAATGAATGGCAGAAGCCAATTGGTTTTGTTCTAATAAATGCGCCCTTCCCGTAAGGTCAGGGCTTAAGTGCGTGTATTAGCTCTAGAATTACCACAGGTATCCAAGTAGGATTAGTAGATCCAATAAACTATGGCTGTTGTAATGAGCCATTCGCGGCTTTACCATATTCGGCTTATGCTTAGACATGCATGGCTTAATCTTTGAGACAAGCATATGACTACTGGCAGGATCAACCAGGTATCTGTCGACGATTGAGCGGCCTAAGTGGCTGCCAAAAGTCAGACATAGAACGAGGTCTCTCTCTTCGTTCTTTTGTAAAGCAAAGGCAAACCTTTACTTACCGTTTCTTTCTTCGGCTATCTTCTCTTGAAGTTCTCTCCTCCAAATCTTGGATTTCTTTCTTCTTTCTTCGTCAAAACGCATCCTCGGTTCTTCTCGGTCTTGGACGGCGGCGGCGGCGGTGGCGGCGGCAAAAAAGAATGGTCGAGGCCAAACCTCTTCCACATACTGGCAGCCCATTGCGCACTAGATCCCATACCGGGATCTAGCACAGAGCTAAGCGGTCGATGGATCGGGGGGAAAGAAATATTTTCCTACTCATCAGTCTTTGGTAAGATGTTTTTCAGGGGTTTTCCTGAGACTTCTTGTCCGCTGACTCTTTTCAGATTCTTTCACCACCCTCACAACCCATGAAAACGTGTATGTAATGCGAAAACTCAAGCCTGCGGACATGTGGCACTGTCCGCTCTGTCCGCAGAAAAAATTTACGAAATTTTCGAAAAAAATTCGATTTTTGGCCTTTCTGGGGGTGGTCGATGAATTCCCAGTGGTCGATGAAAAATTTTTGGGGAGCGTGAATCTGGGTGGGGGTAGGTGACATGAAATTTCAAAAGTGTTCAAAATGTGTTTTCTATGCAGTATATGTATATTTTTTTATATGTCTGTGATTTTTATTCTATTTTTTCCAATTTTACACCTTAGCCTAAGCCTAAAAGATCATTTTCGGTCGTTTTTTGGTCGAAATTGACTATGAAAAGGGTCAAATCGGGTCGCGATCGTTAGGCTTTAAATTTTTTTCATCTTTTTTTTCAATTTTAAGCCTTAGCCTAAGCATCCCGACCATTTTCCGTCCATTTTGAACAATTTTGTACTTTTGCCTTAGCCTAACACCTTAAAAATCGTTTAATGATGAAAAATGGCAAAAAACATGCTCGAAAATGTTTGGAACTCATATTTTTAGCATTTTTAGAACATTTGAAACCTTAGCCTAAGCATTCCAACCTTTTTCCGGCCTTGTATTGGCCAAAATCGGACTGAAAAACGGTCAAATCGGGCCGCAATAGTTAGGCTAAGGATTTTTTTTCGTCTTTTTTTGAATTTTGAGCCTAAAATTTTGAATCCCGACCATTTTCCGTCCATTTTGAGCAATTTTGTACCTTAGCCTTAGCCTAACACCTTAAAAATCGTTTAATGATGAAAACATGATAAAATAATGCTCGAAAATGTTTGGAACTC
>JBCDAX010000117.1:0-1951 GCA_039184805.1 Bacteroidota bacterium | reverse complement strand
TGCTGATGCATATAATTAAACCTGACAAAAGACCTGCCCACAAATGAAGAAACCCAACAATTTTTTTAAGCCTCTTTTTCACTTGTTGATTTTTTTGAAAATAAAATGAAAAGGTTCCAAAGGGAATCTTTAAACGTTACAGCTTCGATGAGATTTTAATTGCCTTCTTTTAAATGCGAAAGACCTGAAAGGTTCCAAGTTAAGGTTTTCGAAACCTTTCAGATCGCTTGCCAATAGCTCCTCTACCAAAGCTTATCAATGGCCTGAAAATCATTGTTACCATTATGGACCGTTACTGTGGTCAATGCATTAATTCCATCCTGAATGAGTAATCCTCCCTGTTCTGTTGCCGAATTGAAGCCTGAAAAGTAGTTTTCACCTTCAACACTGCCCAGGAAAAAGCCCTGTTCGAAACCACTGCCATTGAATCCTGCAAAATCCGTCACATTTCCATTTACCAGATCTACAATGATCAGTTCAGGCGTTTGACCAAAGGAGGCAAATCTATCGCTGTATGCGTCCGGATGTTGATAATCAGCTTCATCTAAATAGCTTAAGACAAAATTTTGATCGTAGATGAAAAATTGACTCCTTAAAAAGGTGATATCCACTAAATCCGTTAAGTCAACGAAGAAATCCGGGTCAAAGCTACCGTCTGCATTAATTCTTAATACACCATATGGAACGCCTTGCCCTGTCAAATCAAAATAGGGTTCCCAGTAAGAATTGGCAAAATTTGGCACCATATAAAAAGCGCCATCTACGGGATCTTGCAGAAGTGCTGAATGATTGGCGATCATTCGATTATCACGATTGTATACAATAGAGCTGGCAACAGGGTCAAAAACAGCCATCATTGCCCCTGGTGGATTTGGAAACTCTGTTGTGCTATTCGGCGGAGGAAATACAATAGGCATCATGATTTTCCCATCAGAAGTAGCGTATATAACTTGTTCGGTATAAAAGCCGAAGCTCGCGCCTAAATCCGGTAAAGGATCTACCTCGTGTACAGTGATTATTTCCATTGTGGAAGGGTTCCATTCTACTACAAGACCTTCTGACAGAAAAGAAACAAAAGCTTGCGTTTCAGAAAAGAAAACATTGGGCGCATTCCCAGCTATTCCAGCTGAGGCGAGGCTCAATAAACCGGACACGGAAAATTCCAGAGTGGTGCGATCTACTTCCCACTTGGTAATAGTTGCCGCATCTCCATTCCAGGTCCATACGCCACTACCAAAAGTGAAAATGTTACCATTGAAACCTATTTCCACCGCACTTGCCTGATCGGTTTCAGCAGGGAGTTCTTCATTCACCTCCATATACCAGACCAGTCCCTGGGGCGTTCTCGTACGATAGCCTATCAACCACCCGGCTTCGGCCTCCTCAACCGACATTACTCCATCCTCTGAATCATCGTCGTCACATGATATCGTTCCAAAGGCCATTGTCGAGATCAGTAGTAGGGTTCCCCAAACCTGTCTTTTCTTTATTCGTTGTATTCGTTTTAAAAATTTCATTTTTATTTAGTGTTTGATAATTGTTTAATTGTCATCCACCTCGGCTTTGCATGGGTGGACATACCTGCCTATATGGAAGTGCGTCGTGCGAGGACGCACTTCCTAGCAGGCTTGCGTCTTTCGATTTTCTTTTATTTCACAGTTTTTTGTTTCATATACTCTTCGTTAAAATGGTTCCTGCATTCGCAGGAATGACGATACTATTAGTGCACAGCTTTTATTGATTTCATAGATTAGAATTGAATGGTAGATTTAAAATAAAAAGCCCGGCCAGGTCGCTGCACCCCAAAAAAGTCGAATATCTTAGCGTTGAAAAGGTTTTGAACCTCCAGGGTTAGGGCGTTTTGGATTTTTTTGATAGGCATACGGTGCGTAAGGCCAACGTTATGACTGGTTTGATCAGGTACCTGGTCTTTAAATTGTTGCACTCCGGC
>JBCDAX010000116.1:0-1965 GCA_039184805.1 Bacteroidota bacterium | reverse complement strand
GGCAACGGATAGTAAAGCCACAATAGTTCGCAAAATCGTCAAAGGCAGGATTGAGCTTGTTGGGGGCGAGCCGCACTTGCTTCATGTTGTCGTAGAGGATTTCCTCGGGGATCCCCCCGAAATAGTCAAAACACGCTTGGTGGCACGCAATTAACGTATCCAACTTCATCGAGTCGGTGAACTGCACATAAATCATCCGTGAATAGCTCAAGACACAAACAAAAACATAGAGCCTTTTTCGTTCACCTTGCCCATTGTCCAAATAACCGCAGTAACCCCAGTCCATTTGCGCCTGCTGGCCCGGCGGGGTTTCAAAACGAACCGTAAGTTGTTGTTGGCTTTTTAACGCGGCTTTTAACGATTTGATGAAACGTTGAACCGTATGATAACTCCCCTCATAGTCCGTTTTGCTGAGTTCATTGAAGATGAGCTGGGCCGATAAACCCGAAGCAAAGCGTTCTTTTATGTACGTCTTATAAGGATCTAACTGACTCTTTCTACGGCGCTTTCCACCTTTAGGACAGTGCCTACCTTGTACGATAGCCGTGACCGTTTCTCGTGCATGGCCTGTGAGCTCGGCCACTTTACGAATTGACCCAACCTCTTTATACAATTGAATAATTTCCATTCCTTTTTCCCATTCGATCATCGCACTGCTCTCTAACTTCTCAATTCCAAACAGTGCTTATGGTAAGTGTTTAGTGAACGCCTGGGTGGCCTAATTTTATCGGCTAAAAAATGGTAGAGTTTTACATGCTAAATGACACGATCAAGAGCCCATTTAAATCATAATGAAACACGCGTAAGGCATCATACGCATAGCTTTGACGATCACGTATGGCTTGCAACTGGCTGTGGTTGGTATAATCATACGACGAGGTGGAGCCATTAATGGTGGCGGATAGGTTTGAATCAATCGATAAAAGAGAAAGCGTTTCTGAAATCCTTTTCAGAAACGCTTTGTAAAATTATGAAGTATTTTCCTGTATTAACCTTTACTTTTTACAATCAACGTCAAAGGCTATAGCGCCTTTAAAATAGGGGTAAAAATCATGTTTTGCTTCATTTTCTGAAAGGATTTTATATTCAACCATTTTAGATTTACTCATATGTTTAAATTCTATGTCATAGAGAGGATCTGCAAAATATTTTGGCAAAGTCACTTTACAATCAAAAGCCTCTAACTGACTAACAATAGGTCCATACACCTCTTTTGATAAGAAAAGTTCGCGTATACGTTGCTCATAAACTATATAACGTTTTTTCTTGTCGCTTTTATCTTCCGAATGATGTTTTGAAGGTCCAAAGGGCCAGTTAGGAAGACTATTTATTTTTTGATGTAAAGGCCAATGAGAAGTTCGCCAATAAAAATTAACAGAAAAATATTCAACTTTTTCAAATGACTTTTTTAAATTGAATGTTTCTATAATTTCTTTTAGTGACTTTGCGATATCTTCTGTGGTTTCTAATTTTTCTTTATCTGTTTCCTTACCACAAAAGCCCCATCCAAATGTCCAATCAGTTTCGTCAGAAAACTTTTTTAAATTAGTTTGACAAGAAGAATTTTCTTTTTTGATATATCTTTTCTTTTCAATATAAAATCCATCTGGCAAATCAAAGTTTTTTGTATTTCCTTGGTGCTGAAAGCATAAAAAAATCATGAGTACAGCAAATTTATTATTAATTTTTTTCATCACATTCACACTTTTTTAATTCTCTAAAATACATGACTTTTGTAATGTAGCTTTCATTACTGTCAAGCTCAACACTATCATTTCCAACCATATCAACGCCATCAAACAAGTCGATATGGAAGTTTTCGAAATAAATAATCCCTTTTTTATTTTTGATTGAATTAATATTTTTAATTCTAAGAGCAGGATTTGCCACGCCTACGTGCAAAGCAAAGTTATGTGCGCCAATAATATAACGCTTTCCCGTTCCATCACCAACCGTGGTATAAGG
>JBCDAX010000115.1:0-1968 GCA_039184805.1 Bacteroidota bacterium | reverse complement strand
CGTCGTATTGACGGGTATAAATACCCGATGGCAATGGACTTTCACTGAGAAGTTCTTACTCCGATACCTTTTTATCTACAGTCAATAGTAAAGTACCCAACAGAAAATTCGCTCAAAGTTATTTCAGTTCCCCCACTAAAATCCTGTTCTAACAGGTTATGGGCCCAGCTCAACGTTACCTCAACTAAATTCTTCGTTGCTCTAGTGTCTCCAAAACATCAACTTTCAACATCAAAAATCATACGTCCCATCATGAGTATTGACGGTAAAATGTTTTCTGATTCCGATCGTCTCAGAGTTCCGCTTCTCAATGGTACTAACTACTACATATGGTCAAAGAAAATGGAGTTGGTGCTGAAAGTTAAAGGTTTATGGAAATTTGTTGACGGGTTAACTGACAGTACAAGCTCAATCGATGTGAATGATAGTGGAGATTCGAAACAATCGCAAGATTCGGCATGTATCCTTCTATCGATCGAAGATTCATTTTTATCGCCGGTGATATCGGAGAAAGATCCGGCGAAGGTATGGAAAATGTTAACAAAGGTCCATACAATGGCCTCTGAGGCGCATATCGAAGCTCTGCAAGCCAAATTGTATCAAATGAAAATGGAAGGTAAGGAAGGCGTTCAAGCTTACGCCAACCGCATCATGGATCTAAGGAACAAGTTCGCCGCCGCTGGAGAGTCTGTCGATGACAAGGAGCTCTGTCGAACATTCTTCCGAGGACTTGCAAGTCATTACAAAATTCAAGGAACGGTGATTCGGGAAATTGCAAAGAATTTTGACGAGTCCGTTTCTCTCATGGCCGCTGCTGAAATTCGAGATGATCTTGACGATGGTAATAGTAATGGTTTCAATGGTGGTGAGTCAGCACTTTTGGTTATTCCTCACGGAAATTGTCAACATTGCGGTCGCCCTGGACATCAAAAGGACAACTGTTTCCACAATCCGCATTGTGCAGCCTACAAAAGATACTACAAATATAATTCAGGGGGCGATGAAGGCAGTCAAGATTCTGAGAAGGGGCTTGTCTCTATTGCCTTTAGTGTGTTATGGATCATGGGGGCGACGTTGATACCAGATGGAAATAGTCGAATGGCATGATGGGGGTGCTTGGGAATTGTTAGTTGCTTCCAAATGGATGAAGCATTGTTTTGTTCTCAAGTATTGTGAAATGATTTGGATTGTTTAGTGTGGCCTGTGATGCCACTTGTGTTGTCCAGACTTTCAATTGTGCTCCTGCGATGAGCATTGGTACCATTAGTCATAACGACCAACTAACAGTATATCGGAGCCTCAATGTCTTTGCTCGAGGGGGCGTGTTGGAAATATCGAGCGCGACCTTGAAGGATGACACATGATGCATGGCTGCATCCCCGCTGTCATGGATTTACAGTACGGAAAAATTATGGAAATTTATCTTATGGTTCCAAGTATGGCTTTTTGATTGGTTGGATCACAGTGTCCTTTTTCTATTTTTAATATTTTGAATTTTGGCACAAAATGTACCAAATTCACGAATGACTTCAATGTAAGATTTTTTCTCATCAGTCGTCGTATTGACGGGTATAAATACCCGATGGCAATGGACTTTCACTGAGAAGTTCTTACTCCGATACCTTTTTATCTACAGTCAATAGTAAAGTACCCAACAGAAAATTCGCTCAAAGTCATTTCAGTTCCCCCATTAAAATCCTGTTCTAACAGGTTATGGGCCCAGCTCAACGTTACCTCAACTAAATTCTTCGTTGCCCTAGTGTCTCCAAAATATCAACTTTCAACATCAAAAATCATACGTCCCATCATGAATATTGACGGTAAAATGTTTTCTGATTCCGATCGTCTCAGAGTTCCGCTTCTTAATGGTACTAACTACTACATATGGTCAAAGAAAATGGAGTTGGTGCTGAAAGTTAAAGGTTTATGGAAATTTGTTGACGGGTTAACTGACAGTACAAGCTCAAT
>JBCDAX010000114.1:0-2005 GCA_039184805.1 Bacteroidota bacterium | reverse complement strand
GGGAGTGTATTTTAATTCAGCTAAAATACCGTTCGTTTCTTGAAAAAAGGCAGGTTATTTTGCGAAAGCGTTTTTTCGTGATTAACGAGCTATCGAATGTGAGAGCATATCGTGCCCTCATTGCATTCACTGCAAGGAGCGCAGGCGAGAGGCCATGAATCAAACAGCAGGCGGAGGAACAGCGCCTGTGGGAAAATAGTGGAACAGCTGCAAAGTGAGTCATCGAGGAATCGCTGCGAGCTGGGCGCAATACCCCACCGGCAAAAGGGAGACACACGAAAATCAATACTTTCCTAACCGAGTTCTTAATGGTTGAAAATCCTCGTTTCCTTTTTCTTCAGTGAATTTCTGCATCCTATCTCATTGGCCAAAAAGTGGCCACAAAAAAGCCTTCAGATGGAGTTGGCGTCATTCCATCCTGAAAATCAATACTTTTCTAATCGCCTTGTGAATGGCTGAAAATCCTCATTTCATTTTTCAGTTGCCTATAAAAGGGATTGCATTCGCACACTAATTTTATCATTTCAAGACAATTTTGATTAACGTTTTGACGTACATTGTAAATGACACCGCAAAAAGCTTGTTTTCAGCACGTGTTTTGCAGCTGCAAGCCTTCGTGGATTTTCTCTGGAACTCAGGCAACTTTACATCGCAAAAAGGCGGCGAAAGACGGGAGACACCAGATTTTGAGGGCATATTATTTATGCCTGTGTAATCGAGGAATTTTTTGCCTTCCACCTATTCCCACCGAACAAGAAATTTCTGAGTTCAATAAACGACACAAAAAGTGTGTACAAGAACGAAAAGCGAGAATAACAAAACAGAAGGAGCAAAAAATTTACTCGGCAAGGAAGGAGCGTGAAAAATTAAATCGTTTTTTCGCGGAGATGGAAACATCTAAATATCTGGAGGATCGAAAGATCCAAAGAAATGAAAGTTTGATGCAAGCGAGGATGGAAACTCAACATTTTCCTGAAAGCACGACTCCTTCTCCAAGAAATGCTCAAGAGGATGAAATGGACAGAGCTATACGCTCCATTACGGAACAGGAATTGTCCTTCTTACAAGATCTCACGCAGAAAGACAGTGAAATGGTAATTTCGTGTGAGGGTGCTATTGTGGAACAAGACATTCGTCAAATCCCTTCCACTGAAAAAAGTAATTCGGAGTTAAAAGATTTGCTGTCGAGAGAGAAGAAATGGAGAGAGGTTGCCGACAACAAGGTTAAACAACTGGAGGAGAAAATGAAAACAATGACGAATGATCTTGAAAATGAATGGCGAGAAATCGCGAATCGCGAACGCGTTTTGAAAAGGACAGAACAAGTTTTAAAGTATCAAAAGAATGAAATAAGGCTTCGCGAAGAAAAACTGAAGGAAAAAGAGTCGCTTCTCATGCAGCAAGACACAGCAACTCCAAAGCCTGGTGAAAAAGTTGGCTTTTTTCACATACCCATATCCGACAATTCAGTCGCTGGCGAGCCATTTTTCATTGAGGATATAACCAACGTGGACAACGATAGATGTTTCGGCAATCCTGTGAAAACATGCGCCCACTTAAAATTCAGCTATTCTGGAATAATAAAGGAGACATTCGAATGGAAAAACGAGGCCGTCAAACCACAATTGATCCTGAAGGATCTTTGCAACCTACGGAAATAAAAAAGATTTTGGAAAACTTTTGAAAGCTTACACCTGTGAACGAATAACCGGCCTTAAAGAGGCCACCACATCACGTGACTCTAAAAGATGAAAAATATTTTTACACCTTCCACACTGATGGAAAAAAGTTTGCAATTTTTATTTTTGAGTAATATGTCTTAAAGCTGGATAAAATCAGACGGACCGCCACCAAGGCAATTGCAGACCCCTTTTGTAGAAAAAAGAGAAAGGGTCTTCTAATAAATTCATTCAAAGCTTTATGTGGGGTAAACTGTGCGGGTATATAAAAAATTACTTGACTTAACTATACATCTGTTAAATTTCATTTTATAATTCATATTCAG
>JBCDAX010000113.1:0-2040 GCA_039184805.1 Bacteroidota bacterium | reverse complement strand
GTACTATAGCCAGCTTGCGACGTGAGGTGTTGGTCACAAACGACAGGCCTAGCTGAGGACGCGCTGGGTTTTACCAACCCCCCCCGACAGAACTTTGTTTTCTGACAGAATTTTGGTTTTGGGGGCCAGCAGCCGTGCATATACATTCACTGTTGGTGAATGTCACTGTCGTTTTCTCGCACGTTCAACCATATATGTCTTGTCTTCTCGTTTTTTTTCCTTGGGGTGATTTTGCTTTCGGGTGGATTAGTTGCGGTGCAAGTGGTGATGGTGTGGGTGTCTTTGTGTGTGTGTGTGGGAGGGGGGGAGGGTGTTGGTCAATGCTCAAATTGTGGGTATTGTGTTAGTCTTCAGGTAACTTTCTTTTCTATTTTTTGCTTTTCAGTGACTCTCTCCTGGCTGATTTTAGCAGAACGACGCAAAGCCAAATACAACGACATATACGTAATTATTTTCGTGCACGCGTTGTCTTCAAAGATGTTCAAGCACTGATGAGGACTCCTAGTGAATCATTTTCTCTTCAGATTAAGGATAGGAAATTTAACTTCGTTGAAGAGGATGTGGCTATGAAAAAAGATTGCGTTGATGTTGGGGTATTCATGCTTGTGTCGTGATGCTAAGTCAGCCTAGGAGGTCGTCGAATGTGCTTGGAATCGTTTTCCAACTATGGCATGAGAAGACCCAAAGAAGATTCTTTGACGTTTGCAAGAACTTTACAGCACGACCTTCCCTTGCTTACTCAAACAATATTTCGTCCATAAAAAAACAAAAAGTAAAAAGAAGATCGGTAAATGTTTGGCGAAAATACTGATTTCGCCAAGATTTCGTACCTGGAACATATGTTTCATCGCGATATACCAATATGATCTTTTCGCACATAAAAAAAGATCGGTAAATGTTTGGCGAAAATACTGATTTCGCCAAGATTTCATACTTGTGAACATATCTGTTTCATAACGATATACTTATTTCACAAAGTGCTAAAACGCTTGAAGTTTACGTCCATTGTTATTCTTCTTTTGGTAGGGGAGAAAGAGAACGTGTCTTGGCCCTACCCCAGATTTCCTCCTATATGGGGGTTTTTTTCTGGCCTCCCTGACACGTCTCTAAATGTAATATATTGTGTTGTGTTGTAACACTAAAAAACAATTCCATTAAACATGTGAATCACTTAAGTGCAGGTTTGCAGTTGTATTGCTTTTGACCCCGGACAACTCCAGAATGGGATGGTGGCCATTCATCATAAATAATAGGCGATTTGCATTAAGAATTTCAAGCTCCAGTGCATTGCAACCTATTCTTTTAGCAATCCAAGAGATCACTTCATTTCTTAGTGCAAGTCGCCCATTACTGCTTAAAAAACATCCACCATTGGTTGCTAGGTTGTGTAATGGAAATGAAGAGGAGCCCAATTCAGATAATACAAGGGAAGCCCAGGTAGCAAGGTTTAGTACATACCTTTCCAAGGTATTTCATTTCAAACTTTTCTTAATAAGAGAGCAGCCATTATTCAGGACTGGCTAGGCCCAGGAGGTAATTATTTCTTAGCTCGAACGAGCATAAGGCATCTAGCCCGTTCTTCGACAACTAGCAGTTTTCCCTAAAAATCACAAACAAGCAACAAAAGCAATTTTGTCCCCTTGAAGAAAGCACAGGAAAAGGAATTGAAGACCACTCCACAATAATTGTTAACTAAAATTATATTTAATGTCACGTCATTGGATAATTTCCACCCAATGGCTACCTAAGTCTCAGATGATTATTCCAAATGTATAGTTTTAAAAACATAGTCAAAAGAGAACACAATTCGGGATGCCTTTTAATAAGATTGTTTAATAAGATACTGTAACTAAGATAGAGAACTTCTATAAAGTTTATAATTAATATGCTTGTGTAATTATATATAACAACCTTTTTTATTTGTAATTTAGCTTTAGGCAGGTCCACATCAGCTATGGCTGCCCGGTTTCTTCTCATACAGAGGAACAAGAGCCTGGAACTCTATTCCAACTGACTTAAAAATTGGAATTTCTAAATCGG
>JBCDAX010000112.1:0-2066 GCA_039184805.1 Bacteroidota bacterium | reverse complement strand
GCCGAAGGTAATGTTCTGCCAAGAAAATGCAGAAGTCGGTCAACTTATCGAAGAACTTTGTACGACATTGAGTACGGGTTAACTGTAGCGTATTAATTGAAGCGCCTTGTGCTGGTTAAAAAATCCAGATCTTGAAAGCGCTCGGTGAAAGGCTCCGGGGGAACGAAAGTGAACAGATTCGTGTTTTTGGGAGTATCTCCGAGATAAACAATGACCAACTCAAGAAATTCTTTGTAGTCATCTCGTGGTACATGTAGCTGTGCCCGCAGGAGTTGTTGAGCGAAAGTGCAAATCATGTGCTAGGTACATCCTTGTGCAAATCAATTGAAACAGCGCCCGATTTCAGTATTTAACGCACTTTCATTCAAAAAATGATACAGACACGCTTTCAATTGTAACGTGCCGTTTTCAATGGCATAGATATTTATCTCGAGGTCACAAAGGTCACAAAGGTCACAAGGGCTTGAAAAGGTAATAAAATTCAAATTTGGTCAAATTCAAAAATTTATAAAATTTGCGAGAAACATTGACTTTAAACCAACTTTAAACCAACAAATCATTTTTGCTGCCGATCCACGACTCAATGGATGTTTCTTCTCATCAAAGGACACAAATTGTCACTCTCAAAGAGCATACATCGAAAAGCTTCCGAGAAATTGCCTCCATCGTCGGTGTTAGTCTCTCGACAGTCAGTCGCATTGTTCGTCTTAAAAACGAGACGGGGTCCATCGCAACAAAGAGAAACGGTCGTTGCGGACGGAGAAGAAAGACAACTGCACGGGATGATGCTTACTTGTTGCGGGAAAGTGTTAAAGATCCACGTAAAACAAGCGATGCCTTAAACAGGGATTTGGAGAACAAAGGAATTCGCATCAGTTCCTCAACTGTCAGGCGACGGCTTTTAGCAGCTGGACGAAGAGCACGACGGCCGATCAAGAAGCAGCTGTTGACGAAAAAGATGAAGTGGAAAAGATACAACTGGGCCTTGAAGTATAAGAACTGGACGAAAGAAGATTGGAGATGCGTTCTGTTTAGCGACGAAAGTCATATGTTTGTTCAAGGACAGAGAAGTCAGCATGTTCGAAGATCATTAAATGAAAAACTACGCGAGAGCCACATTGAACAAACTGTTAAGCATCCACAGAAAACCATGTTTTGGGGTTGCTTCAGTTATTTTGGAGTTGGAATTTTGCATCCAGTCGAAGGAATGATGCGCTCGAAACAGTACATCGAAGTTTTAAGACGGCTTGCGATTCCTGAATTGTCGAAAAGATTTTCAAGTGGCACCGGCATTTTCCAACATGACCTGGCTCCTTGCCACAACTCCAATGCTGTGAAATTTTTTTCGGGACAATTGTGTGAGCGTCCTTGAATGACCCAGCAACTCTCTGGACCAAAATCCAATAGAGAATTTGTGGTCCATAGTCAAAAGTCGCCTTCGAAATATGGATTGTTCCACCAAAAGTAAACTCCACCAAGCAGTGATACATGTGTGGTACAAGGACCCAAAAATCCTTTCGAACTGTCAAAATCTCGTTGACTCCATGCCAGAACGTGTTGCATTGGTTCTTAAGAACCGTGGTGGACACACAAAGTTTTGATATGTAATATGAGCTAAAATAACTGGAATATAAAAGTTTTCTCAAATTCTAAAGCTTTGTTTCAATTAATTTGCACAAGGATGTAATCACGTCTATAAATTCAAGCCCGAAAGTTGGGTGTAATTTTTACTCCCAAAATGGCCTTGAAAACCCTTAGAGTAAACGGGTTTTTAAAAACGCCGACATAAGCCTCATTCGTGAAATATCATATAGGGGAGAGTTGGCAGCTTTTTTTCAAGTGTCTATCAAAATGTTATGGACCATAATTTCTTCGGATTTTTTGTCTTTGAATACCTTATAGTGAATTACGTTCTTCATAGATTGTGTTTATTTGTTCAAAGTACTTTTCCTTCAAATTCAATTCTTGCAAAAGTAGTTGAAACTGCCAAATCACCCAACGTATCGGGTGATTTGGCAGTGGAGTGGGGCCGATAGGCAATCCAGCTATCAAGAAAGAATTTGTTC
>JBCDAX010000111.1:0-2078 GCA_039184805.1 Bacteroidota bacterium | reverse complement strand
TCTAAACTCGTAGAGATAGAGCAAAGAAATCTAAACCATTGGAATCCTCGAAGCAGGCTGAATCGAATAATGTATAATTTGACCATGGCAGGTGAATTTTTGTCATTTATAGGATTTTACCTAACCTGAGGTGCGCAATGCGCCGAATTTTTACCTCAACATATATGATATAATAATATGTGATATAATGATAATTGTTGGGGTTTAACGATGCACCAAATGCCAAGGTTATACGATGACGCCAACTTTCACCCTGCTGGAAGTGATTTTGGAATCATATCGACTTATTTAGAGGCTCCGCCGAGACTTACCCGAGATCGTTGGCTTAGCAGATTTTGACGCTATCCACTAAGCAATCCACCCACAAACGCGGCCTGTTTTCACAAGCTGTGAGGGGAATCTAACGCCCATACAACTTGTATACAAGCTTTTTTTCTCGCTTTATTACACTTTATTTTTCGTCATCGAAAAGTGCAACGTGGCCAATGGACAATAAACATCAACTCTTTCTCATTCACAGGTAGAATTGTGCACATCTACCATCGGTCCTAAGCTTCATAAGCTTCATCACGCAGGGTCACAACTAGCTTTAAAGATTCCCCTGCCTATTGCATTTTCCAGCGGAGACCATTTCTCTATAAATCCTCACTCTTTGTTTTGGAAAACATGCGTGTCTTTAGAAGTACCAAAATCAAAACATTGCCGAAACTCTAATCCCAAAAACAGTATCGGAATAACTGAAAGTTCAAATACTCAACCAAAAAACAAGAGGCACGTACAAAACAAACATGCGACACCTATGACTCCTTATTTCTTATTCCTTTGGCACACTCTGAACAGCATATGTCTCCAGGCTTAAGCAAAGTTTTCAACCAATGATCCCCACTTTTTCCGGAACAGGTTTTCTCTTCCCTCAATCGTTGCTGCATATCGTTCGATTTCCATATCCTTTTTAAGCCGGGACTTAAAACTATCAATATGGGGGACTATCTCGCTGTTCTGAAGCATTGACTTTGCAAGTATTATTCCATGATTCACAAGGAGATTTTTGGTGTTTCCCGTTATTACGTGAGACAAATCCAACTCTACATGGATGCCCCAGTTTCTGAATGCAAGCGCAACGGATCTCCAAAAATCGTGTACTTGTACGCAATTATAGAACTTATGTTCGATGGTGTCTAATTGCATTCTACATCTATCACAAAGTGGATCGTTTTTTATTTTATATCTATACAATGCTACGTTGCTGGCACTTATACGAGTAATAATTTTGTAATGTAATGCCGCATAGTATGTTGACTTTGTACATTTTTTAACTGCATAGTAGGTTTCAGGCCAAGAATCGTGGGTGAAATGTCGAGCCCAATAATTTTCCCAGGTTTTTTGCTGTTGAAACTGAACTCGTGTTTGCACTATTTACTGGTACCAATGTCGAACACCTTTTTCTTTAGACAGTGCGAACAATATTATTGGGTGTATTTCTGGTTTTGGATTGGCACCTTTGCCAAACATTTGCTTAATCTCTGCTTTAATTGAATGTTTCAGCGTTGTGTAGTCCATACTAATTCCCCCTATATTGTAAATATTCTGCAGATCTCGAAATGAAAGCAGGTTTCCACTCCTGTCAAGTAGGTCATTCACTCTAACAATTCCTCTATTATACCAGTTCTCCATTCTACTTGTACAGTATTTTGTTGTTGCATCAGAGTACCAAATTCACAGATTAAGGCGTTCCTGTTCCAATACTGGGAATTTTTTTGCCACGGAAGACCAGGACAAAAACACCTCTTTCCAAAAGAGGTTTTCAGTTAATGCTGAACGTTTGCAGAGTGACTCGCAGTTATTCTCCCATATCAGATGATCCCTGGATATAGTATCGGAAAAAAGACGTACCCAAGGGTGTTGCGACACGATCTGTCTTCTTACCCAGGATGCCTTTAATGCTGCAATATGCGCATCAAGGTCTACCATTCCTAGCCCACCTTCAGCTAAATTCTTCGTTATTGTGTCTCGCTTGATTTTCTCACTTTTGCTGCCCCAAAGGAACGTGAACAAGATTCTCTTTATCTTTTGCAACG
>JBCDAX010000110.1:0-2087 GCA_039184805.1 Bacteroidota bacterium | reverse complement strand
TTTATGGTATGTACTATCACGCTCGGCTTTTCATGAAAAATTCATTAGTGAAGGAATTGTTGAAACTTCAGCAACATTTACAAAGTTATAAAATTTTTAAAAAAATAAAAATGACAAACATCCGGAAAAGTTCTCAAAGGGACAGTTATTATAAATTCTATCCCTCCTTCTGCTTTGCATCGACTGTAACGATATACTGCATTCTTATCCCGATGCCTGCACCACTTGGCTTGCTTAGTACGCGCTCCCTCACAACCATGTCCATTCACAATGTTTCTGAAGAAAAGGCCCCTCGTTCTTGGTAATATCATCATCTGGGGAACGAATTGACCTTTTAGATTCAAAATGATTTTTTGTTACTCTTGTTAGAGTTACCATACTGTCTTACTTGTCATCCACGCACTCCATTGTTTCCGTAATCAACAGGAAGCGGAAGCACTAAGATACTCCCATTGATTGACCTGACAAAGTTGGAGGTTGAAAGGAAAAATAAATAACTCAAACGCTCTCATCCTTTCTCTAGTAGAACTGAATTGAAGTCTTTTGTGAGCTCTGCGAGTGACTCATTCGTGTCCTTGACAGCATCCTTCAAGCGTTTCACTTCACGTTGAAGTAAAACGTAGGTCTGGCACTTGGTTTCGGCATCTTCTTCTTCCCATTCCAACCTTTTACGTTTGCTTCCGGCCATTTGTGTGCCGATATGAAGGGCAGCATTGATGATTCTTTTCGAAGTAGGGCTAAGTTCATCTACTTCTTCCTCTGCGACAAATTCTTGATTTTCTCCAGCTTCTTCTTGAGCTTCGTCACGAACTCTTCTGTTTCTGACCATTTTGATGAATCAATTTGGAAAATGTTGAAATTCTTTTTATTAAGTTGATGTAAAATGATAGATGAAATTTGACGCAGGTTGGGTAGATAGTGATGAAGATCAAATCGAGCTTTTATTGTTAATGTATACATGAAATTCCCTGATCAAATCGCCATGGTATTTAGAACTACGAAGATGGGTTAAGCAATATTTTTAAATTTTTAAAAAAATCCTTCTTGGATCTTATAATTATCCTGTCATGCATATAACTGTAACAAGTTAATGCTTACAGTAATCAATTTTGAGATAAAAATTCAAACACGTTCTATTAGGGCGTTGTTACCCATGATCAAAACCCAAAACCTACGGAAAACTTGTAATAATTTTATTGGACAGCCTAAAATCCCACGGTTGCTTTAGGGTTTATCAATAGAACACCTTAAAGGTAAAAGATTAGTCTACAAAACAGACTTTCTCGGCAAATATACCCACGATGTCTGAAGAAACGTGAAGACGGAATTCGTTCCACCTATATCTTCAGCATTAATTTCTAATGATAATTCCTCAATAAGCAATTCATTTAGTCCGCTATACAAGCTTTCGGAGTGGGTATGTATGGAAAGAACTTTTACGGGCCGATTACCGTGCTCTGCGCCAACGAATATCGGGGATGAATGGAACGATTGAAAATCTGCAGCAAGAGACTAATACAATGAAGCGCCGTTTACATATCATTTAAGGAGAAGAAACCAGCTGCAGTGCGCGAACGAAGTGCTGTGTCACTCGGTCACGGAGCACAACCAAATCCTACAAATCATTGCACAGGAGAGCCACCAGTTATTCTATTCTCAGAGAATCGCGCGGTTGATGAGCGTGAATCGACTGCTCTGTGTGGACTTGCCCGACATTGACAGCGACCAATGGAACAGTGCTAACGTTGTGAAACGTCTTCGTGATCAAGTCGTCATGTTTGAAAATGGTGAAAATGGTCATTGAATGAACGTTTCGTTGGTGTACTCGTTAAATTTTCACTCGTGTTCGTCAACGATTTTCAACTATCGACGCCAGCCCTAGGAGAAATTTTCAACAAACTCCAAAAGTCCCACAATTTTAATAAATTCTGAGATGCAGCGCTAGGTTTATGGTATGTACTATCACGCTCGGCTTTTCATGAAAAATTCATTAGTGAAGGAATTGTTGAAACTTCAGCAACATTTACAAAGTTATAAAATTTTTAAAAAAATAAAAATGACAAACATCCGGAAAAGTTCTCAAAGGG
>JBCDAX010000109.1:0-2187 GCA_039184805.1 Bacteroidota bacterium | reverse complement strand
CGAGGGAGCCCAGATTGAACGCGGATCAAGTTCCTGGCCTCCCACAATGGCCGTGGGAAGAATAAATGTTTTGCCCTTTTGCAATGTTAGAAGCTCAGCAAGTCGTCAGCAACCACCCAAAAGTCTGTTCTGTAACTGCCATCTCGGTTTGTTCAGAGTGTTGTTTCTACTTGCTCGGACATTCGCGTGGTGGTGATTACTAATGGACTAATCTTCAAGTCTGGTTGTAATTGTGTATGAAATACAAGTCCAGTGCACTGTAGCACATGCCTAGGCTGCACACCAAAATTCAACGTGCTCCTGTTCTTTTCGCGGCAGTACAGAGCAAAATAAGTTTCTGGGCACGCTTGAAGCAATATTTCTTAACTGGGTAAACTTGTAGACCATGCTTCTATTATTAAAAGTATTGTATTGCGGTCTGTCATCAGTAAGAAAGCTGAGCTAGGACCGGAGCTCACGCTAAAATGCCTGCCAACATGTTTATGAAGACTTTCTTCCCATGGGATCATGTCCGGCAAGAGTAAGTTCCAGAGGAGCCTTTGAAACACAGGGCCAATTGCAGTGGTAAAGGCTTATGAAGTTGTCTCGCGTTGGCCCATTCGTTTTGTAACTTCTGTAACGTACTGTCTAGTTTTACCATGTACGGCACAGTAATTGCAAACCGAATGATTTTAATCTCTTGCCAGCTCAATAAGATCAACAATCCTTGAGCTCTAAAAGACCAAGCCGGAAGCATTGCAACTGTTTATTAGAAATGCAGCCACTGCCGAGTTCTTGTCAAAGTATTTTCTGCGTTTACTGAAGAATTTGTTTTCACTTGTCGATAGGTCAGTCTTCGATGCATGCCATACTCATGTTAAATGCATATTTCACCTCCTGTACTGTACCTAGCTCCTTCTTAACTTCAGTAGCTGCGCCTCCAGCATCTGCGTCTCCGACAGCTGATTGTGCTACATGCTGAAAAGCACTGCATAGTGCAACTGCAGTATACGGTGCATATTAACACTGCGAACCATGTGTTTGGAGGCAATAAATCACCAGGCCATAACAAACTGAAATCACCAGACTCTATGTAACTTACATTCCAAATTAGGGCGGTTCTTACCTTCAAATGTCACAAAGCATAGGATTCAACACTAAAAACCCTCATTTCTTAGTCTGTTTCTTACATATATCTAGTTAGACCAGGTTTCTAATACTAAAGTAACACAAAAAAGCCTTTTGGGATGCTGATACAAAATAGCGAGCATTAACTTTAATAGTTTACTGCCAGCTTCGCTCCAAATTGAGGTGTTTATATACACCTAACGCCGTCCATTGTGGTGAAGGGAAAAACGTCGCAAACTTTGAACATCCCATTGCTGGAGCTCTGCGACCCCGCCTCCGGAATATTGGTAGATAGGATACGTAGGAAGGCATCGGAAAAAGCGGTGGTAAACGTGTTTTTTTCTCAATCACTGTTGAATTTCTCCCACAATTCGTTCATTTACTGGAGGAAAAAATTGTCAACAAAATTAAGAAAATTTTTTTTTTTTACTTTTGCCTTTTTTAGATTTTTTCCTTTTGACCAGAATCATGGATGCTAGAAACGTATCCAAACTCATTTTCAGGACCATCTGTTTACCGAAGCTATTTATTTTGATTTTTTAAAATTTGGAATAAATTTAACAGTTTTCTACACCTGTTAGATCAAAAAACCGTTGTCGGGTGTACTATTTCTCCCTAAATGGGGAGACTGTATCACCCCCAAGTTTTTGATATACATTGAAGGCTAAAAAACAATCACACGGAGTATTTAAAAGTAAATCACGAAATATGGCCACGATAAATACATTATCAAAGTTCGTAGCGCTGTCAACTTCAGGATTTTGCCCTGAACCTTTTCAAAAAAATTCTATAAAAAGCCAAATGTATGGTGTGCACAGCACCAAGAAATCTAAGGAATGAAAAGTACACAAAACGAGTTATAGGTCCCACAATAATCTCTAATTTGGCCTTAAATTTCAACATATATGCCAAAAATTCAACAAATACAGCTTCAAACCTTAAACTTTTATCTGGAAATGAGAACTCGTGCCATTCCACTTCAATTATGGTATAAAAACACCAGTTCCATTCGATAGTCTATGATATATTACGAAAAAACGATATTCCCGGCAGGTTTAGAGGAAATTCTGAAGGTTTTCT
>JBCDAX010000108.1:0-2222 GCA_039184805.1 Bacteroidota bacterium | reverse complement strand
GCCCATGAGAAACTGGTAATCCTCAGTCAAGTATCGTCAGGTGCCTACAGGAACATCAATTTCATCCTTACAAGTTTTCACTAGTTAAGGAACTCTCAGAAGATTATGACAGACGCGTAGAATTCTGTCATTACGTCTGTGCACAGGAACATGAACAAAGTTTTCATCATTGACTCGTGTTTTCTGATGAAGCTGTGTTCCCTGTGAATGGTCTCGTGAATCGACACAACCTTCACTATTGGTCACAAGAGAATCCTCAAGTCAAGATGCAAAAATTCCAAAATCGAGAGTCGGTGACAATTTGGTACATGTTTAGTGCTTCAGGTGTCCTTAGATTTTAAATGCTGTTTGAAACCATGAAAGCAGTGCAATATTGTGACATTCTATCAAATCGAGTGATTCCTTTACTCCAAGAAACTTTTTCTTCCGGTGTTCTCTTCGTGATGAAGTGTACTATCGCAGATCGAGAACGCGTCAACAACTCACCCGGACGCATGACTTGACTTTTGCAGGTTTTGCAGGTCGTTCGACACCCTGTGAATCTTTTATGACAAAAATATGCATGCTACGGGAATTTTAATCATGTGTGCTTAAAACATTTATTTTGTGCTATAAGTAAATTACAAAGACTTGTTGATCAGTGCATTTGTACTTGGTTGATATTTGATTTTGTGCTGTTTGTTTATAAGTCTCAAAAAATAATGTCTTATTATTTTGTCTTAATTATTAAAATTATAATGTCTTAAAAATAAGCACTTATTTTCTTCTGGCAATTCGTTTGAAACCATTCACGATACTGTATCTTCGATGGATAGGGCTTCAGTAAAAGATTGGGTTGGGTCGCGAAGTGTCACTATACCAGTAAATGGTTCGCACCTAAAAAGTTAAGAAACCACTGATTTAAAAAATAACGGCAAATAATTGCGACATACATTGCGACATTGCGACAATTGCCTATAGGCCTGGGCCTGTAGAATATGGATTTTCATTGCATGTTAGTGTTGGCATTTTTCATGAAAAATATTCACCATTTTTTCATGTTGAAAATTTTCAGAAAAAAATGAAAAATTCGGAAAAATATATTTACCAGTATGGTTGTGCATTAAATAGAAAAAAACTTCACACCCTTCAAGATAGGGGAGGGGGGGCTAACGGGAAACTAAATAGGAAGATACAGTGTATATAGGAAACTAAATACGGCCATGGGCGGATTTCTCGTCGGTGCCGAAATCGTGGCGGATTCCATAGCCTTTGCTGGCTTCTTGCGAATTGTGAAATGATTTACAACAAACACACAGGTCGCCGATTTCAGCAAACAATGTGTCAAATGAAAGCTTAGAAAAAATGCTCTAACATGGAATGAAATTCATTATGCTCTGAAGGATTCTAACCGAAAATTGAACTTGAAAAAAGTTGCACTTTTCTTTTCTTCGACATACTGACTCCAACTGACCATTGATAGACAAGAGTGACATAGCAAATTAAGCTTCAGAATCTTAGCTATCGAATGGTATAAAGCATTTAGTGATGCGTTGAAAACGAGAGCCGTGAGAGCAGCTCAAAGTCGGTTGACAAATTTTGTGCAATTTTTTTAAACGGACTATATCAAAGGAGAAATCAATTTGAAAATACGGAACACAGAAATCTCCAAATTTGAATTTAAAACCAAGTCCCAGGCAGGAATAAATTGGAAGGCTGAAAAGGGCAGTAGGTAACTCATAATGCACTTTTATTTTATTGAGATTTGAGACATGCTGAATGAATTAAAAGATAAAAGTTAACTTCGGCAGGTCAATATTCACTGAGGACAAGTCGTGAAAAAATAATTGTGATTTCGTTTCAAAGTTTTTGTTTTCCCGATTTGAATCCGATAGCTATGCTGTCTAATGCTGTACAAGTTGCTAATCGGCGCACCTGTGTGGCAGTGGAGAAGCTTCTTACACACATTCTTGACACTCGCGCTCGACACTCACTAGTTTTCTAACCTCACAACTTCCTTCTGTTCTCCCGCAAACATACGTTTAGACTCGGCTTGTGGAAGGCGTAGGCCACTCTGTGATACCACTGCCCGATGCATGGTAATGATGCATGAAGTCGCCAGATGTTTCGTTTCATGGCTGCATTGTCGACGTGTTGCTTCCGTTCCTTATCTTCTTATTAATTCCACTGTAACCCATTGCGTGTTAGTGCCCTATTGGCTTCCTTGAGGGACATATTCCTGT
>JBCDAX010000107.1:0-2314 GCA_039184805.1 Bacteroidota bacterium | reverse complement strand
ATTTTTATATCTTACCCAATTATATCAAGAGTTCAAAGGAAAAACCAAGAAGAAGAATGAGTGATAAAATTAAATTCGAACTTGAGTTCGTTATACAGGCTTCCCCCCAGTTGCTGTACCAATATATTTCCACGCCGTCTGGCCTATCTGAATGGTATGCGGACAACGTGAATTCCCGAAGTGAGCTGTTCACTTTTATTTGGGACGGGGCAGAGGAAAATGCCAAAATGTTAAAACGAAAGAGCGATGAGTTCGTAAAATTCTCTTGGGAGGAAAATGAGGACGACAGCTTTTTTGAAATGCGCATCATAGTGGATGAAATCACGAAAGATGTTTCGCTTTTCATTACAGATTTTGCTGAAGATGACGAGGTGGACGAAGCCAAAATGCTTTGGGAGAACCAAGTTTCTGATTTAAAGCAGGTACTGGGCTCCAAATAGGCGAAAATAGAATTGTAACGTATCTTTGGTCCCTTCTAAATAGGGACTTTTTTTATGGTCAATTACAACGGACATTTTTTTTCTGAAGACGAGCCCATTTTTACCCATACCAACAGGGGGTACAAATATGGAGACGGGGTCTTTGAGACCCTTCGGGTAATCAATAGAAGTATTTTCTTTTGGGAAGACCATTACTTCCGTCTAATGGCCTCTATGCGAATGTTGCGCATGGAAATACCCATGAACTTTACCTTGGAACATCTTCAAGAAAGGATTTTAGCCACAGTGCAGAAGAATGATTTGGCCAATGGTTCTGCCAGGGTAAGACTCACGGTTTCCAGAAACCCTGGAGGGCTGTACACTCCGGAAAACAATACTATTTCCTATACGATTGAGGCAAGTTCCCTAGACGCTCCGTTTTATATCCTTCAGGAAAGGGCTTATGAAGTGGAGTTGTTCAAAGACTATTTCGTGAACAAGGATATGCTTTCCCAATTAAAGACCACCAACAAGATATTGAATGTTTTGGCTGGGGTCTATGCGAAAGAGAATGGGTACGACAATTGTATTTTATTGAATTCGGATAAACAAGTAATCGAAGCGATTAATGGAAATGTTTTTTTGGTACAGGGAACTACGATTAAAACAGCGCCATTATCAGATGGTTGCTTGAATGGTATTGTGCGCAAAAAAGTCATCGAAGTTATTGAGGCTAGTCAAGATTTAGAATTATCGGAAACCTCAATTTCTCCCTTTGAGCTCCAAAAATCCGACGAATTTTTTATCACGAACAGCATAAGCGGGATAATCCCCATCACCAAATACAGAAAAAAGACATATTCCAATACGCTTGCTAAGAATCTATTGGGCAAACTGAATGCGAAAGCTAGGTTGGAAACAACTAGTTGAGAGTTGGGTTCTCGGGAGCGTTGGACCAGATTAAATAATCTCCGCCAAGTTCTACCATCTTTTCCTTCCAGAATGCACCGGAAGGTTTCCCAAGGATAGCACTTTGATAGTCATTTTGTAGCACCACCCATGAGTTGGAATGCAGTTCTTCGTCTAACTGACAAGAGGCCCATCCGGAATATCCCAAGAAGAAACGGATATCCTTCTCGGAGATGGTCTTGTTATTGATAAGCTCCACAGTCTTATCAAAATCGCCTCCCCAAAATATACCATCCGAAATTTCAATGCTGTTATCTATAAGATGTGGTACTTTGTGAATAAAGTAAAGATTGTCCTGTTCCACGGGCCCACCATTAAAGACCTTAAAGGGAATGGTAATTTCTGAGATAAGGTCACAAATGTTGTAATCCAAGGGTTTGTTCAAGATAAAACCCACAGAGCCTTCGTGGTTGTGCTCTGCCAACAAAACCACAGAGCGGTTGAAAGAAACGTCGCCCGTGAGGGAGGGTTCTGCAACCAGTAGCTTTCCTTTGGTGGGTTTATTGAGATCCATTGTTAACGGTTCTTGTTTTAAATGTAATATATTCTGCTTGAATAACAAAAACCTCTCATAGGCAAACAAAAAAGCACCTCGGGAAGAGGTGCTTCATATATTTTTTGTTATAAACTGATTAGTTTACAGCAGAGCTCAATTCAGCACCTGCCTTAAATTTCACTACGTTCTTAGCAGCGATCTTGATAGTAGCTCCAGTTTGAGGATTTCTACCATCTCTTGCTTTTCTATGATCAACAGACCAAGAACCAAAACCTACCAAAGAAACTCTGTTTCCTTTTTTAAGTGATCCTTCAACATTTCCCAAGAAAGATTCCAATGCTTTTTTAGCTGCTGCTTTTGTGATGCCTGCATCAGCTGCCATAGCATCGATTAATTCTGTTTTGTTCATAATGGAAATAAATTAATTGTT
>JBCDAX010000106.1:0-2325 GCA_039184805.1 Bacteroidota bacterium | reverse complement strand
ATTTATTGGATTTTTTCTCATATCCAATCGGATGTAATGAAGCATTCTGCATGATATTATTCCGAGTATGTTTTAAAGAAGAGATGTTTCAGGTGAGTGGTAAATAATGGAATTTTTGTTTTGTATTTTGTCGGCAAACAGGTAGCTGCTGGGAAAGCCCTGGATCTGGTGTAGACTTGTTTATTGAGACCCGGTCTAGACGAGACCCGGTCCGGATAAGGCCCGGTCTGGGCGAGACTCGTTCTGGACGAGATCTTATGACACTGGCAGTTAAATTGATTTTTTGCTTTTCCTTTCCTTTCAAGGAGGTTGATCCAATCCCCAAAATTGAATTCCTATCGGTCTTCCTGTTGCGGCGTGGTCAAACCGCTCGACGACTTGGCTTAACATTATAAACCTAACAGGACATGGGTTTGTCTCTATAATAATAGTACCCGTTGTGCTAGTTAGCACAAAGCGACCTTTAGATTATTGATAGGTCTTTGAAAGTGAAACTTGTTGATGAACTGGATAAGTGTTAGTGTAGTGACCTTAGCCAAGATTCTAGTTTTGAAACCATTGAAAGACTTGGCGTAATTCCTTCGGATCATGAATTGGTCGCAGAGCTGGGAAAATAGTGTTTCAATCCGTTTCCTAGTTTTCCTGAAGACCCAATCCTGCTTCTTGAAGTTTTTCTGATTACTTTTCATAGGTGTGTTCAATTGGATATTAGCTGTTTTGATTCTTTCAAGAAAGTAACATCATGAACATTGGCTTTTGTAAGTTCAATAGAATGAAACACTCCGTTGGCAGAACAAACACCTTGTAACTTATATCCATAGAAATAGAGATTTTGAGAAGCACAATAGCCTTTCTCTGGAGCAGTCTCAAAAACCTCTTTGCATACTTTGGCTCGTTTCTCTCTGGTGATCCGACAAACTTCCAAAGGCATGGAGTCAACGATGAAGTAATCTTCAAACTCAAGAAATTGATTAGCAAGTTGCTGACGTACTTTCTCAAATACAGGGAAAAGGAGACGCTTTCTACGATTGAAACGGGTTCTTTCAATTAAATTAAGAAAGTCATCTGAAAAATCTGTTTTGATCTTTTTGAAAAGCCAATTTTCACTGTCCAAAGACATGTATTCTGCTGTCAAAGCAAGGCTAATTACCTCTAAATCAGAGAATTGAGAGGGGCTACCAGGTTTGGGGATAATGCCGTTGACTTAAGCAGTTTTTTGATTGATATTATACTTTTTTCCAACCCAATGATTTCTTGGATTACTTTGATTCTGCCTAGAGTACTCGACATTTTCTATGACTTTTTTAATGAAGTGTTTGATAATGTTTCCGATTTCCATTTTTTTACAAAGTTTGATAATAGCAGATCTACACTGAGTAATCGCATTTGCAAAATTGATAATCCTTTTTCTCTTAGTTGGTTTTCTTCTTTTGTCTGTTTTTCGTTTTTTAGGCTTTAATTCAAGTGCTAAAGCACAGGTGATATTATAGAGCAGGATTTTGGCTTTGAAATCTTGCTGTATGGACAATAGAGAAGTACCTGTCCAATTGGCTAACTCAAGTTTGTTTTTGACATGTAAATAGGAAATTTCCACACCCCATCTTTTTTCATAAATGCTAAAAATGTCTTTGAGCGAATAACGTTGACCATCTGTGAGTGAGGTAAAAAGTGCACAGTTCTTGCCATGGATTTTCTTTTTCAATAACCGTCCTTTTACCCTGTAAACCTCTTTAGTATTCGCATCTTTAAAAACTATTTCTATGAGTTCGTCTTTCCTCGATCTATTCTTTAAAAAACGTCTAACCAAATGTCTCTGATCAGTTAGTGGTAGGATGAAATGAGCTTCTCTACTCCCTATTGCAGATAAAATAGATGCTTTTCCATAATAACTATCCATGAGGAGAAGGTCGTTTTTCTCAATGTGATCTTCTTGTAAATGAAATTGCTCTTTTTCTGAACTGTTGTACTCAGTCATACACTCGCTCAATACTACTTTGGTCAATACATTGGTAATTATCGAGATCCTGGCCAAACAAATATCCTTAGTGTCCTTCCCGGTTGAATAACTACCATATTGATCTTTACACTCCTCAGATTTGGGCAACTGAACCGTCGAACCATCAATTGCTTTCACCTTGTGACCTTTCCAGGTAGCAGTATCATTAATTAGTTCATGGACCTGTTTATTGAGTTCATCATAACATGAAGCAAAAACCTTCTTGCGTGCTTTGGTGTAGGCACTTTTACTAGGTGAATAGCCCTCTAGGGTGTCATGAAAGAAAGCATTGAGTTCTTTATTGTTACTTCCTCCACCTCGCTGTAGCT
>JBCDAX010000105.1:0-2353 GCA_039184805.1 Bacteroidota bacterium | reverse complement strand
GCACTACCACCAATTTTACCCAATCCGATACCTGCACCGATTACAATAAGGCCTGCACCTACTAAATTTGGAACTGTCATAATAATCTATTTCTAGTTAAACAAAATAAAATTCTCGTTAATGATGGTCATGTTCTTCCACAGCCATTCCAATGAACAGTGCAGATAGCATAGTAAATATGTATGCCTGCAAGAACGCAACCAAAACTTCAATCAATGTTATAAAGAATGAAAGCACAAAAGACAGGCTTGTTGCGCCTACCGCTCCCATTTCAGATTTCATAGTAACCATAATGGCAATCAAACTCATTACCACAATATGTCCTGCGGAAATGTTCGCAAACAAACGAACCAATAATGAGAATGGTTTAATTAAAAATGCCCCTGCCACCTCAATAATGGCAAGAACTGGACGAATCAAATATGGTACACCAGGCATCCATAACATGTGACCCCAATATCCTTTATTACCCTTAAAGGTGTAAATAATCAAGGTGAAAATGGCCAACGCCGCTGTTACAGCCAATTGACCTGTAACATTAAATCCTAAAGGAGTTAATCCCAATAAATTCAGAATCCAGATAAAGAAGAACACGGTCAATAGATACCCTGTGAATTCACGATATCTTTTCTCTCCAATGTTAGGTCTTGCAATTTCATCTCTTACATATAATACAAGAGGTTCCAAAACTCTTCCAAAACCAGTCGGAATTTGTTTCTTTTTGTATTGTCTTGCCAATCCAGCAAACCAGATGAACATTAAAAGTCCGACCAACAAGATTCCGAAAACACTTTTGGTAATTGAAAAATCCAATACCTTATGTGCGTTGGTTGGGTGATGCGTTTCATCAAAAGAAATGACTTCAGCACCTTCTTCCAACTCATATATCTTACTATGCAATTTTACAAAACGTGTTCCGTTAGCCTGAACAATGTGATGTCCAGAGTCATCGTGATGAAATTTGGAGGACATAAAGGTGGTCAATCCTTTGCTAGACCAAACGATTACCGGAAGTGGGAAACCAACATGTTTTCGCTCTCCACTGCTGTGTGTGTATGAAAAAAGATGAAAATCGTGTGCATCCTTAATGTGGTGAAGAATATAATCACCAACCTCATCTTTAGTGTCTACTGCTCCTTCGTGCCCATCATTACTCTTGGCAAATAAAGATGCATTAAGCAACAAAATAAATAAGGTTGTCAGAACTAGGTTTGGCTTACGTAAAATCTTTATCATTTTTTGCTAATTACCCCTCCTTAAAAATCTGCGCAAAGGTAATTAGTTATATAAGATTTTCCACCTTATTTTTTAATTATTTCCTCTTGGTTTTATTCAGTAGTTGTGAAATAACAAAAACCTCTAATGCCAACCCTAAAAATAACGGAATCAATACAAGGAAAACCTCAATATTTTCAAGGTTTTTGGAGGGTTGAACCAATTCTCTAAAAACAAACGCGAAGATGACCAATTTTAGAAAAAAGGTGCCCAAATAAATAAATCCCAATTGGTCTTTCCATTTTTTATGCTGATTTAATCCCATAAAAAGTGCGCAAACAGCTATGGAAAATACTAAATGGAATACATAATGTTCTTTTAATGCAATATTTGGAATCTGCTCTTCAGACACTAAGGTATGATTCAAAAAAAAGGCTAATGCAAAGCATAAAACAATGCCAAAACCAAATACGAAACCTCTTTTCAAGTGACTATTTGTTGAGTTGCGTTACTTGTCTAATCATAGCATACATCGCCAATGCTATGGCAAGCAAAGTAAACAAAGTTTCTGCGAAATTGGTAGTGTATTTGGAATCTATCCATTTCCCTAATAGATTCCCTAAGTAGATAGTCAACCCCATTTGAAGGGCCATGCCGGAAAGCCTGGCCCCTTTTCTTAAATAATCTTTATCGTCTTTTTTAGGAGACTTTTGCTGGTTCATTCGCCTTAGTAGACTGAAGCTTGCTTGCAGTAGCGGTCGAAGTAGAGGCAGGGGTTGAAGTTATAGCTCCTTTACCCATAGTACATGATGCATTGAAGGTAGCTCCTGGTTCCACGGCCAGTTTGGAAACACTCACATTCCCTTCAATTGTAGCTGAAGCTTTTAAGGATAGTAAGTCACTCACATGGAGTTCACCATTGAATTTCCCTTCAATATCAGCATTAACGCATTCTACTTTTCCATTGATATAGCCATCTTTACCAATCACTACTTTACCTGAAGTCTTCACATTCCCTTCCAATTTGCCATCAATTCTAAAATCAGCTTCGGAAGTGATATTACCTTTTATCTTGGTGTTCTTTTCTATTCTGTTGGGTTGTCCGCCAAATTCTGTCATAGGTCTGGGTTTTTTGTTG
>JBCDAX010000104.1:0-2405 GCA_039184805.1 Bacteroidota bacterium | reverse complement strand
TAAATGGATTTGGGACTATTACGGGAATACCTCCTTAGAGAAAGCCAAAAAAAGCATCAAGGAAAGCTACAGTCAACTTCGTAAAATTATCATCAAACACACAAATGATGAATTATTTGAAAAGAAACGATACAAGTGGACAGGAACAACCTCACTCGGATCATATTTAATTTCAGCTACGTCAAGTCATTATGACTGGGCTTTCAAACTAATCAAAAGGGCCAAAGCAAACCGAATGACTTAGTAAAATTAAGCGGGACTTCGAAACTCCGCGAAAATAAAGCGAATCGTTTTCACAGAATCCGCTTTTAAATAAAATGATCCAAATTCAGCCAATTTAAGGCCGTTTTCCTTCGGCAGAAGAAAGATCAAGGTGAGGCATCAATGACGAACCTAAATGGCCTGAAACAAATCTAAAAATACGTTAAAAGCGGAGTCTCCGGCTACGGAAATTGCTGCTTCGCCATCCACATGTTGTTATTGTTGATGTCTCCTCTCCTATCCCAAACTCTCGATTTTAAGCCAATGGTTATCAGCTGGAAGTGCTTGACGGCTCAAAGAAATCGTTTAACCGGGCTATTGAAAGAGCAAAGGAAAAAGGTGCGCACTTAGTACAACTGACCACGGATATGAAATGGCCGGAGGCTCTGAAGTTCTATAAATCACTAGGTTTCGAGGCGAGTCATGAAGGGAGGAAACTTCTACTATAAGTAAAAGAGGCCACCAAAAGGCAGCCTCTCAACCGAAAACAACAACCCACTTTATCTCATTGAGGGCGGTAATATAACTGCATCGATTACATGTACCACGCCATTTTTGGCCTTAACATCGGCGGCTACGACGTTGGCATTTTCAATCTTAACACCTCCGCTTTTGATGGCAACCTTTATCTTTTCACCTTGTACGGTAGCTGCCTTTTGACCATTAGAAAGATCGGTTGACATTATTTTACCCGATACTACATGATACTTTAAGATGGCCACTAACTGATCCTTGTTTTCGGGCTTTAGTAGTGACTCCAGGGTTCCTTCCGGCAAAGCAGCAAAGGCTTCATCGGTTGGGGCAAAAACGGTGAAAGGGCCATCACTTTTCAGCACATCAACAAGCCCTCCGGCTTTTACTGCAGCCACCAAGGTTTTAAGGCCATCATTTCCAACCGCCAGATCAACGATGTCTTTAGATTGTGACTTTACGGTAGATCCCATGGCTAAAACCATGGCCATAACACCAAATACAAACACTTTTAACTTTTGAGTTTTCATAATTAGAATGTTTAATCTTTTGATACACTCTAACTACGACCTGAACAGGTTCTTTGGATTTTTTGACCCTAACTTTTTTTGAGAAAACCCTTCACATAGGTTTTTTCCACTGTGGCCCTGGGGGTTCCACCTTCCTTCTCAAGGGTGACAGCAAAAGCCATAACATCGCCTTTGATAACTTTCAACTCCTGTACCAAATTGTTATGGTCAAATATCCCCGCATCAATAGGTGGTTGATTGGCTTTAATTGCCCAGAGCTGGTATTGATGCCCGTGGGGAGGCTCGGGAAGGTTATCTACACTTATAAATACGGCGTTTGAATTTTTATTCCAAAATACATTAGCATAAGATTCAGGCGATAACGGGAGGCCATCCATTCTCACATGAATGTTATCTTCATTTAAGAAATGCGCAATTCTCAAATTCGCATATTCAAGTTTTTGAGATGCGGTTTCAACCTGCTCCGCTATTACATTTTTTTCGGCCGCCAGCTGTTTTACTTCATTTCTACTTTGTCGAAGTTCAGAAGCGAAATAAATGTTGAATCCAATACTGACCAATAAAAAAAAAGATGCAGCTATTGCCCAAAAGGGTTTCTTTTGGTGCATGGTGATGAGAGGTATCTTCTCAATGGGTTCCGGGGCTTCAAGCTCCTTAAAAACCTCATGAAGTAAACTTTTATCTGGTTGGCTACCTGAAGCTTCAGCATATTGGTTAATTGACGTTCTCAGCTTGCCAAGTTCTTCCTGTATTTCCGGATGGCTCTCGACCATTCGGTCCACCTCAATCATTTCTTGCTCGTCCAATTCTCCCATAAGATAGGACTCTAAGATTCCTGATGCTATATATTCCCGTATATCCACCTTAAATAATAGACCTCAAATGCGCCAAAGCTGATCTTATCCGGGTTTTAACAGTACCTAGAGGCATTCTTAAATTTTCTGCTATTTCTCTTTGGGTAAAACCCTGAAAATAAGCTAAATCTATTAAATCCTTCTGATTAGGTGGTAGTTGGTTGATTACTTGCCTCATATATAGTTGCTCCAACTCTTCATTCTCATCCTCTTTTTCAATAGATACGAGCTCAGGTGACCTTCTGGATTCCTGTGTCAGCCTAAAATCCTTGGTTCTTGTTTTGTCAAT
>JBCDAX010000103.1:0-2415 GCA_039184805.1 Bacteroidota bacterium | reverse complement strand
CCTAGCTGGCGCGGAAAACTGGAAGTTTACTACCAAGATATCTCAAATGCTGCGGTAGAAGCTTTTCCATCAAGTTACTCTTCATTGACCGAGGGTTCAGATTTCGAATTCGACAATGACCGTGTTTCCCTTGTCAACGAAGGGACTGGCTTTAATCAAGGCATCGAACTGACCTTGGAAAAGTTTTTTAGCAAAGGATATTATGGCTTGTTTACGGCTTCCATCTTTGAGAGTAAATATGAAGGTAGCGATCGTGTGGAAAGGAATAGTCCCTTTAACAATGGTTATGTTTTAAACTTTCTCACGGGAAGGGAATTTACTATCGGTAGTTCCGGAAGGACCAAACTTTTTTTTGACACAAGAGCAGCCTTTGCAGGAGGCAGATACTTTACTCCTATAGATTTAGAGGCATCCCAGCAAGCCGGATTTGAGGTGCTACAAGAGGATTTGGCTTTTAGTGAGCAATATGATGACTATTTCAGATGGGATGTCAAATTTGGCATAAAACTGAACAGCAGAGGCAAAAAGCGTTCACATCAATTCTATCTAGACCTGCAGAATGTTACGAACCGTGACAACGTATTTGTTCAACGCTATAATCGATTGACGAATCAGGTAAACCAGGTAGATCAGGTAGGTTTCTTCCCTGATTTTGGATATAAATTTCAATTCTAAAATATAATAAGAATGGGTTTTTCAAATCATCTAAAACAAAAGTTATTGAACAAGTATGGTTCCTGGGCTTTGGTCACGGGAGCATCTTCGGGAATTGGTATGGCATTGTCTAAGCGTCTGGCTGAAGCAGGTTTCAATTTGGTATTGCATGGAAGAAACGCCACGGCGTTAGCCGAGTTAAGTTCAGGGCTGGAGGATACTTGGAGTGTTGCAACCGATGTCATCATTTCCGATATCTCATCAACATCCAGCGTTGTCGGACTTATAGAGAGCCTTGGGGATTTGCCGATAGGTCTTTTTATAGCCTCGGCTGGTTTTGGTACTTCTGGGGATTTCATTGATAGTGACTTAGACGAGGAAATCAAAATGCTACAGGTAAATAATCTGGCCTTGATGATGCTTACCCATCACTTTTCAAGAGTATTTGCCCAAAAAGGTGGTGGTGGAATCATATTAATGAGTTCTATAGTAGGTTTTCAAGGGGTACCCAAGGCTAGCCATTATGCAGCTACTAAAGCATATGTGCAATCCCTAGGAGAAGGTTTACATCATGAATTGAAGCCTCACCAAGTGGACGTTCTAGCCGCTGCTCCCGGTCCGGTGGCAAGTGGATTCGGAAAAATAGCAGATATGCAGATGACAAGTGCCCTTACCCCTGAAGACGTAGCCTTGCCCATATTAAAATCCCTTGGGAAAAAATCCACGGTATTCCCAGGTAGGCTTACCCAGATTTTGATTTTTGGACTACGAACAGTCCCACGATGGGGAAAAATACGCATCATGAAAATGGTAATGGGTGGTATGACAAAACATCAAAAAGCAATAGCATGAAAAGAATAGTCATTATTTTATTAGCTTTAATTCTTGTACTATTAGGAATAGCTTTGGAACGGAATACAGAAAACAGCACCACTTTTATGGATGATCAGGTAGCACTTCTTGAGTCTTACATTGTTCAAAGGGATGCATACAATCCAAAAGTTTCAAAGGCAGATGTGGCATGGCACCTTGATCATTCCTTAAAGACGATTAATCGGATTTGTAATACATTGGAAAAGTCGAATCCTAAGGAATTTAAATCAAATTTCAATTTTGCAAGAATCTTCATTTTTGCTTGGGGCGATTTTCCTAGAGGTGTTGCAAAGGCGCCAAGAGCAGTTCGACCTCCTGAAGAAATAGTAACTGAAGACCTATATTCCCAGTTGGAGGAGGTCAAGGCAAACCTTAAAATGATTGAAGACTTGTCAGAAGATGCCCATTTTGAACATCCAAATTTTGATGTAATAAACAAGGGGCAAACAAAACGATTTTTAAAAATACATACAGGGCATCATCTAAAAATCATCAAAGACATCTTAAAATAAGAGCAAAAAAAGCCCGCTAAATAAGCGGGCTTTTTTTACGTAATTATTCTTTATGCTTCGAAAGGATCAACGGAAACAAAAGATTTCCCTCCTGCTTTCTTGTCAAATCGAACAATACCATCTATTTTGGCATGTAAGGTATGGTCTTTACCAGCATAAACATTATCTCCTGGATTGTGTTTGGTACCTCTCTGTCTAACAATAATATTGCCAGCAACAGCAGCTTGACCACCAAAAATCTTAACCCCTAAGCGTTTCGATTCTGATTCTCTACCGTTTTTTGAACTACCTACACCTTTTTTATGTGCCATGATGTTTCTTTTTTAGTTCTTACTTTTTATTTGCTCAAAGCTTCAATAAGCTCTGCTTTCTTCAT
>JBCDAX010000102.1:0-2434 GCA_039184805.1 Bacteroidota bacterium | reverse complement strand
TTTAGATTTAAAGACCTTTATGGAGATTATATAAGTGGATTATAATAAGTTCTAAGCAAGTTAAAAAAAGAAGAGGAAAGAAATTGAACGATTTCCATAGTTAAGATTTACCACCAAACAACGAATAGTTTAATACACATAGTATCCTCTTTACTTTTCATCCAAAGTAAAGGGGATTTTTTTTGTGTGCCATGCATACTATTTACTGATAGGGTTTAACCCAACTTGGTCATTCTGGATGAAAACATAGTTTTTTTTGCTGTTCTTTTTGATCTTTATATTTGTTATATTGCTGACTATCAATTATTTAATATTTTTGGATTTGATTTGTAGTGTAGTACGGTATTTGTGTTATTCGATTTTATTTCCTACATTGCCTGCATGTTTATCAGACAAGTAAAAAAACAACGTAGCAAGGACAGTAAGGTGTTTTACCAGTATACTCTTGCACAGACCTCTCGCATTGAGGGTAAAGTAAAGCAGCGCAACATCCTTTATCTGGGTTCTGATCCTTTATTAGAGGATAAGGTCAACCGGAAAATTGTTTTATCGCTTTTAAAATCAAAGATTTTTGGTCAACCTGATCTTTTTTCACAAGGTGCTTCGGCAACTTTGATAGCATTAGCCGAATCCTATTATGAGAAATACCTAATAAAATACGGGGTAGATAACCACCCCGTTACTTCTATTCCCCCTTCACCTACTAAGGCAGAATACCACAATATTGACATTAAAGGATTAGAGCTCAATGATGTCACTACTTTTGGGGCAGAACATTTGTGCAAGCAAGTATTAGAGCGTCTTGGGTTAGAGCAGTGTTTTACCTCCTTGGGGATGAGTGAAAAGCAAAGTAGTAAAGCTTTGCTAAGTATTGCTGGGCGTGCTATTTTCTCAAGTTCTGAGTATAAGACCTCACAAATCTTGCAAACCAGCAGTGAGTTGCAGCATTGTTTTGGGATTGATGGCAAGATTACCCACAAACAACTCTATAGCATTGCTGATACTCTTTATGAACACCGGGAGCAGATCGATCGTTTTTTGTATAAGCGTATTGAAACACTATTCAATTTGCAGGACAAGCTAGTGATCTTCGATATCAGCAACACCTATTTTGAGACCCGTAAACAAGACAGTGCACTAGCTCAATATGGAAGGAGCAAGGAAAAGCGCAATGATTGCCCTTTAGTGGTCTTTACAGGGGTTATTAACCCCGAGGGGTTTATACGCCATTCAAGAATTTATCAAGGCAACACACCTGACACTGCTACCCTAGGGGATATGATCGAAGATTTGGCAAGCAATTGCCCTAAAACAACCAAGCAAACTATTGTTATCGATGCTGGTATTGCTACAGAAGAAAACCTGCAACTTATAAAACAAAAAGGATATCAATATGTATGTGTATCCAGAAAACTACTAAAGCATTACCCAAAAATAGCCCCTAAGGATAAAGTCCTTCAACTTACCGATAGGGACAAAAGCAAAGTCGAATTAGCCATATTCCAACCTGATGGATATGATGATACCTGGATGCAGGTACAAAGCCAGGCTAAAAGTAAAAAAGAAACCTCAATGCAAAACAAACTAGCCAAGCGTTTTGAGCAAGAACTCCACAGTATAGCAAAAGCAATTACCACAAAGGGAGGCACTAAGAAGATCAATAAAGTATGGGAACGTATCGGGAGGGCAAAACAAAAATACAATAGGGTAGCTGCTAACTACCATATAGAAGTAGAAGAAAAACAAACAATTGCCACAGCCTTAAAATGGAAATACAAGGTTAACAAAACCAAAGAAGATAAACAAAAGGGCATCTATTTCATAAGGACTAGTTATCAAAACCCAAAGGAAAAGGAGTTATGGGACATTTATAACACCATCAGGGAAGTAGAAACTACTTTTAGATGCTTGAAAACACAGCTGAACATACGACCAATACACCATCAAAATGATGAGCGGATCAAAAGCCATATCTACCTTACCATTTTAGCATACCAACTAGTCAATACTATCAGGCATATGCTCAAAGCTAATGGAATCCATCATGATTGGAGAAATATCGTAAGAATCATGAGCACACAAACTATACAAACTATTGAACTACCTACAGACAAAAAAACAATACACCTTAGAAAACCAAGCAAACCAATAGAAGAAGTACAACAGATATACAAAGCAACCAAATGCAAACAAACTCAAAGTGCAATTAAAAAATATGTAGTGTACCACTAAATTTGAAAAACCCCGATATCATTGAAAAAAAAAGCCAATATAGCCAAGTTGGGTTAAAAAACCCATATAAATCATCCGATTTAAAGCGGTATATATGGGTTATTGCTAGATTAGGTGGATGGAAAGGATATGTCAAACAAAGAAAACCTGGTATCACAACCTTCTGGATAGGACTCCAAAAATTTAGTGCAATTATGCAAGG
>JBCDAX010000101.1:0-2468 GCA_039184805.1 Bacteroidota bacterium | reverse complement strand
CTTTCACGCGCGTCACGTCGTCCATTTCGACCAATTCCGCTGCATAAGCGATCGCGTCATTCAAGCCGCCAATCTCATCAACCGGGAAATTGGCCCCCAGTGAAATAGACAAGTATTACTTAAAACTGAATAAGCGCAAACTCACCTAACGAAAATAAGACACAACACCGCCCCATAATAATAATTTGTTCTATTGCTCGTCCCAAATTGGCAATCCACAAAAACTGTGTTTAAAAACTACCATCAGTAGCTGTCCACTCATCGTGCAAAAACGAAACAAAGCAAGTAGCTACGTGAAATCCCGGCTAGGTAACCTCAGCATAAATTTAACTAACCACAACGCTGGAGATAGCCAACAACCAATCAAACATCGATTTCTATCCGACCAGAAGCCCCCGCCCCAGCCAGTACCGTGGCATTGCCTGTGTTTTGTTTTTGTACGCCCGTTTTTAAGCGCTCTCTTTTCGGGTGTTTCGGTAAGAATTTCCGTTTTTTTTTTTTTGGTCTTCCGGCCAACATTGGTCTGCTTCCATCGTCCGGTCTCTGGCAAAGGCCGAACGATTTTAGAGATGACCGGCCCCTGACCAGTCCCCGATGGGCCGGGCTGCTCAGCATCCAGATGGCCAGAACGACCCACGGACCTAACTACTGCATTGGTGCAGTAAATAACCATTTTTTTTACTTGTAATACTGTTACATTTGATCCTAAGGAAAGTATTACAATTGCCCCATTCGCACCACACCACCTTAAAAAAACATCCACTTAACGATTTAATGCAAGAGGCACTCTACTATACTCATTTTGTAGCTACTTTAGTCTTCTTTACAACACATTCAAGCTGTTCAGGCTGTAATTTATA
Source organism: Bacteroidota bacterium (assembly GCA_039184805.1). Classification (GTDB taxonomy): domain Bacteria; phylum Bacteroidota; class Bacteroidia; order Flavobacteriales; family Flavobacteriaceae; genus Flagellimonas. Next base: position 1,608 of record JBCDAX010000101.1, on the reverse strand, counting down.
ACATCCGCCAATAAGCTAAACAACTTTCAAAATTACAAAAAAAATAAAAACACCGTAAAGAACACTTGCTAGCAAACTTTGCCCGAATTACCAGCCGCACCGAGTCAAATTAAAAAAAGGCATCAGCTGACTGCGCATTTCCGGTGTTACGGCTGATCCATCGGTTAATTTGGAATTATGGCCACTGTTACAATTGCTCCGTGTTACATCTGACCCCAGTCTAAGTTGTTACTTAGCTTTTCTCATCGATTCCTTGAATTTGAAAATTGGGAGAGACTATATATTCGGCAGAATCATCAAACTGGCTCCCAAGAAACACTTCCAACAGGGAAAAAGTTGGCGACGCCACACGACCCTGACAGTTGGGGCGTCGATAAATCCCAAAAATAATTAAGTGGTTTTTGCACAACATTCACTAAATGATTTTGACAGCAACAGCCCCACAACATAGTAAGTATGTACATAAAACTTGCCTCGATTTAGATTATAAACCATCTGTGTTTGATACTTAAGGAATTTACTTGCCTTGCGAAACTCATAAAGAAAAATAAGAAATAGTTTATTTATTTGACATACATTGCGACAGCTTCAGGGCTGCCAGGCCGGCCATTTTCTGGCAAAATTTCTCGAATTCAGCCTTTTTTGTCGTTTTTGGCCCGGTGATTTTTTCGGTTGGCCCTTTCTTGGAATCTGGCCTTTTGACCCTTTTTCTGGGCCCTGGGACCCAAGCTATTTTTGGTTTGATCATTGCATAAATATGGCTCCTTTTGGCCTTCTCCGCTCTTAAATAAGATGTTTTGACACCAAAAAAAAGTAGCAGATCAGCATAATTGTTATGGCGTTGGGAGATACGATCCGCAAGAGTGACGGCCACCGAAAACCGGATGCGAAGGATGCGATGCTATAGACACCCTTTGGGTGAAAAGTTGATGCCAAAGTGCGCCCTCTGAGGCTACACCCTCCCCACACTTACTAAAATCATAAATTTCCCACTGTTCAAGAGCAAGAAATTCACAGGTGAAAAAAACAGAAAAATTATTAAATGTTAGCGGGGAGTGGTGCGGCCAAGATAATTGATGGTGCTGAATTGGTTCTAAACAGCGATACGAGTCGACTTTCTGTGGGTTTATGGCTACTGTTAGGGGTTGTTTTAGCCTCAAATCTGGCTTTTTGGCATATTTGATTTACTTACTTCGTAATTTCTGTTAAAACAAATTTTGAACCCTTTTTGTTGCTGTTTCTAACTCGGATTTGGCCTTTTGTTGCCAAAAAAACTATCAGCCCTGAGCAGAATCTATAATTTATGGAATTTGAAAAAAATTGGAAACCGATTTTTTATTACTAGGGCGTCTATAAACACGCCCTACCTCTCCAAATGGGGCCTTGATTCCCTGAAAAGACTAATATGGCCAGCACAAGAAATGGCCCCCCCCCCCACTGATATTTTCTTAAAAAATTCCCTGTTTTAGCCTCAAATATGGCTTTTGTGGTATTTATTTGGCCATTTGGCCGCCCCGGTTGCTCAGTTGGTAGAGCGTCGGGCTCCGGCCCGCTGCTGAGAAACATGCAGGGGCAGTGCATGTCCAGGCTTGGGATCGGCTCCCTGAG
>JBCDAX010000100.1:0-2484 GCA_039184805.1 Bacteroidota bacterium | reverse complement strand
AATGGATTGTAGATAGTTTCTAAGATTAGCTGACTTGGGACACCAATCCGTACCGTATAGCTTTAATTTTTTATCCGACATCTTTATTCCTTTTAATCAACTTTAAAAATTGTGGATGAATCTGTTCTGCCTTCCCAACAACAAAAGGGGTAACCGACATAAGCAAAATGGATACCGCCAAAAATATTTGATAATTATTTTCACTTATTAATTCGTATTCCAACCCACTTTGGGCAAGGACAAAAGAAAACTCTCCAATTTGTGCAATTGAGAATCCTACCGCAAATGCGGTTTTCCAATCCAATTTCATAAGCTTTACGGCTAAAATCCCAGCAGTTGCCTTGACCAACAGGGCGAAGAAGAACCAAAACACAATCCAAGCCCAATCCGTTTTAAAAATCTGCCAGTCCAAAAGCATGCCCATAGAGATAAAAAAGAAACTCATAAAGACATATCGAAATGGTAAAAAGCAGGAGATGGCCATTCTATTATAATCGGTTTCCGCAATTATCAAACCTGCAATAAAAGCACCAAGTGCCAATGAAAGCCCTAGTTGTTCGGTTAAAAGCGATATTCCTGTGACAATAAAAACCAGAGCAATTAAAAATACTTCCTGACTTTGTACTTTCATTACCGTTTTTAGAAAATACGGGATAACGTAGCGTGCAAGAAGATAAGCAATGCCGCCCATTAAAACCATTTTACCGAGTAACCAAAGTAGAGCCTCAATTGGACTGCCTTCTCCCTGTCCTGCGATAATAGGAGTAAGCAACATAAGGGGAACAATCATAATATCTTGAAAAAGTAAAACCGCAAGGATAAACTTTCCATGAGGTGTATTTATCTTATTGGAATCTTGCAATACTTTGATAACAATGGCCGTGCTACTTAAGGCATATAGAAAACCCCAGAAAAGACTTTCTTGTATAGAAGGTCGCATAAGTAACCAAATTAACCCTGCGGTTAAAAAAATGGTAAAAAAGACTTGAGCCCCACCGCCACCCAAGACATAATTTTTAATTCGTTTGAGATTGGTAAACGAAAATTCAAGGCCAACAGTGAATAATAATAGGATAATGCCAATTTCTGCATAAACTTCCACCTCTTCCATATCAGCAAATAGGGTAGTGGTATTCGGACTCAGAAGTACCCCGGTAATCAGGTAGCCAATAATATATCGAATCCTTAAGAACTTGCAGATTACGATAACGGCAGTTGCCACCCCAAAAATGGCAAAGAGATTCAAAAGGATATGATGTTGCATAATTGGTTTTTTTAGCGGGTTATCAATGAACTGTTCAAAATTTAAACTCTGCAGTTACTACGGAATGAAATAGGATATTATTCAAGTTGCTTTCAATCAAAAAACTACCTGGAAAAATGAAATTGGTTTCCACTTCCAAATTAATAAAATCATTGATTTCATAACTTAGAATAGTACCAATTTGATGGCCAATAAATCGTCGCTCATTTATAGAAGGATATTGTAAATTCAGTGGAGGTCCATAAACCCCATCTTGTCTTGATAATCTCCAAAAGGCCACATAATCCAACTCTAAGGCAAAGCCGCCAATTGTAGTATCTAAATAGGGATGTATATCAAACAAATTCGAAGGACCTATACGGGCAACACGCCCAAAATAAGCACCCCTCGGATATAGACCGTCGAAGGTGTTCAAAGAATTATCCGTAGTACTAGTATCACCGCTTATTGCTTCGGTCTTTAAGCCAATTACACTATTGTGGCCTAAAAGCAGAAATGGATTTTCGATATTAAAGGAAATGGTCCAAGCCCTAATGTTTTGTGTACCGAAACTACCCGTTTGGTATACAAATTCGTTATTGAATACGAAGTCATTCCATTTACCAAAATGACGTAAACCTATACTTAATCTTTCATCGTCTGCTATACCAGAATCCCAAGTTTTGTTGTCCTCTTCCTTATAAACGGCATAGATGTCGGTGTTGCTCTTCTCCGACCAATTTTGTGTCCAATACACACCGCTAACCCATTCTTGATAATCCAAGGAGTTGTTGTCCAAAACACCTTGTTCCAAGCGTACCGGAACCCCATGGAAAGCGGTTACCACAGCTTTTTCACTAGTATAGGTCAATTGAGCCATATCGAAGGAGAGTCGCACATTCGGACCTTCCCGAACATCAATCAATCGCCCACTACCCAATCGCATGTTCTGGCGCCCCACAATGAGATTCCAAGTATCGTTAAATTGATATTTTACAAATAGTTGATTGATGCTTAGCTCATCCCTGTCAACTGGGGCTAAGTTTTGTTTACTGGTAATTAAACTTGAATTCAATTCGGCAAAGAACTCAAATCCGTTGTTGAATTTTAGATGAGAATGCAACTGGAATCTATTTAAAAACCAAATGTCTGACTGTTCCAATGCTGATGAAAATTCTTCATTTATGAATGATTCGGCTTGAGTTCGATAACTACCTCCAAAACTCAAAATACCACTACTT
>JBCDAX010000099.1:0-2501 GCA_039184805.1 Bacteroidota bacterium | reverse complement strand
GAAAGGTTAAAAGTCTCATACCGATTTAGAACCGCCTGTACATAATACTCCCCGGGAGGAATGTTATTAAGGGTTTCAATCGGATACCCAAAAGCATTTCCATCAAAAACTACATGATCAGCGGGTTTGAGCCCTTCCACATCCAGGCCATATCCCAGCTGTGTATTCAATCCGTCAGAAAGCTGAAATCGGGGTTCGGAATCGTCGTTATTGGAAATCAGCAGAATCAGCCGTCCGTCTTGTACCTGAGCAGAGAGCTTACTTGAAAATCCAACCTGAAATTTGAGATTGGAATTATCACCCTGATGGCCACAGGAGCTAATGATATAAGCAATTAAAATTATTATTAGTGAATTAACGTTATTCTTCATGGTGATTGGCTTTATGGATCGCTTCACAAGATATAAGAATAGCAAAGATTCACAAAACAGAGTGATAATGCGTTGGTTTTTATCAACGCTAGGTTGCTTTTTGTTCCTGTGTGCAGATGCCCAGATTGATACTACCCGATCGGTGGACTTCCTGGTTCGGAATATTCTCGTGGGCAACGGGGTATTGGTCGGGAATGTGAAGTATACCGGCGCAAAGCAAGCTATAGCGCTATATCAGGATTCGACAAGTCGGATAGGAATTGAAGAAGGCATATTATTAACCTCAGGGAATGTTTTTTATGCTCTTGGACCAAATAAGTCTGCTCATTTCGGAGGAATTACAAATGCTTCCGGAGATGTTCAACTTAACAGGATTGCTAAGGGGAAGACCTATGATGCCTCGGTACTCGAATTTGAATTTGTAACCGTTTCAGAAAACCTTTCGTTCGAATTTGTATTTGCCTCAGAAGAGTATTTGGAATACGTAGGTTCCAAATACAATGATGTATTCGCTTTTTTTGTTGAAGGGCCGGGTTTGGAAAATATAAACATTGCCAAGCTTCCCGATGAAAAAACTCCAATTACAGTAAATACTGTCAATCACGAAAAGAACAAAGATTACTATATAGATAATACCTATATGAATGTGACGGACGCTTATGTTTGGGATGTGCGTAATCGAAAAGTCATTTGGAATGAACACTTTTTAAAGAAAGAAGTGCCGGCAGCTTATGACACTCAGTTTGATGGTTTCACCACTTTACTTACCGCCAGATGTACAGTTGTACCCAACGAAGTTTACAAGATAAAGATAGCCATCGCTGACGTTAGCGACCGAATTCTGGATTCCGGCGTATTTTTAAAAGGCGGCTCTTTTCGTAGTTATGGTAAGGAGTTCGTTAAGCTAAAAGACCATTTTTCTGAAAGAAAGAAGTTGCAAAAAATCACCAGGATCGAGCCACAATTAAATGTAACACCTATCAAACTCGCCAATAAAATAAAGCCTGCGATCAATCTTGGTCGTGTTGAGTTTGATTTTGATAAATACAGTCTGTCGGCAAGCGCTAAGACTACAATAGTCCAGTTATATGAACAATGGAAGCAAGCTCCTGAATATGTTATCCAGGTTTTTGGCCATACGGATAGCATGGGCAGCATCGATTACAATTACAAATTGGCTGTTATGCGTGCCAAAGCCGTTGCTCATGAATTGGAACGGTTGGGGGTTCCTTCAGAAAATCTGCAACTATTTTTTAAAGGTGAACTGGAGCCTATTCAACCCAATAAAACTTCTTTTGGCAGGGCTCGGAACAGGAGGGTGGAACTGCAACTACAATCTTAACTTAATTTCATCTTCGTAATCTATTGGCACAGCCACAGGTACGCCATAGATTTTCAGTTTGATCTTTCCTACATAGCGCACTTTCATTTTTTTGCCTCCAAGTATGCTCATGATACCATTGAGCAAGCCGATATCACCAACATCAAATGTGGCATCGACGGGAACTTTGAATTCTGCCTGCCCGGCGATCTTGGTTTTAAGGGATTGGTTGATAACTCCAATCCTTCTGTCTTCTAAAAAAACATCGATCTCCACCTTACGCAGAATCATACTGGCTTTATTTGGGTTGTAAAAAAAAGCGTCTCCGTTAAGTACCGCCTCTTTACCGCTAACTTTTGCCACTTTAACATTGGCCACTCGTCTAAACTCAGGAGGCTGGCTCGCATTTTTGCAACTGTAGGTAAGGGCCATAACGGCTATAAACCAAAATATTTTTTTCATCCCTCTAATGACGCCTTTATTTACTTTTTGTTACGGCAGATCTCAACAATCTTACCAAACTACGTGAAACCCTTATTTTTTAGAATAGCAACAAACCCTTAAAACTATTGACTGCTGTATATCTACTTTTGAACTCTAATCTAACAGCTATGAACGTCAAATCAAGAAAGTCAGAAAACATTTACAAAGGCCTAATGTCTGCATTGAAAAGAAAAGATAAAGCCATGCGCAGATTCGCCAATATTACCTCACATGAGCTTCGTGCCCCTGTAGCCAGCATGCTTGGTCTAATGCAACTATGGGATGTCCATCAGGGTGACGATGAGTTCCGGAGATCGATAATGGAT
>JBCDAX010000098.1:0-2697 GCA_039184805.1 Bacteroidota bacterium | reverse complement strand
ATTGAGGGTGATAGGCCGATGCGCGAACAGCTTTGACACGCAGCAGGCGAAACCATTCAGTGATTATGTCAGAGACACAGTTAGATCCACGGTCAGACAGCAGACGATATGGAATGCCATGTTGAAGGAAGAGATCACGCAGCAAAGCAGCTCTCTATTTTTACCATCCCGGAAGTACGTATGGTGGTCCCGCATGGTATTCAATTGAAGTCGAAAGATCCGAAGAGCTTGAGTTACCGGGAGGCTCGAAATTAGATACCTGGGTGTTGTTTATTGACTACAATGGTACACAACCTACGCGTTTTTGGTACACAAAAGAAACTCAGGATTTTGTAAAAATGGAAGGCGACTACAACGGAACCAAAATTGTGAAAGCACGGCTTTTCTAAATTTTTAGATTGGTGATTGTCCCCTTCAGGGAATCTTAATTGTCATAACTGAAAATCACAGACAATTTCTAAAACCAATAGTTATGACATTATTAAAACCTATACTAAAATTCACATTTCTAGTTTCTCTATTTTTAACCAGCTATCAGGCAAACGCTCAAAATACTATTAAATATGATTCGATAGTAGGCTCACCTGGTGCTACCATTGAACAGGTAGCCTGGCTAGAAGGGCACTGGCGAGGGCAAGCATTTGGAGGGCAGATCGACGAAATATGGTCTCCTCCCGTGGCCAAATCAATGATGTTTGCCTTTCAAGCTGAGAACAACGACAAGGTTACCTTTTATGAATTTGGGACGATCACAGAGGAGAACGGGACATTGATATTCAGGTTTAAGCACTTTCATGAGGATTTAAAGGGTTGGGAAGAAAAGGACGAAAGGTTAATCAGGAAGCTGGTTAAGATAACTAAGGATCGCGCTTACTTCAATAGCTTCACCTTTGAGCGAATAAGCGATAATGAAATAAATGTATACGTCCTCTTTAAAAAGGACTCTGGAGAGACCTATGAAATGAAGTTTAGTTATCAGCGTGTCGGTTAAACTTCTCACCTGGATTCACATCATCCACTTTTTCAATTCTTTATTTTTATACCTGCTTACCACTATTTTTTCTTCTGAAGATAAAGAATTTACGGTTAGTCCGAGCTTGCGGTTTTCCATTTTGATCAATTCGCAGATAGCATCTTTTTGCACAATATGTTGGCGGTTAGCACGATAAAAAATGTCTGACGGTAAGCTTTTTTCCAGGCTCTCCATTGAACCCAAGACAGTAGCTATCCTTTTGCTATCAACGGTGTAAAGGTATATTATGCCATCGCTTAGTTTAAAAAAAGCCACTTCCTCAAAAGGCATAACCAGCTTTTTCTTGCTAAGTGGAACGGTAAGTCTGGAGGGAATGGAGGAGCCATATTGTTTACTACCACTGACCAACAAAAATGAAAGGTTTTCAATTATTGCCAACAATCCTATAACGAATAGACCAATAGTAAACCCTGGGCCCGAGAAACTTTGAAAGACAAGAAACTGTACAAGGATGTATAACAGGGTTACAGTAGCAAAATTGACGCCTATAAATCGCAGAACACGGTTAAGGGTGAGTGTGTCATCAGAAAAAATCCGATTTCTATATAGCAAGGTCACGGCCCAGGAACCGGAGCAAACAAAAAAGCCTATTCCTAAAATAGCCAAAAACGCCTTGTAGGGAAATTGGTAATCTCCGATAAATGGAAATTGGTGGCTGAAAATGTGGGCAAAGGAAAAAGCGATAAAGGCTACTATTCCGTAACGAATGGTAGCCATTCTCCAACCGATGTCAAAAATTCCTATATCAACCTTATTAATTCTTTTTTGCATAAATCAATTTGACTTACGCAGAATATGTTCAGCGAGTTAAACTATTCATACAACAAGATCGGATTGAAAGACTCTCATTTTACGAATGGTACGTTTGTTCAGTTGAATGGTACCTATTCTTTTCTTGAAAAGTCGAAAGTATAGGTGGTGGGCTCACCATCTTCAATACCACTGATTGTTCTTTTGAAGCTGTCCGCTTCAAAAATGTACTCCACTTTATTCGGATTGGAGTAATCAGAATTCTCAAACACTACTTTTTTATTGGTGATAGTTGTCGCCTTGAATATTTTTGGGTTCCCACCCTTAATTACTGTAAACAAAACCAGTTCATTATTAATCACTTCCATTTTGTTCATAGCCTGATAACTGACCTTTCCGTTCTCAATATATTTCGCTTTTTGTTCTAAATGTCCATCCACCTGACTTATGCTCCACGTTTCATACAGCATACCATCCCAGGCCTTGGATTTCCAACTACCTTTGAGACTTTCTTTAAATACCTTAAGAAATCGTGACTTTTCAGGTGTCTTCGAAACGCGATGGAAGGTGGTCTTTAGGTAAACCTGATTCCATTTACCTTCTTTATAATCACCTACGATAAAATTATAGGTAGAATCATTAATATACTCCCACATGTCCGTTATAAAGGACTCGCCATACTGGTATTGATATAAGAGATTTTTACCCACTGCAGTAATCTTACCCTGAGTAAGACCTCCGAATACATCAAATTCCCAGAAACGGATCTCCCCGGTTTCGGTATCGATCTTCCGAGCTCCCAGGTTTCGGTTACCATAAGTAGTCTGCTCCTGGTTAGTAAAGCCTTTAGATTTAGCGGTAACTATGGTTTGTTCGAGGTCAAATTCAAAGTGTACTTGTTGTTTAAAGCTGCT
>JBCDAX010000097.1:0-2824 GCA_039184805.1 Bacteroidota bacterium | reverse complement strand
AAAATAAAATAAACGTACCAGACTTTGGAATTCAACTTTCTTTGTCTGTTTTTTTTTTTTTTCTTTTTTTTTTTTTTTTTTTTTTCGAGGATGCAATTTGAATTGAGAGTACTGTTAGTGTTAGGGCGATTGAATGGATATTTATTGATGGTCGGACGAAGATGACGGAATGGGACGAGGCTTTCCTCTTTTCTCTTTTTCCTTTGCCCGTCCCCGCCCAACCTTCCCCTTCAGTTTTCAACCAATCTCAACATCACCTTGAACAATCAACATTCATCCTCATCATTTTATCATCCTCATCATCTTCATCATCTTCATCATCTTCATCATCTTCATCATCTTCATCATCTTTACCACTTATCAACTATTCAACTGCTCAACTGCTCAACTGCTCAACACATCAATATATCAATATATCTCAACCAATCAACGGAAGGGAGGGCGGGGGCGGGAGGTAGGGTGGTCGGGAAGGAGTAAGGAGTATTCGGACGGGGGAGGTCAGGGGCCAGTAAAAATCGTATGCCGCTTCAACCTCATCAACTATTTCAGCAGTCGTTCAACAGTCGCTCAACAGTCGCTCATCAGTCGTTCAGCAGTCGTTCAGCAGTCGTTCAGCAGTCGTTCAGCAGTCGTTCAACAGTCGAGGCATACGTCATCAACCGGCGGCCCATTCGGGGTCGGGAGGGTGGCAGCGGATAGGAGTCAGACCAATCTGACTTCTTTATTGCCTGCCCTTCGGCTGGTGGAGGTCATGTGCTAGTCATTCTGGTGAATGTCTGGCCCATGATCTCTGCCGACCGAAGGCCGAGCAGTTTAGATGTCTGAATTGTATTCTTTTTCTATCGCACTTCTCTCTCCTTCTCTATTTCAGTTTTTGTACCTTTACCTCTTTACCCCTTTCATTCTTTATTCTCTATTGCTCTTGCTTTTCTTATTTTGCTTCTCAAGTTGGTGTGATATGACCTAGTTTATCTACTACCTCTTTCGTACTGTCTCAATTCGCTCTACCACTTTTTGTTGAATAAACCCAAAATTTCCCTTACTCACAAAGTCTTGGACATTTCTCTCCTTCTGGTTACGCCTATTCAGTTTGTTTTCTTTTTCCTTTGTTCCAACTTAACCCATACGACTCAAAGAAATGACTGGACCCATGGATTAAGGCTCGCTTCCCTCAACAAATTGAAGATCTAACTTCAAATCACTTCATTCATTAGAGAAGTAAATGCCAGGTCAGGCTACTTCTGAAGTTGGAGTCGGATGACGCCGGCACTAGCAGGGTTGCCAAAAGTGCCATTAGGTCTGCTCTGGAGTCGAGGAGATCACACATACGTAATTTTTGGAGTATGTTCCAACTTACTACAAATCCGTTCCGTTCCTCATGAATACCGCGGAACTCGCAAATGGCGATTGCATAAGAAAGCATTCCAAGGTTTCATCGTTCGTGAGGAATAGTTAGCCAGCACTACCATGATTGCAAGTTCGAGCTTCGCAACAAGATCTATTGGTGCTGATTTGGATATCGCGTGGGATAGGGAAAAGATTGTTCGCAACGAACAGAAATCAGTTGTGCTATGTGATCCCACATGACCTTCGAGGGCGGCAGACACAATAAACTAATACAACTAGAACCCAGTTCAACCTTCTCGAGAGGAAGCATTAATTTGCATCGATTCCATTGCTGCTAGTCGACCCCAGACTCCGTAGCGATGCATACTGATGCATCACTTCAAGATGCGATTCTAATAAAACCAAGGCAACATTAACTATTCCATTTGGAGGAGCATGTTTGCTTCTTGTTTTACTTTTACTAACTCATTTGACACTTACAGGTTGTACTTGATTCACGTTACCAAATGACATATCCAGAGGTCTAAGGTTAATGTGAATTTTTCATATTGTTTACAAATACCAATAGCAATTTTTTAATTTCGGCAAAATACAATAAAAGTGAAATAGAAAAATAGATTTAATACTGGGGAGAGAAAGGTAAAAATGTATTGAAAACAAAGTTGATGATCATTTCGAAATTGTTGTGTTCATGTTCAATAATAGCTACATTGCTTCAATCATGTTGCAACACTATAGTCTTTGTTGTTGAATTAATGGAGCATGGTAGGCCATGAAGTATGTGGGATAGAAACAGAATAGATTGGGATACATAGTAACCTTCATTTGAAATCCGCTACAGTTCTGCCTGCACCTGAATTAAATCAGATTGTTGCAATCTGAGATGATGATTTGACCTACGTAGTAAGTGCTTTCTACTACTAGCATAAACTTTCCATTAGAAATTCCTACGTGAAAATGTACTTGTAAATTGTGATGTATTATTGTCTATTTTCATGAGCGTAGCTCCAATGATGGTGAGGGTAGTAGACTGGGATTAGCCTCAGGCACAAATGACTTTATCGAAAAAATAAATAAAATAAAATAATAAAATTTAGGGAAGCAGATGGGTATCATTATAGAGTTACTGAGAGTATTTGTAGTAGAAATTTTGTAGTGCTTCTCGTTGAAAGGAATGTGCGTTCTGAAATAATACTACCACCCCTGCATGATACCAACACTACTTCATGGGTCTCCCGAACTATTGCACCTGCGACTTCAATTCCAGACAATGTTCTTCGCAGAGAAAATAAAATAAAAGTAGCAGACTATGGAATTCATCATTCTGTGTCTGTTTTTTTTTTTTTTTGTTTTTTTTTTTTTTTTTTTTTTGGGGTTTGAATTTTTATTTTTTTTATTGTTTTTTGTTGGGGGTTTTTATTTTTTTTTTTTTGTTGTGTTGAGAAATTTTAGGGATTGGAAGATGGTTTTATGTTTT
>JBCDAX010000096.1:0-3050 GCA_039184805.1 Bacteroidota bacterium | reverse complement strand
AGGGGTATCAACCGATTCATCTACATCGAAAATGCCGAAAACATAGCAGTAACAGGGTTAGGAACGTTTGATGGCAGCGGGTCCGAGATCCTCGGCATTACACTCCCAAAAATCGGAGACAAGCGTACCAGGGTAAGGCTAATGTTTATTTACAGATCAAAAAATATATCGTTCGATGGAATAGTATTGAAAGATGCTGCGAGCTGGAATACCCACATCATGGGCTCACAGGATGTTACCTTCCGCAACTGCAAGCTGATGAACAACACGATGAATAATGACTACTTCGGAAGCCTGGACGGTTGGGATCCGGATGCGTCGAAAAGAGTGCTCATTGAAGACAGTTTTGGTTGGGCAGGCGATGATAATGTAGCCGTTAAATGTACGGGATATGGAAATTTGAATATTTTGGATGATGTAGAGGATGTGACCGTCAGAGGCTGTGTGTTTATGACCAAAAAGACATCCCTGAAGATAGGTACGGAAACACGTTGTGAAAACTACAACCGGGTACTTTTTGAAAATAATGACGTAATCGAGGCAGACCGGGTGTTGGGAGTAAATGTGCGGGACCGGGCCACAGTTTCGGGCGTTGTTTTCCGGAATATCCGATCAGAGTCGCTTTTTGCGGACCGCAGACAAATGCCCATCAATGTGTATATCACAAGAAGGGAAGACGATCAGCCGTGGACGGGTAAAATAGAAGGGGTATTGTTTGAAGATTGTTCTTTCGAAATGATGTTTCCAAAGAAGATTCAGATTTCCAGAATAGATAGTCATACCAGTGAAAAAGACTTGAATGTTACATTTAAAAATTTGACGATTGAGGGTAAACAAGTGAAGGAACTTTCAGGGGAATACTTCAATCTTCAAAGAACAAACGGTACTATTCGATTTAAATAGATACTAAACCATCAGAGTGAAATACGCTGTATTATTTTGTCTGTTAATGCTTTCTATAAGTTCCATTTGGGCCAAGCAGATTTTTGTCTCTCCCAATGGAGTAGATACAAATGACGGCACTTTAGAAAATCCTTTTTGGTCAGTTCAGAAAGCGCAGGAATTAGCTGAGCCGGGAGATACAGTATTTATTCGTGGGGGGGAGTACATCATGAAGGATTCGGATATTTCTGTGGTTGAAAATGACTTGTTTGCCTGTATTAGCTTCCTGAACAAAAGTGGTTTAGAAGGTAAAAGAATTAACTATTGGGCTTATCGAGATGAAAAGCCCCACTTTAATTTTAGTTCGGTAAAGCCTTTAAATCAAAGGGTTGTAGCGTTTTGGGTTTCCGGTGATTATCTCCATCTCAAAGGAATTGAAATCACAGGGGTTCAGATAACGATCACTTCTCATACAGAATCCTACTGTGTGTATAGCTGGGGCAATCATAACGTTTTTGAAAATATTAGTATGCATGACAATAAGGGAACCGGACTAAGACACAGGAAAGGGGGTTACAACCTGTTTCTAAATTGTGATGCATATCGTAATCATGATGATATTTCAGAAAATAAAAAAGGTGATAATGTAGACGGATTTGGTTGCCACCCCACTGAAGGTGGAAAAGGCAATATTTTTAGAGGTTGCAGAGCCTGGCTCAACAGCGATGACGGGTTTGACTGTATCAGGTCTTTCGAATCAATTGTTTTTGAGAATTGCTGGGCAGGATATAATGGCTACGACGAAGATTTTGAGAGGCTTGGGGATGGCAATGGGTTCAAAATTGGCGGATATGGTTATGATGACGTATCCAGGCAGCCTGATACAATACCTCGTAATGACGTGATTTTTTGTGTAGCATTCAGGAACAAGGCCAATGGCTTCTATGCTAACCATCATCTGGGAGGAAATAATTGGTACAATAATACTGCATTCAATAACTCTCGCAACTTTAATATGGTGAATAGAGAAAGCCCGGAATCTCAAAACATTGATGTCGACGGGTACGACCATGTATTAATAAACAACTTGGGGTACGATGCAAGATCAGGTGAGACAAAACACATCGATGTGGCTTTGAATACACTTACCACTAATTCCTTTGATTCAAACTTAGGGCCTAAGGAAGAGGATTTTTTCAGTGTAGATGAAACTCAACTACTGGCTGAAAGGAAGCCAGACGGAAGTCTCCCGGATGTGGAGTTTATGACAATTCGCCCAACAAGTAATCTCATGGACGCTGGGACAGATATTGGGTTTGATTTTTTAGGCGCTGCCCCGGAGTTGGGTGCATTTGAGCAGTCATTGTCTAAGGTAGTAGTCACGGTTCTCTCACTCAAAAAAGATACGGAACACCTAACAATTTATCCCAACCCAGCCGGAGGCAAAATTCTTGTCACAGGGTTGGTCATCAAGCGAGCCTGGCTGACTGATCTTTTTGGCAGAAACCTGAATGTTTCTGTATCTCACGATTCAATTGATGTAAGTAGGATTGAAAATGGTGTCTACACACTGAGTTTGGTAAGTCCGGAAGGAGAAAAAATGTATAGAAGGATTCAAATTAATCGATAAGTTGAAGGTAAGTAAGATCATATTATTGATAAACCTACTAATTTGTAGGTGGGGGCTGTCACAGGAAGCTGAACCTAAGCGAAATCTGCTCTTTATCATGACCGACCAACAGCATTACTTCACAAGTGGGGTTTATGGTAATGATTTCATTCAAACTCCAGCCTTAGATAGCTTAGCGAATAAGTCGTTTGTTTTTCAAAACGCCTACGTCACGCAACCTGTTTGTGCCCCTAGCAGGGGGTCCATCATGACAGGACTATACCCCCATACCCATGGGGTCATAGATAACAATCGTCCGCTATCGAAAGAAATAGCAACACTCCCTGAACTGCTGGGAGAAGAATACAAATCTGCATATATAGGCAAATGGCATTTGGGCGACGAAGTATTCAATCAACGCGGTTTTGAAACCTGGGTTTCCATGGAAGATGGGTACCAGGAAGAATTTTCAGCAGGAAGGGACGTGAACCAACGCAGTGATTATCACCATTGGTTGCTGGAAAGAGGCTACAAACCGGATAAGAAAGGAAATCGTTTT
>JBCDAX010000095.1:0-3193 GCA_039184805.1 Bacteroidota bacterium | reverse complement strand
TTTGTTTTGCTTTGTTTTGAATGGTTCGCAATGTACTGGATGAAGGATGGACAATCACACCATCTTCCTCCAACTTTTCCAGAGCATCTACATTGACATTTTCTATTTCAATGGTGAGTACATCCACATCTTTACCGAATTTGCAAACGGTATCAAAATCCATTAAATCCCCCTGAACAAATTCATTGCAGGCAATTTTACAAGGTGCTTCTTCCGAAGGGTCCATGACTTTGGTTTGGATGTCCCATTTTCGGGTTTCATAGAGCATCATTTTGCCCAATTGACCACCTCCAAGTATACCTAATTTAAAATCTGAAGAGAAAAAATGCATTGACCTTTTATTGGAATAAAAGCAAAAATACGTCAATTCATAATAGTGTTAAAAGCCTTGGCCTGAAAGACTTTATAAAATGCTATCTTTGCCAACCTGATAAACACGGCAGAGCATTGATACGACTTCATGACAAGTATTTCAAACCTTTTTTAAAGGAAGCACAGATTTTGGAGGCCATAGATAAAATGGCTCATGAAGTTGCCAAGGATTACAAAGATGAAGTTCCTGTTTTTGTCGGAGTGCTCAATGGAGCATTTATGTTTGTTGCGGATTTTTTGAAAGCCTATCAGCACCCTTGTGAAGTATCGTTTGTTCGCTTAAGCTCCTATCAAGGACTTACCTCAACAGGAATAGTGGAAAGCCTTATTGATATTCCAGATGATGTGGAAGGCAAGAGTGTTATTATCCTTGAGGATGTAATTGATACGGGACGCACCTTAAAACAATTAGTTCACCTGTTTTCAAAAACCAACGTAAAAGAATTCAAAATCGCTTCTCTTTTTTATAAGTCGGATGTATACAATGGTGAATATTCCATTGATTATGTGGGTATGGAAATTCCTGATAGTTTTATTGTGGGCTATGGATTGGATTATAACGAATTGGGGCGTAATTTGAGAGAAATATATCAACTTAACGATACACATATGATTAACCTAGTGCTATTTGGAAAACCAGGAGCCGGAAAAGGGACACAGGCAGGATTTTTAAAGGAAAAGTATAACCTGAAACATATTTCAACAGGAGATGTTTTTCGCTATAATATGAAAAACGGAACAGAACTTGGCAAATTAGCGAAATCATATATAGATAGGGGCGATTTGGTACCAGATGAGGTTACCATAAATATGCTTAAGGATGAGGTTGAGAAAAATCCCGATGCCGCTGGTTTTATTTTTGACGGATTTCCAAGAACAGCAGCGCAAGCAGAAGCTTTGGATAATTTCTTGGAATCAAAGGATATGCAAATAGATGCCACCATTGCCCTTGAGGCGGATGATGATATCCTGGTCGCTAGACTATTGGAACGCGGAAAAGAAAGTGGTCGTACCGATGACCAAGATGAGGCGAAAATTAGAAACCGTTTTGACGAATACAATGCTAAAACCGCACCCTTGCGAGATTACTATGAAAAGCAGGGCAAGTTTCATTCAGTTAACGGGATTGGGGAAATCTCCGAAATCACCGAGCGTTTGGGAAAAGTGATTGATTCATTGGGATAACATCCCTTTTTACTTCAGGGTTTAAACTGTTATGACCGAAGGTAATTTTGTAGATTATGTAAAAGTGCATATTGCCTCAGGTAACGGAGGCAAGGGCTCAGCACATCTACATCGTGAAAAATATGTGGCAAAAGGTGGACCTGATGGTGGAGATGGAGGCCGCGGGGGTCATGTTATCGTAAAGGGAAATAAAAACCTTTGGACCTTAATCCATTATAAATTTAAAAAGCATTTCAAAGCGGGTCACGGAGAACATGGTAGCAAAAACCGGAGTACAGGTGCGGATGGCGAAGACGTATATCTGGAGGTGCCTTTAGGTACGGTTATTCGAGATACCGAAACCAATCAAGTTCTTTTTGAAATTACAGATGACCAAGAAGAAAAGATTATTCTTGAAGGGGGTAAGGGTGGAAGAGGAAACTGGCACTTTAAAAGTCCAACCAATCAAACGCCTAGATATGCGCAACCTGGTATTCCCGGCGGAGAAACCCAAGTCACCCTTGAATTGAAAGTTTTAGCAGATGTGGGATTGGTAGGTTTCCCAAACGCGGGTAAATCCACACTTCTTTCTGTAATGACTTCGGCTAAACCAAAAATTGCGGATTATGAGTTTACTACCCTAAAGCCCAATCTTGGTATCGTGGAGCACCGTGATTTTTCCAGCTTTGTGATGGCCGATATTCCTGGTATCATTGAAGGGGCCGCGGAGGGCAAAGGGTTGGGGCACTATTTCCTTAGACATATAGAACGGAATGCAACTTTACTTTTTTTGATTCCTGCCGATAGCAATGATATTTCTAAAGAGTATGAAATTCTTTTGGATGAGCTTCGTCGTTATAATCCAGAACTTTTGGATAAGGAACGAATAATTGCCATTTCCAAATGCGACATGCTGGACGATGAACTTATGGCAGAAATGAAGGAAGAATTGGATAAAGACTTCAAGGATACGCCCTATCTTTTCATTTCCTCGGTGGCTCAAATGGGAATTCAGCAATTAAAGGATAAACTGTGGGCGCTTTTGAACGATTAATTACAGGATAACCTGTTTGTTATCGCAGAGATTCAGTAACTTTAAGTATAAACATGAATAAAATGAGGTTTCTACTTGGTTTCTTTGTGATTGTTCTCATAACTGCTTGCAGTTCGGTTAGAGTAGATTATGATTACGATAGAAATATAGATTTCTCAAACTACGCTACTTACAATTATTTTTCTGATATGCAAACGGGACTTAGTCAGCTTGATGAAAGAAGACTAATACGAGTTTTGGATTCTACATTAAAAACTAAAGGCTATCAGTTGGCCGAAGAACCTGATTTCTTTATTAACATTTTGAGTAATGAATTCCGGGGTTCTCCAAACAATGCAGTGGGTGTTGGGATTGGCGGAACCGGAAGAAACGTGGGAGGTGGCGTATCCCTTGGCATACCTGTTGGCAATTCTGGTCTCCAGCGTATGATTCAGTTTGATTTTGTTGATGCGGACCGCGATGCACTCTTTTGGCAAGCCTTCAGTGAAAGCGGTTATCGCGAAAATGCCTCGCCCAGTGTTCGTGAAGATAGGCTGCGGGCCGTTGTCAAAAAAGTATTCTCCAAATATCCTCCAGAAAAGAAATAGCTTCCGCTGAGCCTTC
>JBCDAX010000094.1:0-3259 GCA_039184805.1 Bacteroidota bacterium | reverse complement strand
AGCTTTCTTACAAATCTAGGTTAATTTAAGCCGCTTTTTTAAATATATCGATTGGTCTGTCGTAGTCGATTGATTCATGTCTTCTTTCCTTGTTGTAATAGTCAAAGTATTCCGCCAGCAAAAGGAACAGTTCGAGACCATCACTTGGAGGGTTTAGGTAAATCTTTTCATACTTTACGCTTCTCCACAACCTTTCGATAAAGGCATTGTCGGTTGCCCTTCCCTTACCGTCCATCGACAGCCTGATGTCATTGCCCAGCACTTCGGCAGTGAATTCGTCAGATGTGAACTGGCTTCCCTGGTCGGTATTGACAATCTCGGGCTTCCCGTGCATTTGGATCGCCTCTTCCAAGGTTTTTGTGCACCACTCTGCATCCATGGAGTTGGACACGCTCCAGTGGACAACGAACCGACTGTGAAGGTCGATTATTGCCATAAGGTACATGTATCCCTTTTTCATGGGTATGTAGGTGATGTCGGTGGCCCATACCTGATTGGGCCTTTCCATCTCAAGGCCTTTGAGCAGATAAGGGTAAACCTTATGTTGTTTGTTCCTTTTGGAAGTATGCCTTCCGGGCAGCACCGCCCTTAGCCCCATTACCCGGTAATACAGCCTTTCGATGCGGTTTTTGCCGACCTTGTACCCTTTGTCCCTTGTCAACCATGCGTGCATGCGCTTGGCACCTTTCTCGGGATGGTACAGGTAATGCTCGTCCATAAGGCGCATCAGTTCCAGGTTCAGCTCGGTTTCACCCTTCGGCCTATGGTAAAGTCCTGAACGGTGCAATGAGAGCGTACGGCACTGTGCCGATATGCTCAGTTCGGTATGGCCCCTGCGTACCATTTTTCTCCTTTCGGCCAACGGCCTCAACGCAAGGCGTCCTTTAAAAAATCGTTCTCCACCTTCAATTGCCCAATGGTCTTGAGCAATTGGTCGTTCTTCTTCTCGGATTCGCTGCGCTTATCGGTCTTTCCTTTTTCAAATACCGACTCGGCACCGGACAAAAAATCACGCTTCCAACCACTTATCTGGGTGGGGTGTACCTGGTACTTTTGGGCAAGTTCCGCCAAACTTTGGCGCTCTTTCAATGCTTCTAAAACAACTTTCGTCTTGAACTTTGCAGTGAACTTTCTTCGTGTCATATTCAGTAAATTTAATGATTAAACTTACTGTCCTATTTCTTGGGGTATCTACAGTCATTCCTTTACGCAATGCCATGGCTAAAAGGAATGCCTACTCCTTCTCAGATGAATATGCTAAAGAATAAAGTCTCTGTCGAAGGCTTTGATAAGGGAAAAAAACAGCTTTTAAATCTTTTGGAGGAGGTCCAAAAGAACCCAAAACTTAAACCACACGCTTTTTTCGGAGCAATGAATAAGAAAGATTGGGGTCGCCTAATTTGGAAGCACTTAGATTATCATCTTAAACAGTTTTCTTCTTAATTGGCTACAACGACCCGCTAAACGTAGTTCCGGGATTTTTAAGGAAATATAGCGAAATCGCTTTAAAATATGCGATGGTAAACGGGCTACCGCTTAATGCCATGGCATATTTCCGAACAAGTCCGCGGAGCGGACGTGCTGTTTTCGATTTTGCGGTATTGGGAATAAAAATTTCGGGGCCAAATTACTTTTAGCCACTGTTGGCGCACCGCGAGGTTTGTTTTATTTGCCTCGCGCCTGGTTTTCCCTCGATGGGCGGCTGGAGCTGTAATTTGGTTTAGCGGGTCGTTGGAGCGCATTTCTTTTGGGGTGGGAGTCCCGAGTATTCGGGACGTAGCAACAAAAGTCAGCTTTAGCTGAATGTGCTCCAACGGTGCGTATATGGCAAGTAAGGCATTTCGGAGTACAAACCTGTCAAGTTTGCACTGAGCCGAAGCTTTTGCTTCGGCGGTGTTCCAACGAAGAACTGCCGTTCAATAACCCACTGTCACCTTATTTGCTATATACATTGTTGTGTGTAGTTATCAATTGTCAAAATAGTTTTCAATTTTAAATTCAAAATCAGTCTGTTTTTCAGGTCTTATTGTAACATTTCCGTAAGTTCCTTTCACTTCCGCTTCTGAATCCCAATTTCCTTTTGTGAACTTAAATTGAGCAGGACTTTTCAATTTAAGAGTTATTTGTCTCTCAAAATCAGAGATTTTTTCCATTTTTATTTTTTCAGGATTCCAATTGCCCAAATTATCCTGATTACCTGTGATGTATATTGTATCTTCTTTATTAAGTACTTTTACTTTTATTGTGGCTTTATATTCTTCTTTACTTAATTCTTTCTCTTGTATATCTAGTATTTCTTTGAAGTAAAAATCAAGTCCTTTGTTTAGACTTGGCGGAAACGTACTCCAATGATTATACTCTGGAAATTCATTTATTTGAACTTTTAGGTTATTTTCTTTTAGTTCTTGTTTGTAGAAAGAATATACTTTCTCTCTAGCTGGTTTCCACTCTTTCCAATAGTCTATTCCTTCGTTAGCATTACTTAAATATAAATAGGTTGGTTTTTCTATTTTGGAATAATCAAAATTCAGAAGTTCGTTTGCCAATTTATCTTTGTCATATGCGAGATTTGGCGAAATGGCTATGAATGAATTAAACAAATTTGGATTTTTAATAAATGAGCTTAAAACAAATGAAGCGCTTAATGAATGTCCAACTGCTATCCTGTTATTTAAAGTTCTGTAGTTTGAATCTATAAATGCTATTATTTCATCATTAATGAATGCAAAGAAATTGTCAGCATTACCAGAGTATTTTCCATATCTGTCCTTTGAGTCTTTTGTTTCTAAAATGGGCAATAAATCATTATTTCTTGCGTAATCAAGTTTTTCATTGTAAGGTGAAGTTATCCCAACAACAATGTATGATTTTGTATTGTCAGTCAAAAACGAAATGATTGAGCTTGTCAAATCAAAGAACTCTCTGTTATGACTATCAAACACATAAATTACATTGAAAGATTCATTTTCTCTCCAATCGTAATCGACTGGTGTGTAAATTAAAATTTCTCTTTCTTGATTTAAACTTTTTGATTGAATTTTGACATTTTCAACTCTTGCTATATTTTGACCGAATATTAGACTTGTCCAGAATGCTATTAGAATTGGTAAAATAGTGTTCTTTGTCATATTTTCTCGGTTTGTCTTAATTACACACAACGACCCGCTAAACGTAGTTCCGGGATTTTTAAGGAAATATAGCGAAATCGATCAACAATGTTGCAAGAAGGGGACGTCCTATTTGTCTTGTGACATTGTTT
>JBCDAX010000093.1:0-3421 GCA_039184805.1 Bacteroidota bacterium | reverse complement strand
GTTTTATTGAAGGATCACCGGTCACAATTGTCGAGCATGGATATTACTCGAAAAGACAAGTTTGTATACTTGTTGAAGAATACGTTAAAAAACATCATTGACAACATGCTTTTGAGTGCTCTAAATGTCTCTTCTAGATTTTTTTTAAATCTACAAGTAAATTTTGATGGACTACCATTGTACAAAAGCTCCTCTGTCAATTCATGGCCCATTTTGTTGAAAATAAAAGGTGTTACATCACCATTACCCCTTGGGTTATTCTGTGGCATAGGCAAACCAAATTTGTCTATTTTTTTGAAAGACTTTCTTGAAGAGCTGACTGAACTTTTTTCTCAAGGTATTCTTTGTGAGAAAATCACATTTACTTGTGAAAAGCTCGTATTTGTATGTGATACACCAGCCAGGACATTTTTTCAGGCTATCAAGGGCCATAATGCATTTGATGGATGCGGCTATTGTCGTCAAGTTGGTTATCGATATCACAACACAACAGTTTTCCAACCTCGAGCTGGCCCGGCCAGGTTAGATGAACTTTATGCCCAATGTGGGGAAAATAATCAATTGTATCTTTCACCGTTGGGTTCTCTTGTTCCTTTAATGAGTAATTTTCCGCTCGACTACATGCACAGTGTTTTATTGGGAGTAACTAAAAAATTGTTTAACTTCTATTTTACTTCTACAAAGGGTATGCGTCTGCCATGTAAATTACACAATGTAACGACATTTTTGTTTGAGTGAATTTTTTTATTGTTTGTCCTTAGTTATGTCTCAAGTATTAAGAAAAACCTTGTCTTAGTGTAATGTAATCGTTATTATAGAAATGGGACTATTTTTTCGAAAAACATGAAAACAACAATTTTCGTGTATTTTTCAAGCAAAATCAAAACTTGAATCGAATACGAAAGTTACTGGAAACGTGTAGCGTTGCGGGATTTTCTTTTATAAAGTTGTGCGCATTCTCGCACTAAGCACCACACATAGTCTCCCATCATGCTTTCATTGTATTGTCCTTGGTAGCGCTTTTCGAAATCGAGAATGTCCTGGTGAAACCGCTCACCATGCTCTTCTGAATAGTCTCCAAGGTTCGTTTTGAAAAAGTCGAGATGGCAGTGAAGAACGTGAAGCTTTAAAGACATCCTGCAGCCCATTTCTCTAAAATTTTCAATAAGGTTTGAAATAACCTCAGGGAAGTTTTCGCTCTTATGGTTGCCCAAAAAGCCGGTTACAACGGCAACGAAACTGTGCCAAGCGTTCTTTTCCGTCGCCGACAGAAGGCTTACAAATTCTGCATCGTTCATCAGCTTACGTACTTGAGGTCCAACGAAAACACCCGCCTTTACTTTCGCCTCGGAAAGCTTTGGAAATACAGACTGTAAGTGACGGAAGGCCGCTGAATTGTGATCCAATGCCTTTACAAACTGTTTTATAAGTCCAAGTTTTATATGCAAAGGCGGCATCAAGATTTTCTGTTGCTCCACAAGGGGC
Organism: Bacteroidota bacterium; assembly: GCA_039184805.1. Taxonomy (GTDB): domain Bacteria; phylum Bacteroidota; class Bacteroidia; order Flavobacteriales; family Flavobacteriaceae; genus Flagellimonas. The sequence continues at coordinate 1,936 of JBCDAX010000093.1, read as the reverse complement.
TCGAACTTGACGTTCCTTTCGCCAACAACAAACTCAGTTCTCGATGGCCACTCTTGTATGTTATAGTGGTCTCCAGGCGTTGCACGGCTGTCCCAGTAGCAGAGAAAACAAGGATGCTTCGTGAAGCCACCTTGCAGTCCTGTTAAAGAAAAGAATAAAATAGCATTTTTATTGCGCGAGTTGCAAATACTAGAAATGCACTACATGTAATATGTAAATGCGTACATACCTGTTAAAAAGGCTATCATTTTAAAGTCACCAATCACATCCCAGTTGTGGCTATCGTAGCTGACTAGGTTCAGAAGGCGCTTGACATTGTCATAATCCTCCTTCAGATGGACGGAATGCGCAATTGGTATGCTCGGAAACTGATTGCCATTGTGCAAAAGCACTGCCTTTAAACTTCGAGACGAACTATCCATAAATAGCCGCCAGTCTCTTGAGTTGTAAGGAAATCCAATTTCTTCGAACAAACCACTGATATCATGGCAGTAGCACACTTGCTCGTCCAGAGTAAAGTATTGCGCGAATACTTCATGGCGCCTTCTTTGCTTTGTCACTCGACAACTCGAGTCCAGTAGGTTCCATTGCTTCAGTCTGGATGTTAGAATTTCTGCATTTGATTTGGTGAGTCCCAGGTCTCGGATGAGGTCGTTGAGCTCCGCTTGATTTGGAAAATGCGGCTTAGCTTGGGCATCATCATCATCAACGAACTCCTCGCCAGAGTCACTCTCGTTGCTGGAGTTTGCACTAACTTGCATGGCGGCGGCAGGAGGTTCAGGCACAGGTAGATTCTCAGAATGCTTCACAGGACGCATTGATGATGGAATGTCAGGGTACGCAAAAACATCCGTCTTCTTACCTCTGCAGTGACCAGTAACTACAACTGTACAAAAGTAACAGTCGTTTGAGTGGTCTTTTGGCTCCCGCCAAATTCTTGGCAAACCGAACTTGAGGTGACGCTTCTCTCCGCGGTACCATGCCTCAAGAGTGGACCTGCAGTTTCCGCAAACCACATGCGGCGCCCAACGTTTGTCTTGATCGCCGACAGGCATGCCGAAGTAAGCATTGTATGCTGAACAGAAGACATTGCCTTCAACAATGACATACTTGACGGACTTCACACTCAAGTAGCTGCCACAAACATAACAAAAGTTGTCTGGCCCGTGCTTGCACAGCCCTCGCGCAGAAGCCATTGCATTTAATGAAACGAGCAATCGATTCACTCAAAGTTTAAAATCGCGTTGAGAGTTTGAATTTGAATATGTTGTGGTTTGATTCCTTTCATTTGACGTGACCCAGTTTTGCGCGTGCGTGTGTGCAGTCGAGCAGGTACAAAAGTGCGTAAAACGACAGATTTTGAAAATTACCATTTTTAAATAAACACAACTTTTTCGAGCGACCACCTATCTTTGTAATTGATGTCATAGGAAAGTGCAGAAAGCGCTCTTTCCCATGGGCCTATATGCATATCTTAGCTGCGAGAAATGCATTCAAGGCCTATATTTTGTCACAAGATCAATGTGTGGGGGAAAGGTGAAAAAGAGTTCCAGCGACGAAACTGCATTTCATGGAAACTGTCTCCAACATTTGACACAACGATTCAAAGTAGGTATTATTGCTCATTATGTCTTAGTTTTGACTTGATTTTGCCAATAAAATAAAAAAAAACACTCAAACAAACTTTTTTTATTTTTTTGTTACATTGTGTAATCAATAAAATTGGCCCATTTCAATAATGGATTCTTTATTGATGAACAAAAATAAATGTTTACAGATTAAAAGGCTCAACTTGATAACGTGGGATTTCTAGAAAAGGCTGTAGAAACGATAGAAGAAACACAAATTTTAGGTGGTCCGTTTTTTTAGAACAGTACTGTATAACACAATGTAACAAAAAAAATAAAAAAAGTTTTATTGTTTTTTTTATTTTTTT
>JBCDAX010000092.1:0-3471 GCA_039184805.1 Bacteroidota bacterium | reverse complement strand
TTCCGAATTGGATGTGCCGATTTCAACGGATTTACTAACAACACTATGGATAGGTGGAGGGTATTTAGGGCCATACATTGTGGCCTTGGTTTTAATTTGGGGTTTGACTTTGTTCACAGTCATGAAAATGAGAAGATAAAAGAACCCATTATTTGATATCACCAATTTTCACTTTTTTAAACACTTTTTGATCATTCAAAACGAAGTTTTAAAAATTTTACAACCCATTTTAGGTAAGGATTTTATTCAAGCGTAAAATACTGAAAAAAATACCTATCTCTCTTCTTTGCTGGTTTAATTGAATATGATTCTGGCTAATCTTGTTCATAGAAATACCATTTAATACCGGTAACTAGTATAAGGAAGAATTGAAACCTAAAATATTTTGTCCGGGAATAGTTTTTTGGTCAACTGCTAAATCGACAGTCAAATGTTTTGAAATAAATGGATATTCCTAAACTAAATGAAAATGAAAACTAGTCTTAATTTTAACTTGTATTTACTGGCTTTTACAACCTTGATTATTTTATTATTGGTCTCTTGTAATAAATTCCGGAAAACACATAACATCACTGAACATGATAAGCAAGAAATTGAAAGATTGGCAAGGGATTTGCCTTTAATCCTTTCCGATGAGGGTTGGAACGCTTATCAAAACAAATTTTCCGCTGATTATATGAATTGGAGCATGGCAAGTGACCAGGTTAGAGGAAGAGAGGAATTCTTGTCACTTGTAAAAAAATGGTATGATGAAGGTAATAGAGCGAACGGGACAACCATAAAGTCCATTGACTTTATACCTTTAGGAGACGACAGTGTTATGTTTTTGTATGCTTTAGAGGAGAGGTTCGCCAACCTAAAAGATTACTTTCAAGATTCCACGAGAGACATCCGTTTTGTTGGAATCTATAGAAAAGAAAATCGGATTTGGAAAAATACATTTACTGCCTTTATGGATTTACCAAATTCTAAGAGTTAAATCAAAAATTATATTACTAAAAAACTCATACTTTCTGAAGAATCGATGTGGTACTATAAATGAAGACAAAACGCAGTGAGTGTACAATAGAGAGCTATTTAAAATACACTGATGGTTTATTCAGATATATTAGGTATACGAGTAAGATATAATTTTCAAAACACCCCCAAACATCACTGAATTCAAAACAATTTAACCATCTATTACACGAAAATGACAATTAATAGGATAACCTCTCTTTTCTTTTTTTTCTTGTTTATTGGTACTAATATGGCACAAGAAATCAATAATGAGTACATAACATTTAATGACCGTAGGAATATGGTTCATGGTTTTTATGCAGGTAGTATTGCTAACTTCACTAAGGTCCATGATAAGAATGCACTGGGTACAGGAGTAAAAATAGCTTATGTAGCAAATCATAAATTTGAGATTGGTTTGGCGGGAAATTTTCTATTTTCCGAAAGCAATTCTCTTAATTCCATTACTAATAGTTCAGAAGATTTGATAGCGCTCTATGGAGGGTTACACTTAGAACCTATACTCTCCAGTAAAACTCGGTTTAATTTATCCTTTCCAATTCTAATAGGTCCTGGTCTAGTGGGCTATTTGGACACAACAAATAGCGCTAGATTGAAAGATGAAGATATGTTATCATTCTTTGTTGTTGAACCCGGTATAAACTTATTGTTCAATTTTTCGAGCTTTTTTCAACTTGAAACAGGTATTAAGTATCGTTTTTCAAGTAGATATAAGTTTGAAAACCATTCAACACAGACTATCAATGGATTCTCATTGGGTATTGGAATCAAGTTGGGGGTTTTCAATCTCGGGAAAAATAGATACAAACAACAATTGATTTAAAGAAAACAACCTAAGAAATATGACTTTTGATACTTGCTTAAAAGTAATATCGGTGCACATATTTTGAATTAAACCATATCCTTCTTGTAAATCGTATCCCGCTTTTACTTGCATCAGTTTTAAGTGCTCTCCTACTTAGTCAATTCATCTTTAAGGTTTTTAATCTTTTTTCAGTCTTTAAAAAATCATAAAAGTAGGACTAGAATGCCTAATGGAGGTAAGGATTAATTACTTACCCATTTAGTTAAGACCCCAATATTTATTGTTATGAAATTTAGATACTTATAGCTAAATCATCTCAGGTTCATCTCAATCAATCATTAAGCACTATGTATAGAAAGTATTCACATACACTGATAATCTTTATAGCAATCCAAACCTATATAATAGCCCAATCTGAAAATCCTACTCGATTGAATTACAATATTAAACCGGCAAATGATAAAATAGTTCTTGATGGTGTTCCTGATGATAAAGAGTGGAATAGGCACGAAGTCATAACCAACTTCTATAACCACTTCCCTACCGATATAGGAAATGCAGAAAACCAGACGGAAGTGCGAATCACATATGACAACGAATTTATTTACTTTTTGGCAAAAATGCACGACAATGGAAAAAGAGTTATCCAAACCTTGGAAAGAGATGATGATTTCGCGCTTTTTTTCAGTGATGCCCTCAACATCGTCATCGATCCAACAAACCAACAACAAAATGGCTTTATGTTTGGCGTAAATGCAGGGGGTGCCGAAATTGAGGCTACTTTGGAGCTGTTTGGATCTCAGACAATTTATGCACCAAATTGGGATCAACGTTGGTTTTCAGCCGTCCAACAGTACGAAGACTATTGGATAGCTGAAATGGCAATCCCCTTCCGTTCTTTAAAGTATGACAAAGAGAACTTAAGCTGGGGCATCAACTTCGTCCGCATTGACCGAGAGAAGTTTATAAATTCTACATGGACACTTTTTCCGGTAAATTTCAATTCCATTGACATGAACTATATGGGCACACTGACATGGGACAAACCCATTGAAGGGAAATCATCTTTGTTTACCTTAAATCCATACGTAACTTTTTCTAACACCGAAGATTTTCAGAACAGTTCGGACCCGGAAAGCAGTCAAGATTTTAATGTCGGCGGAGATGTTAAAATCAATTTGAATTCTAATTTGAATCTAGATTTGACCGTTTTGCCAGATTTTTCTAATGCTGATGTGGATCAGGAAGTTACCAACATAACGCGATTCAATATTTTTTTACCAGAGCAACGAAATTTTTTCCTTGACAATGCTGATATATTTACCAGTTTTGGGAACGGTACAATTCGTCCTTTTTTTTCCCGACGCATTGGCTTATCCAATGGGAGTCCAATTCCCATCGACTTTGGTGCGAGACTAACTGGAAATATTACACCTGGACTTCGACTGGGGCTAATGAATGTCCAAACCGATGGCTTCAACAATCTTCCTGCAGAAAATTTTGCGGTAGGAGCATTTCAACAACGCCTTTTTAAACGTTCCACGATTAAAGGTCTATTTATTAACCGGCAAGCTACAGGAAAAGAATCGACCAATGAATATTCCAGAAATGCTGGAGTAGAATTTGATTACATCAACCCTAGTGGT
>JBCDAX010000091.1:0-3502 GCA_039184805.1 Bacteroidota bacterium | reverse complement strand
CCAAATGTCTGACTGTTCCAATGCTGATGAAAATTCTTCATTTATGAATGATTCGGCTTGAGTTCGATAACTACCTCCAAAACTCAAAATACCACTACTTCCTAAATTGATTTGTTTTACGTTCTTGTAGAACCCGGTTTTGTCCTCTTTAGAAATTTCGATGAGGTCATATTGGCGTAATAGGCTAAAATCAAATTGGTATTTTTTGTTTTGTTGACCTAGTATTTGAAATATTCCAAACAGGAAAAACCAGGTGATTTGAAGCCACTTTTTCATCTTAGAAGTAGGTTTTCAAATCACCAGTTTTCTTGTTGCTATACTACTCTTGGATAAACTGAAGGTCTACGACCAGTTTTACCTGCTCGGCAACGACAACGCTTCCCGCTTCGGTCACGGCGCTCCAGGCCAAACCAAAATCTTTACGGTTAATTGCTCCTGTGATTTCAAATCCAGCTTTAGTTTGTCCGTAAGGGTCAACAGCAATGCCATTAAAATCAACATCCAACTCAATACGTCTTGTACTATTACGTATCGTTAAATCTCCTGTCATTTTTTCACCGTCAAAGTAGGTCGACTTAAAGGTCATTTCCGGATAAGCTTCGGCGTTAAAAAAATCGTTTGACTTTAAATGTTTGTCTCTATCGGGATTTTTGGTATTAATACTTCCAACTGTTGCCACAAAATCAAAATCGGCATTTTGAAAATTATTTGATTCCGTAGTGACTGTAGCTTTGAAATCCTCAAAATGTCCTGTGACTGTTGAAATCATCATGTGCTTTACCTTAAAACCAATCTCTGAATGCGAAGTATCCAAGTTCCATTTTGTTCTTATTGCTGTTTCCATATCTATTTTGTTTTTAATCATTAATTCTTCTTTAACCCATATACAATTTTCTAAAATCACCAGTACGATACAGTGGAGACCAATCTGGTGCAACATCAGGTAGGGGAGCTGGAGCATAACGCTCGAAAGCATCGTAAGCATGAACCACATTACCGCTGACTGCAGTTAATTTGGCATGTGTTCGGGGTATCAATGCGTCTGGCACCTCCATAACATCTTGGTTAAGGATGGTAAAGTCCGCTAGTTGCCCCTCTTTTATGGCTCCTTTTCGCCCTGCGTCACCAGTAAACCAAGCCGAACCGGTAGTCCAAAGTTTTATCGCTTCTTCTCGGGTTAAAATGTTATCCTCCCCATACATCTGTCTTCCACCTCTTGACTGACCCGTGGCCAACCAGTGAATGGAGTACCATGGATTGTATGAACTAACGCGGGTAGCATCAGTACCTCCACCTACAGGGATACCCATTTTCAACATTTTCTTGATGGGTGGGGTTTGTGCCAAAGCGGCTGCACCATATCTTTTCACAAAATCTTCAGCTTGATATGCAATTCTGTTTTGAATGGCTATTCCCATGTTGAGTTTCGCTATGCGCTCTAGTGTTTTTTCTGAGAAGGTTTCACCATGGTCAATAAATGTACCGTCGGGAAGTTTACCATCGCCCGCAGCTGCAACTTCTTCATAGATGTCCAATAATATTTCTGCTGATTCATTATATGTAATGTGTTGTCTCCAAGGCCAGTTGTTTTCCGCAAGTAACTTGTAAATTGGCGTTGCCACTTCTTTTACATTACTTTCCAGATTTGGTCTTTCCTGAGCAAAAATTTCATAGTCATAGGCAGCCCATGCGATGTTTTCTCCACCACCAATAAATTTGTACATGTCATCCCCATCTCCTGGTTTAATAATGTCAATCCATTTCTTATAATCCTCATATTCGCGGCCTCCAACCTGTGGGAAGGTGTGAATTCCAACTCGTACCGTGGAAAGACCTTGTTTATGAACATCACCTATCACGTCGTATGCATCTGGATATTGCATTCCACCACCACCTGCATCTGAGATAGAGGTTAATCCCAATACATTCATCTCATTCATGAAGTGTCGGGTGCCCAGTATTTGTTGCTCCTTTGATTTGGCAGGTAACTTGGTGAGGGTCTTGTACATAATAAGACCAGATGGAGCGGCTGTGATAATACCTGTTGCTCTACCGTATTTGTCCTTTTCTATTCTTCCCTTATAGTAAAGGTCAATCGGTTCATTGTCATAGTTTAAAACTTCTACGGCTTTTTTGTTAAGCATACCATATGCATACAGATAGAAAATGTATACTGGGTGATTGGGTGCTACCTTATTAATTTCTTCCAAGGTTGGCATTCGTTTTTCTTTGAATTGCTCCCAAGAGAAGCCACCAACTACCCTAATCCATTGTCCCCTTGGAGTATGTTTCACCTCTTCGGCCAACATAGCCAAAGCTTCTTCAACGGAACTTACCCAATCCCATCGTAACTCTAGTCCATAATGAAGTCCCTCACGAACTCCATGCGTATGGGAATCGTTTAATCCGGGAATGATTCTATGGTTTTTAGCATCGATAACTTTGGTGTTTCTACCAATCAGCTCAGATACTGAATTGTTTGACCCAACTCTATAGTAAACACCATCTTTAACCGCGAAAGCTTCGGCGTTGGGTGTGCTCGGGTCTATTGTAGTTACTTTTGCATTTCGTACCACTAAATCGGCTGATCCTTTGATTTGCGAAAGTGGATTTCCGAATAAAGGGGGCATAACTAAGGTTGAGGCTCCGGCAGCAAGCGATCCTTTAAGGAAGTTCCTGCGGTCAATATGATTCTTATTTGTTTTTTGCATGGTGTTTTTTGATACGTATTGTGGTTAAAGCAAGTATTCATTAGTATAATTCTCGTAGAGAATTTCCTATCTACTGAATTTACCCACCACCTTTTTTTGATGGTGGGTTCTTAATTTTTCAGGGCTTTTAGTGGGTACCTTCACCTTCCTTAGCCCACTTTTGCATGGTTTTGATGTAATCAATACCCAAACCATAGGCACCACCATATCTTTTGGCCAGTTCGTTAACCTCAATATATTGGTCTGAACGTGCCCAATCCCTGTATACCTCCAACATGTATTGCATGGATGTCATTGGAATCACACCAGCTTGAATCATCCGAGCCATGGCCATATCATGGGCTTCTTGAGATACTGCTCCAGACGCATCCGAAATAACATAGACTTCATATCCATCTTCTAGTGCTGAAAGTGCAGCAAGATTGATACATACCTCCGTCCAAAGGCCCGCCATGACCAGTTTTTTCTTTCCGGTAGCTTCAACCGCTTTCACAAAATTCTTGTCTTCCCAAGAATTCATGGTTGTCCGGTCAATGTAGGTTGATTCATCTGGGTAGTGCTCTCTGATTTCGGGAAAAATAGGTCCGGAAAACTGTTTTTCTGCCACTGTGGTAATAATAGTAGGTACTTCAAATAATTTGGAGGCCCCCGCAATCAAACCTGTATTGTTACGTAATTCTTCAATTGGCTGTGACTCTACGGCGAAGGCCATTTGCCCTTCATGGTCAATTAAAAGCAAGGCATGGTTTGTTGGATGTAAGACTTGTTTCGCAGCGTTCGCCGGATCATTT
>JBCDAX010000090.1:0-3520 GCA_039184805.1 Bacteroidota bacterium | reverse complement strand
TGAATGGGGGCTAAATGATAGTCCGGAAGATTTTGACCAGGACTTTACCCATTGTTATTTGGTAACCTTTAATTCAGAAAAGGATAGGGATTCCATTTATGCGCCGCACCCAGCACACCAAGCCTTTGTGGAAAGTCTTCAGCCGCATTTGGAGAAAGTTTTTGTGGTGGATTATTGGACAAATCCATAAAACGTCTTATACGCTGCTTATTCTTCGTAGGCTTCCCACCATGGATTTAATGCCATATCTTGTTTGAAGAATATGGGTTCTCCAATTTTTGGGGCGACCAATTTCAACCCCAACTCATCGGATTTTTTGGCTACACGTTTAATGGGGTCAGTCCAGGTATGTAAGGCCAATTTAAACGCACCCCAATGAATGGGCATGATGCGTTCCGCCCCCACATCAACCCCTGCTTGCGCTGTCTCTTCGGGAAACATATGAATATCGGGCCATAATCTATTGTACTGTCCACATTCTATCATGGCAAAATCAAAAGGGCCATACTTTTCGCCAATTTGTTTAAAGTGCTCAGCGTAGCCGCTATCTCCACTAAAAAAGATGTTTTCACCATTGGATTGAATCACCCATGAACTCCACAAAGTTTTTGCCCTATCTGAAAAACCACGACCAGAAAAGTGTTGGGCAGGGGTGCAGGCCAGCTTTACATCTTCGTGCTGGGTTTCTTGCCACCAATCCAACTCTACAATTCGCTCCTTCGCTACACCCCACTTCTCCAAATGAACCCCAACTCCTAGGGGAGCGTAAAACATCTTGACTTTATTCTTTAATTTTTGAATGGAGCCATAATCCAAATGATCGTAATGGTCATGTGACAGGATGACCATATCTATTTCTGGAATTTTCTCCACTTCCAAAGGTAATTCTGCGCTAAAGCGTTTATTGCCCAGCAAGGGATGTGGCGCGGGAACTTGCCCGAACATAGGGTCTATTAAAATAATTTTATCCTGCAATTGTAAAAGGAACGAGGAATGCCCAAACCAATAGAGCGTGGATGGCGCAGTAGAATTCACCAGTTGCAAAGAATCCATTTTCATAACATCCAAACGCTTTGCCGGGACGGAGTTGGGTTGTTTACGGAGAAAACCAATGATACTTTTCACCATATCCCCAAAACTCATATCCATTTTTACTTCGTTGGTATTTACAAAAATCTCGTCCTTATAATTCTGGGATTTGGCATATTCCTTTTTCTGTTCTTCGCTAGCCTTGCCCCCGAACTGGGGACTGAGGTTCACGAACAAAATGGTTCCTATGACCAGAACGGCTAATATGATTCCTACTACTACCAGCATACGTTTTATAAACTTTAAAATCTTAACTCTCATTGAATACCCATAATGGAAACAAGTAAAAGTAAGTTATCTGTGCTATACTAGCTATCTATTAAGCCACTCTTTAAATTCCGAAGTTTTTGGTCGGCTTACAATAAACTCTTGTCCTCGGTCTTCGAGCACGGACAACTTTAACCTATGGTTAAAGTACTTTGCTATTTTAGTTATGGCCGTTTTGGCCACAATTTGGCTTCGGTTAATGCGGAAGAATTGTGCAGGATTTAAGGTGGGATACAACTGGTCCAGGGTTTCATCTATAATCACCCGTTTATCCCCGGTTATCCCAAACGAAATACTGTCCTCGGAATACACATACAATAAGTCTGAAATTCGAACCTGGGCAAAGCCATCCCCTTCTTTTACCAAAATACCTTCTCTCCTATCCGTTTTTTGTAAATCCGAGAGAAAATTTTGAAGCATAGTAGGGTCAAGACTTGGTTTTTTAGTTGAGCTAAGAAACTTGTCCAAAGCCTGTTGCAAATCATTTTCCTGTATGGGCTTTAAAAGGTAATCCACACTATTTACCTTAAAGGCACGAATGGCATATTGGTCAAATGCCGTAGTGAAGATAATGGGACATTGCACCTCTACTTTTTGAAATATTTCAAAACTCAATCCATCCGCGAGTTGAATGTCCATAAAAACTAGTTCGGGCAATGGGTTTTCTTTGAACCAGTTGACGCTATCTTCAACCGTATCCAAAATATCCAATACCTTATGCTCAAACTTGAGTGTCTTTAATAGGTTTTGCAACTGATTTGCCGCCCGAGGTTCGTCTTCAATTATCAGGATATTCATAGGTGTGTTTTTGGTCTGCAGCAGTCAATAATGGTAGTTTCACTATGAAAGAACCGTTGTCTGAATTGATTTCGACTTCTTTATGGGCAACAAGACGATACCGACTTTCAATATTTTTCAAACCCAGTTTAGTAGTAGGTAATTTTGTAGACTTCTGTCTTATTTTGTTGGTTACAACCAATTGTTCATTTTCTGCTGCAACCGTAATTTTTAAAGGTTTGGACTTGGAAATGACATTGTGTTTAACTGCATTTTCAAGGAGAAGCTGCAAGCTCATGGGAATTATCATTTTACTTTTCGCCGATTCAGGAACTTGCCAATCCAAATGAAGATTATCTCCAAAGCGTTCCTTCTGAATGTGAATATAGGCTTCTGCAAATTTCAATTCTTCGCTGAGTTCAATAAGATTAGCATTTCCCGCTTCCAATATGAAACGATACACTTCAGATAATCGATTTACAAACTCCTTGGCCTCCTCCCTAGTATTTTGGTCAATAATATCCCGAAGGGTATTCAGTGTATTAAAAAAGAAGTGTGGTTGGGCTTGGTTGCGCAAGGTATCCAACTGAGACTGCACAATGGCCCGTTTGGCCTGTTCTTCTTCACGAATGGATTTCTTCAAAAGTATATAGTAATACACCGCCTCATAAATGGCCATAGTCATCGTACTAATAAGTATTACCGGTAAAACAATCCTGATACGTATGGGATGGTTATAATTATCACCAAAAATGTAGCCTAAAAACATATTCCCTGCGTAATCCACCGTCAAAACAGTCAAGACAATAGCTAGAAAAAATAAAGGAATTCGAACTTTGTTATCCTTTAAACCCGGAAATCTTTTGCGCAAAGAAATCAATATGGTACGCATTATGAGCCAGTTCACTGTTGAGAACATCAAAGAAACACTCCAGTTGATAGTAGCTTCAACAAAAGGTAAACGAGCAAATGAATTTCTAGAAAGCATAATGTCGGTAACAAAACTCAACAGAATAATTCCAGTTACTACAAACCAGGCATCATCAAAACCCAAGTGTTTTATTCGTTTTGCTTTGTTAAAAAATCCCATGTATCACAATTTATACCCTTACCAAAGGTATGCCTTGTTTTGCTTGGTAGAAAGTGAAGGCAATCCATGAAGCATATAGCAATCCGAAAAGGATAACCGTAAAACTTTTCATTTTACTGGAAGCTTTCCATCTATTGGTAAGGGCTACTGCGAATAAAGGGATTATTTGAATGCCATGCAATCCGAAGAAATGAGCTATTCGTAAATCTCCTGCTATGGTGCTCCAATTGAGCAAGGGCAGACCTTCACCGCCATCAGCTACACCTACATTATGCGCCATTTGCCCTATCATTTGTC
>JBCDAX010000089.1:0-3655 GCA_039184805.1 Bacteroidota bacterium | reverse complement strand
GTTTTTGTTTTGATTTTTACTGTTCCAGCTTCTCCCCATTTGCGCAAATGATGTGCAAATGCTGGAATGCAATGCTCAACACGAGGTTTTGTTGCTCCATCAACCTCAGTTAGAATTAATCCATCAAGTTTTGTTGCAGTTTCAAATGCTTTTGGAGCAACAATTGGTCTGATCTTTTTAAGAACATTTGCAGCTGTCATCATAGCCCTTCCTCTGCCATAGAGAGTTGAAAATCCAACTTCTACCAAATGGTTGTGTTGAGGTGTGTCTCTGGCTGTGTATTCAATTTTTGGATATAATTTCCAATCCTTGCTGTTCAATCTTTGAACCAGTTTTTTGTTTTCTCCTCCATTGTCCATTCGGATTGTTTTTACTTCCAGACCATGTTCTTTCCAATTGCTGAATTTCTGGCAAATTGGTTCCACCATTCCAGCTTTAGTTTCATGGAAACTTGAGCTTTTAAATTGGGTTTTTTCATCAACAACAAGACACCAATTAGGTCGCTTGGGTTGTTCTTCTGCTTTAGGACTCACAATGCGAGAGAGATCCAAATAAACTCTCCCATTGACCTCAGAACTTTTTTCTTTTGGTTCTTCCACTTTAATTTTTTTCTGTTTTGCCTTTCCAATGGCACATTTTTCACATTTTTTCAATGGACCTCTTGTAACAGTCCATCCCAGCGCACTTGCTGCCTTTCTGGTGTCAGCTTCACCCATGTGACCCAATTCTTCATGAGCCTGTTGAATTGACACAGTTTTAATTCTTGGAGTTGCTCCTCCAACTTCATCACTTGCAATGCGATTAAGCTTTGCAGCCAACAGCATTCCCTCTGGCGTCTTCACTTTCAAGTCAAAGGTTAATTTCTTGCCATCTTTTTCATACACCAACTTGTCTTTATTTCCAGTAAGAGAAAATCCAAGTATCAGGAGTTTTGTTCCACTGATTAAATTGAATGGAGCGCCAGGAATAAGATGTACATCATTAAGAGTGCCCTTTGTTCCATGCTGGTCTTGAAAAGGCATTTTTCCAATAGCTTTGGTTGTCACTTTCTCTCCATTTCCAACTTTAGTGGTTTTTCCAACCAAATTTTTCAATTTAATCAATCCTTTCGAATTTCCAGTGCTGTGTGTAGTAGCACCAGTATCAACAACAAAAATTTCAGGGTCTTCAAGTACAGATACATCCCAAATTTTTGAAGGTTTTTCTTCCAAAACATTTTTCAAAAGAATTTCTTGAGAATTTTTTTCTTTTTCTTTTTCTTCTTTTTTCTCCTCATGAATATCTTTCAATTCTTGAACGGATTTTTCCAATTCACTGTCATCATCATCATCAACAAACTCATCAACATATTGGCTGAAGGGAATTCCAGCCAATTGCAATTCTTCACTCTTTTTTCCAGTTCCTGCATTTGCAGTAGTTACTTCATTCTTGTTTTTATACCAATCCCAACGCTTGTGTGCATTTGCAGGATGTTTCCAGCAGTCTTTAGCCATGTGTCCAATTTTTCCACAGTTGTGACACTTGCCTTGGAATCTCTTTTTTCCAGAATTTCCTGCTTTTTCATTCTTTTTGCCATCTTGATTACTCAATGCCATCTCATCTTCGTCTTTATCATCCTTGGTACTCTTGTTCTTGTACACTTTCCAATAGTACTTGTTCATCACAGCTCTCAAGTGAGAAAGGGTCAAATTAGTTTCTTGTTTTTCTTGTTCAGAAGTAAGAACAGAAGCATATTCCTCAGGAGCCGCTTTTAGGATCACAGCAATCAATTGCGCTTTGTTAATCTTCTTTGAATCAGATTCATACCAGTTCTGGATGGTTGCAACTTGTTCAAAAAGAATTTTTGGATCTTCTTTCTTTTTCATGGCAACTTTTAACAATTTTTCATAAAGTTCCACTTCAGTAATGCTGTCCTGCGGTTTGTAGACCTCCATGAGCTTCTCCACAACCTTGTAAGCAAGCCCGCCAGGCCAATTAGTCTCCATAGTTTCATAGGCCAAACTGACATCTGCCTGAGCTTTAAAAGCACTCAGCAAATAAGCCATAGCCAAACTGTTTCTCTCAAGAGCCTTGATCTTCTTCTTGTTGGCATCCTTAGTAGGATCCAACACTTCATCTTGTTTAGTAGGCAAATCAGCTTCCTTACCAGTCAAGGCATTAAAAACACCTTTCGTGGTGGCAAAAGCACGGAATTTGGTCCACCAAACCTGGAAATCTTCGTCCTTTCCATTGAATGGAGGTAGGATAACACTCTTGTTGTCCGTCATAGTCTCTTTCTGTCGTTTTTTGTATACTTTTTCTCTTCAAACACTCAGTTTTCTGGTGTCTGGCACAATCCTACCAATGTGAGTTTTCTCTTGTACTTCGAAGTATGCTAGAAGGCTTCACACTTGTTGGTATTTTTAGATTGTGAGCTTATATGCCTCGTTTTTTATTTCATTCTAACTTTATTTCACTTTCCAGTTCAGGTCTTGTTTCAGTCCCACTTTGTGCATGTTTGCTGCATGTTTCATTTTTCCAATCACACTGGTTAATTTTTATTCCCACTGGATAATATTCATTCCCACAGGTTAATCCTCGTCTCTATCACTCCTCCTAAATTCTTTGCATGGAGCAGAGAATTTATCCAGAAAAGACTTGGGAATGGGCTTTGAATGTTGGTCCATCCAAATTCTTGGTAAAGATATCAGCACAATTGTCTTGACTTTTAATCCACTTGATTTGTAGAATTCCAGCCTCTTTTAATTCCCGAATGTAGGCAAATCGAATTGAAACAGCTCTGGTATTTCCAGCAATGCTCCAATTATTAAAGATGTCCACACCCCCTTTGTTATCCATATACAAAGTCATGGGTAATTTCACTTTCAATCCAATCAACTCCAAGAATCTTTTTCCATACATCATATCTTGAACACAACTTGTTCCTGCCACACATTCAGCCTCTGTCACACTCAATGTGACAAATTTTTGCATTTTGCTTTTTCTCACATATGGAGCATCATTAAGAAATACACTCCATCCGCTCACACTTCTTCTTGTTTCCAAATCTTTTGCATAATCAGAATCACTTTTGCCTGTAATCTCAAATTCAAAATCTTTTGATCCATCCCATTTGGCATTTGGTTTCAACAATAATCCTTTTTCTTTTGTGTCCACGCAATATTTCATCACTCTCAACATTGCTTCTCTGTGGGCATGACTTGGTTCACTTCCAAATCTTGTAAGTTCTCTCACCGCATTTAAAATCTCAGCTTTTGTGTATTTGGATATGTGAATCAATTTTCCAACCCCTTTTCGATATTGGTGGTGCAATTCTTCATTCACTTTCACATCTCCTTTGACCAATGTTGTTCCTGGTGCTGCTGGAGTGCCATAACTTCGCTGGGGTAATTCAAATTCATCTCCAAAGCTTTGCATTAACACTGGTTGTGTCAATCGCATCCATCCTTCTTCTCAATTAAATTCAATTTTGCACCCAACATATTCTTTCAATTCACCAATCTCATCCAAATCAAAATATTGCTTAATTGCTTGTCTTCCATCTTTGACATCTTTTTCATTGCCACAAGACAGTAAATCATCAACCCAACTTGCCCATAAATTAAGGCCTTTGTCTGTCCAACAAAAATAAACACAGGGATCTGCTTTATTTCTT
>JBCDAX010000088.1:0-3695 GCA_039184805.1 Bacteroidota bacterium | reverse complement strand
TGACCTCCTCCCGTTATTAGGTACCGGTCATAACTAGAGAATCCGGGCTATTATCATTCATTTCGATGTATTCGTTGGGGGACATGTCCCCCAACGAGCTGTGCGGTCTAAAACCGTTATAGTCCTCTCTCCAAATATCGAACTTTTCCTGTGCATCCTCCAAAGAAAAGAACCAATTGGCGTTAAGGCATTCGTCCCTGAACGAACCGTTGAAACTTTCGATAAACGGGTTGTCCGTTGGTTTTCCGGGCCTTGAGAAATCCAGTTCGACATTGTTCCCATAAGCCCATTTATCCAATATTTTACTGATAAACTCACTTCCATTATCCACTTTTATACGTTTGGGGAGTACTTCGCCACCAAAAGTGATCGTTTCCATGACCTGTACGACATCACTTCCTTTAAGAGACTTTCCGGCACGGATCGCCAGACACTTGCGGCTAAAGTTATCCACTACAGTTAAAGCCCTGAAACGATTGCCGTTATAGAGCTGGTCACAGACAAAATCCATGCTCCAACACTCGTGTAAACTGGAGGCATTGCCTTCGGATGGTTGTCTATGCGCGGCAGAACGGTTACGCCTGGGACGTTTACTTCTCAAGTTAAGCCCTTCCTCGCAATAGACCCTGTACATACGCTTATGGTCGTCCATAAAACCCTCTCTTCTCAAAAGGATGTGGATGCGCCAAAAACCATAGCGCACCCTTACGGAGGCTATCTCGTTCATTCGCATACGCAACAGTTCGTCACTACGGCCCTTGGACTTGTAATAGAAAACACTCTTATGCAGCAATACCAGATTGCAGCAACGCTGGATGGAGATGTTGTACTCCATCCTGATGTTGTCGACCATCCCACGTTTTCGGGACGGTCTCAGAACTTTTTTTTCAGCACATCCTGCAATATCTGCTTGTCAAGGCTCAGATCGGCCACGAGCTTCTTCAGCTGGGCGTTCTCCTCTTCAAGATTCTTCAAACGTCTAAGTTCGGAGACCCCAAGGCCACCATATTTTTTCTTCCAATTGTAAAATGTGGCCTCCGATATGCCCATCTTGCGGCATACCTCGGAGACCCTAGTGCCCGTCTCGGCCCGTTTGATGGCGAAGACAATCTGTGATTCACTGAATTTTGATCGTTTCATAAGCAAATACTTGTTTAAAATTAAACATTTATTCGCCCGTTCTTCTCTACTTTTCAACTGTCCAGTTTAACGGGAGGAGGTCAATCAAAAAAAAGACCTAGTTCATCTAATCCAAAACCTTCCTTTCGTACTATCAATTTTTCGTAATAATCAATACATTCCATATTTGGAGATTCTAAGAACCCTTCTTCAATGAGGTATAGAACTTCATTGTACTTATATTTATAATATTCATTTAGAGATGAATTCTTCTCATTGTTTGTAACTAAGTTTAACGAGAAGAGTGTTATAATCAAAAATTAGTTTGTCAAAAAGAAGAAAATCCTGTTTAAGGGATGTTAAACCATAAATATATTCAGGTCCGATATTTTTAATACCAATGTATTTCACTTTGTTTTAATTACGCCCAACGGTCTAGTATATGATTAGTAGCGGATTTCTACTCATAAACCTTTAAATTTTCCACTGACCTTTGTTTTATGTTTATACTTTCGTTTTGGTGCTTAAACCGCTATTACTTATACGCATTGTTAGCTACAGCCATTTTTATTCATTCAGCCTAGATTCGATATCCATTCTTTGGTGTAAAATCCTTATGATCTCTATTTCTTCTTTTTTTCGATTGATTTTATAGAAAATGAAATGTGACTTTATCCGAGAACGGAAATATCCTTTTCTTATCAGGCTATAGTCTTTTCCAGATTCAGGGTTTTCAGCCAAATATTCAATTTCATCCATTATCAGGTTGAAGTATCTGTCCGCTTGTTCAAACGACCAGTTTTCATATGTGTAAAGCCAAATTTTCTCGATGTCCCGATTTGCCTCTTGACTGATTTTAAAGTTCATTATTCAGCCAAATGTTTTTTATGGAGGCTTTTTAAAAGTTCTTTCCGGTCAAAGTTTTCCACAAAACCAGATTTTTCTCCTTTTTTCAGTTCCTTTATAAGTTCTGTCTTTTTCGATTCTTCGTGTTCAAACATTCTCAAAGCTGCTCTAACAACCTCACTTGCGGAAGAATATTTTCCTGTTTTGATTTGACGACTAATAAAATTGTCAAAATAATCGCCTAATAATATAGATGTGTTCTTAGCCATAATTCCAAAATTAGCACTTCAAATATACCAATTGTTGGTATTATATCAAAATAACATCTTTGAGCTTTATTTTTAGGACGGGACACGGTTGCAGCTAACGGTTCGTGTAAGGATAGTTGCGTGGTTAAGCAATTAACTTAACAAAAATGGAACGAACCAGAGCAAAATCCGCAGGATTTTCCTAATAGGCTAGAACCAAGCAATTATTTTTACACTTTGTTAGCCACTGGCTTTTTGTTAATAATCCTGAACAAGAACTTCGGTCGGAATGTGAAGTGTCGAGTTCAGTTTTCTAATCATATCCAAGGTCAGTTTACGCTTTTTGTTTAGGATTTCACTTACCCTACTTTTAAATCCGACAACTTCTGCTAAATCCTTTTGTTTCATTCCCATTTGCTCCATTCTAAATTTGATTGCCTCAATTGGGTCCGGCATTCCGATTGGAAAGTTTTCGTTCTCGTATCTGTCAATCAAGATTGAAAGAATTTCTAACTCATCACCTTCTTCAGTTCCTTTTTTTGCATCAAAAATGTCCTCAAGTCTGTCTAGAGCCTTTTGATAATCTTTTTCGTTTCTTATAGGTACTATTTTCATAATCAGATATTATTTGCGTCAATTTTGTCATACTCAGCGTGAGTGCCAATAAACCTTATCCAGCAGATTTGATATTCAAAGTTAAATTTTACAATCAGGCGATAGTTATTGCCTTTTATATTATAAACAATTCTGTTGTCTTTAAGGATACTTGCACTTGGATATTCATTCTTTAATTCGTTTATATTCTTCCATTCAGATTTTTCGGTTTCTCTGTACCATGATTTTAATTGCTCTTCACAGTCAGCATGCTTTTCCCAAAAATCTCGTAATGTTCGTTTAGCGATTACTCTCACATTATAATTGTTTGTCGCAAATATAATAAAAAAGTTACCAAATTGGTATTTTATTTTTCGGCTTGTGGCTAACGGTCTCGTGTATGGGCAGTTTTGCGCCAAAGGCCCGCGCCAAGGATAACCGCAAAAGGAGCTGGCGCGTTCGGATGGCGAGCAAAAGTGCCTGCCTACAGTTTTACCGAACCTGTTTTGTTTTTATTAAAAGTAAGAAAAGTTGTTTTGAGTTCGGGAAGATAGCTATGTGTTATAGCCATTGTTAGCAACTGGCATTTACTAGATTATTCCATGAAGTTTTTGATCAAACTCCAATTTCTGTCTTTATTTATTTCATAGCTAAAAGGGCGGTTTACATTCCCTTTTTTCCTTTCCAGTTGTAACCATTCATCAATTTTCTTTTTATTTCGGATATATAGATAAATATCCAATTGATTATGAAATGATTTAAACTTTTTCATTTTTCTTTTTCATAAACTTTTTTAGGGCAATGACCATGAATGCCAAGTAGTTGAATCCTTTCCAGCTTTCGGTGGTGGTATCGAACCTGTTGAGCAGGGAACGGAAGCTGTCCATC
>JBCDAX010000087.1:0-3739 GCA_039184805.1 Bacteroidota bacterium | reverse complement strand
TTTACTTGATAAATTTAATTATTTATAATTAATCTAAATAATAAATAACAACTTAACTACCAATGAATTTCAAAAAACTAACCTTCCTGGTTACGCTATTTTTTTCCCTATGCTCAATAGCTCAAGAGAATTCTATTACCGGAACTGTAAAAGATAGTGAAGGGAATCCTATAATGGGAGCCAATATTTTTGTTTTGGGGACATCGTTAGGCGCTTCCACGGATATTGAAGGTAATTTTAAAGTTGAAAGACTTGAAGCCCAAAGTTATTTTATTCAGGTGAGCTATCTGGGTTACCAGACCATTACACGAAATGTGAGAGCTGGTGATACTATAGATTTTGCACTTTCCCAAATTTCTGATCAACTTAATGAAGTAGTAGTTTCTGCTAATAGGAGATTACAGGATATTCAGAAAACACCAGCGTCAGTTTCGTATGTGGATGCAAAACAAATTGAACAACTCCAGTTTAAGGAGTTGGGGGAATTAAATTCTATAGCACCCAACTTGAGAGTTTTTGATGATGGGGGTACTGGTTCCTTTAGTGTCGTATCTACAAGGGGAATCTCCACTATCGATTTGAATCCAGCAGTTGGGTTTTATGTTGATGATGTGCCTTATTTTACAACATTTGCATTCCCCTTAGAGCTTTCTGATGTAGACAACATTGAAGTACTCCGTGGTCCTCAAGGCACCCTTTATGGACGTAATGCCTTGGGGGGCGTAATCAAGATTAACACAAAGAACCCAACAAATGATGTTAATGGCTATGCTCGTATTGGATATGGAAATCTAAATAACCTTGACATTGGTTTCGGTATTAGCGCACCTTTGGTCAAGGATAAGTTGTTTTTTAGAGCTAGTACTACAATTTCAGAACGGGACGGTTTTGTTCGCAACACGTTCCTAAATAAGGATTTGCAAAATCGTGAGGCGATAGACGCCAATTTTAAATTAAAATATTTGGCGAGTGATAAATTAAGGTTTGGGTTACTATACAACGTCCAACGCAGAGAATCAAATGCTTACGCTTTTATTTTGCCTCAAGCTATTGACCCTAGCTTTACTACTTTTCAGGATGTCATAGAAAACCGTCCTTTCGAAGTTGCTTACAATGAAGATGTATTCAGAATATCCACTACTCAAACGGTTGCGCTCGATACAAAATATAATTTTGGAAACTTTGAGTTGACTTCTGTAACGGCTTATCAGACAACTGACCAAAGTAGGGTTGATGAATTTGACTTTTCCATATTTGACGTACAGAGTATTGCCGGTATTTTCGATTTGGATAATATTACCCAAGAATTTCGTTTGGCCTCCACCGGGGATAGAAAATTCGATTGGACCCTAGGCGCCTTTGGTTACAGAAACAACATATTTAATGATGCTGCATTTCGATTTGGGGCTGATTTGGCCTTGACCAACCCCATGTTTCAAGGTCTTGTGCCTATCGTAAGACCCGAAACCACAGATTTGACCCAGAAGGGACTTGCATTTTATGGTCAAGGAGAATATGAGCTAACGGATAAATTATCATTAACGCTGGGACTACGTTATGATATTGAGGAAAGTAGTGCTGACGTTTTTAGGCAGGCAACGGCTATCAATCCAACATTGGGATTTGATATTGAGGCTGATTTTGATGCTCTTTCCCCAAAAGCAGTTTTGGGTTATCAAATAACCGAAGACGCTTTTGTATACGGAAGCTATGCACGTGGATTTAGACCGGGTGGAATCAACACTTTTGTAGCAGATGAGGAAAGTGCCATTTTCCAACCGGAGACCACAGACAACTATGAACTTGGATTTAAAACAAACTGGTTGGATAATAGGATCAAAGCTAACCTTACTGGTTTTTTCATCAGTTATAAGGACCAACAGCAATTTACCGTAATTGATTTTGATACGTTCATAACGGGAACCGATAATATTGGAGAGTCTAGAAGCTTCGGTGTGGAACTTGAAACCGAATTTTTAGTTGCCAAGGGTTTGACACTTGGCTTAAACGGAGGTTATTTAAACACCGAAATCATTGAATTTACTTCCTTTGTCCCTGACCCGAGTTTAGGTTTGGTAGAAGTGGATTTTTCCGGACAACAACTTATTCTGGCCCCAGAATTCAATTTCAGTTCCAATATACAATTTATTCAGCCGATTAATTCAAAAATCAACTTTGAACTAAATGCAGATTATACCTATCAAAGTGAGTTCTTCTTTGATTTGGAGAACCAAAATTTTCAAGAGGCCTTTGGTCTTCTTAATGGGCGAGTAGGTTTAACCTCTAAAAATTTGGACTTTTTTGTTTGGGGAAAAAACATTACAGATGTAACCTATTTTAGTTATGGTTATGGTATCAGTGGTTTTGTTTCTGCGGCATTTGGGTTACCTCAGACCTATGGAGCTACGTTAACGGCAAAATTCTAAAACTGGTGAAAATCGTATACTACATCATTAGATTTTTGTTGGCCTTTCTGTTCATTTATGCGGGAATAGAGAAGTTGTTTCTACCCTTCGACCCATCTGTTTTTAGGACGGATGCGGCTCAGGCCGACCCTTCATTCTTTTCTTATTATGAATTGTTACAGGCTTCTGGTTATCTCTATTTTGTAGGCTTTTTTCAATTGCTTTGTGGAACCTTATTGGTATTTAAGCGCACTTATCTTTTAGGAAGTATCATGTTAGTTCCCTTGATACTTTGCTTATTGATGACACACGTATTTTTTTCAAAATACCTCCCTTTTATCTTTTTTGATAGTACGATGTTGGCACTCAATTTCATCCTATTACTTGGGAGATACCAGGAATGGCAACCCGTGTTATTGGGAAAACAAAATTCATGGATATGACGCGTCTAGTTTTTGAAATCACCTTTATTGTTTTTATCGTTGTCGCTGGTTTTATTAGGCGACCATTCGAAAAACAAAACAAGAAAAATACGATTGACGTGGACAAAAAGGACGCTGAGGAAAAATGGCTTCTTGGTTTTGTTCTTTTAGGAATGTCCCTTATACCCATGGTTTATGTTTTAAGTCCTTGGTTGGATTTCGCGAATTACAGTCTTCCACTGCCCATTAACATTCTAGGGGCTATTTTACTTATTCCAACGGCCTTTCTCTTCTATAGATCTCATAAAGACCTCGGAAAAAATTGGTCAGTAAGCCTAGAAATACGGGAAGAACACAGCTTGGTAACCAAAGGTGTCTATAAATACGTTCGGCACCCCATGTATACTGCTATTTGGCTATGGGTGATATGTCAAACTCTTTTACTTCAAAATTACATTGCTGGATTTTCTGGGATTCTATGTTTTGGATTGCTCTATTTTATCCGGGTTGGAAAGGAAGAGCGGATGATGGAAAGCCAGTTTGGAGAACAATACAAGCTTTACAAGCAGAAAACAAAACGTCTAATCCCTAAGTTGTTCTAAGATGGAAGCGACAGAAAAAAATCTCGCCATATTTGAAGGGTATAGAGCCACGAACTATGACAATTTTGTGCAACAATGGATTCCCAACTATGACTATTTCATGTCTATTTTACCTGCATTGCTTAGGATCTCTCCAGAAAAAAGCCTACTTGCTGTAGGTTGTGGTACTGGCACGGAACTTAGTGCGCTAAAAGATGTTGATGATACTTGGTCTATTCTGGGAGTTGACCCTTCTCCCGAAATGATACAAATTGCCCAAAAAAAGCTGAAACTTTATGATAACATTGAACTTGTTGTTGGCGAAGTGGGT
>JBCDAX010000086.1:0-3785 GCA_039184805.1 Bacteroidota bacterium | reverse complement strand
TTTTTTTTTCAGAAGAGGCAAATTGCGCAGTTATTCATCCGAAGACAAGACAGAGTCTTCGTGTGGCAAACCCATGCTGAGGAAAAAGCCAAGAGCTGTATGTTTCATTGGAAGGACGAAAACAGCGTGTTGGTTTTGCTCGATCCTGCAGAATCCAAACAAGGCGGAGCGAAGTTTGCGGATGGTATGCGGCGTCTTATATACGCTGCATCGAACAACGATGCACATTTTGCCAGTGCTGCAGCTAAGGTCAATGGAGTAGAATCAAAGAGATATTTTGGAAGGTATACAACAGAAGAGCTCTATATTGCTCTTAAGGTAATGAATGGAAACATTGATAAGGCGAAGGTTGATGAGAAGATCCAAAAGGTTGGGCTGTTACCTCGTTACCTCCATGACGAACGCTTTTTCAACCACCGAATGAAACAAAGAAAGGCAGCACTAGGATACCTTGCCCAGGATCGAACAAATCTAAATACATATTATGCCCAGGAAGGAATGTCCACCCAAAATGACAGTGCCCCCGGCACGATATTGATGATTTCAGCTTCTAGAGCAACACGACCGAAAGATAGCGCTGACAAAAACACAAGTGTCGCAATGTTGAAAGGTGATGATGATGATGATGATGAAGAGGAAGATCAGACAATTGAAGTTGGGTACGATGGAGAAACAGGAATCGATTACGAACAGCCTGAGCTTTCTATCATTTCCCCTTTTGTCCTTAACGAACTGATTAAAAATGATCGAGCCAATATAATATCCTTCTGGGGAAAAGTTGATTCTGCTGCAGTGGCAGGGATGGGGAAATGCTTTGAAGAACTATTTTGGAATGATTTGAAGAATTCAAGATTTCAGGCGACTCGATGGAAGCTAGCTTCAAGTAGTATGAATGTGGAACGAAGTGTTCTTACGTTTGACCTTGCCAAAGGCAATTATGTGGAAAACTGCAATGATATAAAATGTGTACTAACTGATGATGACAACAGTGATAATAATAGAAGAGTGTATCGGATGGAGGAGGGGTTTCCTGCAATTGATTTTGCTGGCCCTGGCCTAAAAGTCTACCAGGTGACTGTAAGTGACAAACATACCATGTCACCCGCTGGGATGGAGAACATTTTATTGAAATTGGGTTTCTTAACGAAAACCAACGAGACGTATAAAGTATCCAAAAAGAATAATTTAAAACTTGAGTTTTATTGGGTTGTTCCTGAAGGTATTGAAAACAAATGGAAAAAGAAGGCTCCGTTCAAATACCACCGCCCAAACACCAATTTGAAGAGAGCATTGAATGATTGTCTCGCGAAACGTGTGATTCAGTACGCACTCATAATTACCTCTGGTAGTTCCCAGACGTAAGATGCCCAATGTTTCTCGTTCAAAGATATCTAGCACACGCAATATACATTTGTAACTGGATTTGCAATGTCATCAGATACATATCTTGAATCAGGGATGCAGACTTAAGTACCTGTTACAGTTATATTGTGTGTTTCAAGCATGCATACCATATATAAACAAGTCAAAATTAATTACTACATATTTTGTTATCAACTGGTCGAAAATTCTGGTATACAACCAAAAAGATGATACAACACTCCCTTGTGATTTTCCAAAATCTATATTTATTAGTAGGACTTTTGTGGCACTTTTTTTGTTCACTGGCAAAGTTTTTTTCTCTTTTGGATTATTCCCCGTCTTTGTAAAATGTTTTCTTCTGAAACCATCAGCAACAAATCAAAATGTGCAAAATGATCACAAAGACAGCAACGATCCCTATAAATGCCACCATACACGTAAAATAACAGTAATATTATTTGTTGTGACGGCATTAGGTACTGTTCCAACTGAAAATGCCCAAATCTCACATATCCCATTTTTGTTCTTGGTACAGAAAAAAAGAACAAATAACTATGGCCTTACATGTACCCTATTCAAACCATTACCTCGCTCAATTATACCCATACACAAATGATGTCGTACATCCGTCAGCTTTCAGGATATGAACATGATCCGATGGTAAGTTTCATTGAGACTTTTGATTGCTAAGAAAACAGGCAGCAATGAGCCAATAATTGAATATGATGCCAAGAATATACATACCAGACTACTTGTTGCTGCATACTGCCATATCTCTTCTTGAGAATTGGTTGAGAGATAGAATTGTGTTGTTATTTTAAGGTGGCATGTGCATGCTTGCTTTCAGCCTCCCATATTTTTTTGCCTACAAACTAGCTTGTGCTGCTGATGGAATATTGGACTGGATCAAGACTAGTCAGGGTTTCATTGTGATCAATGATACGTCAATCCGTACAGTAATTAGTAATGCTAACTGTTATGGTTAGATTTAAACTCAAACTGTGTAATTAGTCAGAAGGGAAAATCTACGTAGTAAATTACAAGATAATTTTAATTTTATTTGCTGTTACTGCTATTTCTATTTACTTTGTTTCCTACCTTTGTTTCTTCACTTCCAGTATATTGTTAAGTATTGTTAAACTACCTATTCTACCTTCATACTTACTTTGGTCATCTACTTTTTTCCATACCAAATACCATCACACACAAAATTCAAATATCTGTAATCAAACAACTCCTGCATGGATAACATTCCACACTGGTACTTCTGATGGATGGTCAACAGCCTCTCTTCATCAATATTAAAGATCACCTTCTAATTTTTGATAGCAATCTTCACATGCCTATTCATAGCATCCTCCATCCCCTTCCTTTTCTTCTTGTATGGTTTAGGAATGAAATTAGCAACGTAGGTAACTAGGATCAGGGAAGTAAACATAGATAGCAATTGGGACACAGTCAGGGACATATTTTACAGGCAAAAGAGGAAATGAATTGACTGCTCAAGTAGATTTGGATGGCTGGTACAATTGCTCCTTCTCAGTGTTTTTACAATACTTGTTTTCTTAAATTCCCCTAGCAACCATGTCATGCTCTAAACCTTTTGAGATACAATTCTCAGGCTCAAGTTCCTTCACAAGCCAAGTAATAGTGTCTACCCCCCTTGGGTCTTTGGTATAATCAATGGCTACCTGGTTAATCCTAATATTTCCTCAGACAGCTTTTAAAAATTTAGTAGTACACTTCAGATTCACCCATACTTTGTACTTGCCAACCATGTATTCCAAATTCTCCACACATTTTGCTGCTGCTTCCTGCAACATCTTGTTCTACTCTGCTCAATTAAGCTTCACCCAACCAGTCCTCTTGCTCCAGTCATTTCTCTTCCAGAGTTTGATCTCACATTTCAATTCTTCTGTGCTCTTGCACCTGGGAGGTTCCTTGCAAAAAGAGACAAATACTCTGTCATTGTTGCCAAACACCAAAATGTTTTCATAATCTTCTCCCTCTTCCTCTTCCCCTTCCTTGCCCAGTTCTTCTTTTTTTTTGCCTTTGGTTTAGTGTCAATCATTGTTTGATCCCATTGTTGATTGCGGTCTCCACCATTGCCTGTTTACAACATATTAGTATTGCACTGAAGTATATGGCTTCAAATTTTTCTTGATCCTTCAGCAAAGACAAGGAGCAGACTAGGAATTAACATGAGAAGATTGGAGTTGTTAGTAGCTGATGTTGATCAAGGCAGTACAAAAGGAATATGCTTACCTTCCTTGATTTTCTGCATTTTGAAATACTTCTTTCCTTCCATCTTAATGTAACAATCACTTTAAAATTAACTATTTTGTTTCCTTTTGCCTTTGTGATGATGGTGCTATCAAATCTCAATATTGTGCCATCTTTAGAACCAGTAATGGTTAGTACCT
>JBCDAX010000085.1:0-3840 GCA_039184805.1 Bacteroidota bacterium | reverse complement strand
ATGTAAGCTTCCCTTGATTAGAACTGCTTAATTTTCTAAAACTTCCTTAAAAATATTGTTTTTAATTCCATCGGGTCTAGACCCGATGGAATTAATTTCGGCGTATTTGACCGGTGGTACTTTTCCCAGTGCATCGTGCGGTCTATGATGGTTGTAATCATTCATCCAGATATCGGTCTGCTCCCTTACTTGATGGATATCCTCAAAAATGTACTTATCCAGGACACCTCTTCTGTAACTTCCATTGAACCTTTCGATAAATGCGTTCTGGGTGGGCTTTCCAGGCTGTATGTGTTTGAACTCTATTCCGTGCATTTGGCTCCAGTCCTCGGTTATCTGTGCGATGAACTCAGGGCCATTGTCCATTCGTATCCGCTTTGGCCTCCCCTTTTTGCGGACAAGATGGTTGAGCACCCATACGATTCGGTTACTGGTCAATGAAAAATCAACTTCGATATGCAATGCTTCCCTATTGAAGTCATCGATTACGTTGAAGGATCTGAACCGCCTTTTGTTCTCCAGTACATCGGTCATAAAGTCCATGCTCCAGGTATGGTTGGCCTCGATCGGAACCTCCAAAGATTCCTTCACTCTTGCGGGGAGGCGTTTCTTTGCCTTTCTGCGCAAGGGGAGCCCCAGTTTGACATATACCCTGTGCACACGTTTGTGGTTCCACGGACTGCCCTCGTTCCGCAAACGTTCATAGGCCTTCCAGAAACCTTCCTCGGAATGTTCCTCTGCCTTTTGCCGCAAGGCCCGTTCAATCTTGGTATCGTCCTTTGGTAATGGTCTATAATAATAAACGCTCTTGCTCATATTGAGTACACGGCACGCCCTACTGATGCCGTAATGGATAAGTTCTTTGGCGATACTTCTTTTACGGCAGGGCTTCAGAGCTTTTTTTCAATGATCTCCTTGGCCATTTGGTGGTCCAGCGCCAAGTTGGCGTACATCTGCTTGAGCTTGCGGTTCTCCTCCTCAAGTTCCTTGATGCGCCTGAGTTCCTTTCCGCTCATTCCAGCATACTTGGAACGCCACTTGTAGAAAGCGGCCGAACTCACCCCGTGTTCACGGGTTATGTCCGTAACCGACTTGCCGTTATCGAACTCCTTTAAAATCTTGGCAATCTGTGTTGGTGAAAATCTACTCTTCCTCATAATGTTTACTGCTTAAAATTAATCCTATTTTTCTACTTTTAAACAGTTCGGTTTTATGGGAAGCTTACAAACCAATCTATTGTTTTTGTTTAAAATTAATAAAGCATATTAAAGTCGCAAGTTAGGTGTAATGGGTTATAGCCATTGCTGCCAAACGTCTTTTATTTTCAATTCAGGAGGCGGAGGAGGTGGTATGTCCAGCATACTGAACTCTCCAAATAAAATGTCGTAACGGAAAAAGTCGACTCCCATTTGTGAGTTGATTTTTTTGAACTGCTCCATTATTTCTCTTAAAACCTCTCTTGTTTTCGAAATTGAAAATTTGTCCTCTATGTATAGATAGATTAAAGCAGGTTTTAGAATTTCTTTGTTGTATTGGTACAGGTAATCTTTTGCTATTATAGTTTTAATCTCTACATCCAGATGGCTAATATGAACCATTTTGTCCCGGTCTCCAGATAAATTTTTCAAAGAATCATTCTTTATGATAATTATATTTCGATTGAAATAGTCAGATATCACTCCACTTGTAGGGCATTCTGTCCATCCAGTAAGCTTGTAGGCAGTATCATTCTGTCTGAATTCAATTCCGATTGATTTTTCCTGACAAGATAGATTTTGCATTTTTTTATCAGTACACTGAAGTTTTGAATTGTATCGAGATTGATAGTTTCAAAATTGGATAGCCTCTGATTTTTGGCAAAACTATTGGAGATTAATTCTTGCGTATTTTTTTGCGATTCCGATGGTTGTTTCTCCATTTTAGAACGGCATCCGCCCAAGATTAAGTATAAAATTAGAATGCAGAAATTTATTTTCATTAAAATGTTTGCTTTTTAACACAGTACCTATGCTTTATAGCCCAGTTTTTTGTTGGCAACAGTATTTTAACGATTATCAACTTTTACTTTATCTCTACCTTCCTTGCATTTTAATATTGCTTCTATCGCATTTTCATTTTCGGGCTCCAACGATAAAGATTTAGCGTAGTTTTTTATTGAATTATTCCAATCCTTATTTTCGAGATAGGCTTCCCCCAAACTATCATATAGGTCATAATCGTTTGGCATTAAATCAATACCATATTGAAAGACCTTTATTGCAACCTCTGGATTCTTTTTGTGATCTAACCACTCGTATCCAAGTATATTGATAGTTTCATTGAATTCCATTTTTATTAATTCTTTTTCAGAATATGCCTCTGGATTTATTTGTTCTTGTAGAAATAAAACTGGGTTATTGATGTCATTATATTTATAATAAAACTTACTTCCTAAAGACTCTTTGGGAAATAAGTCGACCATCATAGTTTTATGATTCCCTTTTTTTAATTCTTTCATCAAATCTAATTCAACGAATTCCGTAAAATCCTGATATAAAAAAACTCTGATTTTCAGGGATGTAAGGTCATATATGGTAGAATATTGAGTAGAGAACAAATCTGCACTTTTTTGTTTCATGCTTTTCATAGCAGTACTACAATAGTCTAAAGTGGCTTTTCCTTTTGTAGTAGTGAGAAATTCTTGTCCTGCTTGAAACCATGGAAGAGTAACTTCTTCAACAGAGTCTATTTGAGAATAATAAAAGTTGGAAAATGACTTTTCCGATTCTTCACCAATAATCAATAGGTCGCCTTCAACAATTAGATACGTTCCTGATCTATCAACAAATACTACCATACTGCTAGAAAGGGCACTTAAATCAATTGTTTCTAAGTATGCTTTAACTTCCTCTACCGTGGACATTGTTTGCATGATATTCCTGATAGCTTTTCCAATGGGCAATTTTTCTTTTCCCTCTATATTTTCCACTGGTAATTCTGGTGCATAAAAGCCATCGAAGACCAAGCCTGCTTGGTTTATCGCTCCTTGGGCAAAATTATTTAACTGTCCCATATACATAACTCCAAATGTATCATCTTTCGCAACTTCAAACCAAAACTGATTATTTGGACTCAAATAATCCTCATTATTTCCAACGATAGTCCTTCCGTTCATTGTTATTTTATACATGCTACAGGCTCTTCCTATTATTGGGTTTAATGAGAAGACCATTACCAATACTGCAATAATTTTATTTTTCATTCAAATATTTTTTAAGCTGATAACTTCTTAAAGATTCCATCATTAGGTTATTGTTACAGCTTTGATGTATTGTTGCCAACGACCCGCTAAAGGTAGTTCCGGGATTTTTAGGGAAATATAGCGAAATCGATCAACAATGTTGCAAGAAGGGGACGTCCTATTTGTCTTGTGACATTGTTTGTCAAGTAGGGCGCATCGCGCCTGTGACTTGTCGATTTTGCGGTATTGGGAGTAAAAATTCCGGGATCAAATTACCGTTTAGAGCCCTGTTATGGTACGTTGCCGCTTGAGCGGCCCCATGGCCCGAAGCTGTATGGTGCCCATCGCACCGTAATTTGGTTTAACGGTTTGGCTAAGCTGCGTTTTAATGCAGTTTAGGTGTTGTTACCAAACGTTTCTTCTTTATTTTTCTTTCCAATTCGTGCATATTCCTTTTTATTCGATGTCTTTTGATTTTAGATTCTCGATAACCTTAGCATCCACCCAATATTGTTTTCCAATGTAAATACGATTACCGTCTTCATTTAACTTCCATTCTCCCCTTATGAAAAAGAAATATTTACCATCAGGCGATATTTTTGGAGAGCTCTCCATCATAT
>JBCDAX010000084.1:0-3868 GCA_039184805.1 Bacteroidota bacterium | reverse complement strand
GGATTTCTTTACCGTGCCACAGGCTTCTACATTTACATTGGGAATGAATGTAACATTCTAGGACTATTAAAAATTAAAATGAATAAGATGAACAAAAATAAATTAAGTGCAATACTGGCCCTTTTAGTACTGGTAATGTCTTCATGTGAGAATAGACTGGAGCTGTTGCCCGAGGACGATATTGCCAATGAGATTGTTTTTTCCGGTGAGGTCACCGCATTAGGGGCAGTTGTCGGGATATATAACAGGGCAGCACAGGATGACGTGCTGAACGGGACTTTCCAGTTCATACAGGAGTGGCAGGCGGACAACGTGGCCTTTGAGGGTACTTTCTCGACTTTTGAGCAGGTAAGTGTTTATGCCACTTTGGCAACCAACACTTCTATAAATGCCATATGGGATGATCACTACGAGGTCATCGGTGCGGCCAATTTGGTCATAGACAATGTTCCACTTGTAGAAGATGAGGATTTCACGGATGCTGAAAGGACCCAGGCCATTGCCGAGGCACGGTTCTTGAGGGCTTTAGCGTATTTCCAGCTGTCCACGGTATTCGGACAGCCACTTCAAGTGGGCAGTGGACGTTCCAATTTGAGCGTTCCTTTGGTGACAACCTCTGAGACCGGTATTGAACTCCCTAGGGCTACCCTGGGAGAGATTCAGGACTTTGTGGAATCAGAAATGCTTGCGGTAATTCCTCTTTTGGCAGATGGTACCAGAATCATAGCAAATCCAGGAGCTGCAAGGGCATTCTTGGCAAAATTATATCTATATCAAGAAAGATGGGATGAAGCGGCAAACATGGCCAATATGGTCATAAGCGACCCATTCTATACCTTGGCAGCGGATTATACCTTTTTTGATTCACCCGATAACGCGGAGCACGTGTTCACTCTAGTAAACAACGCGGTGGATGGACAGGATACTGGGCAAGGATTCTCCGGATTAAGTAATCCCGTACCGGAAGGTCGTGGGGATGTGCCTTTCACACAGAATTTGTTGGATGCTTATGCTGAAGAAGCAGGTGACCTTCGTTTTTCTGAACTCAACCAAGAGGGTCCTGGGGCAATTAGTCCAAACGCTATTTTCACGAACAAGTTCCCTGATGGGGTAAACAACTCCGACGATGCACCGGTTATGCGTATTACCGAGATGTACTTGACAAGGGCCGAGGCCAACCTTAGAGCTGGAACCACCGTTGGGGATACTCCTGTAAATGATATCAATACACTTAGGTCTAGGGCTGGATTAGCTGATTTGGGAGCCGTAGATCTGGATATCATCTTGAACGAGCGAAGAAAAGAGCTTGCTTTTGAGGGCCAGAGAAGAATGGACCTATTGCGCAATGGTCTGAACTTGAGAAGACCAGGGCAGCCTCAAGAAGCTGCTTCTGCACCAGGACAGAATTTGACTATTTTCCCAATTCCTCAACAAGTTAGAGACTTGTCTCCTTTCCTTGAGCAGAATCCTGGGTATTAAAATTTAAGTCAATATAACGTTTAGATTTAAGGCTGCCTCTCCCATCGAGGCAGCCTTTTTATTTAAAAAAAACTTTCACATTCCTATAACAACAAAACGGCTACCTTTGTCCGTCAATACTAGGGCATGAAATATTTTATTGTAGCTTTTTTTCTGTTGATGAATGCTACTTATGCAAATGCACAACAGGATTCAATTCCGATTCCTTCAAAACAACAGGATTCTACAAAAAGAGAATTCTTGGAAAAAAAGCCATTCGCAAAACCTGACTCAATTACTCCAGTTAGTGAAAGTGAAATTACTATAAAGGATTATAAGATTATTTCTTATTCAAGGGATACCACTTTTTTAGATACTACGTTAACAATTCAGAAGGAATATAAATATAACTTTCTTAGAAGAGATGATTTTGAATTGATGCCTTTTGCCAATATAGGGCAGCCTTACAACACCTTGGGCATACAATTTTCAAGTCGCCACTATTATCCCAGATTAGGCGCTTTGGGCAGAAATTTCAACTATCAAGAAACGGAGGAAATCAAATATTATGATGTGGCGACTCCGGTTTCGGATTTAATGTTCAAAACTACCTTGGAACAAGGACAATTATTAGATGCATTACTCGCATTTAATGTTAGTAGGAGATTTAATCTTTCGGTCGGTTTCAAAGGTTTTAGATCGTTAGGTAAATACCAATTTAACCAAGCGCAATCGGGTAATTTTAAAACCACTTTTAATTATAGAACAAAGGATAATCGCTACAACATTAGAGGTCACATTGCAGCACAAGATTTAGACTCAGAAGAAAATGGAGGAATTGCAAATCGTGATCAATTTGAGAATGACACGGAAGGTGATTTTACGGACAGGGTTAGAATAGATGTGCTGTTTGCCAACGCAAACAACCGTATTCTTGGCAAACGGTATTATTTGGACCACCAATTTCTTTTGTTTGGAAATAAGCAAGATTCTACAATAAAAAGGAAGAGTAGTGTACGAATTGGTCACGAATTCAATTATGAAACCAAGCTTTATGAGTTTGTCCAAACATCCAGAGAGGACGCTTTCGGCGAAAATGCCTTTGTAACCCCTATAGAAGATAAAGTGAGGCTTAAGACAATGTTTAATAGAGTTTCCGCTGAGTTTTCAAATGGTACCTTAGGTTCCTTAACCGGTAATGCTAGTTTGTATAACTATAATTATTTTTTTAACAGTATCCTCATAACGGACACCCAAACGATTCAAAATCAAATACAGGGGGAAGATATTTCGGTAGGAGGTACATACTACAACCAATTTGGAGATTTGATTTTAAATGGTAATGTCAATTACACCGTTTCGGGAGAGCTTACCGGTAATGCTTTTGATTTTACGGCGGATTATAAGATAAATGACAATACCACAATATCTGGAAGTATCCATTTAACTTCTCGCCTGCCAAATTTTAATTATTTGTTGTATCAGAGTGATTATGAGAATTTCAACTGGCAGAATGATACATTATTTGAAAAACAGCAGAATCAAACAATAACATTTGGTTTAGATTCAAAAAAATGGGGTCTTTTAGAAGCTGAATATAGTGCAATAGACAATTATAGTTACTTTGCTTCTACCATAACAGATGAACAAAGATTGGCTGGTTTGGCTGAGACCGCTTTCGTAAGGCCCTTTCAGGAAAGTGAAACAGTGAATCATCTCCGCGTAAAGTATTTTAAGGAATTCAAATGGAGGAAATGGGCGCTGGCCAATACGGCTTTATTTCAAGATGTAACTCAGAATCAGCAAGTACTTAATGTTCCACAGTTTGTAACCAGGAATTCGTTGTATTTTTCGTCGGACGTATTTAAGAAAGCCATGTTTTTGCAAACAGGAGTCACCTTTAAATACTTCACATCATACAATATGAACGCTTATCATCCACTATTGGGCGAATTCTACATACAAAATCAAGAAGAGTTTGGGGGATTTCCGTTGTTAGACTTTTTCATAAATGCCCGAGTTAAGCAAACAAGGATATACTTTAAGCTAGAACATTTCAATTCCTCATTCTCAGAACCCATTTTTTATTCCGCCCCAAATTATCCATACAGGGATTTCGTTATACGATTTGGCTTGGTATGGAATTTCTTTTCTTAAGTGAGGGTAAATTAATTTTGTTTTACGTCTGAAAAGCAGTGGATTACAATTTTTTGAAACTTTTCCGAAAAAAAATAGTTGAAAAGCATTTGCGGAGAAAAAATAAGCTGCTTATATTTGCACCCGCTAAAACGGTAAACGGATTGTTTTGGTGTAGTTGGGAGAGGGGCCTTTCGGGGTTCTTTTTTTGGCGAAAAAGAAAGAGAAGTTCATTGGCATTATTGGAATAGACAGCGTAAAATCAGAGAAGATT
>JBCDAX010000083.1:0-4213 GCA_039184805.1 Bacteroidota bacterium | reverse complement strand
TCGTTGCAATAAGCCTTGCAATCCTAACCAAGCACCAGTAATAGCTATCATTAAATTAAAAACTAAAGTGGTAACACCTATCAATTTATGATAGTCGGCCATGGTAATCCTTAAACTCTTTTTTCGAATAGTCGCAAACAGTTGTTTTTTCATGAAGTTGCCATAAATCCAAAAACCCGTAATGGTTGAAATTAAGAGCGCGATTCCAGCCAAACCCACAAAATACCTACCAAAGAAGGGTCCATATAGCCTTACATGAACGTTTCTAATAAAATAGCCTATGGATTTAAAATAATCCCTTTGTCCTATTACTTTTCCTGAATATGGATTAACAAATATTTCCCACCCCTTTATGTCTACAGAACTATTTTGTTCAAAAACGTGAACAATCCAATTTTCTTTAGGGCTTCTCGGAACTGTTATAAGACCAACGGATTTATCGCCATAAACCTGTTTTAAACTGTCTATTACAGGGGTTATATCAACCCTTGTTTCTTTTATTTCAGATTGCACATAGTAGTAATCGGAATTAACAAACTCGTCTATTTCAGCTTTGAACAAGGCAACTACCCCCGTAATGCTTAATACGGCTATTACAACACCTGCATAAACCCCCACCCAATTATGGATGGACCACATTTTTTTTTGTAAGCGTTTTGAGAGTTTGCCCATTACTAATTAGAAAGAGTATCCTACCGATAAGAGAAAATTACGCGGTGCACCGGGGAAAACACGTCCTGCATTCAATCCACCTATAAAGTAGCGCTCGTCAAATATATTGTTAAAGTTTGCCGACACATCAAAGTTACTATAACGGTAATAGATTCCAGCCCTTGCTGTAAAATAATCAGGAAATTCGATAATAGGTCGTATAGCATTGGGCACTGAAGAAGGCACTCTGCTTGAACTAACATACCGTCCGCCTAGTCCTAGTCCTAGATTCTTAAATACACCCTGGGTTATGGTATATTTTCCCCAAAAACCAGCAGTGTGTTGGGGATTATTGTTTTCCAATTCAAGGCCTTGTGCATCGATGTCCTGTTCAACATCTATTTCGTTAAACGCATAGTTGGCAGTCAGTGTAAAATTGCTGTTAATTCTTCCTTGAACTTCAAATTCCAATCCTCTACTTACTTCATCATCAATTTGGATAAATTGCGGGATACCCCCACCAGCCAAGGGGTCTTCAATGATTCGACCTGTTCTGTTGATAGTATACAAGCTTAACTGTGCCAGTAAACGTTCTTGGAAGAAAGTCGCCTTGGTACCAATTTCGAACTGATTACTTTCCAGTGGATCAAAGGTAGTTGCCCCATCTGGCGTTAGACCAAATGGTAATGTCTGAGGACTGAACGCTTGGGTATAGCTTCCAAACAGATTAAAGTTCTCATTGAGCTCATACGTAACCCCAAATCTCGGTAAAAATACATCATTGTCAATTAGACCATCTGGTTGTGTTCCTCCTGTGCCAATTACATTGACCTGATCCAAGTTTTCATACCGTAATCCCAATAAAAACTTAAACTTTCCAGTAGTAATTAAGTCCTGCAAATACAAACCTCTATAGCGCTCCTCAGTCACGCTTGGTTGAACCAAATTGTTGAAATTTAGATTGGGCAATTCAGTGAGAGTGAAAAACAACCTCCTATTATTGAATCGAAGATTGGGAACACCATTGGTTTCACCCTGTGCAGTCCTGGAAAATGTATCTTGAAAAACGTCATAATAATCCCAACCAAGCACGGCTTCATGTCTCACGGAGCCTGTACTGAATTTTCCAACCAAATATGCCGTTACAAATTCCGAACCACCATTGGTTTGCCTATCGATAATTGTCCGTATTAATTCCGTTCCATCAGAGTTGAACTGATTTGAAGAGCGTGTTTCTAAAAAATTCTGGTCAAACTCCGATCTGGTGTAGGAAACATTGAGAGATAGATTATCACTAAACTCATGTGTTCCAGAAACCGTGAAAAACACCTGATTGTTCTGTCTGTTATCATAGGGTTCAGCAGTACTGAAACTTATAGGTAAGGCGAATAAGTCTTCTTGCAAAACGGGCATACCACGGTCAACACCAGCATCATCGTTATTTATGGTTCCAACAATATCAACATTGATTCGCGTTTTGTCCGTAGGCAAATAAGAGATAGAAGGAGCAAAAAGTAAACTGCGGTTTTTAATAAAATCACGAAAATTCTCCGAATTCTCATGACTCAAGTTCAAACGATACAAAAGTTTTTTATCCTGGGTAAGAGGCCCAGTAATATCCGCGGTAGCACGTTTTGTATCAAAACTACCATAGGTATAGGTGGCCGAGGCACGATTAATATCCAATGGTTTCTTGGTAACTGCATTTATCACACCACCAGGAGAACTGTTCCCAAACAAAGCAGCCGCAGGCCCTTTAATGAATTCGATACGTTCGTATTGAGTGGCAATAGTTGAAGAAGCAAATTGGGGTGCAACCAGAGCACGGTTACCGTTGATGAAATCGTGGCTAATTCGGAAACCTCTCGAGGTAAAATTGTCTCCGGTACGTGTTTGTGTAACCCCGGCAATATTTTCAGTTACCTCGTTTAATCGGAACAAAGCTTGGTCTTTTATTATTTCTTTGTTCAAAATAGAAATAGCCTGCGGTACATCCTTGATTTTTGCTCCAGTCCTGGTTCCTGCAAAAGTTACATCCGGTCGGTAATCCGTTGTTTTCCTACCAATTATTTCGACCTCCTGTAACTGCTCGGTCCTACTATTTAATTGGGCATCTACCGTTACATCAACTCCGCTTATTGTAACATCCGAACTAAACTCGGAATAACCTATGTAGATAATTTCAATGGTATATATTCCATTAGGAACTTTAGTAATTTGGTAATTACCACTTTTATCTGTGGTGGTTCCCTTTGTTGTTCCTGCCAAATAGACCTGCGCATATTCAAGGGCTTCACCTTTTGCGTTGGTTACTGTTCCAGAAATGGTTGATTGTGCCCAAGTAATGCTACAAGCGAGTAGCAATACAATTGTTACTATATTTTTCATTTTTTGATTGATTATTGAGGTAATAATTCTGAGTTATT
This sequence comes from Bacteroidota bacterium, assembly GCA_039184805.1. Lineage (GTDB taxonomy): Bacteria > Bacteroidota > Bacteroidia > Flavobacteriales > Flavobacteriaceae > Flagellimonas. The sequence continues at coordinate 1,136 of JBCDAX010000083.1, read as the reverse complement.
AATAAAAGTCAGTGTGTTTCCAAATTCTGCATCGGCATCTGGGAAAAGAATAAATGTTCCAAAATTGCCTTCTACACCGTTGGGGAGACCAATTACGGTGTCATTACTTATGCGCTGTCCATTGACAGTAGCCCATATAGGCAACGGTAATACAGATTGAAAAGGGAATACAATTTCTTTGTTTTCGCTGAAGCTTAGTATTCCAAAAGATTCCGGTAGATTTAATCCTAAAAACAAGGTGTCTATTGGTAGAACGCCAAATCCTATACCCGTGGCATCTATAAAAAACTGCACATTGTCAACGCCTGGTGCCAGCATAATGGCATCTAAACCAACAAAGGTTTGTGGAATAGTATTTTGGTTAAGGACTTTCTCGACCAACAATAACTCGGGTGCAGATGTATCGCCAACAACATAAAGGGTGTACGATCGCAAAGCTAGTAACTCAGCATCCAAGGTTAGCACCTGACCACCATACGATACCTCCAAGGATACTAAACCATCAGCGTCTTGCGCCAGGTCTAAATTGATATCGTAGTAGGTAGTATCTGTGGAGCCCGAACTGACATTTTCACCCGATATGGCCGCTGCATTTACATTAAGAGCAGCGGAGTCAGGACCATCGACTGCATTTACCAAAAGAATTTGAGCAATTGCTGGATTTACATCCACTCGGGTGACATCCTGTGTAATTTGATCTCCACGTGTCAATATAAGTCGCCATATAAACGCCCCAGATGTTTCATTCGTGACTTCAAAGGTTGGGGTAAGACTACTGTCATCGCTTAAGGTAACAGATGAACCTTCAGGTGATTCTTCTAACCGCCATTCAACGTCAAAACCTAATCCATTAACATCTGAAGATGCACTTGCATCTAATTGTATCGTAGTTCCTGTTTCCTCAGTAAACACCACTTGGTCTACACCTGCATCAGGCAAAATCACTGTAAAGTCCTGTTCGTCAAAATCTGAACATGACAAAAAGGAGAAAATTGCTAAAAATAAGAGGTTGAATTTTTTCATTTTTTGATTAATTAGGGTGCAAAATTACTTATTATTTTTATTAGTTCTAAATAAAAATTAAAAGATTAATTTTGATTTATCCTTTAACAATACCGGATTTTAGGAACGATTTT
>JBCDAX010000082.1:0-4221 GCA_039184805.1 Bacteroidota bacterium | reverse complement strand
GGTAGTATTATCCTCGAAGAAATTATTGCTGTTTTACCGAGCCATTCGCAGTTTCGTTGTATAAACACTCATACAGGCACTTGCATGGCTTAGTCTTTGAGACAAGCATATACCACTGGCAGGATCAACCAGGTAGGCTAATGGAAGCAGTATTCGCAGAAGAATCAAACGAAATTCCCCCCTTATTTTACTTTATTCGAGAAACTCACGGAAAAAACGGCCCCGCCCCTCTCTCTATCAATCGCTACCCTTGAAAAAGAACCCTAAAAATGAACAAAAACGCCCAAAACAAAAAAAAGCTGCCGTTGATCCATCCCCTACGGAGCACTTGCTTCGGCTCAGAACAGTCGAGAAAGATAAATCAGACGAAGAAAAACAAAACATCCCCCTCTCCTATCCACGGGCTGCAAGATAGTAACCTGTACGGGTGTATCACGGTCCGAAGAGGTGACGGTCGTAAGATTACACTACCAAACATATTGCTAATAAAAAAAGAAATGAATGCTCCCCCCGCATCAATATCCCCCCCTAAATTCCTCAATTTCACAGCACCCTTTCGAAAATAAAATCGACATATACTCGAATCAGATATTCTCAAAAACATATACGAGGTATACCGCAGATCAGGCAAATCATAGGTTTCAGACCGAACAAAAATTCAGCCCCCCCTTACATCTTTCCTTCACATATAGGCAAATGCACACATATAGTCCCCGAAAAATAACAATTCTGCACAATGAGAGGTACGCAACGGCTCCGGAAAAATCAAAGCTATAAGGGTGCATCTGGCGGCCTCAATAACGCACACCACTTATCATTAACCATTTACATGCGTAGCACTCTGCCCAACTCATAATCACCCAACGATGAGGTAGATACCGCAGATCAAGGCAAACCAAAGGGTCTCAGGTCCGACAATTCTTCCCCCCCCCCCTTACATATTTCCCCTTCACATATAGGCAAATGCACACATTCGCAGACTCTTACAAGTGAGATACGCTAATTCAGACCCTATCATGAGGTATACCGCAGATCAGGCAAATCATAGGTTTCAGACCGAACAAAAAAATTCAGTCCCCCCTTACATCTTTCCTTCACATATAGGCAAATTCACACATTTCAAGAGAAATTTTTATGCAATTGACACGCACAGATTTAGAAAAATCATAGGTTTCTGGAGAACAGCCCACCCCTTTCATTTTTCGTACACATGCTGCCAAAAACAGCGCAAAGTATATATATGGCTTTTCCGGGGGTACACACCGGCTCTGAAATTAAAAATTCCATTTACATGTGCAGCACCCCAAAAAAGACTTTGGCAATAAAAATACCGTTGAAGGAAGTGTAGCACCGGCTCAGGATAATCGGAGAAAGGATTACGCCCCCCGCGGGGGGTACTCCCTCGGATTATCGGAGAAAGAATTACGCCCCCCGGGGGGGGTACTCCCTCACATCATTCACATGCACACGCCTTCAATTTTTGATATTTCATCGCGCTTTTTTTGTTTGTTTGTTTTTTGTTATCCCTATTGTTCTTTCCTCAGGCTTAAATCAATTCAAAAGAGGCGACTTTCTTTTCCGATATCCCACAAAAGAAAATAACAGAAAATCCCATCGCTCCCCCACGAACACCCATTACACCTTTAGAATTTTTAGTAATAGTCAACGCCCTCTTGGCTTCTTCCCCGAAAGAAAAAAACCCCTCAGGCGGACCATTTTCGCGGACAGTTTTGATTCCATCAAAAGAGACAGAATATTTCGGACGGAATTACAGGCATAATAGCGCACAAACCATCAAAGAGACATTTTTTGCTACACAAAAAGAATATTTATGCGTGAATTCAAAATATCCGTAAAATAACGATAATTGAGCATAAAATCTTTCTCGAAGGATAAGAATCAAGCAAGTCTTCCGAAAAAAACAAGCGTTTCTCCCCCCGGTGAATGAGCGATAATCCGATCAAACCGCCCAACACAAAAATAAAATTTCCATGCGGGAGCATCACGTCAAAATCGCGGCTAGGATTTTTAAAGGTTTCCTGATTGTCTACTCCCGAAAGGGTAGTCAATGTACTTCCTCCATGTAGAAAGTTCAAAAGAAATAATTTATTATTCTTTTTCTTACTTCGCGGCAGATTGGTTATCTCCACCGCGGCACTCGACATCCAATGCCAACACCAACGCTCTATGAGTAACAAAGGAATCATAAGATTTTTGGTAAATGTTTGATGAGGGGGCAACGAATCTGGGGCAGTTTTACGCATGCATGTGAAGTTCCACACTGCACATACTTTTCATGTAATTTATATTTTTAAGTTTTTTTTTAAGTGATTTGTTTTTTTAAGTGTTTTTTTTTGTTGATGAATTTTTTAAGGTTGTGGGTCTTGATTTGCCTTATTAGAGGCACATACCGTCTAGGTATGTATCCCTCCCACTTCTTTTTAATTTTTAGAACAGTGGGGTTTCGTATAATAGTCCGTTTCCGTCGCAATGACTTTCGGCTCCCGGGTAGTAAAATCTCTGGCATACGTATATGGCCAGGTCCCGTATGTGACCGCGGAATTACTGAGAGAGTGCTTAAACCAGTGGCGCCGCAACAAGTACTACCCTTCCGTTAGGGTCTATTCCAAGTTACCTCCCTCAGATTAGGAAACGATACCTCGGATCTTAATAAATTAAGTCCGGCTCGACAAATCAACAAATTATAAGGTTGAAGTTATGATTAGTTGATGATGTTTTTTAAAATTAAAAGTTTTTTTTTGTTTTGTGTTTTTAGGTTGATCGTTAACATCTATAATAGTATGTATTTTTGCGTTCAAAACAGAGAGAAACGCGCGGAATCGCTAGGACAGTGCTTAAACCAGTGGCGCCGTATCATGAAACCCGTCCGCTGGGGGGTTATTTCTCAGATACCCGTCCTAACTCGATGTTAGTCATGGTGGTTTCACTTAAAATTACATGCTACTGCTCTCCCCGTGTGTGTGTGTGTGCAGTCAGTTTCTATTCGTGAGATTCGTTCAATTCAATAGTGTATGTAGAAGATATCAGGGCCCCCTCCAATTTAAACATTTCTTTCCTTAAGAAAAAGATTTTAGGTATTTTTTTCGAACAGTCTCGGAAGAGGGCTCAAGGGCATTTCTGTGCGGGAACGGCTCGGAAATCAACGCGGCGCAAGCACCACCTTCATTCGTCTCTTCCCACCAAACTCAGAAAGCCACAATCACTCGAAGATATGAGACCAAACATCCCCATTGTTAATCGACGTTTTTGCCTTTAAAAAGCACTCAATTCCCGAGAATTTCGAAAAGCGGCGTTTTTAGGCCAATCTGCGGCGAAAATATCTAGGACACAGCGAACTGGATGATTTCAACGATGAGACATCTAAACTTTTTGGTAAATACAAACCGCAAAGCCAGGGGAACGCATCGCAAAATGGAAATCACGTTTTGATCGATCGTAGATCCGCGAATGCTCCGTTAATCGCCGTTTTTACGCGTTTCCCGCTAAAATAGCGTGATTTTACGTCAATCTGCGGCGAAAATGTCAAAGCAACCCATGCGGGCTATTCTGTGCGGGAACGGCTCGGAAACAACGCGGAGAACCACGCTGAATCGTCTCTTCCCACAATACTCAGAATCACGCTTCACTACCTCTTCCTTATATAGGTAGAACTTTCCCAAATCGAGATGCACGAGGTGTTCCATGCCTTGATTTTCAACGAAAATGGTCAAAAAGACTTAGCGAAAAAAAAAATTTTTGTAACAAAAAAATTTTCAAAAAAATTTTTTTCTCCCATTGCTGTCAGAAGCTCATTGGACGACTCTGGGACCATTTACAGTGTAAGCAAAAATTTTTTCAAAATTTGTCAAAATCGCCTAAAACACATCAACTGAGGGAACTCCTAGTATTTCCTCCTACCACCCCCAACTTTTGGATATTACCTCGACCACCAAAAATGACAAAAATGCAAAAAAAATAAATTTTCATGAAACTTCACCAAAATGTTGCAAATTCAATTTGCAACAAGACTGCACAAAAAAAATTTTTTTTTTGACAAAAAGTATTTTTTGTCAAAAAAATGACCAAAATCAAAAATCCGTCAAAATGGGGTCATACTGCCCGTTTTCATAAAATCACCGTAAACGACCCTGTTTTGGGGGATTTTACAAAATCGCCCAAAACGACCCCATTTGAGGGGATTTTACAAAATCGCCCTAAACG
>JBCDAX010000081.1:0-4298 GCA_039184805.1 Bacteroidota bacterium | reverse complement strand
CGTGGCCCTATGCTGCAGGCTCGCTTTGTAGCACCACAGCCGATTTGCTCATCTGGATGAGGGCCTTACATACGGGAAAAGTCTTGACCGAACCTTTATATCAAACAATGATTAGTCCGGACCAATTAAATGATGGAACTAAGGTCAGTTATGCCCAAGGGTTGGTCAATTTTTCAAATTTTGGATATAAAGCAATTGCCCATGGAGGGGGAATCAATGGTTTTCTTTCGGATACGCGATATTTTCCTGACGAGGATTTATACATTATATGTTTAGTAAACACAACCGGACCGCGAGGGGGAAGTTACTTTGCGGAAGAAATTACTTGGAAATTATTGGACAAAAAAGAATACGAATCGGTAGAATTGGATGGCAATTTCACGGATATTCAAGGAACATACAAAGGAGCGGTGAGAGGCTCCTTCCAAACGCTTGAGGTTAAATCTATACCAAATGCTATTACTGTACAATCCTTAGGGGAAGAAGAAATTGATACCTTGAAAGTCTATGTCGGAAACAATACATGGATGGATGGTAACAGTAAAATCATCATAGAAAATGATGAGTACCGTGTTGATGATACGTATAATTATTACATATTAAAAAAGGAAAGCAAATAACGAAAGCCTAGAATTGACTTTGGAAATATAAAAGACGCCCTACTAATGATATGTGATTCCTTAATTTCATGCGAGTTTGTAGCTCGTGCAGGATCATCCCTATCATCACCTTCTTGGTTTAACCAAAAATTCCTGAACTTCACTTATGGTATAACACTTACTTCCCTTACGAAACCAAGCAAGTATGCAAAACCTTTTCCAAGAAATAAGCCATCGGTGTTTTTTAAGTCCAGAATTGCGGCAACGCCTTTTGAGTGATTTTGAAGAAGTCAACATTGAAAAAGGCGAAAAGATTCTGGCCCAAGGCAGCAAGGCCAACTACCTCTATTTTGTAGAAAAAGGAGTGTTGCACAATTACTATTATCACGAAGGCAAGCAAATATCCTCTTGGTTCTATGCGGAGAATCACTTTATAACCTCTTGGCATAGTTTCTATGGGCAAAAACCAAGTTTTGAAGAAATTGAATGCTTGGAAGATTCCATGCTCTATCGCATCAGCTACAAAAAGTATCAAAGTCTCATTGCCGATTTTCCTGCCTTTGGAAACTTCGCCAGATTACTTGCCGAGGAGATGCTTACGTTTCTGGATGAGTTCTCCAAAGGATGGTCTTTTCAAACCGCAAAAGAGAAATATGGGCTTTTGCTCACCTACTTTCCAAATATCGAATTGCGGGTAAAACTGGGCCACATTGCTTCCTTCCTCGGAATTTCTCAAGAAACCCTAAGTCGTATCAGAAAGTAGATTTTGACATAGGTCAAAAAGAACCCACTTCAGCCACTTCATCTTTGTAGCAAATAGTGAAAAGATGAAAAATTCAATAGTAGTGTTCAGGAGCTTGGCGATACTTGTTATTCTCGCCGGGGCAGCACATCTGGTAAGTTATGCCTCCTCAAAACAAGGAATAATACAGGAGAGTAAAGTATCAACGGATGCGTATACCAATCCAAAATCTTCCAAGGAAGAAATTCCAAATGAAATCCCAGAAACCGATTACTTGGAAGGGAACTGGAAAGTGAACTACAGCACCGAAGGGTTTAAAGGAGCGGTAGTGTATTCTATCAAAAAAGAAGGTGAAGCGTTTCATGCCTACACCTATCAATATCAGGATGAGCAGGGAAATTCCGAAGAAGCTGATGGTGCTAAAACGGTAACCATAAACACCTTTGACGGTACTACAGGAAAGGGCATATACACCATGAAATATGAGCAAGAGTTATACGAAATCGATTGTTAAATTGAGCGGGTGGATGAAAACACCTTTACCTTGAGCTATAACTATTATGGGTATAGTGCTATAGAAACCTGGAAAAGACAATAAGCATGCTGGAACTCTTATCAAAAAAACTCGATTGGGTAGATGTGCAGTATTGGTTTCACATCTTTAACGACCTGAGTCTATTCTATATCATCCTTCCCTTTTTTGTTCTGGAATTGATTCGCTATGCCTATCTAAAAAGACTGAATAAGGACTTGATTTTAGATAGCATTGCCAATGTGATTACCTTTGGTGCCTTCTTTGTGATTGAAATTTTATTGGGACTGCTGGCCGTGACCAAAGTCTACTTTTGGATATACCATAATTTCAGCCTTCCGCACCTGGATTTGAATTGGATAACCATTATCACCTGCATTTTACTGGCCGATTTCGCCTACTATTGGGAGCACCGAATGATGCACAGAGTGGGGATTGGTTGGGCAACGCATACGGTGCACCATAGCTCTACGCATTTCAATATTTCCGTAGCCTATCGGTTTGGCCCATTGGACGGTATTTCGGCCATTTTATTTTCATTACCGATAGTCATGTTGGGCTTCGACCCCCTTTTGGTATTGTTGTCTGAAGTTTTCGTTCTGGCGTTTCAAGCCTTATTGCATACCGAAATCATCGGGAAGTTGACAAAACCCGTTGAATACATTTTTAATACGCCCTCACATCATCGGGTACACCATGGTTCTAATCGCCAGTATTGGGATAAAAACTATGCAGGGATTCTCATAATCTGGGACAGAATGCTGGGTACTTTTGAGCCTGAAGTTGAAGAAGTTCGATATGGGATTTCGGAACCTTTACAAAGTAACAATCCCATAAAAGTATTTCTTCATGGGATTTCCCGCCTTTTCCGAAAGTTGAAGAAAGTGGACGGATTTAAAAACAAATTGTTGGTTTTCATAAAGCCCCCAGATTGGATGCCCAAAAATCAAGACCTAGTAAACGCCAAAAGCGATGGGTAACACAGCTACAAAAAAAGACTGGCTCAAGTTTGTTTTGGTGATGGTGGTGTTTATTATTGGAATGATCATTATGATGGTTCATGAAGTAAGGGGTTTCTGGATTTGGACGGCTTACGTGGCCATTTGGTGGTGGACCGAAATGATTATTGCAAAAAACATTCATTTAAAATGGTGGGTTTGGGTATTTATTTTGTTGGGACTGACTATTATTGATATACTTATTATTGGACTTATTAATGGATAGTTTAATGAAATCAAACGACATCATATTTGCAGACTTGTCAACCTACACTCCTAAAGCGAGTATGGCATTTTATGAAGCTGTTTTTGGTTGGAAGTACTACCTGAGAGATGCCTATTACACGGCATATGTAGGCGACAGACCAGTTTCAGGATTGTATGAAACCCCTGAAAAGTTCAAACAAATGCGGATGCCCAGTTTTTGGATGACCTACATTCAAGTAACCGACTTGGAATCCGTAGTGGACAAAGCCAAACAACTCGGCGGAATTATTGAAATGAATTATGAAATGGTGGGTTTTGGCAAAGTGGCTTTGATTCGAGATCCACAGGGAGCAGGTTTTACCCTTTATGAAGGTTACAAATTGCAAAGCACAAGAACCAAAAACACCAAAAACACCCTTATCTGGAATGAACTGCATGTTTCTGATGTAGAAAAAGTCATCCCATTTTATCAAGGTATTCTGGAATGGGATTTCAAACCAATTGAAGATGAATCTTATCTGGTGATAAATCAACAAGGGAATTACATTGCTGACCTTTTACAAATACAAAATGAATACAAGGGTAAATATGAGTATTGGGTGTGCACTTTTGGCGTTGAAGACCTGGCAACAGCCAAAAAACGGATACTGGAAAACAGGGGAAACCTCATTAGTGATGAAGGAGTTCGTATGCTATTTACGGACAATTCCGGCGAAGCGTTCTTCTACGCGAAACAGCTTTAAATATAGAAAGGCCAAGCTAAGGTGACATCCAATTTGATAAAAATCCCGAACTTGAGTGGATGGAAGAAATCAAAAAGTTCATAGACCAGATTTATCCAATGAACGCTGCGGATTGGGACTTTTTTTCTTCAAAACTGCAGCAACAAATCCTAAAGAAAAACGCAACGCTTATCAAAATTGGTGAAGTTGAGAACTACCTGTCCTTTATTTCCGAAGGGATAGTGCGGTTTTATATTCCCCAAGAAGAAAACGACTTGACTTTTGGGTTTTTATTTGAAAACGAATTCGTCACGGCTTATGACTCCTTTATTACCCAAACGCCTTCCCAATATCAAATCGAAACGCTTGCCGACGCAACTTTGTGGCGAATATCGTTCGAAGACCTTCAAGAGGTGTATAAACAAACCGAAAGCGGAAATATTATTGGCAGGAGAATGGCAGAAAAAATGTTCTTGATAAAGTCGAAACGGGAAATTG
>JBCDAX010000080.1:0-4590 GCA_039184805.1 Bacteroidota bacterium | reverse complement strand
GTTTTTTTCATTTCGTTTAAGTGAATAAACGGGAGAATAGTATGTGCTTCATACGTAAACCTTTATCCCGAAAGTTTAACATTGTTTGTTTGAATTTGGCAGGTCTCCTGACTTGTTCAATGTTACTTGGCCTTCCCATTCAGTTGAACAGTGGCGTTGTAGTAAATAACATCTTTCATTTAAGTACCAAACTCGGTTTGGTATGAACTCTACAGTTGCGGGAACAGTTCTGGATTCTCACCAGATTCCCTTTTAATTCCACAGAAAAACTGTGCAAACCAAAATTCACGGCGAAAATAATCATTCTGTTTAATCTTTTTTCCTAAAAATTAAATAATCTTACTTTTGAACACATGATAAAAAAAACTAAGCTCTGTCTACGTTATAGCTTATTCCTTTTCCTAATATTAGCGGCTTGCAAAGAGAAAAGAACGGTTTCCTCACTTGAACAAACTGGGAATGAGATTTCTATACAACATGCCCAGGGTTTTTCCCTTCAAGAGAATCCTGGATTCACTGTTGTAAGCGTTTTATCTGCATGGCCAGGTTCAACAAAAGAATTTAAATATGCCTTGATTCCAAAGGAGAAAATGGCATCAATAACTTTGCCTGCCAATACCTACGATGCCATAATCCCTACCCCTGTTGAACGAATGATTGTGACTTCTACCACCCATATTCCTGCATTGGATGCATTACAGGTTTTACCTAGCTTGGTTGGTTTTCCAAATACCGATTTGATATCCTCGACCAAGGTCCGAAAAAGAATTCATGAAGGGGCTATCCAAGAATTGGGAACCAATGAAAACATCAATACAGAAATTGCGCTGGGATTACATGCTGATGTTATTGTGGGGTTTGGCATAAATGGTACAAATAAGGCTTATGAAACCTTAAAGCTATCTGGTATTCCCATTGTTTACAACGGAGATTGGACAGAACAAACCCCTTTGGGCAAGGCAGAATGGATTAAGTTCTTTGCCCCTTTTTTCCAAAAAGAAAAGGAAGCTGATCGTATTTTTAGAAGTATTGAAGCTTCGTACTCCCAAGCCAAAGAATTGGCAAAAAAAGCCAAAGAAAAACCAACAGTGTTGACCGGGGGACTTTATAAAGATGTTTGGTACGTAGCTGGAGGCAACAGTTGGATGGCTCAATTTCTAAAGGATGCCAATGCCGACTACCTTTGGAAAAATACTGACGAAACGGGAAGTATTGGTCTGAGTTTGGAGGAAGTATTGACCCAAGGGCAACAAGCTGATTTTTGGTTCAATCCATCTCTACATACCACTTACTCAGAAATGGAGAAAGCTAATACACATTACAACCAATTCTTTGCCTTTTCCCACAAGAATGTCTTTTCCAACGCCGTGGCGAAAGGAGAAACCGGAGGCATTCTGTTTTATGAGTTGGCTCCTCAAAGACCCGATTTGGTATTGAAAGACCTTATTTCAATTCTCCATCCAGGTCTTTTGAAGGAATATGAAACCCGCTTTTTTAAACCCCTGCAGTAAATGCCAGTTCAGAACACGTATTCTATCTCGTTTATCTGTATTGCTTTGGCATTATGTACAGCATGGATTTTGAACATAAGTTCTGGTTCTGTCTCCATACCTTTTGAAGCCATTTTATCTTCCTTTTTTGGAAAACCTTTGGAAACTTCCTCTTGGGAATACATCCTTTGGAACTACCGAATTCCGAAGGCTTTCACCGCTATCCTGGTTGGAGGTGGACTTTCGCTCAGTGGTCTTTTAATGCAGACACTTTTTAGAAATCCATTGGCGGGTCCTTTTGTTTTAGGAATTAGCTCTGGGGCGAGTCTGGGGGCTGCCGTATTATTAATGGGTGGCTCTTTGATTTCTGGTTGGGCCTCATTTTCATTTTTCAACGACCTCTCACTGGCTATAGCCGCAAGTTTGGGAAGTTTTTTAGTGCTTTTGGTCGTTATTGTAGTAGCTAACAGAGTGAAGGACACTATGGCTTTATTAATTATTGGATTGATGTTTGGCAGCATCACTTCAGCGGTAGTAAGTATGTTGGCCTACTTTTCTACCGCGGATAGTTTGCAACGTTTTATTTTTTGGTCCTTCGGTAGTGTGGGAAACTTATCTAAATCTCAAGTATTTTTGCTAATGGGGATTATTCTAATCGGAATCGTATTAAGTATTTTTTCCATCAAAGCACTGAATGCATTTTTGTTGGGTGAGAATTACGCAAAAAGCTTAGGTATTTCTCTTAAAAAATCAAGGCTCATTACCATTATTGCTACAGGCTTATTGGCAGGTGGTGTGACCGCTTTTGCTGGGCCAATAGCTTTTGTAGGATTGGCTGTACCACATCTTACTCGACAAATTTTCGATACTATGGAACATCGCATATTGATTCCAGCGGTATTCCTTTATGGAGCTATTCTAATGTTGCTTTGTGATACTATTGCGCAATGGCCCAATTCAGCCAATGTATTGCCTATAAACGCAATTACAACTTTAGTTGGAGCTCCTGTGGTTATCTGGTTATTGGTTAGAAAACGAAAACTGATTTTTTGATGACAGCTAAAACCACATCTATTTTAACTGCAGACAAATTGTCCATTGGCTATTCATCAGCAACTATAGCCGAAAATATCTCATTTTCTTTAAGTGAGGGTACGCTTTGTGGTATTGTGGGCATAAATGGCATTGGAAAGTCAACTTTGCTACGAACCCTTGGGGGTCTTCAACCGACACTATCTGGTAAAATTGAGATTCTTAGGAATGAATTAGAGCGTCTATCCTATGTACAGTTAGCTCAAAAACGCAGTATGGTTTTAACTGAACAGTCTACTTCTAAAAATCTCACAGTTCAAGAATTAATTGGACTAGGCAGACAACCCCACACGAATTGGCTGGGACGACTTACAAAAAGAGACAAAAACCGTATTGAAGAAAGCATCACTACCTTTTTGTTAGATAAGCTACGGCATAGAAAGTGCCATGAATTGAGCGATGGCCAATTCCAACGGGTATTGATTGCAAGGGCCATGGCTCAAGACACACCTCTAATCCTTTTGGATGAACCAACAACGCACTTGGACTTACATCATAAAGTCCAAATTTTGAAATTGTTACAACAATTGGCTCATAACCAACAAAAAACCATAGTATTTACGACCCACGAAGTTGATTTAGCCATTCAACTATGTGATAAGATGCTAATTTTGGATGGAACCCTAAATCCTTTTGGCGAGCCCTGTCAATTGATTGATGAAAAGCACTTTGAAAACCTATTTCCTTCCGAAATGGTTCAATTTGATGCCAAAACAGGAACCTATAAGGTTAAAAAGTAAGTCCAAATACCATTTCCTTGAAGTTTTGAATCCGTTATCTTTATCAGAATAAATCTTTATATGAGTGCGGCATTGATATATGTTTTGATAGGTCTATTATCCATTGTGATTGGCTTGGTATTGGGAATGTATATTCAGAAACTCAAAACCAAATCCAATGAAAGTGTTTGGAAGGAACGAGAGGTTCAAATGAATAATAATCTCTCTTCCCTGAACAAAAAAATATTGGATTCGGATGAGGAGAAAAAGCAGTTACAATCCGAAAAAGAATTACAAAGCAACCAAATAGTTCGGTATCAGGCAGATTTAGAAAACCTACAGCAGAAACATGCTGAGCAGAAAGGGGAACTCGAAAAACTACAGGAAAAATTCACTAAGGATTTTGAAATATTGGCTAACAAAATTCTAGAGGATAAGTCCAAAAAATTCACCGAAAGCAACAAACAGAACATCGAGACCATCCTAAATCCTTTGAACAAAAAAATAAAGGAGTTTGAAGAAAAGGTAGAGAAGTCCCAAAAGGAAAATATCAGTATTCATTCCGCATTAAAGGAACAACTGTTAAACCTTCAAAACCAAAATCTTAAAATCACCCAAGAAGCCGAAAATTTGACAAAGGCGCTCAAAGGAGATAGTAAAATGCAAGGGAACTGGGGAGAACTGGTTCTGGAGCGTGTTTTAGAAAAATCTGGTCTTGAAAAAGACAGGGAATACAGTGTACAACAAAGCTTTACCCGAGAAGATGGGAGTCGGGTAATGCCCGATGTCATCATCAATATGCCAGATGGCAAAAAGATGATTGTGGATTCCAAGGTTTCCTTAACGGATTACGAGCGCTATACAAACGCGGATGATGAGGACAAACCAAGGTTCTTAAAAGACCATCTTAATTCACTAAAGAAGCACGTAGAACAACTTTCTGCTAAAAAATACGAAGACCTCTATGAAATGGAAAGTCCAGATTTTGTCTTGATGTTTGTTCCCATAGAACCTGCTTTTGCCATTGCTATCAATAAAGATGTTTCACTTTACAATAAAGCATTTGAACAGAATATAGTAATCGTTACCCCCTCCACGCTTTTAGCTACACTTAGAACGATTGACACTATGTGGAGCAATGAAAAACAACAACGCAACGCTATTGAAATCGCACGTCAAGCAGGCGCGCTTTATGATAAGTTTGAAGGTTTCGTAACCGATTTGACCAAGGTGGGTAAAAGAATGGACGAAGCTAAAAATGAATATCGTGGTGCGATGAATAAGTTGGT
>JBCDAX010000079.1:0-4757 GCA_039184805.1 Bacteroidota bacterium | reverse complement strand
GCGTTCGTTTGTACAAAACTTCAAAGGTGCAGACGTTGCCGATCTGCCTGGAACAAAAGAAGAAGTGGCGGCCATTGAAGAAATCCTTAAGGCAAACAACATCGCCCCCCGATCATTTCTGGGAAATGAAGCATCAGAAAACAAGTTTTATCAGTTAGACAACCCCGACATCCTTCATATTGCTACACATGGTTATTGGTCTGAAAACGAAGATGCCGTAAGCGCAGGCTATCAGGTTTTTAATGCACTGGTAAACTCGGGGTTGTTACTGTCCGGAGTAGTAGACTACTACCAGGCTGCTGAACCGGCATTTACCAACGATGGTATATTAACTGCTTATGAAGCTCAAAACTTAAACCTGGAGAATACGGATTTGGTTGTGCTTTCAGCATGTGAAACGGGGCTTGGTAATGTCAGCGCCGGAGAAGGTGTATATGGACTACAACGAGCTTTTAGAACGGCGGGAGCTAAAAGCTCTATAACCAGTTTGTGGAAAGTAGACGATGAAGGGACCCGGGATTTTATGATCACCTTCTACAAAAAGCTGACGGAGACCAAAGACATCCGATCTTCCTTTCATTTCACTCAACAAGAAATTAAAAAGAAGTACCAAACTCCATACTATTGGGGTGCATTCGTACTCATAGGAAATTGAATTGCTAAAAAATGAAAATTCATGTACCATCTTAATTTCCTTTTGTTTATCAGCGTTCTTGCTTTTTCATGTAATACAAACACCCAAAAACAGGAAAACAAACAGCCTGAACAAGATACAGAGGTAGCTGAAAAAGAAGACACCGTTTCCATTGAAAAGAAAATCAATTCATCTACACCTTCAATCGACCCGAAAAGAGCAGCCTTGATCAAACTCCTCGAAAATCCACTAGATCTAAAAGCATATAAGAAAAGAAAGAGAGGTGCAAATGGAACTACAAGGAAAAAGAGAATTTATGATTTTAACCCGGATACTATCGGGAATTACTATACCTATTTCTGGTTTCACGAGCTTCGCAGAAGGTTCCGGACTGAAAGCGAGTCTGCAGATGCAATGTTTATCGATACTTATATTCTTGGAGAAGGAATAGGGACTTACGATAACGTAGAGGAAGTGCTGATTGGAATAAAGAGCCGGATTAGCGATGAGGACCTGGGGGCACTAAACTTTGTTGGAAAGACTGTTTCGGAACTGACCGCCAAATATGAATTCAAAAGATCTGAAGACTTCCTTTTTACGGAAATAAAAGGTGACATTTTACTTTTACATATAGCGGATGAAAAAATAGATTGGTTCAGGTATATAAGAACAAAACTTTCTGTTAAAACGCTCCGGGATATCCCTTCTGAATTGCTTCAATATAGAGGTTAGGGGCTCATGATTTATTATTCAAAAAGCGAAACCCATTCACCATTCAAAAGTCCCTTAGGATCGTCCGGAGATGAGGAATCAATTTTTCTGTAAACCATTGGCGTTAGTTCTTCTCCTAAAAAACCTAGCAGTCCCCAGTGGGCAGCTTTTTTGCGTACGATCCAATAGGGTTTATTTTTGTAGAACTCAGGTTCAGTACTTATCCTATTGTATTCCATAGGAGCCACTTCTGCACCTTCATAGTTCAACAGGCCATAGCTAGGATCAAATTCATTGTCACCAGAAATAATCACGACGGCATACCCTGTGTCATTAATCTCTCCGTATTTGAATTGGCTTATTTCCTGCCCCTGAATGTCCAACATCCCCCACAAGCCCTCTTTACTCGCTATGATATTGCCATTAAATAGATAATCAACTTCGTCGTATTTGTATGGCTGTACCATCGTTCCTTCTTGTATCCAGAGTCCAATTTTATTGGTTCCAGGATCGATTATCTCAATGACTTTTGGAGCTGAAGATATTGAGTCATAAAAGCTTAAAAAATCATCCTGGCTTTTTGTCTCCGAAAGAAAATTATCTTCATTTACGATTTTCCATTTTCCCTCTTTTTTGGTGGCAATCCTCCCCCACTTGTCTGGTACTTGTACATAATCATAGTTTAGTTGAAGAACTTCCTCACCATTCATATTGATGAGCCCATAGCCCGAACCGCCTTGTGCTACCGCTAAATTTCTCTTGTATTGGCTTACACTTTTGTAGTAACTTCGAACCTTCATTTCGGAATCAAGGATCAATGATTTTGAACTGTTGATCAATATATTCCCGTTTTCAAGGAGCACTACATCTAAAAGTATGGGAGCTATCGTATCGGCCTTTGGAGTAATAAGACCTACTGCAGGGTAAGGGCATATATCCCCGTTGCATTCGTAGTAAACCCAGGACACTACCTTTTGAAAACCATTATCAAATGATTGAATTGAATCGATATGATATTCTTCCAAAATAGAAGCATTGATCAAACTATCAAGATACTTTTCTCCTTCTTCCACTGATTGAGAGAAGAGAAACCGGCCCGGGACAACAATGAGCCATAAAACGATAATGTCTGAAAATTTCATTTTATGTCCGTTAATTGAATGACATAACCTGAAGACCTGGATTTGGCGTTCAGTGTGGTTCCCGCCGCAATGACCTTATTGTTGTCAACTACTACTTTTTTAAATCCAGCTTTGCCTAAACCATCAAACTCGAGATAGCCTAGACTATTACCGTCCTTATCAAAGTGCGATAAAAACGCCTTTGCCTCACTTTTTCTTCCCACCGCATAAAATGTGTTATCATCGCTTGCCGAAATGGAATAAACACGGAAGTTCCCTGCAGCACCCTCAAGGGACTGTTCCCAAAGCATATTTCCCCCTGGATCCATTTTGGCCACATAGGCGACCCCTTCAATGTCCTCACCTCCGATCAATAGGTCATCATGGGCATCAATTTCAACAGCAAAGGGGTACTTAAACCTAAGTTTGGTCAGGGATACTTCTTGTTTCTTCTTGCCTTTACCTGAGAAACTCCATAGAAAAGCTTCCTGTCCGTTCTCCATCCTTTGGGTTCCGACAACATAGATATCTCCCTTAGATGAAGCGACCAACCCATAAGGCTTCAGTTGCTCACCCGCCAGCGCTTCGATTAGGGCTTCGGTCTTTCCTTCAAAATTTACCGGAAGAAGGAATAAGGCGTCTTTCTTTTCCTCCGCAGTCTGAGACCTACCTATACCCATAACGACATACTCATGCTCAGAAACTCGATACAACGCCACAGGTTGCTCTACATCAGGTACTCGATAAGACCAAACTACCTGCCTTTCAGAGTTGAATAGTGAAACAACCGTTTCCCCATTTTCACGTGACAAAACCAAAAGAGAACCTCTCCAGGAAACAACGTCTACAACACTACTTTCCTCTTCGGAAGTTAGCTTATGCGTCCATAAAGTATCTCCTTTTCCATCCAGCTCAAGCAGCATCCCGCTGGCAGTGTAACTGAATTTTTCGGTAGTATTTCCAGCCAGTACTATGGAATTTACAGTAGTAGTCATGGACACGAATTCTGAATCGCCGCCATTTGAGTTATGAACATACTCTACCTGTGCAAAGAGTAGCCGAGGAATGAATAAAAAAAAGAAAAACCTGAAGCAATTCATTAATTACAAATTAGTAAATCTTTCTTGGAAATCAGTCTAGTTTAAACTGGATCATCCGGCCCCATAAATCACGAAAGTACATCGTGTCTGTTTTCCCCTTCTCCCAAAAAAGCCTGGGACTATTCGGGTGAGCTTCAAAGTTGATTCGGCTATTTTCGTATGTCGAATTTTGTTTTATGTAGGTTCCCAAATGCCACTCTCCGGATTTGTAGGGTATCTCCGCCATAACTTTTGAGTACCTCATCGATAGAAACCCATCTTCTTCTCTTGGCAGGATTTCTCTAAAGTAGTCATACTTTGAAATGGCATACCCAGGTTCGTCATTTTCCTTTTCTCGATAGAATGAATCTACTTTGGCTTCTAAACGCTCCAGACTTTTGCGCCGATCCGGGGTCGCAACCCATCCCACCAACCATTTATGTTCCCTTCGTATAACTTCCGGTATTTCCACAAGCTTTATAACCAGGGGACCAATAGCTTCAACTTCTAAACTTCCGCCTGCGTATTGCGACATTTTTTGTAAAACCTTTCTTGCCCCGTTATTTTCATCAATCCTATACGATATGATGGTACCTTTGGAGATCTCCTCGCTCTCATCCAAAACCTCAAAGGTGAAAATCACTTCAAACAAATGACTAGGTGTCGTTTCAATGGACCTCACTTTAGCATTTACCGCGTCAGTAGATTTTATCTCCCATTCTTCGAATTGACAAACCGCAGGCCTGGCCAATAGAATTAGACATATTATTTGTAATGAAAAAGCCCTCATTTGGTACATTAGAGTTAGAAATGTAAGGAAAATAAACATCAATTATATTGGCGAATCAATTTTTGATATTGGAAGGCTTTCGCCAAAGAAAAAATCTCATAATGTTTGTTGACCTTTTTGAAAATTAGTTTGCAGGGCATCGCTTTCAACGAAAGAAGGCCGGAATAAAAGTCAAATACCTCCGGAAATGAATGAATTACCTTTATATTTTATTGCCATCATTCCTCCGGATCCAATTTTTTCATTTGCACTGCAACAAAAAGAATATATTGCTGAATACTATAATTCAAAGGCGGCCTTAAGGTCTCCCCCACACATTACACTGCATATGCCTTTCCGGTTAAAAGAGAGCCGAGAAGCGCCACTGATTCAATACTTAGACAACCTGGCAAAAGCCAATCCACAATTCCTATTAAAATGTG
>JBCDAX010000078.1:0-5315 GCA_039184805.1 Bacteroidota bacterium | reverse complement strand
GAGTTGATAATTGATAGAAGTTGAGGAATTGCTCCCAGCGAATGCCAAAATCTCAGCCATTACAATAATTCTTTGATTGTTTCGCTAAAATACCGTAAAGCGTTAAAAGATGAATGTATTTTATCTAATTTTGGCGTGCTAAACATCCAAACTTGCTGTATAGCAAGTATATAGGATAGTATTTAGATATGGAAACCAAAACTAACAGATTATTTTTCATTGATGCGATGAGGGCTTGGGCTATTCTAATGATGCTCCAAGGACATTTTATTGATGGCCTGTTAGACCCCATTTTCAGGGATAGCAATAACATTGCTTTTTCAACTTGGCTCTATTTTAGAGGGATAACCGCCCCTGTATTTTTTACAGTTTCGGGGTTTATTTTTACTTTCTTATTGATACGGGTTCCAGAGAACGGAGTAAGCAACCCAAGAATAAAAAAGGGTATACGAAGAGGTTTACAACTTCTTTTTATTGGGTATTTACTACGAATGAACCTATTTGGCCTTCTTACTGGCAATATTTACGATTCCTTTTATCTCATTGATGTATTGCACTGTATTGGGCTGTCTATTTTGGCCGTAATCGGTATGTATCTTTTCAGCGCTAAGAGGTCTAAAAATGTATTCCCACTGCTTTTATTGGGAACAACACTACTTCTCTTTTTGTTTGAACCTATATATAAACAGTGGTCTTTTTCATTTTTGCCAAATGCCATTGCTAACTATTTCACAAAAGCAAACGGTTCGGTTTTTACCATAATACCTTGGTTGGGATACGCAACTATGGGAGGTTTTCTATCTATCCTATTTACCCGATATAAGCATTTTAAATTCTTATACCCGACTGCCATCGCTATTGCGGCATCTGTTGGATTGCTATTGATTTTCTACTCCTCTAAAGGATTTATTTGGCTGAATGAGATATCCGGAATCAACCTTTTCTTATTGATTGAGCAAAACAACTATCTCTTTATTCGATTAGGGGATGTACTGGTGATTTTCTCCATTTTCATGATTTTTAGAAAATTCATGAGCAATACAACCGTTTTGAAAATTGGTGCTAGCACTTTGACCATTTATGTGGTTCACTTTATCATTTTATATGGCAGTTTTACGGGATTGGGGCTGTATCGTTTTTTTAATCATTCCCTTGCCCCAGCTATAGTTATTCCAGGGGCTTTTGCTTTTATGTTTACCTGTACTTTCCTTTCTTTGAAGTACAATCGCCATGAAGTTCAAATTAAATCTTCCATTAATAGTGCTGGTCAAACTGCCCGGGCGCAAGTCATAGAATTGTATCGAATGAGCTTGCCTATTTTAAAGGAAATTATCGCTAAAGTTCGCCTCTTTGTAAACCGAATTTTCGGATTTGCCAAGAACTAGAAGAGGTCCTTCGCTATCACAAAAATTCGTTAAATACACCATCAACCTTAATTTCTAGCGACCCATTATAAAAAAAATTATAATGCTGGCTATACTAAAGACAAGAAAAAATCTCCTTTTTTTTACTGCCTTAACCCTACTTTTTTCCACAGTTGTTGCTTTTACTATTCCTTCCCATACTTTCTCAAGTACGGGTGTACCCGAGAAAGATACCGCACAATACTTTTTGGATTTATTACGGGAAGATGACGCCTATCTTACTACCCGTGCTTTAAAGTATATTAAGGACAATTGGGAGGAAGGGTATGAAATTATGCTCTTGGAGGCCACTTACTTTTCGCGTTCAAAACGACATTCCAATAGGCTACTACAAATTCTGAAACAAAAGACCGGAAAGAATTACGGATTGGATTATGATAAATGGTTTCAATGGATATGGAGCAAGGAATCTGCATATCCTGATTCATATTTTGAGTACAAGTCCAAATTACATCGTTTGATTGACCCCAAATTCGGGAAGTATTTTTTGAATCGAAGTCATCAGTCTACAATACGGCTGGATGAAGTAAGATGGGGAGGTGTTTTGCAAGATGGTATTCCACCCTTGCGAAATCCTAAAATGATACGCCCTTTAGAAGCTACCTATTTAAAAGATGACGCTATTGTATTTGGAATTGAAGTAAATGGAGACACTAGAGCTTATCCAAAACAAATTTTGGCTTGGCACGAAATGTTTGTAGATGAAGTAGGTGGTGTTCCTGTAGCAGGTGTATACTGCACGCTTTGCGGTACAGTAATTCTATATAAAACGGAACACAATGGATTCAATCATCAAATAGGAACTAGTGGTTTCTTGTACCGTTCTAACAAGTTGATGTATGATAAAGCGACCCAATCACTTTGGAGCACCTTAGAAGGAGAACCTGTTATTGGTCCGCTGGTTGGGAAAGGAATTCAATTGGATTATTTAAGTGTGGTTACCACAACCTGGGGCGAATGGAAAAAAAGACACCCGGATACCCAGGTACTTTCCTTAGACACTGGGCATAGAAGGGATTATCGCGAAGGTGTTGCGTATAGGGATTACTTCGCTACGGACGACCTTATGTTCACGGTCCCTGAAATTGACCGAAGCCTGAAAAACAAAGATGAGATTTTAGCCATCCGCTTACCTGAAAACACAACGGAAAACTTAGCCATTAGCAGCCGTTTTCTTAAGCGCAAACCTTTGTATAAAAACAAAATAGGAGATGTTCCATTCACAGTTTTCACAGATAAATCAGGTGCCCATCGGGTTTTTAAAACCGGGACCATAGATTTTAAGGAGTACGATGGAAACCGCACAGCCAAAGATGTTGGTGGAAATATTTGGACTGTAAAAGAAAATAGTCTCGAAGGGCAGAATGGTAAGGCATTGGAGCGATTTCACTCGTTTAACGCTTTTTGGTTTGGCTACAAAGCTGCCTATCCCGATGTGACTTTAATAAAATAGCATATCAAAACTCCCTAATTACTAATACATTAAAAACATAGCACTATGAAGAATCCAAATATCATTACTGTTGATAAAGAAAATGTCCCTTCCCTTAACTTTCCTAAGGAAGACGTGCTCGACAAGAAACAGGAGCGCAGTCAACGTTGCACAAACTTGTTCAAAGCAATGCGCTTAGGAAATTTGGAACGTCAGAAAGTGAGCATTCTCTTCAAAGATGATACTGGAATGAAACGCGTGGTAACTACCATTTGGGGGGTCACCAATAAGCGCGTAATTTTAAAGAAGGCCATCAACCTTCCTATCAATCGTGTATTGTCCGTTTCTTAGATGTGTATTGGTCTATCCTCGGTCGCGGCAAGCGCAGCTTCTTTAACGGCTTCTGCGTAGGTTGGGTGCGCATGGCTCATACGCGCCATATCTTCAGCAGATGCTCTAAATTCCATGGCAGTTACTGCTTCGGTAATCAAATCGGCACATCTAGCCCCAATCATGTGTACTCCCAGAACCTCATCTGTGGATTTATCCGCTAGGATTTTCACAAAACCATCGGTATCCATACTGGCGCGTGAACGACCTAAGGCCCGCATTGGAAACTGACCTACTTTGTAGTCAATACCAGCTTCTTTCAGTTCTTCCTCAGTCTTTCCAACAGCAGCAACTTCGGGCCACGTATAGACTACTCCAGGAATAAGATTATAATTGATATGTGGTTTTTGTCCCGCTAAAATCTCTGCAACCATGGTACCTTCTTCCTCCGCTTTGTGCGCTAACATAGCACCCCGAATCACATCACCAATGGCGTAAATATTGGAAGTGGAAGTTTGTAAATGGTCATTGACCTCTACCCTACCGCGTTCATCAAGTTTAACTCCGGCAGCTTCTGCGTTAAGTCCTTCCGTATGAGGCCTTCGACCTACAGAAACCAAGCAATAATCGCCTTTGAATTCTACTTCTTGCCCTTTTTTATCATCTGCTTTCACCACAACCTCATCACCAACCCGCTCAACAGATTTCACTTTGTGGGATAAGTAGAATTTGGTTTTTTGCTTTTTCATCACCTTCATCAATTCCTTGGATAGCGCTGCATCCATACCAGGAATAATACGGTCCATATATTCTACAACACTCACTTCAGCGCCCAATCTTTTATAAACTTGCCCTAGTTCCAAACCAATAACTCCACCGCCTATTATAATCATGTGCTTTGGTACTTCCTTCAGCTTTAAAGCCTCTGTAGATGTGATGATTCTTTCCTTATCAATAGTAATAAAGGGCAAAGTAGAAGGCTTTGACCCGGTGGCTATAATGGTGTTTTTAGCTTCTATGGTTTCAACACTGCCATCGTTCTTTGTCACATTAATGTGTGTGGCGTCTTTAAAACTTCCCAATCCTTCATACACATCAATTTTATTTTTGTCCATGAGAAACACAATCCCTTTAGTCGTCTGCTCCACTACCCCATCTTTCCGAGCAATCATCTGCTGAAGATTGACCTTCACCTCTCCTGGAATATCAATACCATGTTCTTCAAAATGTTTTACAGCATCCTCATAATGATGTGAAGAATCCAAAAGTGCTTTTGAAGGGATACAACCTACATTCAAACAGGTACCTCCCAAAGTTGGGTACTTTTCTATAATTGCAGTTTTCATTCCCAATTGGGCACACCGAATTGCTGCAACATATCCTCCTGGACCAGAACCGATTACGGCCACATCATATTGACTCATATAGTAAGACTAAAAATTTTAGAAAATCTTTTATAAAAACGGCTATAAAAATACGAATGTTTTTTGGGATACCCCTGCATTTTACATGGGAGCCAAAGGGAATTTTGAGGCCCAGAAAGAACCTATCCAAAGTCCTGCCAAAAGTGAAAGGTGTTGCCCCGTTTCAAACCAAAAAGGACCGCTCCATTCTCCACATAGCACAACAAAGCACATTTTACCTACGATAAAGAAAGAAATCAACACATGTGGCCATGTATTGTCACGCACTACAATCAAAGAAGCCAAAAAACCAGAAACTACGGATGACAACAAAACTGCCATACCACTAAGTAGGAGTGTGCCTGATGTTGACGTGCAATAACTTACATTATTAAAAAGCACATCCCTAGAAAGTGTAGTGTATAGAACAAGTGAAAGCGTACCTATAACGGTAGCAGTTGCCGTTAGCAACACCCGGTTTTTTGGCGACATGGCTGTGGTTCGTTTTTTGATTGAACCTAAAATTCACAAAAAAATTGCCTGTCTGGCTGCACTTTAACAGGGATTTAGGTTAAAGTTTGTAAAAGGATGGCAGTCGAATTTTTTACTTCTTTGATTACCAAAGCACTTTGGGTACTTCCTATATTCTTAATTGCCGTTAACTTTCCTACCATAAATTGACGATAGGCGTCCATATCTTCCACACTTACTTTAAGCATATAGTCG
>JBCDAX010000077.1:0-5406 GCA_039184805.1 Bacteroidota bacterium | reverse complement strand
GACAAGAAAATTGAGGAGCTACAAAAGAGTTCAAATTTTGGTTCACAAAACAAAATCACCTTAAAAAAGGTACAGGTCATTCTAGACCAAATCAATAACGATGATTCATCAAGGGTTATTCGCGGCCATAATAACATCATCTATTGGGGAAATGACCGCACGGCACTTTCCGAGATTGGGTCCCAAATCAAATCAGTATTAAAGGAAATTGATGTCACGGGATATAGCCCCAGCAACCAGGAGCGGAAAAATTATTACCTGAACAGCCACCCTTGTTTTGCCTCCAACTTTTCCAATGAAGACCTATATGTTCTGGAGCTGAAACATGCCCTGTGCCTATTGATAAACAATACTAATTATGTCTCGGATGAAAAAGGGGTATTGTTCAATGACCGAAAGCATAATATCCCCGTATTCAAAGATGTATGGGATGAGGGGAAGCGGAGAATAAAAGCGAGAAACTTTGCCATCTTTGCTCCGACTGGCGAGGGAAAGTCCTTTTTGGCCAACAACATTCTCAGACAATATTTCGAGGCCGGAGTACGCTTGGTCATTATTGATTTGGGCGGCTCTTATACCAAATTTGCACAGCTCTATTCTGAAGATTATCTAGTTTTACGCTATGAAAGCGGAAAAAATCTAGGCATTAATCCTTTCTATGTTTCGAACTTTCAAGATGTGACCCCCGAACACCTGGAAGACCTGGCCGTTTTCTTATTTGAGCTGTTGTCTTCAGAATTAAAGGTCACTAAGGCGCAGTCCGTTTCCCTCAAAAAAATCCTGAAGTATTACTATCAGCAAACTACCGAAAAGCATTCCTTGTCGAGCTTCCACTCTTTTTTGAAACGGCAAAAAGAACAGCTCTTGACCAGTTTGGACATTGATGCTGCCTTTTTCAACATGACCAACTTTTTGCACATTCTTTCGGAGTATGTTGAGGATGGACTGTACAGTTTTCTTTTCGAGATAAACGAAGATCAATCTTATAGATTGGAGGATAAGCGGTTGATTGTTTTTGAGCTGGATGAGGTAAAAGACAACAAGGAGATTCTCTCGGTTATGCTAAAACTCATCAAAACCGCGATACAGCGTACCATATGGAAAAACCGAAATGAGAAAGGTGTAATTCTTTTCGACGAATTTGCCAAGCAATTGAAGTTTCCGAATGTACTTGAAAGTGTAGAATTTTACTATCAAGCGATTCGCAAGCAAGAGGGCGCGATTGGGATTATCCTACAGTCTATCAATCAATTGCCCAACAATTCCACTTCTGCCAGTATCCTTGAAAACACTCAGGTCATTTACAGCCTCAACAATGAAAAAGGATATGGCGAACTGGTAAAACGCCTGAATCTTTCCTGCCATGATCTGAATCAGTTGAAATCGATCAAGAACAATTTCAGTGGTCCAAGAAAGTACACCGAGATATTCATAAAAATCGGTAAGGAAAGCAATGTGTTCCGGTTGGAAGTACCTCCCGAAGTCTATGCTGCCTACCTCACCGACGGTGCAGAGAATGACCGAATCATGCGGATTTATAAAGAATGTGGCTGTATGGAAACCGCCATTAAAAAATTTATCAAACGGTCAAGGACCACATTTTAATAATCAAAAAGAAAATATCATGAGAAGTAAAGCTAAAATATTGGGAATCTTAATAATGGTATTGGTATTTGGGTGTGCCCAAGTCAAGGCCCAAGGTATGCCTGTTTATGACAACACCAATTTCATCACTTTGGGAAAACAGATCATTGAATCTGCTAAGCAAACGGCCGAGTTGCTCAAAACAGTAGAGTTTTTAAGAGAACAGAAAGAGCGAATAGAAAAGGTCAACAATGTCATTAAGCAGCTAAAGGCAGTTAGGGAAATTGCCAGGAACAATGAACGTCTCTTTAATACGGTAAGGGATGACCTCCGAGGAATTTTAAGCTCCCCACATATAAGACCAGAGGAAGTCGAAAGGGTTTCCAATTCCTTTAATTCCATTATTGAAAATGCCTTGGATGATTTCGATTTTATATCCGAAATCCTTTCCAGTGATCATTTAAAAATGACTGATGGGGAACGGGCTAAAGTCCTAAAGGAAAGGGAGCAAAAATCTAAGGAAATGATATCCGAAATCGAAAAGAGAACGGAACGCTATAAAGAAATCATCGCCTTTCGCGAGATGCAGGAGCGAATCAATAATCGAGATACTAATTTTTAAACCATGCAGGCAGGTATTTTTTTAGGGATTGGATTGGAGTATGTGGATGCTGTCTTTCAAACGATAAAAGCCAGCGATTTCTCACAATACACCATTGTGGGCATTAAGGCCCTAGGTGTCTTGTTCTTCCTGGTCAATATCCTGAAAAAATACAATGAGGGTGTAGCGGATAGACATGGATACACTTGGGGGCTTTCACCCGGAGACTTGGCAAAGAACTTCGCCATTGTACTTCTAGTCATTTTTTCTACCCAAATTCTCGGCTTTTTTGATGGTATTTTGGTAGCGATAGAAGGGCAATACCGAAGCACGGCACCAGCACTATTGCCCCTGCAGCTTCAAGATATCCCCATAGAGGAAAATGTGGGGCCTTTAGATGCTGCTGCCAAAGCCATGGCTCTCTTATATGAAGCTTTGGTCACCCCTGTATTCGGCATCAAGATGTTCTCATTTGGAATTGGATTGGTATTGTGGATGATCGACCTATTCATTTACCCATTGTTTCTGGCGGAACGCTATTTTTTATTAGGTATTCTACAGGCCTTTTTCCCATTGGTCATTTCATTGGCGGTCTTTGAGAAGTTCAGGGCCATGGCCTATAATTTCTTCAAACTATATGCGGCTGTATATATGTTGGTCCCCGCATTTTTCTTGGTGAACGTTTTCGTCAATTTATTGTACTCGGAAATCAACGCCAATTTTTGGACCAACCTTTTTGGTGCTCCTACTGATAG
Source organism: Bacteroidota bacterium (assembly GCA_039184805.1). Lineage (GTDB taxonomy): Bacteria > Bacteroidota > Bacteroidia > Flavobacteriales > Flavobacteriaceae > Flagellimonas. The sequence continues at coordinate 2,466 of JBCDAX010000077.1, read as the reverse complement.
CAACATCATTAAAATACTGGTCGAGGCAGCTACCATAGGATTCATTGTATTTCTAAAGTTCAAACTATACAAACGAGCCATCACATTCACGCTGCGTCTGTTTACACAATAATTTAAAAACAAGGTTTATGAAAACTCCATATAAAAATATTTATGATGTCTTAAAGCTGAACCGCTTTGTAACCATTTCGGTGACAGTAATGGCTTTTTTGTCGGTCACCTTTTCAGGAATATTGATTTACAACACCTATAAAAAAGCCCTGAACTCGGCATTTGCCGTGAATACCGATGGCAGTATCATTCCATTGAAACTTGTGGAACAAAAAGAAAATTTAGAAATAGAAGCCAAGGCACATTTGGCTTTGTTCCATCAAAACTTCTATGGTCTTACTCCCAACAACTTTGAGCAGAATTTGGAGAAAGCCCTATGGCTGGGAAATGCCTCTGTCGATGAGGTTTACAGGCAAAAGAAGTCCGAGGGGGTATACAATAGGTTATTGCAATATTCATTGGTTCAAAAGGTCATCTGCATTGAATCCAAATTGGTATTGGATAGAGAACCATATGCGTTTCAAACGGTGGTACAATTTGAAATCAATCGAGGGTCGACCATCGATAATTATGAACTGGTTACAACTGGCAACCTGTTATTAGTGGAAAGAGATTTCCCCAATAACACCCATGGATTGTTGATTTCCGATTACTTCGAAAAATCATTGAGAAAGTTGAACCCTAAAGAATAATGTTATGAAAATGGATAAAAAGAGAATTGTATTTGTTTCAGTGGTTGTTTTGGTCATCGCTTTCATTGTCGGCTATGCATTGTTCATTTGGGGTGATAACGATAATACTGGGAATGCGTTGCAAACCACTTTAGTGCCAGATTTGCCGGAAGACCCGGCTTCATTTGAATCTCGCAAAGCTGCTGTAGATGCCATTGAAGAAAAAAGGGAACGTTTTGCCCCAAGCATCTACGATGAAAAACTGTTGGATTCAACGGGACGTTTTGACCCAAACCTATTGGATAAGGAAAAGCAACGGGTGGTCGATAGCATCTATAACTTGGGAAGAATCGATTACACTACAAATGGCTATAGAAACAAGCCGTCCAAAAAGACAATGACCAAAAAAAGTGAGTCGAAGAAACCGGCCCAAAAAACTAAAGAAAAAGAATCCATGGATTTGAATTCCATGGCACTAGAACAGCAATTGTTTTTTGCAACAAGTCCCAAACTAAAACAAAAGAACATTGGAACAAGCTTTTATGCCGTCGTTGATGGAGAGCAAACGGTCAAGGCAAATGACCGTCTGCAATTAAGAATAGTAAACGAATTGAAACTAGGTGAGGTCATTTTGAAACAAAACACCAGAATCTATGGTATTGTCAAATTTCAACCGAACCGATTATTATTGGAAATAGAAGGTGTGGAGCACCACCCTATAGAATTATCAGCCTTTGATTTAGCAGATGGTCTTGAGGGAATTTATATCAAAAACAGTTTTAGGGAAGATGCCTCCAGAGAGGTTTTAAATGATGTGGTTGAAGATGTCAATATTCCCGGTGTTCCCCAGGTACGGGGAATCAAAAGGGTGTTCCAGCGAAACAATAGAAATGTCAAGGTGACCGTGAAGAATCAGTATAAAGTTTTAATAAAAGCTCTCTAGGAGCAAAAACGAGAAAGTCATGAAAAAAATAGTTTTGGTTATAATTGCTTTAGTGTGGGGAGGCGCACTAGAAGCAAAAGAATTGGATACCATTTATGCCAATGAGAAAATGAATACCGCCCTTTTCTTTCCAGAAAAGATACGGCAGGGTATTGTCGGAAATTCCAATTTCATTTTTACGTTCAATCGTGAAGATGGACAAACACTTGGGCTTCTTAAGGCAACAAAAGGCGAGGACAGTAACCTGTTGGTGATCACAACGGACGGCAATATCTATTCCTATATCATCAGTTATGCTGAAAAACTGGATGTGCTGAACCATTTCATTGAATTGACTGAACGAATAGGGAATGAAAAGCGTGATAAGCACAGCGTAACCAAAACAACTGTTTCAGAGGAGCGACAATTGGTAGTAAGAAAACAAATTATACCAGAAACCAAAGGGTCCGCATTGTCCCATAACTGCCGAAAGTTATTGCAATTACCCGAACGTAAGAACATTACCAAAAGAAAGAAAGGGGTGTCACTAGGCATCAAAAACATGGTGTATGAAAAAGATTTGGTCTATCTGCAGATGGAAATAAAAAATACCTCCGGTATTGATTTTGAAATTGATGCTTTAGAGATATTTAAGGTCAATGGAAGCCAGAACAAAAAGTCTTCGTATCAAGAATTACAGCTAAAACCTCTTCATACACATGATCTTCCAGGAATTGTAAAGAATGGTGCTGTGGGTCGATTCGTTTATGTACTGCCAAAATTCACCTTTTCGGATGACGAAAAGCTCATGATTCGATTATT
>JBCDAX010000076.1:0-5803 GCA_039184805.1 Bacteroidota bacterium | reverse complement strand
TTAAGGCAGTACGAGAGGAACGCTTAATTCAAGCCTCTGGCTCATGCAGCTGTCGGAGACGGCAGTGCTGCGATGCTACCGCTTGATCGAATAGAATGGCTGAGAGAGTCTAAGCCAGGATCGGTTCTGCTCAGCGACGACATTTTGTTGTTTCTGCAAACGCGGGCGAGTCCGCATAGCCGCAAGGCGAGTACCACATTCGATATTTTTCCGTCATGCAGAAATAGAATCACCTGCAGATGACTGGGTAAGAACGGTAGTGTGTAAGCGCTTGAGTAGGCTTTGTTCCTACGATTGGCTGAGCATATACTTGTTCTCTTGATTCGTGTTTTGGGGGATTCATCCCTTGAAACCGTATCAATCTTTGATATCAACTTTTTGTCCCTGGATTTGTGTGTGTGTGTTGAATCTATGTGCTCGAATTATAAATCCTCTATGCAGAACGTTCTAGTTCGTTTAGTTGGTCTGTTAGTAGTGATTACGCCGGTTTTGAAACGCTCGTATGGGCTCGATTCGTCCGTGTAGTCGTGAAGTTTAGGCTAATCTGCTGGGGTAATTTAGGCTATAGATTTAGTATGTAGCATGTGCCTTGTAATGTACTAGTTAGGAGCTAGAATTTGTAGTCATTGAGTGCTTGGAAATGAGTGTAATTCCAACCGGTTTTGGGCGATTATTTGATTCGTAAAATAGGCTGTTTTGGGGGTAATTTATGTGCTTTTTGAGGGTAAATTTTGGGGTGATTCATGGACATTTTAGCTGCCTTTTCGGTGTGTTTCTTGGGTCATTTGAGCCGTTTTTGTTGCTGTATTTCGGTCATTTGACCCGGAAAAATATGGGCGTTTTGAGGGTATTTGGACCTTTCTTTTGGCTGCATTTTGAGGTCATTTGAACCGCTTTTAATGGGCATTTTGGGCTGCATGAGGGACGTATATTCGATGAGAATCTATATCCGTAGAGCGGTATATTTGAGGTATATATGGGTGCTTTTTGGGGTCTGATTTGGTGGTGAGTGACGAAATAATGTTTGCAGGTGGTATCATTTGTAGGGCATATTTTCTGGGTGGAGTGTTTTTGTACGGGTAGGAATGTAGGGGTGGTGGGTGCGGAATTTGAGGAGGTAGTTGGAAAGTGGTTTTAAAAGTGGTAGGAAATTGAGGTGAAATTTCGGATAAAGAGTTGGGTAAAAAGTTTGGATTTTTTTTCGGCGCCCCCCTAAAGAAAAAAAAGGGGGGATTGTGGACGGGTATTTAATGGGGTTCTGCCCGACAAAATCGTTCAAAATCGACTACTGACGGGTCCCTCGGAGGGACTTTTCAGCAAATTTTACTTACATTCCGGGTCATTTCGACCTAGAATTCTCCCCTATTCATGTTCCTGGCAGGGTGCCTCTGGCGAAAATTTGGGCTCGGACCCCCCTAATTCTCCCCTAATTCTCCCCTAATTCTCCCCTAATTCTCCCCTAAAACGCCCCTAAAACGCCCCTAAAACTCCCCTAATTCTCCCCTAATTCTCCCCTAATTCTCCCCCAAATCTCCCCTGAAACGCCCCTAATTCTCCCCTAATTCTCCCCTAATTCTCCCCTAATTCTCCACACATTCCGATCCCTCACCTTGCTACTAGCCTGAGAAATTGCGACTTAACATTGATCCCTCACCTTGCTACTAGCCTGAAATATTGCGACTTAACATTGATCCCTCACCTTGCTACTAGCCTGAAATATTGAGATTTAACATCGGTCCCTCACCTTGCTACTAGCCTGAAAAATTGCGACTTAACATCGGTCCCGGAAAATATGGTCATTTGGGGCGGTATACTCAAACCCGGCGAAATGATGTTGTATGGGGTGCTTTTATATAACCTTTGAAAATAACACTGTTTCGGGTGATTCAGGATAATGTTCGAAAATGACGTCATTTAGGGGGATTTTGTGAGACCTTGCCAAATGGGGTCATTTAGGGTGCTTTTCTAGAATCTGGGAAAATGGGGTCATTTAGGGTGCTTTTCTAGAATCTGGGAAAATGAGGCCATTTGGGGTACTTTTATAAAATGTGGGAAAATGAGGCCATTTGGGGTGCTTTTATAAAATGTGGGAAAATGGGGCCGTTTGGGGTGCTTTTGTAAAACCTGCGAAAATGCGGCCATTTGGGGTGCTTTTGTAAAATCTGGCAAAATGAGGCCGTTTGGGGTGCTTTTGTAAAATCTGGCAAAATGAGGCTGTTTGGGATGCTTTTGTAAAATATGCGAAAATGAGGCTGTTTGGGGTGCTTTTGTAAAATCTGCATTTTGCGGGCCGTTTGAAGGGATTTTAAATTTTTTGAGATTTTTCGATTTTCGGATGTGAAATTTTGGCGAAAAATCGATCTCCGATTTTTGGATACGAATCATCTGCTTTTTTAGTTTGATGATCACTGGCGCGATTTCGGGGAAAAATATTTTTTGACATTTTTTTTTCGTTTTTGTGTTTTCGTCATTTGACCTCACCGTGGGTCCCACATTCGTTTTCCCCGAATTTGGGGTGTTCTGGGGGACTTTTTCAAAAAGTGGGTAAAACGGGTCATTTTGGGGGATTTCCATTATCCCAACATTTTTTGGTGACAAATTTTGCAAAAAAAAAAATTGTTTTTTTTTTTGCGGTGTGAAACATAATGTTTTATGTTTTCCAATATAAACGATGTTGTTTTTCCCGAAAAAATTTTCAACGATTTTCGATTTGCCCCCACGGCTAAGACAAAGTGGGTCATTTGCTTGTTTTTGGGGTAGTAACAAAGCCTGGAAAATCGATCGAGAGAGTTGCACCTATATAAGGGGGTAGTGGTCCGTCCTCCCTCTAGTAGGCTGTGTTATAAACCTGTAGATTTGCATGATCTACGCTGGTAGCGGTCTATGGCGCGGTGTGAACATGTTTTTTCTGAGAGCTAGACCCAGAATGTTGTCGAGAAAAGTAAAATTGGGCGGTGTGGTCAGAAATGTCCAAAATCCCCCAAAATGACCCTGTTTGACCCGATTTTCTTGAAAATCGGGCGTTACCTTACAATGACGCCTGAAAACGAGTGACACCCGTCGATGGCTGATTTAGAACAGAGAAAAGCTGAAGAAAAACATTGTTTCTACCGCGTGAATTTTGAATGCCTCGATGAGTATGCGTTTGGATAGTTCTGTGGCGTCGGATAATGGACAAAAACCGCGCAAATACACAGTTCGTATAGCAGAAAATCGTTGTTTCTAGGGGAAGCGTTTTTTGTCAAGCAGAAACAGTTCACGTCAGGGACGTGGCGTTGTCTACGGGTCGCATGTTTCTGCGAAAATTAGGTGCGAAAACATGGGCATGCGAGGGGTTTCTTTAGTTCTTAAAGGCCCTGCCGATCTTGCCTGGGTGCTGTTTTCTTGATGATCCTGGTTCTTCTTATGGTAACGGAACCGGAGGAGAGAATTCGATTTCCACCCGCCACCGAACCCAAAATGAAGTCTGCGATATAATTCCGGTCAAAATGGGGACATTTTGCGATGGAAAGTGGGCTTCCCGCGATGATTGCTGGTAGGTACGACTATGGCGCCTCAGCTAGCGGTAAAATATTTTAAATCTGTGTGGTTAGTAAGCGTTTGGATAGGCCATTCTTTGAGTGATAGGAGCCCTCAAATACCTGTGGCAGTATAGCTGAAAACTCGCACGAAAACTTAAAAACAATCTCCAGCTCGGCTGCGTTTTAATTCCGAATAGGGTGGGATCCTTATTAATGGAAAGTGGCCGGCGCAACCAGTATATAGTTTGATGATGGGTTTCACATGATTAATTACTTCGGGTGAGCAGTACGCTGCTAAAAAAACACTCGTCATGAATTCGCAATGTAGCACCAGGTTCCAGTACTGTCCTGGAAATGTCTGCCCTACAGTCCTCTGCGTACGGATAACAAAGCCGCTAGACGTCAGGTTGAGAATACTCCCGGTCGTGCGAGCGATCCCCTCGAATATTAATTGTTGGGTTTCTTTTTTTCGAAAGAAAAAAAGCCTCTATTAATATAAGGGATCCAGCCCTCTCTTATCTAAATCATGTCCCAGATGACTCACGCTTTCAGTGTTGTTAGTCTATTTCACGTCGAAGTCCCTTCTTTTCTAATGTGTCCCTTGCAGGTGCCCACTTTCTGCTTGGATTTAGAAGAAAAGGGTACTGAGAATTAGCTGTGATTTCAGACTCCTGGCAATGGTGTTTTTCTGGGTTATTAGTAAACGTCGCGTATCCGGTTATAGGTTAGATAGCTGGTTTTGATCCCTGCGGATACAATGACGGTAGAAAATAGCTGCGAAACCCATTGGTTCTGGGCAAAGCGCATTTAGGAATAAACCTTATAAGTAAGGGTATAAGGGAAACTAATGCGTGCCCCGGCGGTTTAACGGAAGTTCCGCCCCTGGTGTCGGTGGGATAGATACATTATTCATCGCATTTGATAGAGGCCCTATTGATCCGGAATACAGCCGCATCTTACTATCAAATCGGTGGTGCTGTCGGTATCATCCATTTACCATTCATAGACTTCAGGTTAAAACGACAAAATCTACCGCAGGGGGACCCGGTTTTCGGGTGGGTTCCCGACATCCTTGATGGCTGCCTGACTGTACAGAGGTTCTCAGACAGTTTCGATCAAGACGCGTTGAGAAACCATTAGTGTGCTTAGTACTCTGTGTGTTCGCACCAGGGGAAAAGTGCCACAAAAAAATGGATCTCAATAGAGCAGCGAAATTACCAGTGGAAAGCGCCTGTTATTTGTCCCACAGAATTGATCAACCGCTTTGTGCCCTGTCCTCCCCTAGGTTGTGATATCGACTGGTCAGATATAAAGGAAAGTTCTATGAATTTTGTTGTGAAAGCCCGTCATTTTGACCTGGCTTTTAATTGTTCTCTGTTTTGCGTCAACTGGGATAGAGAGTTAGGGAAGAAAGTAGTGAGATTACTCCTGCATATAACCCTTGGGTGTGATATCTCCCCGACCGTTAGCAAACAAACACACATTTTATGAGATTGGATTACTTGGGCAGTAAATGCAGCTGTCTGGAACAATCTCGCGGCCTGTTTACCACCGATTTCGGGGTGTATTTCAGGTGGCACGGTGGATCCTAAATTGAGGGAGCCCCGTCATGTTTTAACGGAGTAAGTACATTGACTACCTTTTCGGGAGTGCATAACTTACCAACTTATTACTGCGAATTGCACGCGAACTTGTTACAAAAGTTAGCGCTTCAATCGCACATTTGGGGGGCCAATTTTAAACAATTTCTAAGGATTGATATTATGTTATCTATTTTATCTTTTTCCGCGGAATTTGGGCTGTTTTCCCCATGAAAGGTTGACAACTTTTGTTAGCTTAATTGTGTAGCAAAGAATTTTAACTCCCTGTTAAATTCGATGTCTCTTGGGTGGTCGGTGTCATTCGACTCTCTTTTCGTACATGATGGACAACGTCCAAAAGTACTTGGGGGAGGTTCGTGCCCGTAAATCCACCTGTTCTGCGCATGTATTTTTCGCAATATGTGACCGGAGCTTAAACTAGTTTTACGTCCCTGAAATAGTTGAAAACTAACACCCGTGGAATCATGGAGGCTTTTTGCTGTCATGTAGTACTGGGTTTGTTAGCGTCCTGAAATATAGGCGGAGATCGGGTCCCTTTTCGGGGGGTATTCGGTTCTTTTAGCCTACCTGGTTGATCCTGCCAGTGGTATATGCTTGTCTCAAAGACTAAGCCATGCAAGTGCCTGTATGAGTGTTTATACAACGAAACTGCGAATGGCTCGGTAAAACAGCAATAATTTC
>JBCDAX010000075.1:0-6264 GCA_039184805.1 Bacteroidota bacterium | reverse complement strand
TATGCAATTGCACCGCAAATTGAAAGCATTGACCAACTTTTCTTCTAGTGAGTTTATTCGGGATATTCGACTGCAACGTGCTGCTGATTTACTATCTAACAAAGGTCTACATATTAATGAAGTAGCCTACAGTTGTGGCTTCAATAGTCCTTCCTATTTTGCCCAGTGTTACAAACAAAAATTTGGAGTAAGCCCTTCAAAAGTCCAGGTGAAATGAGATAGCTTATTTATCTCACGAAACGCCTTTTTTACCCTTTTATACCCCATGTTACATATCTGACAGCTTTTGGGAGATGATTGATATATGCTGATTGTAATTCGCGGTAGCTTCACGAGCATCAACCAAAATCCTTTTGAAATGAAAAAAGTATTCCTGGCAATAGCTATCTGCCTTTCTTTCTTTTTGAGTACGAATGCTCAGGATTCCAATTTAGGTCCTGACTTTGACTTTGTTCCAGATGACCTTATACTTCTACCTATGGAAGAACTGTTCCAAAACCCTCCCCCAGCCACTATGGAACAGGTCTTTTATGCTGATGGTACAAAAGCGAGATTAACCGAAGTTATGCCTCTCATCATGCAACGGAAAGCAACGCCTTATATGTACGTGGACTCGGACCGGAACTATAAAATACTTGTGGTTAAGAAAGTAGAGGAACAATCAGAACCCATACAAATCAACTACGAAAACATTCCGGAAGATTTAAAAGAGTTGGGATATTCCTTTGGTAATCCAGAAAGTGATACGGTCATCATCCATACCCAAATAGGCCCATTGATGAATCTGTTGACGGAAGATTTTGAGTCTATTTTCACCAATATCGGTGGAGTTGATGTGGAAAAATACTTTGTGGTCAATATCCATCAAGCACAAACCTTGAATCCTGAAAAATATCTAAAAGAAGAAATCTCATTTGAGGAAGCCAAAGCCTTGGACAAAAAGACGACCCAAATACTCCATACCTTAGTGACCTACTTCAAAGGGCAAAATAAAACAGTTTATATCGCTGGTTTATCCTTTGGGGCCTTTGCCGGGATTGATTTCCTAGCTGAACACGGAAATATCGCGGATGGCTATATGTTCATGGTAGGCCGATTGGATATGACAGAGGACGTTTGGAAATCGTTTTCCCAAGGGATTGAAGCCACTTTTGAAGAAGATGCCACAACCGTTATCGTAAACTCAAAAGCTGAGGAACCAAGAGCGCTGAACACCAATAAAATAGCTGCTGGATTCGGATATAATCGCTATACCCAATTATTGAAGGATATTGATTTATCCAATCTCATCTACTACTATGGTAAAAAAGACCAAAGTGTTGGAAAATTAACTGATGCCGAGATTCAGTTTTTGGAATCCAAGGGTGCCAAAGTTGTAGGATTTGATGGGGGACACAACCAGACCCTGGACCATTTGAACGCGGCATTAACAACCCTATTAAAAAACTAGTTTCCAAAAAAACTGCTTTTTGAAAACGATTTGAAACGAGAGGCAACTTAAATAGAAATCAACTATGAAAACAAAACAACTTTTTACAACAGGTGTTCTTTTCTGTGCATTAGCATTTTCGACTTACGGACAAACGGCTGATATACAGACCATCAAGGAATCGATTACCCAATATGATACCGGTTGGGATGCCAAAGATGTGGATTCCGTACTTGAATTCTATGCAGAAGATGTGGATTGGACCAATGCTTTTGGGGACCGTGTCCAGGGAAAAACAGAACTGAGAACGTTACTCGAAACCATCTTCAGTTTGGATTTTGTGATGTCAGGGGAAAACAACTACCAAGAACCTGAAATCAGTTTTCCACAACCAAATTTAGCCCTAGCTAGGTCCGTTAACATCCGAACCGGACAAAAATGGCCCGATGGGAGTCCTATGAAAGATCGGGTGATTAATCATTTACGGGTCTATCAAAAAATGGCTGGCGAATGGAAAATTGTCCATCACATAATAAGTCAAGCCCATGACAAACAAGGAAGTTCACCAGAAGAAGCAAACAAAGAAATCGCTCGCAATTTTTACCAAGACCTTTGGTCTACCAATAACACCGATAAATATGCCGATTATGTAGCCGATGAATATGTGGTGCATGATATAGGAGATAGAAAAGGGGTAACAGAGCCTGCGATTGAACAAAAGATCATTGCCGATAGGTTCTGGGGTGGGGGTCAAATGAACGTCAATCTCGACTGGCAAGTTGCTGAAGGGGATATGGTGGTTACGCGTTCCATATTTGAGTATAAAGCCGAATCCTTGATGTCCAAAATCATGTTTGGCACAAGCAACATTCCCATTATCAATGTGTTTCGGATTAAAGATGGAAAGATTGTGGAAATCTGGAACCACCGCCATGATATTGATACCAATGTTCCCATTGTTTTTATTGGAGGGAAGGGATTACTTATTGGGTTGTTGATAGCACTTATTCCTACCATTCTGTTTTTTCGATTGAAAAGAAAACTAAAAAAATTAAACACATGAGAACCACACTTTTTTTGTTATTCATCGCTTTTGCTAATACAATCGCTTTTGGCCAGGAATCAAAAATCGACCTCAAAACAGAATATGACAAAATAGAACAGGCCAGAGAGTTCTTCATTCAGACACTTAAAGAAAAACAATATCAAAATTTGGCTGCTTGTATTACCCGGGACTATAAAACAGTCAATCCAGGGACCGCACCATGGCAGGCCATAGCAAAAGTAGCCGAAGAACGTGGGGGTATCCCCTATGATAGCGTAGCCATGTATCCAATGGAAACCGTAATTGTAAGTGACTCTATTGCTTATGATTTTGGAAAGAGAAAAACGTACTACACAGATAATCAAGGAAAATCAATAGAACTTCAGGATACATTTTTGGCCATACTTAAAAAGGGAAAGGATGGGAATTGGAGACTACATCGTGAGGTAGCGTCAGGATTATTGGACAAAAACTAAAATTATATCCGAAATATTGTGACTTCAATCCAACAAAATACGGTGGCAAAAGTAATCCATAAAGGGCGAAATTCGAGTTTATCAAAACACTATTTGCGTTTTGCTGTTTTCGGCATTGCAATTACCATTATAGGATTTATTCCCACCTATTTTCGCCCGTTAGTGGAAGCCAAGTCGTTCGACCCCATTTATCACATTCATGGCTTCTTCAGTGCTTCATGGTTGATTTTGTTTTTGGTTCAATCAGCGCTTATCAATCGCGCAAACCATAAACTTCATAGGAAATTAGGATGGTTGGGCATTGTTGTATCGATTGGAATTGTCATCACATTACAACGCGTTGGTTTTGTAACTGCTACACGGGAAATTGAAACAGGAATAGGTCTAGGAGCTCAAACATTTTTGGGAACCGTTCTAGACTCATTGACCATGGGTACCTTAATCATCATTGCAATTGTTCTGCGCAGGAAGGCGGATATCCATAAACGCTTGATGTTATTGGCTACCATCATTATGTTATGGGTAGCTTGGATGCGATTGCGCTATTACTTCCCTCCTTTTCCTGGGAATTTTGATTTATTCGGTTTTGTATTCGCCATGCTTCCCATTCCCATTTTCTGGTGGATTGAACGGGGAGCGCTTGGCAAAATACATCCAACTATGCTCAAAGTCGGTCTTATGGTCATTCTTGAGCAAGGTATCCAAGTTGCAGCTCCTTATCTGGGATATAGCGAAGAAATAACGAAGGTGTCCATATATCTATACGCCCTATTTGGTGGACAGATATCTTAAAAACAGTAAAATGAAAAAAATCATTATTTCAACATTGATATTTAGCTTGTTGCTTTCATGCCAAAACAAAGAATCAGTAGAATCAAATACCATAAGAATCCCTGGTGAATTTGAGCCACATGAAGCCATTTGGTTGGGGTATCGAACCTTAGAAGGTTATGGTAATTATGACAAGGACAGTATCACCCTGGCTATGATTCATGCCATTCACCCACATGTAAAACTGAACTTGATAGTGGAACATGATTCATTGGCTCCCAATGCTAAAGATTCACTTTTTGCTTTGGGTATCGATACTACTAACATTTCCATAGTGTATCAATCACCTACCGATGTTTGGTACAGGGACCCAGGACCCGTTTTTGCAACGCAACAAGGAGAACTCAAAGTGGTAGACTTTAAATATACAGGCTATGCCAATGTACCTCCAGATTCCATTGAAGATTGGGCAAAAGCCCATGAAAAAATTGACCGCGAAATAGCCCAACGGCTTGAAATTGATACTGTAAACTCGATTGTCGCTATAGAAGGTGGCGCATTGGAAACCGATGGACAAGGCACCCTTATTCAAGTAGAAGACATCACCCTGAAACGAAATCCACAGCTTACGAAAGAAGAAATCGAATCCGACTTCAAAAAATGTTGTGGTATCGAAAATGTCATCTGGTTGCCTTCTGGGGTAGCCGACGACCCACACAATTTCAATCGCATTACCGGAAAATACTTTGGCTACGGTACAGGGGGGCACACTGATGAGTTTGTCCGGTTTGCAAATGACTCCACCATTTTGTTGGCTTGGGTAAATCAAGCCGAAAAAGACACACATCCTATCAATCAATTGAACTATGAAATCCTTTCCAAAAATTTTGAAATACTCTCCGCAGCTACCAATAGCCATGGAAATAAATATCAAATCATAAAAGTGCCCCACACCAACCCCAAAACAGAAACTATGATCGTTGGGGATCGGTGGTCAGATGAGGATTTGGAATACTTCAAAGTATCGAGAGGAGATACGCTTCAAATGGCCTATGCGAGTAGTTACCTTAATTACCTTTTGACCAATAACGTGATAATGCTACCACAATATGGGGATGAAAACGGAGTAATTAGTGCTAAAGATGCCAAAGTCCGCGCCATTTTAGAGGACTTATATCCAGATAAAAAAATCATCGGAATCAACCCCATATTCTTAAACCAACAAGGCGGTGGTATGCATTGCCGATATCAAACACAACCCAAAATTGAATGATTACATTTTCTAAACCAACCCATGATGAAGTATATATTAACTTTTCTCGTACTATTTATTGTTTCATGCAGTACCCCAATTAATCACCAATTAGTGATCTCCAATACAAATATCATTGATGTCAAGACCGGTGAAATTCTTGCCAACCGAACCATAGCGATTGATGGAGATTCAATTGTCGCAATTTATCAGGAAGAAATTGCATTTTCTGATTCCACAGAAGTTATTGACGGAACTGGCAAATTCTTAATTCCTGGGCTTTGGGATATGCATGTGCACCACAATTGGAATTACAAAGACACCAACCCATTACTTATTGCAAACGGCATTGTAGGTGTTCGCGAAATGTGGGGAGATATGTACGTTCAAAACAAAATCAAGAAAGGAATTGAAGATGGAACTTTGGACGTACCCGAGGTTTATTCCGGCAGCATCATAATTGATGGAAAACGACCCTACTGGCCCGGTTCATTGGGTGTGGGAAATGCAGAAGAAGCCAGAAAAGTGGCTTTAGAACAAATAGAAAGTGGTGTCGATTTTCTAAAGATATATAGTTTACTAAATCAAGAATCATTTGACGCTATCGCCCAAGTTGCAAAGGAAAAAGGAGTTCCCTTTGCCGGACATGTGCCAGATATGGTAACGATACAGCATGCGGCTAAAATGGGTATGATGTCCGCAGAACACCTTTATGGATTGCTTTATGGTGCCTCCACCAAAAGGGATAGTTTATTAAAAGCCGGGGTTTCCGAGTTCCGAAACATTGATTTGATGATCAGCACCTTTGGTCAAGCACAATTCGATTCTTTATGTCAAATATTGGTTAAGGAAGAACTTTGGTTGTCTCCAACCCTGGTCACAAATAGAGGAGCTGCTTTTAAAACGGACCAAGCTTTTATCAATGATGAACGTTTGGCCTATATGGATGATTACCTTTTACGCGGCTGGTTTTTGGATAGCCTTTCCATGCAAAGTCCTCAAACCAAAGAACGCATTAGGAAGGAAAAATTATCCTTCAATTTCTTGTTGCCTCTTGTTGGCAAAATGCAAAAGAAAGGTATACGGTTTTTGGCGGGTTCCGACTATCCCAATCCCTTTTGTTATCCAGGCTTCTCTTTGCACGATGAATTGGAACTCTTTGTAGAAAGTGGTATGGACAATCTTGCCGCACTACAGACGGCCACCTTAAATCCAGCCATTTTCATGAATAAGGAAGAGGACTACGGGAATATTTCAGTTGGCACAAAGGCCAGTTTGGTATTATTGGATA
>JBCDAX010000074.1:0-6631 GCA_039184805.1 Bacteroidota bacterium | reverse complement strand
CCGCACGATGCACTGGGAAAAGTACCACCGGTCAAATACGCCGAAATTAATTCCATCGGGTCTAGACCCGATGGAATTAAAAACAATATTTTTAAGGAAGTTTTAGAAAATTAAGCAGTTCTAATCAAGGGAAGCTTACATTGGGCGTTAAAAACTCCAAATTCCAAGTACCAAATTCCAAAAAAATCGAAATTTGGGATTTGAGTTTTGAGTCGTGGAATTTCCCAACGGCCATAGCCGGACCGTTAGTTACAATGCTACCAAATATGAAAACAACGCCCTACTATTTTAAAATTATCAAGTTTATAAAAACCTTAACTGGTTCGACTTTGCTACTTATTTTCTGTGTTGCTTGTCAGAATACTGAAAAATCAAATCTGGCTTTACTCAGCAGTCAAATTCCAACAGATATCCCATTGGTTTTTGCTCCAGATATTATTTCAATTGACAATCACGTTTCCACTTCGATAACATTTAGCCCCGATATGACCGAACTGTTTTACAACCGTAGAAAACCAGATGAGAGTCATAATCTTTACACCATGAAATTGATTGATGGTAAATGGTCAACACCGCAACCGGCATCTTTTTCAACCAATAAAGAGTATCTCGATTTTCATTCCCGATTTACCCCAAAAGGAAACCGTCTTTATTTTGGGAGTACAAGACCAACCAATGGTACCCTTACAACATCAAATACCCCTAGAAGATTGCATCAATGGTATGTTGAAAAAAATGAAAATGGTGATTGGAGTGAGCCCATTCTGATGGGGCAGCCATTTGCGGATATCTACATCATGGGTGCCGCGCCTTCGGAAAATGGCAACCTGTATTTTACTTCTGGTGAGAAACCTGGGGCGGAAGATGAGGGCATTTATTATGCCATCAATCAGAATGGTCAGTATCCTTCTATTGAACGAATGGGCGATGTAATCAATACGAACGGCAAATGGATTGCCCATCCCTACATTGCTCCTGATGAAAGCTATCTTATTTACGATTCTGAAAAAGCTATGGAACCTGATAATGGCGATTTGTTCATTAGTTTTAATCATAATGGCATCTGGTCGGAATCTTATAGTTTGGGTCCAAAAATCAATACTAAAATGAGTGAAGGTACGGCAACTGTCTCACCTGATGGGAAATATTTATTTTTCTCTAGAGGCGAAGAAAAGGTAAGGGAAAATGGGAGTACTTATTGGGTAGCAAAGACCTATTGGGTGGATTTTATTAAGTTAAAAAAAGAAATTCTTGAGAGTATAAACAGCAACTAACAAAGAGGTGTATAAGTAATAGCAGCTTAGGTGATAAAACGAAAAGATAAACATAAAACAAAGGTCAATGCAAAACTGGAAAGTTCGTGCGTAGAAATCCACTACTACGCATTCACGAGGCCGTTGTCGCAAATTAAACTCCAGAATGATAACGGATAAAATTTCAGAAGAAATATTGGCGAGGAAAAACTCTGACAAAACAGTTGTAATTTCAATCTGTGGAGCCGCTGATTTGGGAAAATCCTTTTTATCCAAAGAAATATCTGAGTCACTAAGAAAACTAGATTTCAAAGTTGCTCATTTAACTTTGGACTCCTACTTAGTGGATAGAGCAATAAGAAAGGAAAAAGGATTAAGTGGTTATCAGATAGAATCATACAATGTAGCTAGTGCTCTCAATGATTTAATGACTTTAAAGAGTGGTAGTCCTATTAAGTTTTATCCTTATGACCACACAATTGGTAAAGCCAGTTCGACATCCTCAAAAATGGGTGCATCTGACATTCTGATTTTTGATGGACTGCATTCTATGTATTTCTCTTTTTTGCCACATGTTGATATGACTGTTTTTCTTTACACAAATGATAGATACCTAAAAACAATAAGAAGTGAAGCGGATATAACAAAACGGAATTACACCATTGAATTCTCTAAAAGCGTATCAGAAAATGAATTCATCTCATATAAAACCAATGTAGCACCTTATAGGAATAGGGCGGATTATCTAATATTTCTAGAGTCTAAATGGAGCTATAAATTGACAAGAACTGGTTACAACACAGCGTATGAGTAATAGCGGTAAAAGTGATAAAATGAAAGTACAATCATAAAACAAAAGCTAGTGCAATACTAAAAGGTCTGTGATTAGAAATCAGCTACCGATCATACATACAATGGCCCGTTAGGCTTAATAAGACAGAAGATATCCCATGAGAAAAAATCTTTTACTAGTATTAATGGTTCAAGCCATCTTCTTTTCTTGTTCTGAGAAAAGCCCCAACTTTCAGGATGAAAAATTAATCGGGGTATGGTCTGGACTATTATTTCAAACCAAATCAAAATATGATTCAATAATAGTAATGCCTGGGTATCAACCCAAAAAAGCCTTTTTGTTTAAAAATGGAAAACAAAGTGTTTACCCTCTAACTTTAAAAGGCAATACAATTGAATTTAAAGGTGATTCAGGTCTTCGTTTTGATGCGGTCCTATCTGAGAATAAGCAAAAAATCAACGCCATTCTAACTCATGATCTGTGGGCTCAAAGTTTGAGTTTTGAAAAGATTAAAAACAAGTGGATTTCTAAGATCCGTAAGCCAGAAGTTATAGATACTGACTATATGGTTTATCTTGAGTTTTATAGAGATTCCGCAGGAGTTGTTCAAGCCAAAATTCAAAGTAACAAGGAAAACAGGAAATTACATTTTACAATCAAAAAAGTAATACTGGACGGCAATACCATAGATTTCAAAATTACCAACGACCGTTTTGGGATTTCGGCAATCTATGATGCAACGGAAAGGAATATCGCCCTAAAATACGGAAATGCCGGAGGTAAACGCTCTATACGATTGACAAAACTTAAGGAAAGTGAGCTTGAAGGCTATTTGCCAAGAGTATCCGGGGAAAAATATGAATATCAAATCCCAGAGCCATTTGACGATTTTATTAGGACAAGTTCATTAGAGGAGGTAGGTATCGATGCTTCCATGCTGGAGTTCATGGATGAAAAAAAGAGTGAAACGTTAAATCACATTCACAGTATCATCATTACCAAGGATGGGAAACTCGTATTTGAGGAATATTTTCACGGATACGATAGGGAATACCTGCACGATATAAGGTCTGCCTTTAAATCTTTTGCTTCGTTGGCAGTGGGCAAGGCCATGATGCAAAATAATAAGTTGAACGTAAATAGTTCTTTAACGAATTATTATCCTGAATATAAAATAACGGATATTGAAAAGAATACCATCAATATTCATCATGCATTGACCATGAGTTCGGGATTGGAACTTGAAGACGAAGATGAAATGCAGTGGGACAATAATGATTGGGTTGCTTATAAATTAAGTTTGCCAATGAAGCACAAACCTGGAGAAAAGTTCGAGTATTCGTCGGGAGGCAGCAATTTACTTACAGGTGTTATCCAACACGCTACAGATCAATATTTACCGCTTTTCATTTATGAGAAGATATTGATCCCTATGGGAATCAATAATTTTCAAATGCTAACTTCTCCACAATGGAGGGGATATTTAGCTGGTAATTTTTACCTGCGCCCAATTGACTTTACCAAATTTGGATTGTTGGTATTGGACCATGGCAAATGGAATGACGAACAAATCATTGAAAGGTCATGGATTGAGGAATCAACCAAACCGCAAATAAAAGGAAGTTATCCAGAAGGTTCTGACTATGGGTATCTATGGAGATTATTGGAAAGAAATGTTAATGGCAGGACAATGAAAACCATAGAAGCTTGGGGAAATGGAGGGCAGTTTTTAGTAATAATTCCTGAGTTGGATATGACGGTAAGCTTTACCAGTGGTAATTATAACCTATTCCCAGAAATGGAAAGGCCTTTTGAGATTTTGAATAACTATATCTTACCAGCAGTTCATATTGAAAAAAACTAAGCCTAACAGGGTATAAAATTCATTAAGAAGCATTTTACACAGACCCGTTGGCAGCAACACTCAAAAAATTAACAACAGCCTATAAATGACAAAAATCAAAATCGCAATCACCCTTCTTTTAATGTCAAATAGCATTTTATCACAAACACCCAAGAAATCGGAATCTGTTGCCATTAACGGGAAAACACTCTATTACGAAATTTATGGAAAAGGGAAGCCTTTGTTTTTATTGCATGGTTACACACAATCATCTGTATCATGGAAGCCATATGTCAAAGCCTATGAGAAGGAATATGAAGTATACTTAATCGACTTAACCGGTCATGGAAAATCTGAAGCTTTTAAGGAAGATTTATCAATAAGGTCAGTCGCTGAAGACCTTAACTCCCTAATTCAATATTTGAATTTGGATAAAATCAAAGCAATTGGATTTAGCTTCGGAGGCGATGTACTATATCAACTAGCCCTTATAAATCCATCCTTGGTTACTTCAATGATAACAATAGGGGCAGTAGGAACATGGACAATCAATGACTTTCCTGAATATCTAGAAGCGTTTACTTTTGAAAACAGCGCCAATTTTCCTTGGCTCAAGACATCCCATAGTGGAGATGAACAGATCAAAGCCATAATGAATCAATTTAAAAATTATACGATCAAAATAAGTGACAAAGAACTACAGAATATAAAACCCGAAGTATTAATAATGATTGGAGATGATGATGAAGGTATGAATCTAAAAGAAGTAATACGGGTGAAGGAAAATCTCCCTAATTCTGACCTTTGGGTATTACCAAATGTTTCTCATGGTGCTCATGAGGGCGAAACCAAAGAGGAATTTATCATAAAATCAAAAGCGTTTCTAAGCAAGAAATAGAGCCGCCAATAATGTAAAAAAGCACTGGAAATGGCTTTTTATATTAACCGTTATAGCCAAGACCATTGCCAAACATTAAAACAAACACTTGAAATAAAATAATTTATGCCACATTTTGTAATTGATTGTTCTGAAAACATCATAAAAGTAAAGTCACCAAAAGAAATAATTCAAAAAGTATATGATACAGCAGAATCAACTGATCTTTTTGACAAAGGGGATATCAAAGTAAGGATCAATCCTTTTGAATATTACAATATCGGAAATACTCAAGATGATTTTATTCACATTTTTGCGAATATTATGGAAGGACGAACTGTTTCCCAAAAAAAGGATCTATCGGAAAGAATTGTTATGGAATTGAAATCAATGTTTCCCAATGTTCCAATTATTTCAATCAATATTAGGGATTTTGAAAAAGCAACGTATTGTAATAAATCAATGGTAAATTAAATAAAAAACCGTTGGGTAGCAAGGTGTATAATTCATGGCGCCGTACTCGCCTACCCTTTGACTGCGCTAAGGCTGTCGCTTAGGAAAATCCTTGCGGATTTTCAGTTTGGTGCGTACTTGCAAAGTTAAGTGCTAACCCACGCAACTACTCATAGCCGTATTCCAAGATAAAATCCAAACTTATTGCGCTTAGTTTTCTTACGCCACATATTGGTTTAAAACCACATATGGTGTTCCTCTCCTTACCACGGAAAATGCCCTTGCCAACAGTTTGTTTCGAACATTGTTCAGGGCCAGCATTTTTGGTTTGCCTTCTGCGATTTTTCGCTTGTAGTACGACCTAAGTTCAGGGTCATGTTGAATTGCCGATATACTGGCCATGCTAAGCAAGCTCTTCATTTTGCGGTCTCCTATCCAATGACATCTTTTTCTTTTACGCAAACTGCTCCCTGATTGGTGTTCATATGGGGCAAGGCCACAATAACTTGAGAACTTTCGCCATGAATCGAACTGCTGGAAGTTCTGAGTATGGTAGAGCAATTGGCAGGCCACTACAAAGCCAACACCCCGTAAGGACAACAAAAGCTTATAGTTGACCGATAATACTTCATCCTGTTTCAGTATTTGATCCATTCTGACCTCAATCGCCTTGATCTGTTTATCTATCGAAGCTATTGCCCTCTTTGTGGAAATACAGCATACATCAGTGGACGGGCTTCCCAATAAGTGCTCCATTTCCTTAAGGGTTCCCAATAGCCCTGCCCTGTTGCGAACCAATTGGTCACGCAGTCCCAAAAGTCTTCCCAACTCCTGATAAACCGGACCCTTTACCTCGCTCATAACCAGTTCTTCACGACACAACCAAGCATATCTGGCTATAAGCCTTGAATCTACCTTATCTGTCTTTTCCCTTACCAAGCCCAAAGACCTTTTTATCTTCAAAGGGTTTTCTTCAACATAGTCAACCTGCTTTGAACTTAGGTAACATGACAATTTGAGAGAATAGTTCCCTGTATTCTCAAAACAATAAAAAAAGGACTTCCCCTTGGTTTGGCCACATACCCAAGAAATCATCGAACGATAGCCCTTGATATCATTGGGGAACACTCGGTGTGTGCACAAATGGTGACAGCTGACATCCAAGGTATTCTTCGAAACATCAATGCCCACTGCCTCTTCGTAATTTTTCATAATTTTAAAATTGACAGTTAAAAATGTTGCAGAAACTATTTCCTTTAATGGATGCCAATACACCTGATATTCCAATTGGTTCTTTGCAACAATAAGGGGAAAAGAGGACTGATACGTCTATTAAGACTTTAACTTAGAGACCGTTTTAGTTCTCCTCTTTCCCTTAATCAAGTTATGAATTCAAAGTAAAGGAGACCGTT
>JBCDAX010000073.1:0-6884 GCA_039184805.1 Bacteroidota bacterium | reverse complement strand
CCGATTGATTCCAGAAAAAAGTTCAGCAGTTCTGCGGCGGCCACTCGTCCAATTGTTTCATCCCGTTCATGTTCAAAGAAGTAGATGATTTCATCAATCGCTTGTTGCTTCTTGTCGTCAGGCAATCGGTCGTGCTTTCTATTGATATCGGGCATTTTGTTTGGAGTTATTTCTTTCGTCAGAAGGTAAAAATATCACCCTGTCTTGGATGATAAGTAGATTTTGTTTTCGGAAAAACACCAATTAGGGACGATGAAGGGTAGGGGAGTGTTTACTCGTTTTTTTAACATAAAA
Organism: Bacteroidota bacterium; assembly: GCA_039184805.1. GTDB lineage: Bacteria > Bacteroidota > Bacteroidia > Flavobacteriales > Flavobacteriaceae > Flagellimonas. The sequence goes on along the minus strand of JBCDAX010000073.1, from coordinate 6,590 downwards.
CGAAGTCATCCACTTTTTGGAAAGTGGACGATGGGATCAAGTCCGATTCTTTGAATCAGGTGGTTATCATCCAAATAACCCTTAAAACGAGGAAATTGGCCAGTTCTTAAGATAAGCACTTAATGTAGTTCGCTCAGGACTTTCCTCTTAGTAGCACAGAGTAGGAAAACAAGATGATTTTTCCCGAAGCCGAATTATCATCCTTTAAGGCAGCGGCATGTTCATCACAAACAATTCCGGAAGGTGTTTTTCATAATTACCAATAATTGCAGTTTTTGTACCAATAAGTACAACTTAGTAGGATATACAAGGGATTAATATTGCTACCTCATTTTAAAAATTATTGCTATGAACACATTTGCATTTATTATTACCATGATGGTGACATTTTTTTCGTATTCTGAAAATGATGAAGCATTATCAACTACGCGTGTCTTATGCAGTCCTCAGGTATTTACTTGTCCCGCTGACCAGTGTGCGGCCAGAGTAGTGATTTGCAACGATAAGTTTATTCGTTCCATTATCATAAACAAAGCCTTCAATGCGATTCAGACCAGACCGAACTTTGATTCCATATACGAACAGAATACCGGGCAGTGGACGATCATAAGGGATGGAGGGAACACATACTCTGTTCATGTCCCGTTTGCTAATGGTCAGGGAGTCTAACTGCTAATGGAGGCATATTGATCTGCCTTAGTCTGCAAGTCGCTATGAATCCACAAACCTTAGATAAAAAACCGGGACAATCATTGGACTGCCCCGGTTTTATTATGATCAAAGCACCCGCGATGATCGGTGGTGGCCACCAGGCTAAGTAGGCTTCCCTTGTCATTAGGTTTTTGACATTAAAATTTAATTTTTCCTTTACTGAAATGATCTCGTTTAAATATTTTTCATAACGTTTTTACGATTCATTCTCTTTTTAAATCCACGAATAATACAATTACTAGCTGATATTTTTTGATTCAGAACTGTATGGGCGGACTTCTCCTGTGAAAAAATAGGAAGGCTATTTTTAAGCTGCTAGTTCTTGTGGTAGTGGATTAGTCTTTCGCTTACTAAGTAAAACCGCACTGGCTGTCATAATACCAAAGAATACCCACACATATTCAGTTGATTCGCTTAATGCTTTGACTTTTCGCAAACCATAGTGGTTTTTTTCATTACCAAAACTACCCTCCAAGCGTGTGGAACGTGTTTTACCTATTTTAGCACAACGCTCTTTTTCCTCGATGGTACGATTATCCTTTCCCTTTTTAGCAAAACAGGTAGTGATCTTCTTCGGGGTCAAAAAAGACCGATTATCATTGGTGGCATAAATGCGATCTGCCCCAAGTTTAGTACATGCCCCAAACTGCTTTTCATGCGCATTTACACAAGGCTTTAATCGGGTACACTCATTGAAATTGTCAAAGCTCATCGTATCAATGAAGCTTATCCCATCAACTTGTACCTTATGTAGCTTCATACCAAACTCTGTAGACTTATTCTCTTTACCCCGTTTAATCGGACGTACATACGGTTTGTGAAGGCTTACGATCCGATCGGCTACCCGAGAACCAGGCTGGTCGAAAAGGGACTGTTGCTGTTCAAGAATTTTTTTAATGGTAGGTAAGGTGATGTAGTAAGAAATAGGCAAAGGAGTAAGGGATGGTAAAGTAATCAACTCTTCCAATTGCCCTAAACCTTTGGTAAGCAAATAAAGTAATGACCTGATGCGTGAGCGAGTTTGAGCGTAGGTTTTCTTTTTCCTGCGGCTGTAATCAACTTGTTTAATGGATTGCTCGCTGTATTTATTACGTGGCCTTTTAATGCCTCTTTTTTTACAATAAACGAATAGTTGCTTTTCATAAACCCACTCGCAGCACTCCCACAACAGCTTTGCATCGGTAGGATAGCGAATATAGCTTTCATAGCAAGTAGCATCCATCTGCAATTCATTCCTATTCTCCATATACATCGACCAGTGGTCGGTAAACGATTGCTGCACTTCTGAAAGTAAATCAGCATGTTTGCCAATCTTACTCCTAATTCTGGAAACGATCGCGCGGTCTTTGATTTGCTCGTTTTCTGAAAGAAGCATCCCACAGAATAATTGCATCGCCCAATCAGTATTGATGCGGTCAATGAGCTTTTCATCGCTAAGGTTGGTGTAATGTTTTAAAAACATCACACCGAACATACCTGCATTACTAAACCAACTGGCTGGCCCCGTTCGACCTTTCTTTTGTTCAGGCAAGCAGGCTGAGAGTTGTTCCCAGGGAATCACATCATAAATCCTTCCTAACTCCGTATTCTTGAAAATATGCCATTTAGGAGAAAAGTAGTCAGAAGATTGAAAAAGTTGAGGCTGAGACACTATAATTGTATTTTGGATCAAGTTGATTAAAAGTCCAAAATACTAAAACCTCGGATTTTAGAGAAATCTCCAATATTCGGGGTTTTATCCTACCTCTAGTAACCAATAAAACACCCTTCACTCAATCAAAATACCCTTTTTGTAATGACAAGGGAAGCCTATTTTAAAAAATCCCTTTGAACGGATGACCTTTTATGATTTCCCTGAATCTGCCAAATAAGATGCATATGATTACTCATAATAACGAAACCAAAAACAATGACCCTTTTCTCTTTTACCAGAAAAGATAAGCTATCTAAAATAATGGTCTTGTATTTATCGGGTTTCAATAAATGTTTCCATTCGTAGACCGTTATGGTGATAAATTGTGGATGTTCTATTGGGAAATTCACATCTTAAGTTAAGCATATAGCTGCTCAATTTGCTTGTTGGTGATAACACCAACAAGGGCTGGAAAGGCTACAAAACTTCGATGACGCTATTTGTATCTTTCTAATTTACAAGTATTTACAAAGTGCGTCATAAGCAGTCCGTAGGTACGATGGGAGAAGCAATCTCGTAATAGGTAGTGGGGATTGGGATTGATGGATTTTAGATTGGGGTGATTGGGGACGTTTGTTTGTTGGTGATCACACGGTGATCGCACCAACAAGGGCGAAAACACCTGATGCGTTTGTTCAAATCAGAATTCAACCTTGCCCGTCCGCTTTCTGCCTTACACCTGTCTGCAACCACACAAAGTACAGCATGCTGAATAGTAGCATCACCGTGCATAGGTAAAACACCAGTCTCGCCACTGCGCTTCTCTTAAGGTCTTCGGTTTACCTTCAAATTTTATGAGTCATGACACATAGGCACATGAAATAAGCATAAACATTCGAGATCGATCGGACCGCCGACGCGGTTTATACCAACTTAAGATGAACTCGGATACCTGGAGAATAACAATTATTGTATAAGCCTATTCAACTTAGTTTTGATATTAGGGAGCCGATTGATAATCTCAGATACCAAATGATCTGTCTTATGTATGATTTTCTCATTTTCAATAATCAAGAGCAGCCTAAATGTCTTTCCAGAATCGTATATGAAAATACGATTATAAAATTTAGCAGCTGCGCTGTCTAACATTTCCAAACCGAGACGAAACCTTTCACGAATAGTAGGTTCACTCACATGGTGACCGCCCTTTTGAACACGTTGTGCTACTCTTTGAATTCCAAGTTCAGGGTTATTCAACGCAAGAAAATAAAGTGAGCAATTATAGCTCAAACTTGTAGCGCGCTGTGCTAATTCAAAATTATAATCGGAATGAAAGTTGGTCTCATATGCAACAGAAGCATTGGCTGAAAAAGCTTCTTCAATATGTGATTGAAAATCGGAGTTGACTGACTGTCGAATTCCTTCCTTAATGGCAGGATCATAACCAAAGTGTCTCCATTTTGATTGAAACTGTTCGTCCCAATCAAAGGCCTCTACTCCAAAGGGTTCAAGTAACTTGCGACTTGTAGCGGACTTACCTGCTCCGTTGGGTCCGGCGATTACAATAAACTCAGGGTTAGATTTTTTCTGCAACAACACTCACTTTGGAGGCGGCAGGTTTCTCTCTTACCTTTGATTGCTGATCTTTTAAAGCTTGATTCATCGCTTTTTCAGCTCTAAGTGCTTCTTTGACTGCATCCTTCATCTATGTAAAGATAAAAATTTTAAGAGAAATCGATGCATACAACTTTCTGCTTCCATACACACTTATCTTATGCCTAAACCACCCCCTAAAATGCCAAAGCACCTTTCAGGTCTTCGCTACATTCTGACTTCTCGCTAAACGAATCGTTCAACCTTGCCCGTCCGCTTTCTGCCTTACACCTGTCTGCAACCACACAAAGTACAGCATGCTGACTAGTAGCATCACCGTGCATAGGTAAAATACGATTGGAAGTCGGGTCATGTCGTTCGCATAGATCCAGCCGGATACGAAAGCCCCCAGCCCTGATCCTATCTGGATGGCCATAAATATGGTGGCGAGGCCTTTGCCCAGCGCCTGTTTGTTGCTCACTTTTATGGTCCAGGCCAAAAGTGTCGGTTGGCAAATGCCTAGCCCGGCTCCTAATACCACCGCACTTACCATAAATAAAGCTCGACTTTGGTCATTGTTGGCAAGCATCAGCATCCCCGCTAGGGAAATGATGCTCCCGATGTTAAAAACCTTTAACTGACCATATTGATCGGACAGCTTTCCTGCCGTGACCCGAACGAGCATGTTGCACAGGAAAAAGGCAAACAAAAACACTCCCCGATGAGCGAAACCCAGGTGATCGCTCATGTCGGGAATGATCGTCAAAATTGTACCAAAACAGAAGGAAGAAAGGATCAGGACGCCTGCGGGATTTAATAACTCCGGTACGTAAAAATCATTTCGTTTCATACGAAACCACCTCTTTTCGTGTCTATGCGGCACTTTTAGTGATTCTCTCATCCTCGTTAAGGTCAATAAAGCACCTGCCGAAAGCGCGCCGGCGACATAAAACATGGCTGTTGTAGAAAACCAGGAAGCGATCAAAGGCCCAGTGATAAACCCGATGACGACACCCAGGTTATTAAATAAGCCGAGAATGCCCATGGACTCCCCTATCCGACCCTCCGGCACTACATCTGCCACATAAGCCGTCGCGCCTATGGGAAAAAGTCCCATGGAGAAGCCATGAATGAATCGAATCACGAAAAAAAATGCGACGGTCATTGTTAAGGGATAAAATATAGCGACGGTAACCCCTACTGCTGATGCGATGATCATCACGGGTAGGCGACCGGCAGTGTCTGCCAATGCTCCACCTAATAGCCGGGATATAGCGGCTCCTACAAAGAAAAAGCCCATGATGAGTCCTTTATAGTGGCTACCGCCTAAATTTTCCAGGTAGGCAGATAGCTCAGGGACGATCATATGCACGCCGGCAAAGAACAGTGTAGAAGACAGACTTACCTTTAGCAATTGCGTAGGGAAATTCACAGGAGCTTAGCGTTAATTGTCTTATAATTCTTTTAGCAGAATGAGGCATTCTGTGTGATTGACTTCATTTTGATATTCACTGCCTGCTACCGGTGTGTATCCAAGTGCCATCTGAAATTTGTGCAAAGAAATAGCTGTACTAACGGCGACCGTACGCACCCCTTCTTCCCTCGCTTTTTGTTCCAGGACACGCATTACCTGCCTGTAAAGGGTAAGGGGGTTGCTATGTAATAACCTCATTCTTTCTTCATCGACACAGAATTTTTGAATGGAACACATGGTATACCTGGGAGTTTTCAGCAAGGTCTCCGAAAACCTGTGTTCTTTGTGCATTTTTCCTTTCGTCCCCAGGGTTACCGTTACGGTGCCTAGTGGGTCGTTTTTCAAATAAAGACAGTATATCTTGGAGTAGGGATCGCAATCCGATACGACCATGTTTTGGCTGACGTAGTGATAAAACTTTCCTTTCATAAAGGACTGCTTCCTGACACTTAATACGTCCTGATAAAAATCACGGTCTGAAGTGGTCCCCTCTACGAGTGTTGCAACATGATCTCCTAATTTCAGGTTGACTACTACTTTCATAAGGCACTGGTTTTTAATGTGTTAGAAGGTTTACATTTAGTTGCGTATGGTGTTTTGGAAATACTTCGTTTGGTTGTACATTATTTTCTTTCCGTAGGTATTTTTGACCAATTTGTTCGCGATGAAATGGTTGATCAGCGATGGCAATCTGGGCATAGGTCTGAGCACATCGATCATTAGTATCGATCGTTCTTCCGTACTCTTATTGATCACTTCGTGTTCCCAGCTGTCATCAAAAAGAATTTCGTTGCCGCTCTTCCAGACATGGATTTTGTCTTTAATCTTTATGCTTGGCGGATTTGTTTCCGGAGCGTGCAGCGTGAGGTGATACCTGAGATAGCCTTTATAGGGTCCGTGATGTTTGGGTATCGACTTGCCTGCTTCCAAAACAGAAAACATGGCCTGAAACAGGTTGGGAATGCCTTCCAACAATTTGACGGTGCCTGAGCAATAGTTTTCACCTTCTATCGAATGGCGTTGACAGGCGTTTAAGATGAAGGTCTTCCACTTTTGGGTTGTTTTTGCGGATATTCTTTTCCGGTCGGAATCGATCTCGTGGTATTGCGCAATTTCTGTTTTGTTGTTTAACTGATCGAATTCATTTTTGATCAGTTCATAGTTATCAGAAATGAGCTT
>JBCDAX010000072.1:0-7746 GCA_039184805.1 Bacteroidota bacterium | reverse complement strand
TTCAATTGGCTGTGACTCTACGGCGAAGGCCATTTGCCCTTCATGGTCAATTAAAAGCAAGGCATGGTTTGTTGGATGTAAGACTTGTTTCGCAGCGTTCGCCGGATCATTTACTGGATTTGGTGCGTATTGAGTCCATTGCGCAAAAGTCATGGTACTTATCAATAAGGCTAGTGTGGATAATTTTAAGGTTCTCATTATACTCGTTATTTGTGTTGTTTTTAAATTGTTGTTTGTGTTTTGATTATTCGATATTCATGGGTACTTCCATCAAAAGCAATTCGGTATCGCTATCTGCGGATATTTCCAGATTTTCAATATCCCAGAGACCAAAACCATCCCTTTTGGATAATTGCTGACCATTTATCGTGACATTCCCTTCAATTACAAAAGCATACACGCCATTGTTTTGGGAATCATTTAATTGATAGTCAAGTGACTTGCCTGATTCCAAAGAAGTCATATTGAACCAAGCGTTTTGGTGAATCCATACACCGGCATCATCAGCATTGGGAGATAGTACTTGTTGTAACTTGTTCTTTCTATCTTCCAGATTCAAGGAGATCTGATCATATCGAGGCTCAACACCTTGCTTGTTTGGCATCACCCAGATTTGAAGAAACTTTACCTCTTGGTCCTTATTCGCGTTATACTCACTATGCAAGATTCCAGTGCCTGCGCTCATTACTTGAACATCCCCTTGCTTGATAATGGCAGATGTTCCCATGCTATCCTTATGCTCTAGGTCACCTTCCAAGGGAATTGAAATAATCTCCATATTATTGTGAGGGTGGGTGCCAAAGCCCATTGCTGCAGATACGACGTCATCGTTTAGCACACGTAATACACCGAAGTTCATTCGTTCCGGATTGTAATAATTGGCAAAGCTGAAAGAGTGGTGGGAGTTTAACCATCCATGATTTGCCTTACCGCGTGTTTCTGCCTTATGCAATACTGTAGTCTGTGTTTTTGTTTCCATAGTATTTATGTGATTGAATCCTAATTGTTTGACATCTGTTTTTGTGTTTGGAGAAGGCTTCGATGCGGCTTTGAGATAGCTTCCTATTCCAAAAGCAGCCAAAACTCCGCCCCAAGACACATTGTGTAAAAACTCTTTTCTTTTCATCATAAAGTTTTTGATGCCTTGGTATAGGCCAAGGATGTGCCAAAAACATAATTATCTGTATTTCAATTGGTTAATTCCTCTTTATTGTATTATGTTTTTCTATTTTTATAGTATTTTCTGTTATATGAGAAATTTTGTAACTATTTTAACACTGAAAAATAGATACAGATGGATGTAACAAATCCTTTTCAGCTTTTTAGAGAACAGTTCTTTGAGAATATGCCCTATAAGATTATGTGGATGGATGAATCGGGCAAAATTGTATATGCCAATGCCCAGTTTTTAAAGCGTTTGGGGTATTCACAAAACGAGGTCCAAAAACTGACCATATTTGATATCAATCCTTCGGCGAACAAAGAAAGCTGGCGGGAACACTGGGAAAGGGTAAGAAAAGAACAGGAATACAGTTTTAAGGCAGTACACCAAACGAAGAAAGGGAAATACTATGATGTAGAGGTTTCTTCTCATTTTTTCTCAAATAATGGAAAAAATATAATAGCGGCGATTGTCAATGATATTTCTGAATCGAGTTTTTATAAAAATCTGCTAAATCATGCCGAACGCATGGCCAATGTAGGAGGATGGAAATTAAACCTGCAAGATGGTTCTCTTGTGATTACGGAACAAGCACTTAAAATATTTGAAACCGATACAAAGGAAGATCTTTTACCTGGTAAGGTAATCCATTTGTTTCAAGAATCAGATGAACTTAAGACCCTTTTGAGCAAAGCAATTCGGAATGGAGCTTCCTATGATGTAGTGCTCACTTTTAAGGGAAACTCGGAACATCCTAAATACATTCGATGTGTTACCGAACCCATTGTGCAGAAGAATAAAATCGTGAAGATTATTGGCACGTATCAAGACGTTACAGCCCAAAAAGAGCATGAATTGGGGTTGAAGCTTTACAAGGAAATCATTGATAATGCTCCTGATTTGATTTATATCTGGAACATCCATGGTAAATTAATCCATTACAACGAGGCGGTTCCTAAAAACTTGGGATTTACCAAAAGTGAACTAAATAATTTCCATATCTATGATTTGGATGAAAATATTACTCCAGAATGGTGGAGGGAACATTTTATGGAACTCATTGAGAAAAAGGTGTTGCACTTGGACTGGTTAATTACGAGAAAAGACCACACCAAATTCCCAGCCAATATTATTGCCAATCATTTAACCTATCAAGGGGAGAATTTGAACTGTGCCATTATTCGGGATGTTACCCAAAAGAATAGGAGAGATAAAGAACTTTTTGAAGCCTTAGAGGAGATAAAATCACTCAAGGACCAGCTAGAAATTGAAAACGAATACCTCAAGGAAGAAATTAAACAAGAAATCAATTTTGAAAACATTATTTGCCAGAGTGAGGAATATAAGGTTGTGCTTGAAAAGGTCAACCAAGTTGCTCCAACCGATACTTCTGTTTTAATTACAGGCGAATCTGGCACAGGAAAAGAACTATTGGCCCGTGCCGTGCATGACAACAGCAAACGGAAAGACAAACCCCTAATCAAAGTTAATGCCGCAACGCTTCCTTCGGAATTGATTGAAAGTGAGCTTTTTGGGCATAGAAAAGGAGCATTTACTGGAGCAACGGAAGACAAGGTAGGCAAGTTTAGCTTAGCGGATGGTGGCACCATTTTCTTGGATGAAATTGGAGAACTACCTCTTGATTTGCAACCCAAACTTCTTCGTGTGCTTCAAGAAGGTGAGTTTGACCGACTTGGAGGGACAAAAACTATTAAAGTCAATGTTCGAATAGTTGCTGCCACTAATAGAGACTTGGAAAAAATGATCAAGGAAGGAAAGTTTCGTGAGGATTTGTTCTACCGTTTGAATGTGTTCCCAATTCATAACATGCCGCTACGTGAACGTAAGGATGATATCCCATTATTGGCTCAATATTTTCTGGAAAAGTATGCCGCTAAAGCTGGAAAAGCATTTAGACGGTTAGGTAAGAAAACCATTGCTCAGTTAATGAACTATTCTTTTCCCGGAAATATTCGAGAACTGGAAAATCTTATTGAACGTGCTGTGATTATTGAAAGCGGAACCACCTTAAATCCCGGGAAATGGATGCCGGACTTGAATGGAGTATCAGAATTGAAAGAGGATTTTAAGTCCTTTGAAGCCATGCAACGGGATTACATTATCAAAGTATTGGATAAAACAAACTGGCGTGTAAGTGGCCCAAAAGGTGCTGCTGCAATCCTTGAGATGAAGGACAAAACGCTATTTGCAAAGATGAAACGTTTGGGTATAGAAAAACAAGTAGGATTAAAGCCTTGATTCCCTGAAGGGGCAACTGGCCGAATAAAATTTGAGATTTTTTTAATTATTTCTTTCAGTTTTTAGAATTAGTACTATTTTAAGGGTATTAAAGAATCCAATGGCCAAATCACAACAAACGTACAACAAGAGCGAAAAAGAAAAGCAAAAGCAGAAAAAACGCGAAGAAAAACAAAAGAAACGCGAAGCTCGTAAAGCCCAAAGTAAAGAAAGTGGGGGTGGCATTCCCTTTGCCTATGTAGATCAATATGGGAACTTGACCGATACTCCTCCAGAAGAAACGGAAAAAGAGGAAATAGACGCCTCTACTATAGAACTTGGCATTCCCAAGAAGGAAGAAAGTGAAGAAGAACAAGACCCAACACGAAAAGGAAAGGTAGCCTTTTTTGATACCTCAAAAGGTTTTGGGTTTATTATGGATTCGGATACTGATGAAAAGCACTTCGTTCACGTCTCTGGGCTGATAGATGAAATTAGTGAAAATGATAAGGTAACTTTTCTATTGGAAAAAGGACTTAAGGGTATGAACGCGGTTCAAGTAAAACTTCAGGAGTAAACTGTATTTTTTTAGATTTTTCCGAGCTTGGGGTAAAAGTATGGAATTGGTAAAATTCTAATTCGTTCTATTTGTCCATAAAATCTATAGCAGTGTCGCCTTCCAAATCTGATAGCTGACTTTGATGTACTTCGCCAGCTCCAAGAAAGCGATAGCGAACTCCTGCGATTCTTCCCAAAGTTTCTGAATAAGTTCCTTCAAACAGAGTTTTATCACCTGAACTTACACGAAGGGCCTTTTTTTCCACCCTAAGATGTATTTCTTTTTCTGTGGATAAGTCCAAACCTAAACTGGAAAGGTCCTGTTTCTTTCCATTGGTAAAAGTGTCGTTCATCATCACCCAGAGTTCCGAAGCACACCCGGGAACCCCTAAGGTTACAACCATGGCTCCTTTTGTGCCTAAAACAATAATTGAAGTTTTTTGGCAAACGGCCCAAACGTCATAATATGTATTTTTTAGAACAGAGCGCAACTCAAAATTGTCCCCGGAAATGGAATCAAAGGCTTTCACCATATGAAAAGTGGAAGTAAGTGGTTTTTCATTTGAGCTAATCTCAGAGAAAGCTTCTTCTGGGAACGATAATTTATTATTGTGAACTTTAGAGGATTCAAAATATTTAGGAATAGGTCCGTAGTCCAAAGTCCCTAACCATCCATCTGTCTTAATGAAGAGGTCATGTTGTTTAATAACTTCACCATCAACCAATAGCTTAGCTCTAAAATATCCAGGGAAATAGTATTGACCTGTCGCTTGTTTTTGGTCCTTGGTCAATGAAATGGTTTTTTTAGGGTCCCAATATTGTTGGATATGAATACTATCGGATTGGATTCCCTGCAAATTCACATCAAAGACCACCGAATTGGGTAAACCCTGAGTTATAGGCTTACTTTTGAATACAATTTGGGTTGGGTCGATTGGATTTTTCGCAACAGGCACAGCCTTTAAAGAATAAAAAGAAATAAATACCAAGGTCATAACGGAAGCACTCAGCACAATGATTCCTAAATTGGATTGAATCTTTCTTACAATGCCGGAACTTCTTTTTTTTGGGATATTCCCTTTAAAATCTCTCCAATTTTCAAAACCTGCAAATTGACTTAACGTATTCAGTGTGGTGATACTAGGTGCACTGTCATACGCTATCCTTCCCCATACGCGTTTTAAGGTAACCGGACTTAAGAGGACTTTGGTTTCTTGCTGTATACGTTCACTAAGTTCAATAAACATATTGTTGTGCCATGCATTAGAGGAGCCCCAACCCAATTTAGCTTCAATATCCTCTATACATTTTTGTATGTAATACTCGTCCTTGTGCATCGCTTTTTGATTAACACAAAGATTAGAAAAATTCTAACGCCTGAATGTGAATGAACCAACTTGAACCAACTTGTTTTGCCTCTTTCACGCATGAAAAACGTACTTAGCTGCATCAAAAATCAAAAAACATGAGAACAGTATTAGTATATGCCATTGCGTTTTTACAAATGTCTTTGGCAATTTCACAAGAGCCCGTTTCCTTGGATACCGTACACTGGGACATCAATGCCAGGGCTCACGTATTCGAACCTTTTAAGGGAGAAGATACCATTTATCTTCTGGGGGGGTCTATGTCACTTAAAAACGCTGAATTTTTAAACGGAACTATAGAGTATGATATCTATATGACGGGTAATCGAGGATTTCCTGGTGTCTATTTCAGAGTCAACGGGAACAATGCGGAACAATTCTATATCCGACCTCATCAATCGGGTAATCCGGATGCCAATCAGGCCGTGGCATTATTTAATGGCATAACACCTTGGCAATTTTATTTTGGCCCCAAATATTCCTTTGCTCACAAATATCCAGTAGACCGTTGGATGCACGTAAAAATTGTGGTTGAAGACGACAAAGCTCAAGTCTATTTGGATAATAGTGATAAACCCAATTTGTCTTGGAACTTGTTTCATAAAGCAAAAACAGGTGGCCTGAGCTTTACAGGTGGACTTAATCAAGGAGAGCATCTGGCAAATTTTGTCATAAAGAATGGAGAGGGTGAAATCAAAGACTTCAATCCTGGAACTCGAAAACCTATCGAAGGAGCAATTCAAGAGTGGGAGGTTTCGGATAAGTTTGAGGAAAAATTGCTGGACAATCCAACATCCATAGCTAAAGTAATTGATACGAGAAAGTGGGATGGGAGTATCGTTCTGGAAGAGGGCGTAGCTGCCAACATTTCTCGAAAAGTAGAACTAAGAGGAGATATTACAGGTAATACAGTTTTTGCTAAAATCAATATCAATTCTAGAAATGATGTGACCCGACTTTTTGAATTTGGGTATAGTGATAGGGTAGTGGTCATATTAAATGGCCAGCCCATCTATAAAGGGAATAACGGATTTAGAAGCCGTGACTATCGGTATTTGGGAACTATTGGCCTATTTGATGCAGTTTATCTCAATCTAAAAAAGGGAAATAACACCTTGCTTCTTGCTGTTTCCGAGAATTTTGGGGGATGGTTGGTTACGGGTAGGTTTCCAAATTCGGAAGGTTTAAAAATTCAGTGATTACATTGAATCAATAGCAGCGGACAGTTCTATCCGAAAGTTCGGATGGAGCTGTCCTTTTTTTGGATGACAGTTCAATATCTAAAAACGACGTTCTAACGAAATTCACTTCTCTTTCCTACTAAAAGCATTGATTTTTGGTTCATGTTTAACCGTAAAACCAAACGTCAATGACAAATGCAGAAATTTTTTCGATAGCCAATACAATGGCGATGCCCATGTGGCTTTTGTTGATTATCCTTCCCAAATGGAAGGTCACGCGCTTTTTGATTGATTACAAGGTCATCCCGCTCGTACTCTCCCTCTTTTATGCCTTTTACATTTTTTTGCACATACAGTCAGGTGCAGGTTTGGACTTTGGGAGCCTATCTTCCGTAATGTCACTTTTCACTGTAGAAGAAGCCGTTATGGCCGGCTGGGTGCATTATCTAGCTTTTGATTTGTTGGTGGGTATGTGGATGGTCAATCAAAATAGAAATTTGGGTATCCACCAACTTCTTATGGCGCCCTGTCTCTTTGCAACTTTTATGCTAGGACCTGTAGGGTTTCTGCTTTTTATGCTAATCCGAACCTATAAATTAAGAAAGTAATGAAAGATCTAAAAAACGTACTTCAAATTGTTCGAAAGGAAAGTCCAATACTATATGGAGTCGTTATCTTCCATTTTATTCTTGCGCTCGCTAGTGCCATAGGTTGGATTTTTGATGATCGAATGCTTATGGGTATCAATGTGTGGATTAAGCCTTTAAAGTTTACTATTTCTGGAGGACTTTATGTGTTGACTACAGGGTATTTGATTACGTTTTATCCTTTTTCCAGAAGGAAGAAAAACATTGTCAATAACATCGTTTCGTGGACTATGGCTATTGAAATCTGCATTATTGTTTTGCAGGCTGCTAGGGGCGTACGGTCGCATTACAACCAAACGAGTTTGTTCAACGGTATCCTATTTGGACTTATGGGGATTCTCATCAGTATTATAGTTTTTGTTATGGTTTTCTTCATTATAGAAACCATTCGGCTAAAGCTCAAAACGTCAAGGCCCGTGCAATGGGGAATTCTTCTGGGGTGGCTCGTGGTTTTTTTTGGAAGTTGGGTTGGTGGACAAATGATAGGGCAAATGGCGCATAATGTAGGTGTAGCTGATGGCGGTGAAGGTCTGCCCTTGCTCAATTGGAGCACCATAGCAGGAGATTTACGAATAGCTCATTTCTTCGGATTG
>JBCDAX010000071.1:0-7968 GCA_039184805.1 Bacteroidota bacterium | reverse complement strand
GCTTCTTTTATGTCTTGGATTGCGGTTTTAATGCGTCCATTGACCACCTCATCTTCCGCCAAAGAGGAAATATATTCGGAAATATTGGGATGATCATTACCGAAAAATACTTCTTCAATGACTTCCACAGATTCTCTGGTCAAAGCTAGGGATTCATTACTATAAGGGGCTTGTACTTTTTGTGGGTTGGTCCGCGGTGATTTTTCCAGGCCGCCAGGTTTCCCAATTTTCGTAAACTTAGCAGTGTTGATGGCGTTGAATAGTCCATTAAACAATAAATTAAAGGAGTTTTTGAGACCTGTATCCCTGCTTGTAACGAAAGTTTCTGCATAATTCTCTCCTTCTTCAGCCCATATACTCACAAGTCGGTTGGCCTGGCCTTCCAAAAAATTAGCGCAATGAAGTAGATAAACCCTGCGCGGTTCCTGTTCGGTCATTTGGGTATGGACCTTATCAATGTCTTCGTTATAAAGAAGGTATTCCAAAGCGGCTAACCCTTTTACTTGAGGACTTGCCTTAGCCATTGTTTCTTCGTTGAATTCTTTGGAAGACAATAGATTTTCAATGGTTTCTGGAACGGTTGGCCAATTATAAATAGCACGATGAATAAATTTTGATTTTGCTGGGCCAAAGTGAAAGTTATAGGTGCGTTCGTAGGCATAGGCAGTTTTAACCCACTGTTTTCTAACTATTTCCAGTTGTTCCAAACTTGGTGAAGTTACATAGCTCTCTGTTTCCTGTGTAAGCTGTTCTGCCTGTATTTTAAAATCATCAAGGGTAGGAAGAATTACTTTTTGAGTGACCTCTCGTAAAAAAAGGTCAACATCAAATGTTCTGTCCTTGACTTTTTCATCGCAGCTACCGATGAACAGTAACAGAACAACCAAGAATAGTGGGTTTTTCATTGCCATCCTACAAAATTAAAGGGAATTGATAAAGGCTAAAAGTTGTTCTCTTTCTTTTTCAGGTAATCGCATAAACTTTTTTTTACTTTTTTCGGCTTCGCCCCCGTGCCAAAGAATAGCCTCCTCAATACTTCTAGCACGGCCGTCATGGAGAAAATAAGTATGTCTGTTTACAGTAGGGATTAATCCAATTCCCCAAAGGGGTTGTGTGCGCCATTCCTTTCCGTTCGCTTCAAAGTCTGGTCGATTATCGGCTAATTCCTCTCCCATATCATGAAGTAGGAAATCGGAGTAAGGTTTTATTGTAATATCTTCCAATAAGGGGTTTAGTGGAAATTTACCTGTTACTTGATTAATAGCGTGACATCCTATGCAGTTAAGTTGATTGAAGAGTACTTTACCTTTGAGTACTTTTTCATTTTTGACATTTCTTCGGTTGGGTACCGCCAATGAAGCTTGGTAAAAAAGAACCCTTTTAAGCTGTTTTTCCGTTACTTCAGGTTCACCTCCGTTTGGAGCTTGGTCACAATCTTTTTGTGGGCTGGGGCAGTCATTTTTTGGGAAAATTGGACTGGTTAAACCCATATCGCCGTGAAAAGCGCTGGCAATTTGTGTTTTCAAGGTAGGGGCATTTGCCTTCCAACCATATTTACCCAAATCTTTTTCTCCAGTTTCATGATTCCATACATAATTAGGTCGTCCGGAAATACCATCTCCATTTTCGTCATTTTCGTCGACAAGTTTCAAGATTTCACTGTCAGGTAAAGCACTAATAAATCCCATTCCTATAGTTTGCTGCGCTACCCGAGGGGATGTCATAACTTTTTCAATTTTTCCAAAATTCTCATTCTCAAAAATGTAGATAGGTTTAAAAAGCACGTAGGGTTTTCCATCGGGATAAGCACCCGTGATGGTGTCATAGGTTACCGAGATTTTTGCTTCTATGGGAATACCTCGATTACTCTGATCTTGGATTTGGGTTCCATAATTTTGTAAACCTAAAGGGCCATCATTTTCATCGGTACCTTTTTGACTTACCCGCATTAAAAAACCATTGGTTTTTTCTCCAATTAGGATAGGCTTTCCCCGTCCATCTTTAAAATGGCAAGAAGCGCATGCTCGGGCATTAAAGGTTGGTCCCAATCCATCTCTTGCTGTGGTTGAAGCAGGGGATGATACCCAAGATTGATTGAACAAAGAATTTCCAGTGGCGAAATGTGCTTTTTCCTTAAAAGTCAGTCCTTTTACCTCAAAACCAAAAGCATTTGAACTTTGCGAATTTATTCCTAAACCTTCCGAAGATAGTTCTTCTCCTTCTTCATACAACGCAAGGTAGTTATCCGCTTTGGGGCCACAGCCAAAAACCATACATAAAATAGCAAGAAAATGTAATGGCAAACCTCTCATAGCAACTTCTTTAACTTACAAATCCCAATGAAAAATCATTGGGATTCGGTCGGTTACTCCGCTATGTAAAGATATTGATTTCAAAAGGTTAAAACAAAAGTGAAATTAATTCAACTTTACACCAATTAAATTACCGGATATGGTAATCTGATCAGATAAATCTTGTAAGGCAACTACGGACTTCATTATTGGTCCGAATTCATCATCCGAAGAAGACTCTTGGGTAATTAAATAATCAAAAGGCTTAGGGTTTTCCGCAATCACCAATACGCTTTCCATGGCCTTATCGGCTGCTTCCTTTAGTTGTTTGGCTTGATCTACATCTACTTTCTTTACCAAATCATAAAAAGATGGACCCGAAATTGAGCCATATGTTCCAAACAGCACATTATTTATACCCAACATATTAGCATAAACATCTTGATGCGTATTGTCAGAAAAGCAGGAATGCTCGTCTTCTTGTCCTGACTCATTAAAGCCATCTGTAGAATCTACGGGGGCGATAAGGCGTTCTGAGCTCAATTCATCCCCCGAAAGAAAAAACATTCCATTTACGATTTGGGCAATGGCCAGGTCAGGTTCCAAGCTTTTTAAGTGTGAGCGATATGTACCGCCTTCAGACCACGTATCAACAAGTTTTTTTAAATCTGTGACTAAGAGGTCTGTAACCAAGTTCAAATATTGCCCCCTGCGTTGTGCGAAGGGTGCGGAGGTATAATCTGTGTACTCCCGAAGTCCAGCTTTGTTATCTTCCGGAGGGGTAAGATCTTGGCCCCAAAGCAAAAATTCGATGACATGCCAACCGGTACTAATAGATTTATCCGTGTCTTTTTCATTAAGATCAATAAGTAGCTCTTGTGTAATGGTTACCGTAGTATCCGTAATAACACCATTGTATGCTCCTGCATGGCTTTCAGTTC
This sequence comes from Bacteroidota bacterium, assembly GCA_039184805.1. GTDB lineage: Bacteria > Bacteroidota > Bacteroidia > Flavobacteriales > Flavobacteriaceae > Flagellimonas. The sequence continues at coordinate 4,736 of JBCDAX010000071.1, read as the reverse complement.
CTTCGAGAGCATAATCGACATAACTTTCATCAATAGGCCAAGCGTTCATTTGGGCCTCGTTGGCAATTCCCCAAGGAGCAAGCTCACTTTTACGAACATCAATTGGACCATTGGTTTCTCGGTACACTTCTGTTTGTCCGTAAATGTAGCGCGCATTTAACCAATTCTTCTTAGCAATTTCCAAACCTTCTTCCGAAGGTGAATTGATAAGGTTTCTGATAGATTTTTGCAATTCCAGCGCGGCATTGTAAGAATCAAAATATGAGTTGTACACTATGTTTGCATAGTTGTCTATTACTTCCCTTTCTTTCATACCTTTTTCAGAGCACGAATAAAAAGATAAGACCAGTAAGGGTATAAGAAATATGGTCTTTTTCATATTATATTTATTTAGACTAAATAGTATTGTAAAATTAAGCAAAACTTTACATTTATCTTACATTGTAAATCGATTTAGAGAAGGTCCGATTTGGATAGAAAATCTTAAGACCATGCCTACTAATGAATTCATCGATTCTTTTACGAGCTACATTTCTAGAAGAAAACAAAATTTAAAAATCGATGTATAAACGGACCCATTATTAGTGCACTGAATGTCAATCGAGATAAGAAGTTTTTAAAATCCTTATGTCATTTACAAGTTTTTGGATGTCTTCAGCATTTGTTCCATCATAAAACCCACGTATTCTTCGCTCTTTATCAACTAAAATGAAGTTTTCGGTATGAATCATATCATAAGGTCCACCGTCGCCGTCGGTTTTCACGGCTAAATATGACTTTCGTGCTAGCTCATAGATTTGTTTTTTATCTCCTGTGACCAAATTCCATTTGCTGTCTACTACACCTTTTTCCAGTGCATACTTTTTTAACTGGGCCACAGAATCTATATCAGGAGTAACTGAGTGGGAAAGTAACATAACCTCTGAATCATCAAGAATTGAACCTTGTATTTGAGCCATGTTCTTAGTCATAATGGGGCAAATCGTGGGACATGTGGTAAAGAAAAAATCGGCGACGTAAATCTTATTCGCATAATCCTTTTGGGTAATTGTTGCACCGTTTTGATTGGTTAGCTGGAAATCAGCTATGGTATGATACTTTTTTTTGTAATGAAGTGTACTATCAACCAGCTCTTGACTCACCATGGATGGTTGGTAGACCGGTAATTTCTTTTTTGGTTGCAGTGCATTGTAAAACAAATAAACAATAATGGCAGACAATACCAGCAGTACTGCTCCAAAGAATTTATATTTTGAAAAAAAAGATATCATCTTTACAAAATTACGGCCCACAAAGGGATACCTCAAAACAACCATGGTGTTTTTAGGTGCTAAAACTTTCTTAAATACATTCTTTGCACAAAATGATCTTTTTAAGAAAAGTGTTAAAACCGTACTTTTGTGGCCTTATTGTAAGATTTGAGTTGAATGGGTCTTTTTATACAGATAGTAATGTTCGTTGTAATCATCTCAATTTTGGTGATTTTACACGAACTAGGGCATTTCTTGCCAGCAAAATATTTCAAGACAAAGGTTGAGAAATTCTATTTGTTTTTTGATGTGAAGTTTTCACTTTTCAAAAAGAAAATAGGAGAAACGGTTTACGGTATTGGATGGCTTCCTTTAGGAGGTTATGTAAAGATTGCTGGAATGATTGATGAGAGCATGGATACCGAACAGATGAAGGAAGAACCCAAACCGTGGGAGTTCCGAAGTAAGCCTGCTTGGCAAAGGTTGATTATCATGCTCGGAGGAGTTACCGTGAATTTCCTTTTAGCCTGGGTAATCTACACCTTTATGTTTTTTAATAACGGGGAAACTTATATTCCTGTAAACAAAATTGAACATGGCCTTCATGTTGACCCGGTAAGTGAAAAAATAGGGCTAAGAACGGGGGATAAAATTTTGGAGGTCGACGGGAAGAAAGTAGAAAAGTTAGACCGATACCTTTCCATGGATATTCTCTTTGGTGACGAAATCAAAGTGCTGAGAAATGGGGAAGAGAAGTTGATTGCCTTAAGTGACGAAGGTAAGAAGGCAGCTCTGGAAAGTCGAGGAAGACAATTTATAATTCCAAGATATACCTCTTTGGTAATTGGATATGTGGCAGACAGCTCAAATGCTAAGGAGTATGGGATACAAGTTGGAGATAAGTTGGTTAAAATCAATGATAGGACTTTAGAGTTCTGGGATGAAGTTACCTCTGAAATCAGAGGAAATAGGGGAAATACCTTAACATTTGGGATTGAAAGAGAAGGAAGAGCGATGAATCTAAATGTCCCTGTTCCAGATAGCTTACCTGTTGGCATCTTGCCTAATGCATCTCTCGCAGAGCGAGAACTTGCCATCACCAAAGAGTTTAGTTTTCTTTCAGCGATTCCAAGAGGTTTTGTTGAAACCATAGACGTTCTGGTACGCCAAGTGAAACAATTTAAGCTCATATTTAACCCAATCATTCAAGGATATAAGCAGGTTAAGGGACCCATTGGGATTGTAGAGTTAATGCCAACTACTTGGAATTGGAGTTTCTTCTGGGGATTTCTGGCAATGTTTTCCGTTTGGTTGGCCTTTGTGAACTTATTGCCTATTCCAGCTTTAGACGGAGGACATGTAATGTTCCTGTTGTATGAAATGATAAGCGGAAGACCGCCAAGTCAAAAAGTTCTAGAACGGGGTCAAATTGTGGGATTCGTTGTCCTGATGGGACTTATGGCTGTCATTTTTGGAAATGATATCTGGAATATCATTAAAAGATTTATTTAGCGGAAATTTTGCTTGTAGTCTTTTAAAGAAACTGCTATATTTGCACCCGCTTAATGAAAATTATTCCTCCTTAGCTCAGTTGGTTAGAGCATCTGACTGTTAATCAGAGGGTCCTTGGTTCGAGCCCAAGAGGGGGAGCAAAAAGAAAAAGAACTGCATGAGAATGTGGTTCTTTTTCTTTTTACTCTTTTGTTGCGAGAAGTTTATCCCGAGCGAGTCAATGGGGAACCTGAATTGGAAAACTTCATCTATTTCACTAGAAAAAATCTTCAATCTTTGTGATTGCGTTCACCATAGAAATACAAGGAGTGTTCGTCGACTGTAATATTAAAGACTTCTTCAATAGTCTTCTTTATTTCTTGAATTCGCGGATCTGAAAACTCCAAAACTTCACCAGTATCGGTAACGATGACATGGTCGTGATTGGTTTTGAAAAGTGATTTCTCAAACTTGGCTACATTATCCCCAAATTGATGTTTCCTCACAAGGTTACACTCAATTAAAAGATCCATTGTATTATATAGCGTAGCTCGACTTACCCGGTAATTCTTGTTTTTCATTATAAGATAAAGCGAATCCACATCCAGATGTTCTTCGCTATAATACATCTCTTCCAAAATAGCGTAACGTTCAGGCGTTTTACGATGTCCGTTTTGTTCGAGAAAATCGGTAAAAACTCCTTTTATAATACTAAAGCTGCTTATACAGGCCATACATAATTAATTTCAGGGATTAATGATAGTGTATTCAAATTAAAAATCAAGTACTTTTCTTATCTCTATTGGGTTAAGGATTATAAGATCAATTATGTTGGAATACCCATTTTCATAGGCATAATTGTTCACAGCTATGGCAAACAAAGCGGCAATAGAGATTTTTTTTGAATTCTTTTTTATCCACTATCTCTAACCTTTTATCGCACTGGGTACAGTTCCAAATTGTTTTTTAAAAGCTGCCGTAAAATGCTGCGGGTTTTTGTACCCTATTTTAAGGGAAACCTCTTGAACGCTTAATCCATCATCCAAGAGCATGTTCTTGGCGGTCTCCAGACGCAGTCCTTTCCAATATTGGAATACAGATGTTCCAAAAAGTTCTTTGAACCCCTTTTTTAGGGTATATTCATTGGTTCCTACTTTTTTGGCGAGATTGGTAAGCGTATCGGTTTTTCTAAAATTAAAGTCCAAAAGCTCTTTTACAGCATACATTTTCTCAATATCCTCTTTTTTAAGACCAGGATGGGAATTTTGTTTGTCAAAAGAACTGATTTGTTCCATTTGGAGCAACAATAAGGATATAACCTTAGATTCTAGGAATATCCTTTTAAAAAGCCCAGTACGTTCACAATGGATAATATCGTTGATTATATCGTACATCTCCAATGTGATAGGGTAATTCTGATTGGATAGAATAGCAGATTCCTTTTCAGACATTGCTTTTCTAAAAACATCAAATAGCAAGTGGTCGTCAGGTAGATATTTTTTGATAAACTTAGGAGTCATATTGATTTCAAAAATCCGCAGAGGTGACTTAGCAGACCATTCGATTTGCCCCTTAAAGCCATTTGTATATATCACATTATGGCTTCCTGGAACAAATTTTATGGTTTGGTCAAAGTAATTGGAGTTTGCAATGGTTTCCCCATTTAGCGCAAAGTGCATTTCTACAGTCTCAAACTCACTTTCAAAGTTCAGGATGGTATTATTGGAAAGTTGCAGGTCTCCATAGCCAATATGAACCCCTTCAAAAAAAACCTCTTTATAACCACCCTTGCCTAAGAAGATTTCTGCTGAAAAACTTCTTTCGAGTATTGCGGCAGATTCATCTTTAAACCATTCAGGATAGTCCGCCTCGACAAGCATTTCATTTAGATCAGCTCCATAGATTCTTGTCTTCATAATTCCGTTTTGCGTAGGTTTTATTCCGTTTTGCGTATCCAATGTTTTGGCCCCCAAACCTACTTTTACTTGATAAATT
>JBCDAX010000070.1:0-8198 GCA_039184805.1 Bacteroidota bacterium | reverse complement strand
TTCAAATCAAGGTCTCACTAATTTGGAAATATGTTTAAAAGAGTTGTATATTTGCCGTCCGATATCGCGGGGTAGAGCAGTAGGTAGCTCGTCGGGCTCATAACCCGAAGGTCGCTGGTTCGAGTCCAGTCCCCGCTACTAGTAAAATAAAGGGTTCCCTAAAAACGGAGCCCTTTTTGTTTTTTCGGGTACAACATAGGTACAACATTGTGCAGTTCCTAGCATCTCCATTCTAGATGATATCATTCAATATCATATTTAATTATTTTGTATAACACCATTTAATTGGAGTCCTTAAATACGCTCCATTTCCAGAACTAGAAAATAAACTGCTAACAGTCGAGCTATCAACGGTACGGGGGGCAAACGAGCATTTACTTTTCGCAGCACACGTAGTGAAATCATATTATCTTTTTCTATTTTTTCCTTTCCAGAGCAAAGTCCATAAGATTTCGGGGCATTCCTAAAAATACACAAACCAAGTGACGAATCCTGAAACCGTACATTGTTTATAGGTTTTATTGGCAACAATTTTATTCCACTTCGGTTATCATTTTTCTAATCGCATTAATTACCAAGTCCGGCTCTTCCAATTGTATAAAATGTCCGCTTTTCTCAGTTGAAACTAGTTCCATTTGAGGTACTTGCCGTTGAAAATCCCGATATAGTCTTTTTTGAATTTCGATTAATTTTACTTCAAAAGGGTTGTCTTCGTCGACCTTATTTGACTCTAGCAAGGTAATTGGAATATCAGTTTTTATTGAGATGGTTTTCAGTGTAGAATCGTGTTTAGGATAAGCATTTACCTCCATTTGAAAACCCTTCGGGACTAGCTTAAGTTGAGCGGTTAGTGTACTATCCGCAATCCTAATTTCTTGTGGAGTCTGGACTTTTCTAAGTTCCTGCTCAAGAAATTCACTTCCAGGGTCAATCAATACAAGTCCAACCAAGTTTTTTGGATAACGATGAAGAAAATAACGAGCTACATAACCTCCCATGGAATGACCTACAAAAATCATTGGAACGCCAATCACTTTCTCTTTTTTCAATAATTCGTTTAATTCCTCAGATACGTTTTCGAGGGTTCTTGGAGAATCCGTGAGCTCTGATTTTCCAATTCCTAGTTTGTCGTATGAAATTGTTTTAGTGATTTTGGAAATTTCCTTTTGAACAATTTCAAAGTCTTCTAAATCACTTCCACCACCACTAATAAAAACAATTACAGGTTCTCCTTCTCCCCATGTCAAAACGTGCTGTTGTCTACCTTGAATTTCAACAAAATGATTATTCCGTTCAGTATCACAGGAAACTAAAACAAAGAATTTAGATAACAGTAACAGTATTAAAAGATGCTTCATCCCAAATATTTTTGTCAATTTGTTGCTAACAAAGGACTTTGGTTATTATGTATTATAGGAGTATGTCAGCATTGATTTTTAACTTCTTTCCAGATTTACATTCCTTAAATGGCCTGGTTTAGCGGACTACTCAGTTCGTAGACTTTTTATAGGATTTGTATTTGCGGCTTTTAGTGCTTGGAAGCTTACTGTCGCCAACGCGATAAGAATAGTCAAAATACCGGCTACCACAAAAACCGTCCAACCAACATCGATTCTATATGCGAACTGCGAAAGCCAATCTCTCATTAGATACCAAGCAACAGGGGAAGCTATTAGAATAGAGAGTAATACCAGTTTTACAAAATCTGATGATAAAAGCTTTAAAATCCCAAAAGAGGAAGAGCCAAGAACTTTTCTGACACCTATTTCCTTAACACGCATTTCCGTATTGAAAGCCGCGAGTCCGAATAGTCCAAGGCACGAAATAAAAATAGCCATATAGGCAAAATAACGGGCGAGGCTCAGGATTCGCTGTTCAGAAAGATATTGCGCTTCTATGGTCTGGTCCATAAACGCGAAATTAAATCTAAATTCCGGGTTATATTTGGTATAAATATCTTCGATTTCCCCGATAACATCTCTCTCCGCCCCAGGTTTAATGCGTACCATGGCCTTTTCCAGATTCTGAGGGGTATACCTAAAGACAAGTGGCGATATAGTCTGCATTACTGAAGCGGTGTGAAAGTTCTTCATAACACCCAAGATAGTTTTGTCCTCGCCCCAGAGTTTAACCTTCGTTCCGATTGGATTTTTTAATCCCATAAGACGGATGGCCTCTTTATTGAACAACAAATAAGACTCTTGGGTACCCAGGTCTTCGGAGAAATTCTGCCCTTCCGCCATTTCTATATTTAGAGTACTCACAAGTTTTTCATCAATTCCTCGTAGAATAAAATCAATGTTGGCCTCTTCATCCATGCCCGGCCAATCAACTCCATAGGTAGATGAACCACCATCTTCACGAACAATTGATTCACTTATTCCGCCTGCGCTCAAAACCCCGTTAATAGTTTCCAACTGATCAAAGAGTAATTGCGGATTTTGAAATGCCTTGCCTTCCAGGTCAATTTGGATAAGGTTTTCTTTTTCATATCCCAATGGTTTTGTGAAAGCATAGTCAATTTGATTGCCAATGACCAATACAGATATAATTAATACCAACGATACCATGAATTGAAATACTACCAGTCCTTTTCTAATGAACAACTCTCCCAATTTGCCCTGAAATTTGCCTTTTAGAGTTGCCAAAGGACTGAATCCTGACAGATAAAATGCCGGATAACTTCCCGATAACAGTCCGGTAAAAAGTGTTACAAGTAAGACTATCAGCGTATCGTTCAAAGTGAACTGAAAACCAAGTTCTTTTCCGGTAATGAAGTTGAAGACCGGAATAAGCATAATCACCAAAATGATAGCAACAAGTAATGACAAAAAGGTCAGGAACAGGGATTCAACTAAAAATTGTATTACTAGATTTTTCTTCGTACCGCCGATTGTTTTTTTAATGCCAATTTCCTTGAACCGTCTCGAAACACGCGCCGTAGAAAGGTTCATGAAATTGATACAGGCAATTAAGAGCACCAATATTGCAATCAACGAAAACAGCCGAACATACGTTATTCTTCCACCACTCTGGACACCATTTTCATAATTACCCTTTAAATAGGAATCTGAAAATTTTCTGGTAAAAAGGCTAAAGGAAGTATTTTCATCGTATTTGGAAATGAAGTTTTCAATTTTCCTATCGAAAACTGGAATATCAACATTCGAATTTAATAGCACATAGGTGTCAGGACCCTCATTGGACCATACTTGACCATTGGTCCAAATGTCCTCCAGTAATTTTTGTTTTGTGGCAACGTAATCAAATTTCAAGGTTGAATTATTCGGGACATCCTTAAATATGCCTGTTATTTTAGCAATTGACTTCTGGCCAAATAAATCGTATTCCACGTTTTGATTTATAGCTTTCTCGACTGAACCAAATAATTTTTCTGCAAAATTTTCAGAGATAACAATGGCGTCTTTGTCAATTAAGGCTTGCGAAGGGGAACCATAAATCAGTGGAAAAGTGAATACTTCAAAAAACGTGCTTTCAGCAAATAATCCTTCCGATTTAAATAGGTTTACCTTATTCTTAAAACTAATACTTGCTCCTAATTTTCCTAGATTCATAACGTTTACAGCCTTTTGCACTTCGGGCAAATCTGTTTCTAGGGCATCTGCAAGAGGTCCCTGTGTGCTTTCGTGTATTCTAACCTCACCATTTTCAGTGCTCTTTTCCAGTATCTGATATAAATGTTGACCATTGGTGTGGAATTTATCGACCATAAGTTCATCCGATACCCAAAAGTAGATTAGGAAAGCTCCCGCCAGACCAGTTGATAGCCCTAAAATATTTAATAATGAAAACCTCATGTTTCTTCTTAGGTTTCTCCAAGCTATTTTTAAGTGGTTTTGGATCATAGTTCTAGATTTTAAATGATGACGCAGGCCAAAAGGTAGTTTCTCTGGAAATACAAAGTTCTACAACTATTTGTGTGCCAATTTTTCAACCATTTAAATATCAGTCTATTATATTAATTATAAAGAAGGTCAATTTTTAAAACTGTAAAATTTTTGTACACAAAGTGTCCAATATTTATACTTTTCCAACTAATACAATCAAAATGGAGAATTATTTAGAATCAGATAAACTGCACTAGTTTCTTAAAAGGAACATATTTTTGGAATCTAGCCCTACTGCCCAATTAGTCCCTTAAACTCGCCATTTTATTGGACTAAACAGAAGATTTAATTCCAACTATTGACCTAGTCCCATTTCTGGTCTTTTTTAGTATTACCGTTAATTGACCTTTTATGGGAGACTTTATAGGTTGAAAATAACCAACTTAAATGAGTCCCAAATCTTACCAGGACTTACCTGCGCCGGAACCTGTTTGATTTTTGTAGTGTTCGGGAAGATAAGCGTAATTCAAAAATCAAATAGGGCGCATTTATTTATGCCCTTTTGGAGTCGTGCTTTTTCATTGGACTGATTATTTTCTTTTCTTAAAACTGTATTGTTTCCCTCTTTCCTTTGGGATTCTTTTAAAACGATTCCTTTTCCATAGTTAAAAACAGGGTGCTTTTTATCCCTAGCTGACTTTTCGGCTATTTTGAAGTTGGGTGGTAATTCAAGATGTGTCATTGTCATGACAATCTTGCTTTTTCTCCCCATGGTCGCAAAAGGAAAGAAGGAAAATGAAAAGGGAACACATCCAGTTCAGGTGCAGTATCTATGAGAAGAAGATGCTCAAACTCAAAGCTAAAAGAGCAGGACTTTCCCTTTCCGAATATTGCCGTGGTTCCGCCCTTGGCCATAGCATCATCGAACGCCTGACCCCAGAACAATTGGAATACTATTCAATGCTGGTCAAGTACAAGAACAATTTCAAACGGATAAGCAACATGTTCAAGAAAAGGGATCCCAAGCTTGCCAAGGAAGTTGGGGAATTGGCCATTCAGATAAGGAACCACCTTTATAACTTCAATAGATGATCGGGAAGGGAAAATCCATATCACATACCAGGGCTTCCATCTCCTATGGATGGAACCAAGAGAAGGATGCTGAAATCATTCATAGCCAACATTTGGCCGGGGTGAACCCTAAAGAGATTACGGAAGAATTTAGAATCGTCCAATCACAGAACCTAAGGACAAAGAAGAATACACTGAGCTTTGTGCTGAGCCCTAGTATCGAGGATGGAAAGCGATTGTCAAAACAAGATCTGAGTGAACTTGTCAAAAAGTTCATTACCGCCATGGGGCTAAAAGAAAGGCAGGCCATTGCATTTGTGCATAGGGACAAGGAACATACCCATATCCATTTATATGCCAATCGGATTGGATTTGATGGAAAAGCATACAAGGACAGCTTTATCGGAAAGAGGAGCCAACAAAGGGCCCATGAGGTGGCAAGGGAAATGGGACTGACCACTGCAAGGGACATCCAACACCAAAGACTTGACGAAGTCAAACAGATTAGAAACGAGATAAAGCGGGTACATGAAGAAGTGATACGATTGGAAAGACCGAAAAGCCTTGATGCCTATATCAAGTTAATGGAAGAAAAAAGCATCAAAGTAATTCCTAGCATCAACAGACAAGAGAAACTTCAGGGCTTTCGGTTTGAGTACAAGGGACAGAACCTTAAAGGTAGCGAGGTACACCGTTCGATGTCAGGAGGAAGAATAATCGCCCAAATCTCGGAGAGCGCGAACAAGGGAATGAACAAATCAAAAGTACCAACCATAAAGTTGGCGGGAAAAACAATCGAACTGAGTACTAATATCGCAATGGCCTTGGCAAAGCGGTTCGCAACGAAGGTCATTAAAAGAACAATTGACCAGGGCATCGGAATTTAAAAAAAAGAGAGCAATGAAAAAATTGGATGACATCATGGAACTTTTAACGGACGAGATCAACGGTTTCCAGAATTCAATCAAAAAGTTGGAAGTTCTGTCCAAGGGCCTCAATGAGGTAAAAGTAGATACTTCCAAGTTCGAATATCATCTAAAGGAGCATCTTAGACACCAGGTGAGAATTCAGTCACAGAATACAAGAACATTGAATGATATCAACAAAAGGCTGAAACGGGCCGGGCTTATCCCTAAATGGTTATTGATACTCTTTCTATCCCTGCTGATTATACTGAGTATGGTAATTGGATATTTGAGTTTCCAAGTGGTCCAATTGAACAAAAAAGAAGAAGCTGTCATAATGAAAGAAAAAGTGGAACTTCAAAATCAACAGTAGGTTGCGCCCTTTTCCGATTTTACTTCACGCTTATCTCTCGGAACGCTATAAAATCGGAACAGGATCCATGCGCAAAGTTTAGGGGTAAGATTTGGGAACAATTGTCTAAAAGTTGACTACTTTATCGAGTGCCTCATCAGCATCTTTTTTCATGAAACTTGCTTGGTAAGCAACTGTTGTGGTTATTGAAGAATGTCTATAAAGTTTCTGTAACATCTGAATGGGTATTTTATCGCCCGAAATGTTTCCAAAGGTGTGTCTCGCAATATGCATGCTCAACCTTTTATCAATACCTACAGTTAACGCCACAAGCTGCAATCTTCTATTTAAAGTTCTAGTAACTGTTCTCGTTCTAACCAACAACTCCCGCTTATCTGATAAGTCTGTTCCATATAAATAAGGAAAAACCAAATCACATTTGGAATCATGCTTATATGAATCTAAAATCACCTGAGCTTTTACAGGAATTTTTAAAGACACTAGTTTTTGGTTCTTGTTCATGCGGTACAACAACCTTCCATCTTTAAAATCTGACCATTTCAAAAGCAATACATCACTCACTCTTATTCCCGCAAAATAAAAACTGATAAGCCAAACATTCAATGCTGCCTGTTGAGCATCCGTCAATCCTTTCGCATTTTCCAAAATCTTTACTTCCTCTTTCGAAAGACCTATTTTCTCGGATTCAGGTATCCGGATTTGGATTTTACTTTTTCCAAAAGGATAGTGTTTCCTTTCAACAATGGATTCTGAGATAGCGAGATTGAAAATCTTCCTTATCAGAATCATATAATTTGCAGCAGTTCTAGGTCTTCTAAGTTCATGATGGAGAATAAAGCTCTCAAAGTTTTTTAGAAGAAAAACAGTGATTTCCTCGAAATAGAGTTTTTCCTTCCCAACAAAACTCTTGAATTTGGATACTCTTCCTTTTTGGGTTTGATATTGTCTTAGCTTATCAGCATTTTTTAGGTTTTCAAGATGAAGCTCTGCAACTTCAAAAAAATCCAATTTATCTGTGCCAATAATTTCTTGCTTAATATTTGATGCTGTGGAGTGTCCATTCTGGATCTCTATAGCTATCATACTATTATTGGCCTCCGAAAGTTTGTTTAAAATAAGACCATTTAGCATTATGGAATTCGGGTGAGATTTTTTCACCCTTTTATTCTTCTCATCCCAATATTTCTCATCAATATATTGTCCAATAAAAAGATAACTTGCCTTACGGTTCTTTGTAATTCTTATTGCTATGGGATACTTATTTTGTTTGTTAGGTTTCTTCCTAAGAACGACCTGTACGCTTGACATATCAAAAGACTTTTATACAAGGTACAAAATTATCCGTGCACGGCCGTGCAGGAACCGAGATATTTTTGTCCAAGCAAACACGGGAGCAAAAACGGGTCGTGTGAACAGACCTTACCTCTGATAGTTGAAATAATGAGATGTAAAGTGCCCATTGCTATTGATAAGTCAATGAGTGCACGGTAAATTAGCAATGAAACGTATACTTCAGCGTGATCACTTTGCTAGCTCTCTCCTTCTGGAAAATTTAATTCAATTTATCATAAAATGTTCATGTGCATAACCAACTATGAAGCCTCAAACCCTAACCGTGCCAAACAGTGGTAGGTTGAAGTTCCTCGTTACCCCCCTGTGTTTGGTTGAATGCTGTTTAAGTCAATGCTGATATTACTGATTGAGATTATATGATTTCTATTGATTGTAGTAATACAACATGGTCTCATCTATCTGCTGAATGCTCAGCTCTACACCTGTTTTGGCTGCAAAATTTACTAGAATACTGGCATGAATAATTAACTGTTCATACTCCTAAATTACAGATTCACTTGATTTAGCTTGTTTGGTCTCAAACTGGTAAGACAATGGTCAAAATTCTCTCTCTTTATCTGACATACTTGAATTATATAAAAAAATCAGTATAGAAATTAACTATTGCAACTAACTAGAAGCAGGCGCCAGATCTTTACTATGGCAAAT
>JBCDAX010000069.1:0-9849 GCA_039184805.1 Bacteroidota bacterium | reverse complement strand
GATGTGACCTCCTTGATAAAAGTTACTATTTGTAATAGATATTAGTATAAAATAGTATTAATTATAATAATTATAGAGGGTTTTTTGACTACTTTTTGAAAACCAAGGGGCTTTTCATCCAAAAAAGGGGCTTTTTGGGTGATTTCGTTTTATGAACAGGAAAAAATAAATTCCAATTCAAGGCCCTCGCTCAACAAAATTATCCTTTCGCTCGGCCATAAATGGACTTAACTCAATGCTTGTTTTTTAGTCTTGTTTAGCAATTTACTTTCAGCCAAAATTTAAAATCGATATGATATGAAATCAAAAATGCATTTCCTATTGCTACCTGCTATGCTTGGGACGGGAATTTTACTATTCACCATATTGACGGCATCAAAGCCAACACGAACTTTACAGCCTGAAAAAGGTTGCGTATTTATGACTGTAATGAGTGAAGAATCATCAACTGGGTTCTATCGATATAAATCTGATAAGAATATGCAATTAGCGGTTCGTGATGGCCTGAATTGGCTTTCTCAAGCGCAACTGCCCAGTGGGGGGTACGGTGCGGGAAGTCATTCGGCTCAACATATTAGGGACCCTCACGCCGTAAAAGCAGATCCGGCTACAACAGCTATGGTTGGGATGGCTTTACTCCGCAGCGGCACTACTCTAAAAGAAGGTGCTCATTCAGATAATCTTAAAAAAGCACTGAGTTTTTTGTTGGAATCTATAGAAAGTGAAGGCAGAGAAGGTCAATACATAACATCAGTACGAAATACTCAGATACAGACTAAACTAGGCGAAAATATTGATGCTGTTCTGGTCGCGCAGTTCCTTTCAAATGTTCTCGAAAGGGATTTGGACGGTGTCGACCTCAAAAGAATTAAACGCTGTTTGGATGTTTGTATTGGCAGAATTCAAGAGGGTACCGACGAAAATGGAAGGCAAAAGGGTGCAGGCTGGGCTGGTGTATTGCAAAGTGGAATGGCCAATAGTGCCTTAGAATCTGCCCAAGCGGTTGGCGTACAGGTCGATGAAGCTATTTTGGAAAAATCCAAAAAATATCAAAAGGATAATTACAACGAGGAAGATGGGTCTATTAGAACGGATGACGGCGCTGGGATTATGCTATATTCCGTTAGCGGCAGTGTAAGAGCAAGTGCCAAAGAAGCCCGTAAAGTCAAAGCAGATATTGATAAAGCAAAAGCGGAAGGCAAAATAAAGGAGGATGCAGAAATAAATACTGAGACCCTTGAGGAGATTGGTTATGCAAGGGGAGAAGCTCAAAAATATAATGCTGCTTACAATGTATATGAATCCGCTAAAAAGGTGGCCCAAGAGGATGAAGTTCTAAATGGTTTTGGGAATAATGGCGGAGAGGAATTTTTAAGCTATTTGCAAACTGGGGAATCTCTATTGGTGAGCAAGGATGAAGATTGGAAAAAATGGTATGATAATATGAGTGGGCGAATTCTAAAAATCCAAAATAAGGATGGTAGTTGGAATGGGCACCATTGTATAACCAGTCCAGTTTTTTGCACAGCAACAAGTTTATTACTCCTAACCGTTGAACAAGACATCAATTTTTTGCAAAAAATCGGGGAAGAGGAGTAGATGTTTAAACTACATAAATGAAATAACCCGGTCTTAAACCGGGTTATTGTTTTGGTTACTTTTTCGGCTGGTTCATCATTTGCTTTGCTAAATCTGCGCCGATAAGGGATTCTAAAAGAGTATTGTTTTTACCGCTACTTGAATTTCCATCAAAAAAGATTTCCGGTAACCGTAGTTCCTTTAGTTCTCTAGCAACGCCAACAGAAGTTTTATAATCCCATTCAGCACGCTCTTGAGGGGTTAACCCCGCACTGACCAATTTTGCATTTTGGTAAGCTTCAGCGTCTGCAGCAACTTTTTTACTAAGAGCCTTGAATTTTTCCACTTCAAACTGCTTTTTTTCCTTTACCAAATTAAATTCTGCAACTTTGGCTTCAGTCTCGGCAGCGATTGTTTTCTGAATTTGCTCTTTTTCTAATCTGGCTCGTTCTGTGGCCTTATCGGCCTCACCGCGGGCTTTTTCTTTTTGGGCACGATAGAATTCTCGCTCAGCTTGTTGCTTTTCCAATTGGGTTTGGGCCACTTCTTCTTTTTGAAGCTGTAAGCGTTTGTCAAAAGTGGTTTCCCAATCAATTTCTGTTACCACTGCCTGTATTACGGTCAAACCATAGGCTTTTAAGGAGTTGCCTTTTTCGCGGACGGGCTCACCGTCTTTAATTTGAATACGGAACCTCTTATGTTTGGTCTCTTTATTCACCACAGTTCGGACCGTACTACTATCGCCTATAATTTCACGATTTTGATTGTCAGCATACTCTTCCAAAACATACATTCCATTCTCCAATTGATCCTTAAAATAGCGATCAAAATCTGAAGCCTGCCCCGAAATGTAATCCTGAGCGTCCATGAGTTTACATGTATTTTTTATAGACTGATCAATATTGGGAATAATCCTAGATCGGATCATGTTTTTCTCCGTTTTATTACGATCTGCAACAGATAAGAACTGTGCTTCGTCATCTGTATTGATGCTTATAACAACTGATGTTGCAATTCTCGCTTTTACAGCATCACTAAATGCCCAATACTTAGCAGCATCTACGTTGGCATATTCGCTTTGTTCACCCAGATCTCCTTCGCTATTGGGGATGACATATTTAATAGGCAATTCAAATTGAATTGGTATGAGTCTACCCCACATTTTTGTATGTATCCCCTGTCTAAAAACGGCTTTTTGACCACCCCAAGGGTATTGGACAGCATATGCTGTACCAGGCTCGGCATAGAAGAATGTGCCAGTAACTACGCTCAGTAATATACCTACTCCAATAATTTGAAGACTGCGTTTTGCGGTAAACCATTGTAATACCTTAGCATTTTTAAAAACTGGTTTGGTAATTAGTGTAACTATTCCTGTTATTATAATTAGTATTCCAAATAAGGTAATCATGTTGATCGGTTTTAAAGGTTAAACAAAAATGAACTGGATGAGTTGCATGAGAAACATCACCAGAAACTTAACTATCGTAATCATTGAACTGATTGATTTTGAAGGTTAATTAAAACTGTTCTGAACCGGTTACCTTTTTAATATAAAATGACAGTTATTATGTTTCCAAATTTTAGAAGTAAAATCTATGAAATTGAATACAAGATTGTAGTAAAAAAAATGAATTGTTCTACGATATTGATATGAATGACTTGATGAAAGTTACTATTAGTAACTATAATTGATATAAATTAGTAATAATCATAATAGTTGTAGGGGGTTTTTTGACTACTTTTTTAAAACCAAGGGGCTTTTCGTTTAAAAAAGGGTCTTTTTGGACGATTTCGTTTCCAAACAAAAAAACCAAGCATCATTGAAACTTGGTTTTTTAGGAAGACTATTAAAAATTCAATTAGTTTTTGGTGGTGATTTCAATTACACCATCCTTGGCGGCCTCTCCATACTTTTTTTCAGCGGCATTTCCTTTAAGCACATTAATAGTATCAATATCTCCAGGAGATAATTCTCTGACGGCTTTTTTTGTGGATTGTTTCCCATCTATTACATACAGCGGATTTTTTACATCATCTGTGTCTACATAGAAAAAACCTTCACCCTGTGAAATTACTTCAATGTCATTATCATTATCGGAGTCTCTCATAAGCATAATGTTTTCTTCTCTTTTGCTATCATTGTTAATGCTTATTTTAACCCCATGCTGGGAAAGTTCGTCTTCCTCAACTTCTTCACCATTAATATGTATGGTGTTTACACCTTTCGCTTTTTTTACAATAACTTCTTTGGAGTTATGATTTTTAGACTTTACCCTTCCTTTACCCATTCCACCTGTTATTTTTGAGGTGTTGGATGTGTAGGTGCCTTTGCTTCCAATGGAAACCGTGTTATGGGCAAGGTCAATAAAGATTACCAAGGGAGATATTCCTTCGTTGTTTGACGAGTTAAACGAATTGGCAAAAGATTCCCCATTTTGACTTTTTCCATTTAATTTTAAGGATATATCGATGATTTCCCCAGCCTCGTTGTGTACAACCATATAAGAAAAATCCACACCACTCTCGGCTAATTTGGCTTTCATCCCCTTAAGCTCTTTGTCCGTAGTTTCCTTTTGAATCACAAGTTCAAAACGTTTTTTGGTGTCTGAACGGGTTTCTTTTTTCTTTCTTGGTGAACTAGTACTTGAAGGGTCGATTTTAAAGGGAATTATGCTTTCGGGATTAATAGGTTTTTTATACTGAAGTACTTCAAAATGTAAATGGGGTCCAGTTGATTTTCCCGTATTTCCCACATGTCCGATTAACTGCCCTTTTTGGACCTTATCACCAGTCTTTACTGCCCTATCCTCCAAGTGAAGGTATTTTGTACTGTAAGCGTCTTGGTGTTTAATTACTATATAATTTCCGTTTTTGTTGCTTGACGAACTTACTTCTACTTTGCCATCGGCGCTTGCCATCACATTTTTACCTTTAGATGCAATTAAATCGATGCCATTATGAAAATCCATGGTATGCGTAAAAGGACTCATGGCTGGACCAAAACCTGAGGATATTTTTTTGATGTCTTGAGGTTTTAATGGGCTGATGAATTCTAAAGGTGCGGGCTCCGATAAAGATGTTATAGGTAAAGTATCATTGAACTTTATAACTTCTTTCGTGTTGAATCCCATCAAAAATAGACCAAGCAAAGGAAGGATGGGTAGAAATTTTAAAAGATGGATTCTCTTGGATTTACGTTGATTAAGCATGACTATTCGTTTTTTGATTATTGAATTGAAAAATGGATTAACTATGGAAATGTTATGATTCGCCGTCGCTTGTTTAAGCATTAAGTACTGATATTCTTTTTTCCGCTCATCTGAGCCACAAGCTTGCGAATCTGCAATAAACTCCAAATTTTGTTTTAGTGCAGCTTTGTAAAACCAAATGGTTGGATTGAACCATTGCAGTATGTGTACGATTTCAATAAAAAGGATATCCAAAGAATGATACTGACGGACATGAACCTTCTCATGATTGATGATGGTGTTCAGCTCTTGCCGAGTAAACTGCTGCGGAAAGTAAAATATGTATTTAAAAAATGAGAAGGGAGATATCCATTTGTGGGTTTTTACATGATAATAACCGTCTTCCTGGGAGACAAGTCCTCTTTTTTTAATTTTTCTTATGGCAAGTAATTGGAAAATGAGCCTAATACTAAAAATCAGAATACCTAATAGGTATATTGCTAAAATGGCAAATGGCCAGTTTAAGCTAGGTTCAGGTTCAACAACGGTCCCCAAGGAATTTAACTCCACCGTTCCGCTATGTATCAAGGGCGCTCGTTCTATATAGACTGTTTTGGTGATTGTAATAAAAGGCATTGCAAAGGATGCAATTAAACCCACGACCAAGAAAAAGCGGTTGCTGATAAAAAAGGTTTCCCTCCTTAAGAAAACATAATAACTGAGCAGGAACAAGAGAAGAAGCATCGATGATTTTAGAAGCGGAACAAAAAAACTTTCCATCATTTTTTGTTTTCGATAAGTTTAATAATCTCTTTCAGTTCCTCTACAGATATTTTTTCCTCTTTGGCAAAAAATGATACCAAGCTTTTATAAGAGTTTCCGTAGTAGTCGGCAATAGTTGCGTTTACAAAAGTCTTTCGGTAATCCTCTTTACTGATAATTGGATAGTATCTGTGGGTGTTTCCAAAAACCTCATGTCCAACGAAACCCTTTTCTTCCAAGTTTCTAATTATGGTAGAAAGTGTATTGTAATGCGGTCTGTTATCTTCAATTTCTGCCATGACTTCCTTAACAAATGCTTTGTTTAGTTTCCAAAGAATTTTCATGACTTCTTCCTCTTTGTTGGTCAATTTTTGCATACCTCTTTGTAATTGGTTTTCAAACGTATTCTTATTTTTTTAGTTATACAACTATTTTTATAGTTATTTAACTAAATTAATAGTTTTTCTTTTTGAACACTCATGCGACTATGATGATTTCTTGGTCTATATTTGCTACAAATTCGGGATTTGGGAAACCTACTCTTCATATTTTTAGGACTTATTTTATTAATAATAGGTGGCAACTGGCTTCTTAAGTCCGCCGTGGCGCTCTCGTTACGGCTTTCCATTCCAAAAATTGTGATTGGAATGACCGTGGTTTCTTTTGCCACTTCAGCTCCTGAGTTGATCGTAAGTATAAAAGCAGCTTTAGATGGGTTTCCAGATTTGGCGCTGGGAAATGTGGTAGGTTCCAATATTGCCAACCTAGGCCTCGTTCTCGCCGTTACTGTTGTTTTGGGGAGTATTGATGTTAGAAAAAGTTTTTACACTACCGATTGGCCTGTTATGATAGCAGCATCCTTGTTATTTGTAGGCTTTATTTATTTTGATAGCGAGTTAGAGCGGTACGAGGGAATCATCATGGTAGTCTTGCTCTTTTTATTTCTGGTCTAC
Source organism: Bacteroidota bacterium (assembly GCA_039184805.1). Classification (GTDB taxonomy): domain Bacteria; phylum Bacteroidota; class Bacteroidia; order Flavobacteriales; family Flavobacteriaceae; genus Flagellimonas. Next base: position 3,365 of record JBCDAX010000069.1, on the reverse strand, counting down.
TTACTTCGATTTCAGAAAAATGCAGTTGTGGATGAAATGCCTGAAGATGACACCCCTTTACCCTTATACAAAACGGTCTTGCTTTTAGGCTTGGGAGGTACAGCGCTTTGGGGTGGCTCTGAATTATTAATTAATGGAGCCGTTGGTATGGCCTCAACCTTAGGGGTAAGTGATAGGGTGATTGGTATTACCGTGGTATCTGTGGGAACTAGTATTCCGGAGTTGGCCGCTTCAGTGATTGCAGTAATTAAAAAGGAAAAAGCGATTTCATTGGGTAACCTTATCGGTTCTAATATTTTCAATTTGTTAGCTGTATTGGGTATAACATCTATCATTACTCCGATTACTGTTTTAGATCAAGGCTTGGTAACTAATGACATTTTCTGGATGTTGGGAATTTCATTTTTGATTTTACCCTTGGTATTTTTTCCAAAAGGCCTTCGACTGGGTTGGAAAGATGGTTTGATTCTCTTAGCAGTTTATGTTATCTTTCTGTACATGACAGTCGCATAGCAAATAATGAACAACAAGTCTTTCCTAATAGTCCTTTTATGTCTTTTTATTTCCATATCCTATTCTCAGGATGATGGCGATTTTCTCCTAGGTAGAGTTTTAGACCAGGAAACCGGAAAACCCATACCATTTGTCACCATAAAAGTCGTTGGAAAAAACCTTGGGGTAATTTCTAATGCTGACGGCGGTTTTAAAGTGCCCATACGGTTTCAGATTGAAGGAGAAAAATTGGAAATATCCTGCATGGGATATGAGAAGAAAGAGGTTCCTTTTTCCAACCTAACAAAAAATGAGGTTAATATCATTTATCTAAAAACAGGTTTTTTCGAATTGCAGGAAACCACTGTGACTGCAAAGCAAAAAAGACCTCCCTCACCCAGAAGAATACTAAAAAGGGCAATTGAAAAGATACCAGAGAATTATCCCACTGAAGCATTTTCCTATGTTGGCTATTATCGGGATTATCAAGAAAAAGATGATGAGTATTTGAATTTAAATGAGGCTATTTTAGAAATATTCGATTCGGGATTTGGTAAAAATGATTATGCCACTACCCAAGCCCAAATCTATAACTACACTCAAAATCTAGAGTTTGCAAGGGATAGCAATGTTGCAAAACCGTATGATTATCTGACAAAGAATAAGATTATCAACAATGCGAAACTTTTTTCTTTTGGTGGAAACGAATTTTACATTTTACGGATACATGATGCCATTCGAAATTATAAAGCAAAGACCTTTTCCTATGTTGATGTAATGGAAAAGGATTTAATCCGGAATCACAGATTGACTAGGAAAAAGGATGTCTTTCAAGGGGATGAAAAAATGTTTGTTATTGGTATGGAAGGTTCAAATTCTAGTTTTACGAATGACGGATACAGCAAACAGAAAGTGTCAGGGAACATTAGGTCGGAAGGTGAAATATATATTTCACAATCGTCATATGCGATGCATAAAATGGTGTATAAAGTGTTTGATTACACTAAAAAACGAAAACCTACGAATGATATTCAGCAAACAGAATCCAATTTGTTATTTGAAATAGTAATAGAATATGAAAGGTATGGAGAAAAGATGTACCCAAATTACCTTTCATTGCATAATTTGTTCAGTATTAGAAGAGAAGATTTCTATGTAGAACAAATAACTCTTGATTTGGAAAGAAAGCGGTTTGTTATTAACACTAACAACCCACCCATCTTATTGCTAGAATGGGATCAACCCAATGTGGTACTTCGGTACAAAAACAAAAGAGTCGGGCTAATAGATGTGGAAAATACCTATAATGGAATTTTTGTTTATCCCAATAAAAAGCAAATGGACGAGATATTACAGGACCCTGATTTTAGTATTAACCAAGATGGGTATATTTCTGGCGATTTTTTACAGTTCGAGTATGCAAATATTGTAGATTCAAATCAGAATGTGTTGAACAAAATCGTGTATGAAGATTACTTTCAATATAGAGAGTTCTTTACCCAGAAAGTGATAACCGACCCCATTTCATTTCCTGCGAACGAACTCTTAATGAAAAAAAACAGCCCTATCTTCAAAAATCAACCCATTACGCAGCCAGATAACTTAAACGAGTTTTGGATGAATACTCCTCTTAAGGAAAGGTTCTAACACACATTCTTTATATAAAAATGGCCGCCTTCGCAAGGAAAACGGCCATTGTAATCAACAACTAATCTATCTATTATACTATACGTCCGCAGACTTCACAGTTTTTACGATTCGTGCAGCTACCTTGTATGGGTCTGCGTTGGATGCAGGTCTTCTATCTTCCAACCATCCTTTCCACCCACTCTCAACAGTAGCAATTGGAATTCGGATTGAAGCTCCTCTATCGGAAACTCCATAACTAAATTCGTTGATGGATTGCGTCTCATGAAGACCGGTCAAACGTTGGTCGTTAAACTCACCATAAACCTCAATATGTTCTTTGGTCACAGGTCTGAAAGCTTCACAAATCTTCTCGTAAGTTTCTTTCTTTCCAGCAGTTCTCAAAACACTGTTGGAGAAGTTGGCGTGCATACCAGAACCATTCCAGTCCCCTTTAATAGGTTTTGGGTGATAATCAATATAGTAACCGTATTCTTCAGTCAATCTATCTAGCATATAACGTGCAACCCAGATTTGGTCACCTGCGCTCTTCGCACCTTTTGCGAAAATCTGGAATTCCCATTGTCCAGCAGCTACTTCTTGGTTGATACCTTCAAAATTTAATCCTGCTTCAAGACAGAAATCTGCGTGTCTTTCAACCAATTCGCGACCCCAGGTGTTTTTCCCACCTACAGAACAATAGTAAAGACCTTGAGGACCTGGATAACCTCCAATTGGGAATCCAAGTGGTAACTGTGTTTCAGTGTCCATAATAAAGTACTCTTGCTCAAATCCGAACCAGAAATCATCATTTTCATCATCAATGGTTGCTCTGGAATTTGAAACGTGTGGGGTTCCATCTGGATTTAAAACCTCTGCCATTACCAAATAACCATCCTTACGTGCAGGGTCTGGATAAATGGCTACAGGCTTAAGCAAGCAGTCAGAAGAACCTCCCTCAGCTTGTTGGGTGGAACTTCCATCAAAAGACCACATAGGGCAGTCTTCCAATTTTCCACTAAAGTCTTTTTCAATCTTTGTCTTGCTTCTCATATTGGCTGTAGGCGTATAACCGTCCAACCAGATGTACTCTAATTTAGATTTGCTCATAATTCCGGTAGTTATTTGTTCTCAAATTTATGATTGACAAAAATATATTTTTCATTTAATAATATATCTTTTAAAGGGGTAAATTAACATAGAGAGGCTCATTATTTATATTACCCCTGTTTTGGATGGGGTTCATT
>JBCDAX010000068.1:0-10149 GCA_039184805.1 Bacteroidota bacterium | reverse complement strand
GCCTATTTAGCACTTTGGTGGATTTTTATTTACATCACACAACACCCGGTACCTATAAACATTATACTTCTATCCACCCTAACTATAAATCTGGCACTGATGACTTTTCTTTTTTCAAAGAAAAAAATCAGGTTTTCCAAGGTCCAAAAGTTCTGTATTGCCGTATTGTATATTGGCGGCGGCTGTATTTTTTTAACCATGATTCCCTATAAGGAAAACGGATTCGCCAAATTTTTGATTATGGGCATCTTTATTCTAATCTGGGTCAACGACACGTTCGCGTATTTGGTTGGCAAATCCTTGGGGAGAACAAAACTATTTCCATCAGTTTCTCCAAAAAAAACTGTTGAAGGTTCATTGGGAGGTCTTATTTTTGCATGTGTAGCAGCATATATAATGGCTGGTTATGAAACCAGTCTAACCCTATTCCAATGGATACTTCTAACCATTATTTTGGTAATTGCCGGAAATCTTGGTGATTTATTGGAATCCAAATTCAAACGAATGGCAAAGGTAAAGGACAGTGGTGCCATTTTACCAGGCCATGGGGGGATTTGGGATCGTTTAGACAGTCTTATATTTGCCGCTCCATTTGCATATTTGACACTAAACATTTTTTCCTATGTTTCATAGAGAGGGGCAGAAAATAATCATTACCACCTTTTTTATAGCGATAGCTTTAATCCTTGTATCCCATTATTATGTGGATATCGAATGGGTAAGAGTTGGAATTCAAGCGCTAGCGTTTGTTTTCCTCATCTTGGTCCTGCAATTCTTTAGAAATCCAAGAAGACCCGTAACCCCAAATTTTGATGAGGTTTTGGCTCCCGTCGACGGAAAAGTGGTAGCTATTGAAGAAGTATATGAACCTGAATACTTCAAAGAAAACAGAAGGCAGGTTTCCATCTTTATGTCTCCTCTTAATGTGCATGTCACCCGATACGCTGCTAGTGGTACAATCACCTATTCCAAGTATCATCCTGGAAAATATCTAGTAGCTTGGCATCCAAAATCAAGTACAGAAAATGAAAGAACCACAGTGATAATGCATACGCCAAAATTTGGGGAAATTGGCTATCGGCAGATAGCTGGTGCCCTTGCGCGTAGAATTGTTAATTATGCCGAAGAAGGAGAGCAAGTGACCCAAGGACAAGATGCCGGATTTATCAAATTTGGTTCTAGGGTAGATTTGTTATTGCCTTTGGATTGTGATATTGCTGTTACTATCAATCAGAAAGTGGTAGGTGCCAAAACATGTATTGCAGCTTTTAGAAAAAACGATGAGTGATGAAACCATACATAATAAGTTCATTGAGGCTGTGGATTATCTAAATTCCTACACAAAACCACTTCCGGCCGACACTCTCCTCAAGTTTTACGCATATTACAGAATAGCCAACAAGAATTTTAACCATCCTGGAAGCAAAACACCTTTAATCAATGCCTTCAAGGCCAATGCATTGATTCAAGCCCAAAACATCAGTATGGAAGAGGCAATGAAAAAGTATATAAGTTTAGCTAATGAACTTCGTACGCAAGAAGAGAAGAGTAACAAGGATACAGACAATTAGTATATAGCGACCATCAGTATTACAATTTCACCCCATCTACTACCATATCATTTTCTTGAAAGCTGAAGTAAATGCCTCCAAAAATGGTAATTGTAAAATACAAGGCCATTACGTAGGGCCCAAAGCCAAAATAGGTATTCAAACCAAACCAATCACCGGTTAAAAGGATAAGAACAATCCCCGCAATGCCCCGAAATATTTCAATCCAAACGGCATAAGGAGCGCGGTCCATAAGCGTAGTATAACCATAAATACCCACAAAAACGTAAGCTCCAAACCAAAGAAGGCCGTTGAATCCAATATTGGAATAATTGTAGAACATAAACATCATTAAGACGGTAGTTGCCAAGAGTTGAAAGATGGAATATCCCTTAAGGGTGAAAGAAGCTTCTGTTTTATATTTTTTGAAGTTGTACACATCTTCTATTAGGGCAACCGGATATTTATCCTTCACATCAGACGGTCTCCAACCTGTTGGCATAAACCAAATTCGGAACTTATCCCAAAAATTTCTTGTGCGCCAAGCATCTCTTGCCAATCGCCAAAGGTGTTGAAAATTAATATGGATGGGATTCCACGTGTTGGCTGGTTTTAATACCCCATATTGAGGTGGAACATCATCCAATTCCTCTTGAAACGTTCCAAACATTCTATCCCAGATACTTAAAATTTGTCCTAAGTTTTTATCAATGTATTCCGGATTTATGGCATGATGTACCCTGTGCTGGGAAGGCGTGATGATAATATATTCCAACCACCCTAACTTGCCAATATGTCTTGTATGGTACCAAAACTGCGCAAATAGATGGATAGGTGCTAAAATGGCAATCACTTTGTGCGGAACGCCCAATAAAGCTGCAGGGATAAGCAAAAGCGGAAAATAACCCAGTAGATTTGATATGGATTGACGCAGTGCACAGGCCAGGTTGAATTCTTCACTGCTGTGATGAATCACATGCTGATTCCAGAAAAAGTTAATCCGATGACTTAACCTATGGTTCCAGTAGCCTGCAAAATCCAATGCTATAAAAGCAATAACCCACACTAACCATGTTTCCTGTATTTCAATTAAGGCAAGATGCTCTAACAAAAAGGGATACGTAACTATGATGACTCCTATCCCGAGTGAATCTTTTACAATGTTGGTAATACCGGAGCTCAAACTACTCACCGTATCCATTACATTATGCATTTGCTTTTTTACGAAGTAGCCGTAAAGAATTTCAACGAGTACTAATCCAATAAAAAATGGGATAGCGTATAAAAGCGCTGTAGCGTAGGTTTCCATAGTTTTAAATATATGAAAAAGCTACAATTCTGTTATTTATAATCTACCAAAGGTATGTTTGAATTGATAAATCCACAGTCCGGTAAAAACTGGCTTTAAAACAATCAGCGAAGTTTCTCCCTAAAGAAGTCCATAGTGCGTTTCCAGGCAAGTTCCGCTGCAGGCTTATCGTATCGTGGTGTACTTGTATTATGAAAACCATGATTAACGTCAGGATACATGTAGGCAACATAGTCTTTCCCATACCGCTTTAAATCTTCTTCATAATCCGGCCAGCCCTCATTTACCCGAGTGTCCAAGCCTGCATATTGTAGCATAAGCGGCGCTTTGATTTTATCGATATTGGTTTGAGGTTGTCGCCCGTAAAAGGGAACAGCTGCCGCCAAATCCGGTAAACGAACCGCCATCATATTGGAAATCCATCCTCCAAAACAGAAACCGACTACACCTACTTTGCCATTACACAAATCGTGATTCTTCAGATAATCATAGGCCGCAATGAAATCCTCCAGCATCTCTTCCCTATCCCGCTTGCGCTGCATGGTCCTACCCTCATCATCATTCCCTGGATATCCTCCGAGTGGAGACAAAGCATCTGGAGCCAGAGTAATGAAACCGTCCAGGGCAGCCCTGCGTGCTGTATCCTCAACATATGGATTTAAGCCCCGATTTTCATGTACCACTACAATTCCACCTAACCTATCTTTTGTATCCTTTGGCAAAGAAAACAACCCATTAATGGAACCCCCTCCCTTCGGAGATTCGTACGTGATATATTCTGAATCTAATTTAGGGTCCTTAGGGTCTACAAGCCATGTATCTGAGTAATTGGGCATCAAAAAACTCATCAAGGAAGGCACTGTTATACCACCTACCGCATATAAAGAAAGTCTTTCTATAAATTCTCTCCTTTTCAGTTTATTGTGGGCATAATCATCGTACAAATCAAATACCTCTTGTTTAATGTCTTCTTTCCTAAGTTTTTTCATAATAAAATGTCTTTGAAAATGAGATTACGTTACCCATGTGGTACTCCTAAAGATAGTACATCTTTCTGGATGACTGCCGTTCCAAGGAAAAATTGAAATCACTCGATTTCAAAACGACCAATATCCTCGGCATTGGTCAAATCAGGGATATGCTCTGAACGGGGGTAGCACAAAACACTTTTGGGGTGGTTAGATACTAAATTACGGACAGCTTCGGGAAGTTCCTTTTCGTTTCGTATAGGGTGTATTTGACAATTCTTCAAATAAGGATAGATTTCCTTGCCGTAAAAGCTAAAGATGTTCATGCTAACTCGTAACTCCCCAGACGTATCTCGATACTCATCTATTTTGGAAATTTCTGGTTTTTCAATAATCCCATTTAAATAGCCCGCGGAAGAAATATCCATCAAAGCGAACTTGGCCAAACGCTCATCCGAAAATTGAAGCCCAGAACCGCCATAACTAATCAGGGCATTGGGAACATCACGCATTTTCCTTAAATCTACCAGAGCTCCAACGGAATAGAGATTATCCCCATTACAAACGGTGAAAGCGGTACTCTTCAATTCAGGATACTGATCCAAACACTGTTCCAATGCGTCTGCCGTACCTAAAGGTTTTTCACGCCTCTCAGGTATATGCTGAATGGCGAAATGAACTGAAATCCCTTGATATTCATTATCCCTATCTTTATCTCCTACCACCTCTTTAAATCCATCATTCCTCTCAGAGGTAATTAAGTACACCTGAATATACCCAGCTTCTACCGCATTTTTTATTAAATAATACAATAAAGGTCTATTGGATGTCCCCAAGGGAATGAGGCTCTTATGCAATTTCTGCGCAATGTTTTTGGTCTTTTCATCCAGATTAGCGGTCTCAAGACTTTTTTTCATTCGGGATGAGGCACCACCCACCATTATAATCAAACTCTCATTCACCATAATTACACTGTCGTTAGGTTTACTTCATAAGCATCTTTAGCCCCTTGACTCAAAAAAGCTTCAATAACGTCTTCTTTAGTTTCTTTGGAAACCAGGGCCACTATGCACCCACCTCCACCAGAACCAATAATCTTAGCCCCTAAAGCGCCAGCTCTTCTGGCTGCATGCATCATACCTATCATAGGTTCCGGTGTATTTTGAATTTGATTTTGCAATATCATTTGATGAGCATTCATTAGCTTGCCCAAACGTTCTTGATTTAGATTTTCGCTTAAAAGTTGCTTTTTAGCGTCTTGGGTAATCTGATAGTTATGCACCGCAGCATACCAATGTGCCCTATATTCTTCAGGGACTATATGTTTATATTTTTCATAATCATCCACCGTGGCCTCCGCCATATTGAAATCCGGATAGTGCCTCTCTACCGCTTTTATCGCATTTTGGCCATATACTCTGCCATTTTTCAAGACATCAAGGGTCTTTTTGGGCAATCCTGACTCTGCTACAACCATAGTTCCTAAATTGGAGTTGAGTTTAGTACTTTCCCCGCTTTGGGTATCAATGTAAATCAATCCCCCTTGTGCAATGGTATATTGGTCCATTAAACCTCCTGGCTGGTCAAAATAAAGAACTTCAGCTTCATAGGCCCAATGCCCTACGTGTTTATCATTCCATTTTTTTTCGAATTCTTGACTGGCAAGTAGAAAACGAATCCAAGCCACGGTAAGGGCGGAAGAACTAGACAAACCAGCATTTACGGGAATATTTCCTTGAATTTCGAGGGAATATCCTTGTTTTAGTTGTAATCCATAGGTTTTTAGAATCGAAATAGCGGAAAGAAAATAATCCCCTTGCTCAACATCCTGCAAGGGGTCATTTAAATCTATAGTACGACTAGTTCCTATATCCTTAAGTTGAATCTCGAAGTGGTTGGCATTGGTAGGTTGGGCTGAGATGTGTATAAATCTATCTATAGCTCCGGCGATAACTGGCAGTCCCAAATAATCTTGATGATCGCCGTAAAAGCAGATTCGAGCGGGAACTGAGATTTGTATCATTCGTTAAAAAAAGGCCTAAATAATAATATCCAAAGGGCTTGTGTTTTTCCATTCTCCACGGGTAAAATCGGGGAATGGTTGTGGGGCACCGCCACTGGCAACCGAACGCTCGCTCAATGGCCCAACGGCACTCCAAAAACAGCCTTCGTATACATTTTGGTCCAAAGGGAGTCCCTTTTGGAGACATTCCACAATACGATATACCATAATCCCATCCATACCACCGTGCCCACTATCCTTGGCAGCCTCGTTCAATCTTTTGTAAAGGGGATGATCGTATTTTTCATAAATGACTTCCAATTTCTCTCCTTCAACCCAAGTGTGGTGGTCCTCGGTTAGTCCCTTAACACCACCCTCCAAAGCAATTCGCGTTGGAAAATCGGCCAAAGCCCCTTTACTACCTTGAATTAGATTCAACCGACTATAGGGTCGTGGGCTGGTTTCATCCCATTGCACCATAATGGTTCTCCCCAAGCTGGTTTTAATGATAGAGGTGTTCAAATCTCCTCCTTTGTAGTCCAATTGGTTCCATTTATGATCTTTTGGATACTTTTTCTCTGCATACGATTTTCGGCCTATGGATGGGGTCGAGAAGGAAATAATACTACTAAAATTATCGTCTTTTCGAGCTAAATTCATATACTGCGCCACTGGCCCCAAACCATGTGTTGGATATAGATTTCCATTTCTTTTGGCATAGTGGTGCGTTCTCCAGGAACCTGTTCCTCTTTCTTGTTCTTCCATTTGCCAGCGCAATTCATGGATATAGGCTGCTTCCCCATGAAGAATCTCACCAATCACACCCTGTCGGCACATATTCAAAAACATAAGTTCCTCACGTCCATAGTTGACGTTTTCCAACATCATACAATGCTTCTGGGTACGTTCTGCAGTGTCTACAATATCCCACATTTCCTTTAAGGTAACTGCAATGGGAACCTCAACAAGGGCATGGGCTCCGTTTTCCATCGACTCTATGGCCATTGGGGCATGATTGGACCAATTCGTGGAAATGAAAACCACATCTGGCCGTACTTCTTTCAGCATTACCTTCCATTGGTTCTCATCACCCGAATATTGGGCAATCTTGTCAGCTGCGCTTTTCCCAGCTACCTCTTCCACCCAGGTAGTTTTTTCCTTCACCAAATCCTCATAAACATCGCAAATCGCCACTACTTGAGTACCTGGCAAGGAGGCAAAAAACTTCACATGGGTTCCTCCTCTTGCACCGACTCCAATAAATGCAGCCCGGACTGTTTTTAAAGTAGACGCCGAAAATCCTCCCATGTATTTGGATTGTAGCGGTCTTTCTTCCGAAGCCTTTACATATTCGGGTATCAAAGACCAAGCGCCAATAGCAGCAGTTGAAAGCGTCGTTTTCTTGACAAAGCTTCTTCTATCAATCTTTTTCATGGTACGATTATCATGTTGTTATTAGAATCTTCTATCCATTTTAGCCCAAACTGGCCAAGCTTTTCTCCAAAGTTTCAATTTTCGCTTCGGCGTCAGCAGCTTTTTTGCGTTCTACCGCTACTACCTTTTCAGGAGCATTATTCACAAAGCGCTCGTTGTCCAACTTTTTTTGTACGGATTGTAAAAAGCCTTTGGTATAGTTCAATTCTTCAGTAATCTTTTTGATTTCTGCATCCACATCAATGGCACCGGCTATGGGAATAAAGTATTCATTGCTCTTTACCCGAAAACTCAATGCACCTTCCAAGCCAGAATCCACGGCTTTTATTTCGGAGATATTACCCAGTTTTTTGACTATCGCATCCATTGTACGCTCTATATTCTCACTATTAAGCATAAAAAGCTCCAAGGCTTCTTTCTGAGCTATGTTTTTTTCCTTGCGGATGGTTCGAATACCTGAAATAACCTCCGAAGCAAAATTGAAAGTATCAATCAACTCCATTTCATGTTCGCTGGATTTTGGCCAGTTCGAGACCACTAAAGCCTCTTGAGGTGTACGTTTGGCGATGTGTTGCCATACTTCTTCCGTCAAAAACGGCATGAATGGATGCAATAACTTCAAGTTCTCCTCGAACCAATGGATGACAGCATTGTAGGTCGCTTTATCTATAGGTTTTTGATAAGCAGGTTTTACAATTTCCAACAACCAAGAACAGAAATCGTCCCAAACCAATTTATAGATGGCCATAAGCGCATCAGAAATGCGGTACTTGGAGAAATGGTCATCAACTTCTGCTAAAGTCTGATTGAACTTTGCAGCATACCAATTCACTCCTATTTTGGCCGAGTCAGGTTGTTCTATTTCGGCTACTTCCCAACCTTTAATCAAACGGAACGCATTCCAGATTTTATTGGCAAAGTTTTTACCCTGTTGACATAGCGCCTCATCAAACAAAAGGTCATTTCCCGCGGGGGAACTCAACAATAAACCAACGCGTACGCCATCCGCACCAAAATCTTCCATCAATTTTAAAGCGTCTGGCGAATTTCCAAGAGATTTGGACATTTTACGGCGCTGCTTGTCCCGAACCAATCCCGTGAGATACACATTTTCAAACGGTCGTTTTCCACGATACTCATATCCCGAAATAATCATTCGAGCTACCCAGAAAAAGAGAATATCAGGGCCCGTAATCAAATCACTGGTTGGGTAGTAGTAGTTTACTTCGTCATTATCTGGGTCTAAAATTCCTCCGAATACACTAATAGGCCACAACCAGGAAGAGAACCAAGTGTCCAAGGCATCTGGGTCTTGTTTTAAGTCTGCTTCTTGGATATTTGGATTTACGGATTTGGCTTTTTCCAGCGCAGCTTCTTTAGTTTCCGCTACTACAAAATCTTCTTTACCAGCACCGTAATAGTAGGCAGGTATCTGCTGTCCCCACCATAATTGTCTAGAAATGTTCCAATCCCGAATATTTTCCATCCAATGGCGGTAGGTATTTTCAAACTTTTTAGGATGAAGTTTTACATCACCTGTCTTAAGCACTCCTTCAAGAGCGGGTTTTGCCAAACCCTCCATTTTTAAGAACCACTGATCGGATAATCGAGGTTCAATAATCGCTTTAGTACGTTCAGAAGTACCAACTTTATTGATATACTGCTCTGTTTTGACTAAAAATCCCTGTTCTTCAAGCTCCTTAGCAATCTCCTTGCGCACTACAAAACGGTCTTTTCCTTCATAATGAAGCCCATAAGAATTCAAAGTTGCATCTTCGTTAAAAATGTCAATTACCTCCAGTTTGTGCTTATCCCCAAGATTTTTATCATTTTCATCGTGTGCTGGTGTAACTTTAAGACATCCTGTGCCGAACTCAATATCCACGTAGTCATCCTCAATAATTGGAATTACACGATTACAAATAGGAACAATCGCTTTTTTACCTCTTAGGTGAGCGTATCTTTTATCGTTGGGGTTGATACAAATAGCGGTGTCTCCCAAAATTGTCTCTGGTCTAGTTGTGGCTATGGTCACTTTTGCATCCGAACCATCTATCGGATAGGATAGATAATATAACAAACCTTGACGCTCTTCGTAAATTACTTCTTCATCAGAAAGGGTAGTTTTAGCCTCTGGGTCCCAATTTACCATACGATATCCTCTGTAAATGAGTCCCTTTTCGTACAAATCCACAAAAACCTTAATCACCGAAGCTGACATATCGTCATCCATTGTGAACTTTTTCCGCTTCCAGTCCAAAGAACAACCTAAGGTTTTAAGCTGTTCAAATATTACCCCACCATATTCATCAGTCCAGGCCCAAACATGTTTTAAGAATTCCTCACGAGTCAAATCCGATTTTTCAATGCCTTCTGCCTTTAGCTTTGCAACCACTTTAGCTTCGGTGGCAATTGCGGCATGGTCTGCGCCTGGCACCCAGCACGCATTCTTTCCCATCAAGCGGGCTCTGCGTATTAAAACGTCTTGAATGGTATTGTTAAGCATGTGGCCCATATGTAACACCCCGGTCACATTAGGCGGCGGAATTACTATGGTATACGGCTCTCTTTCATCTGGTGTTGAGCTAAAATACTCATGCTCCATCCAGTATTCATACCAGTGTTTTTCAACCTTTTGGGGCTCATATTTTGAAGGAATCTCCATTTTTCGGTATAGTTTTTGACAAATTTCACCCGGATTGGGATTTGGAAGGAGTTGCAATATTAAATTTACGCTATACTTCGGCTGAAAGCCCATCCGGAAATACGAAACAAAAATAAGTAACGTTATTACATAACAAAAGAATTTTGGATGCAGGTAGAAAACATTTACATTTGAAATTCACCCAAAACTAGAAATGATGAAAAAAACTGTACTCATGTTGT
>JBCDAX010000067.1:0-10299 GCA_039184805.1 Bacteroidota bacterium | reverse complement strand
ATCGCCATCCATTTGGGATACATCGAAGTTTATAACTGCCACCTTACTCAAAACGTAGAGTAGCAACAGCGAGAGGGAAACATAAAAAGGTATTTTCATTGATTGAATTTATGCTAAGTGGTCATTTCACTTTTCAATCAATCAAATTCAAAATTGGGAGGCTGACAATCAATACCCTATATAGGGTATTTTTGGTATTTGATTAAGCGTTTCAATAATCTCCCTGAAGCTGTTCAATCCGGATTCTATATTTTCGATAATTTCGTTGGCCAGGATGTCCGGGTCGGGAAGATTGTCCAAATCGGTTAGGCTCTTATCCTTGATCCAAAAGATGTCCAGACTTGTTTTATCCCTGGAAATAATATCTTCATACGAATAGCTGCGCCAACGGCCTTCCGGGTTTTCTTCACTCCAGGTTTCGGTCCGTTTATGCCTGTTTTCAGGATTATAACAATTCACAAAATCAGCCAGATCAGCTGAGTTCATGGATTTTTTCTTTAAAGTATGGTGGACGTTGGTGCGATAATCATAAAACCATACTTCCTTGGTTTGTACTTCCTTACCCCCTGCTCTATTATCAAAAAACAACACATTGGCCTTTACACCATGGGCATAGAATATGCCTGTTGGAAGTCTGAGAATGGTATGCAATTCTGTGGTTTTGAGCAGTTGCTTGCGTACGGCCTCACCGGCACCTCCTTCAAAAAGGACATTATCTGGTAACACTACAGCAGCTTCGCCATTGATCTTAAGCATCGTTTTGATATGCTGCAGGAAGTTGAGCTGCTTGTTCGAGGTGGTTTCCCAAAAATCCTGGCGGTTGTAGCTTAAATCCTGTTTTTCGGCTTCTCCTTCTTCATTCGTAATGGTCATGCTGCTCTTTTTGCCAAAGGGTGGATTGGCCAGGACATAGTCATACCGGTTGCCATCGTCCGATACCAGGGCATCGTTGGAGTTGATAAAGCCGGTTCCATCTATTTCACCGATATTGTGCAGATACATATTCATGAGGCACATCCTGCGGGTATTGGCGACAATCTCGTTGCCATGGAAGGTGTAGTTTTTTAAAAACTCCTTTTCTTGTCGGTTGAGGTTATGATTAGCTACTATCCAGTCATAGGCGGCTAAAAAGAAGCCCCCGGTACCACAAGCCGGATCGGCTATGGTTTTCATGGGATCAGGCCTGACACAAGCCACCATGATTTTGATCAACGCTCGGGGTGTAAAATACTGACCGGCCCCACTTTTAGTATCTTCCGCATTTTTCTCCAGCAGACCCTCGTAGATCTTACCTTTCACATCTGCGCCCATCATAGACCAATTTTCCTTATTGATCATGTCTATGACCTTTAGCAGCTTTGACGGGTCCTGAACCTTATTCTGACTTTTTACAAATATCTGGCCTAACATGCCTTTTTCTGTAGAGAGACTACGCAGTAGCTGACTGTAAAATGACTCCAGTTCTGCCCCACGCTTTCCTGAAAGTGTTTCCCAATCACAGATTTCGGCCTCTTCAATTTCTTTTCCATCCACATCTTTCAGCTTTGGGAACTTGAGCCCTTTGTTATGAGGAGGCTTGTTGAGTTCATCGGCCATTTTGAGAAAGAGAAGGTAAGTGATCTGCTCCAGGTAATCGCCATAGCCTACGCCATCATCACGCAGTACGCCAGCGAGGTTCCAGATTTTGGATATGATCGTTGATTCTGTCACTACAGACTTTTAATAAATTCTAAATCGTCAAACTTTTCTTGCTTCTTGATAAACTGATTATACTCCATCAAATACTTTAGCCTACTTATATGCGGAGTATCTTGATCAACATCTATAAAAAACAATTCGTCTTTCTGCTTATTCACGTCATGATCATTTAAGCCAAAATTTAAACCAGTTTTTGATTCAATTAGGCTGATCTTTACTTGATATCTTTTTAAATTCTTCCTATTCCATATATCATCCATGTCATCGGGATCAAGGCTAGAAGGTATTTTATCTTCTTTTAATAGTTTACCATGTTCAATCAGCATCTTGCTGTATTGCTCGAATGCCAACTTCTGACTCATCAAAAAACCAATAGCCTTCAAAGTGTTATGCTCTTTGTAAACCAATATTTTCCAATAACTCATAGGGACATTTAAGCGTTTAATTTTTTTAATATTGCTGAAAAGGGGGCCACAAAAGATTGATACTCTACCAGCCTTGAATACTGCTTGGAGCATTGTATAATTCTCTAAATCAAGCCATTTACCAGTATTAAATTTTCTTACCTGAGGGCAAGAATTTGTATAAAAAATGTATCTCCTATTGCAATTTTTTGAATTTCCTCTGTATTGCCCCAGGAAGGGTCAAAGTATCTTACCATATGTCCTTTCTGCAAACCAGACTTATAATAATCTTCATCATCAAACTGGTAAAAATCAGTCCCTATCTTTAATCTGTAGTCTTGATCCCAATTGTCTCCATTTCTTTCGTCATGATCCATTGCCAAATAGTTCAAGTCACCATCATTATTTACAGCTGTAAAATATGGCAACTTATACTTCTTATTATGCATTACAGAAAAGTGTGTATAATCCAGATAATTGTTGCCATTTGAACCAGGCTGTTGATTTTTAGCTATACTCCCGAATTTGAAATCCTCCAGCACTGGTAATCGGATAGAAAAATTTTTGGTACCTAGAAAATTTTCGTCATACCCTTTTCTATCGGAAAGATTCTCTTCTTTTAAGTAAAGAAGCTTTTCATTTCTATTAAACTCATTTATCAATATAAGCTTTCTTTCTTCCATATTTTTAGCTGTCAATGGTCCAACATTTTGGATATTACTGTGGAGTTAGTCAAATAAGGCTATTAATGGTTCTTTTGATATTTCTATCGCGAAGCTCAATAAACCTTTCAAATAATTCTTTAACCTTTTCTTTTGGGCTGTCTTCTTTTGCGTCTTTCATAATCCCATACATTTCTGAGTCAATAAAGTGTTGAGAAAGTAATTGTTTCACCTTTTCTTCAGATTTGAGTTTGTCAAGCATAATTTGTAGATAGTCTGACGGTGATTTTTTGCTGATACTTTTATTGGTAGTTCCATGAATCAAGGTCCTATTAAGTATGCAGTTGACATTCGAATCGACCTCTTTATTTTCTAAGTATTTCTTGGGAAAAATATGGTGGTCGTCTAAATCCTCTTTTTTGTATTTTAATTTATCCTCCTCGTAGAAGTCCTTAGAATCATTTATAAACAGCAAATTAAATACACCTTTGTACACTGAATTACCAGCATTATCCTTGTCTCTCAGATTAAATGTTTTGTTTAATATATCTCGCATTGCGGAAACTACTTCGGGAACCTTACTTTCATCATCAAACCATGTAAATACTTCTTTGTAGTCCTTTGTAATTTTACTTTCAACAGATCCCGCATATCGCTCACCAAACACAGAGGCCCAGTACCATTTGTTGATTTTTTCTATATTCCAACTATCTGATATAAAAAAGGCTATAAGAGGTACTATCATTGGCGAATAAGGAAACCATTTATCTATACGTCCAATTCCATATTCATTAACATCAAGTAGCCTTATCAGTACTTTTTCATCCACCGTTTCGATTAGATTATTCCAGGAATCACTGTTGAGGACTTTGTCATCAATTTTAAGCATATCACGAGCCTTTATACTCATGCCATTACTCAGTGCTAAGGCCTGTATAAAATAATAGGGAATGGAAGTTTCCCTCTTATTGTTATGGGCATACATTTGAATATTATGGCTATCATCAAAGGCTATTTCCCATTTATCCCGAAGATTGATAAACTTATATAGACGAGCTACCAATAAATCAAAAATTGAGAGTTTTACACCGGTTCTATTAATCCTTTCGAAAAGCACAGCAATATTCTCTGGTTTTTCATTAATAGGTACATCTAATGTTAGAGCATCATAATCAGTTATATTTTTTATGTATGCTCTTATTTTCTTGTCATTTTCCTTTGAATAATAGTCTTTGTAATGCTCAAACCATATTTCTGTAAAATCCAAGGAGAGGAATGTGATAGGTATTATTTCTTGTTTTACTAATTCTTCTAAATTGAAATCACCGTTATCATTGATTAGAGAAGTATAGCCTCTCCAAGCCTTTGACGTGCTGTATACGCTATTCTCAATGTCACCCTTTATCAGCGCGTTGATGCTAATGAAAAAGGCATAAGGATTTGAAGCATTTCGAAGGGGAATATCCGGTGAGTAAAGAGCATAAAAAAAAGAACTTAGCCTCTGCTGGCCATCCAGCACAAGTACATTTGGTTTATGGGTAAAATCAGGGTTTATGAGTTGGGCGCCCTCTATGGCAATAGGCTTGAACGGAGGATTCAAGGGGTCTACATTGTGAATAAGGAAATTACCTATAAACATATCCTCCAACAATGACTTGAAAAGCTCTTCAACGTCCTGTCTGGCCCAGACAAAATTCCTTTGAAAGTCCGGCAACATGACATCTCCTTTAAGTGCACCCTTCGCTAGGTCCAATAAATTTTTGCTTCCTTGAGATAGCTCCATATCTATTTCTTTTTCTCCACTTTAATCCTCTCTAACAAAACACCTGCTGGTTCATAATCTTTTTCTTCTTTACAGGCTGCTAATTCTTCATCTGAAAGCAAGGTACCATCAAAGGCCTTTTTGAGAATGCTTTGACGTAGGGCCTGGGCTTTTTCTAAGCTCTCAGTAATACTTTGCTCCATCTGATCGCAAACCGATAAACGGGATTGGATTTCTCGAACAATTTGCCGTTGTTCTTCTAATGGCGGAACCAGAATATTCAACTTACCATAAACACCAACGTTCAAATGCTTTTGTGCTACTCCTCTTGAACCTTCATTAAATAGTCCTTTAGCCAAAGGAGAATTATTGAAAGCGCATAAATACTCAGAGGATAGTTTGGAATAATTCGGAGTTGCTATTAAAATATCAATTGCATTTGCTCCCTCGAATCTTGGAGGCACCACACACGAGGTTCCAGGGTACCCTGAACGAACAATTAATACATCCCCCGTTTTTAGTTTTGTCCGAGGATTTTGGTTGTTACCCTTTTCTGTGAAATAAACCCAATTAGAATCATTTACCCTAAACTCTTTCACATTTGCAGAACGAAACGCATGAATGCCTTTTCCATCTTTAGAATAGTACTGCTTAGGCTTTATAACTATACCTACCTTTATGTTTTCGCATACATCTTTAATTATTGTTTTCTTCCAACCCATTGGTATTGTTCCATGTTTTAAAAGCGGATTTGTTAATTCCCCCTCAAACGCTTTCTTTAACACCGCCTGGCGATAGACCTTTAATTGCTCCTGCGCCTTTTTAAGATCGGCTATGCCTTTGTCCAAATCAGAAAAGAGTTCTTCTATTTTGGCCACTATAGCACGTTGTTCTGGGAGGGGAGGTAGCGGAAAGGAATGACTTATTAAGTAATTTTTTGGAACTCTTCTAAGTCCTACTGCTCCGGTCATGTTATGTTGTGCATTCCGCCTGAAACTCTCCTGAATAATGAAATAGAACAAGTAGATATTTAATAGAACTTCTGCAGTCCTAAAGACATGAAACTCTGAAGACCCAAAACCAATGTTGTTTTTGAGACCTCTTGCAACTGCGATTTTACCATTTTCCATGCACGGTGTTACCTTTGCAAAAATCACATCTCCTTCAGAGAAATAGGTGTAACTCCCTTTCTGGACCTCATGGAATCTTCTTATCTCATCAAGATGAATTTTATTGGATATTTCTTCAACCAACCTCATCGGTAAAAATTGAACCTCCAATTCTTGATCAATTTCATTTTTGTCTAAGATCTTAGGATTAACTTCAGTTATGTCTCCTAACTCACATTCTGCCCAATCTTCTCTCATTATAATTCTAATGCCTCATTGAGTTCATTGATCAATTAATAGCCTGTTATATTAGCGCGCCTCTGATTCCTGCTTTGAACCTTCCAGCAACCCTGCTTTTTCTAAATCCTTTAGCATGGTCTCATATGCAGTTTCCTGGGCTTTTGAAGCGGCTATACCACGTACTGTTTTTTTGATTTTGTTGGTAAATACGCGACCAATAAAATTCCCAAAACGGCTCGGTTTACTTACTTCGGTCTCATAAGACAAGCCTAAATAGGCACTGGCTATCGCAGAAGTGCGCAAGTAAATGTCTTTTTTTAATGCGGCTAGTTTTTGTTTAGATATCTGCGGGATATCTGGTACATTGTAGTGGTACCTATCCTTTCCAGGATCTTTATTTTCTATTAATAAATTCATATCTGGAATGAGGGGAAGATAATCTCTACCTTTGAGTTTGACTATGAATTTTCCACGCACCTCATCGTTTTTCCAGAATTCATCTCGGTGCAAAGGGTGCACATTACCTAATTCTGGCTCATAGGGTACACTTAAAAAGGCACGAATATAGTTCCGTGCGTTGTTTCTGCCTAAAAAGAAATCGTGGTGTCGAAAGTTAAGGTCTAAGAAGCCGCTAAAGGCTCCTAATGCACCACAAGCAAGTGGATTTTTATACTTACGTTCGCCATTTGACTTATACTTTACGGGATAGATAACACCCTGTAACATTTTGTTATCGAACTGCTCTTTTAGTTCATTGCGCTTTACTTTTGCCTGGTCCCATAATGTACCAATAATTTGTGGTACTACCCCTATCAAATCCTTTGGAAGTTCTATCCGGTCTCTGATTACATGAAAATCCGGAAAAGGATCGATCATTACCATGCCATATTTCTGATATAGATTTCCATCGACTGGGTATGTCGGATCTTGCCTACGATGCTCTAACAAGCTCATTACTTCACCAAAAGGCTCATTATTAATAGCACCCCCATCTACGGAAACGGATTTATAATTTTTAAGCAATTGTTCATCCCATTGAATATCCTTTTTTATTCCAGGACTCTCCTCCCCCATTTGTTTGCTGATTACCCGGCTTAAAGAATTCTTCAAATATTCCGCATTAAAGTCATCGTAATCAAAAGTTCGGTATTTTAAACCTACCGGAAATGCTCCAGTAGCAATGGCAGATTTTATGAGATGTTTTCTAGACTTTTCATCAAAAGGATTTAGCCAGAAATACTGTTCAGGATTTACCTCCTTTCCACTATTTAAGCGAAAATGTGAAAACAAAAAATGTTCATAAGTAGAGTGACTCGGTGGGTTGGTTAAAGAAGAACCCTTGTGCCCAAAATTAACGGTCAATGGAATACCTGTTACCATGGTATGGGAGATCAACATTTCTAAATCCGGAGACACATAGGCTGGTAAATTCGCTGCGGGATTTGTGTCTGAAGTTCCGGGGATTAAAAATGCTTTCTGAGCAATCTTATCAATGAACTCTGAGTTAAGCGCTGAGTGAACCTTGTTGTCTTCCTCAATATCATCTGTTTGCAGCGCCTGTAAAAGTGTTGAGTTCTCCTGCTCATCAATTAGGTTAACCCAACTGTCGTAAAAGATATTGTTTTTTTTACCGCCTGGTTTATCAGCCTCTTTATCGGTAACGGGGTTAATATTGTTTTGAATGGCATAGAGTGCTGACATTACAGTGGTCATCCCACCGGCAGAAGTACCCCCCATTACATCAATAACTACCTTATGCTGAGGAATATCCTCTTTGCCGTATCCTGGTATTTGAAGTTCACCGGATTTCGCCTTTTCCCATTTATCAAGTACCTCAAAAATATAATCTAAAACACCACCTGTATAAGCTCCTGCGGAAACTGCCCCGGCCATGGTAAGGCCAAGATAAAAGGTATCGTTTTCGTATTTATGTTGATCGTAAGTATACTCAGGCATCGTGTTAGGTTTGGTTTTATGCGACTAGTTCATCGTTAAGTTCATCAAGAATTTTATTCATTTCGTCACCAAATAGTTGGTGCATTCTTCCTCTTCCTCCATTGCTATCAAATGGCGTATAATCCAAATCATCTAGCGCTATGTGGTAGCTACTCACTACATGATCCTTGATCATGCGCAGCCAGTCCATTTGCTCGTTGGTGAAGCGATTATGCTGTCCGGCATTTTGCTTGAAGATCCATTTTTTAAAGTTCTCGTCTATGGTTTTGTCAAAGGCTTTCAGTTCACTATCTATGCCACACACCCTGCGAATTAAAGACACCAAGGCGGTGAGTTCCTGTTTGGGCTGTTCACTCTTCACTTCTTCTAATGTAGCAAAGGCATTCCATACATGGTAAGGCGCCAATACCGGTTTTTCAAGCTTCAACCTGTCCAGTACATCTTTGATCATGCTAAACGTGATCTCCCTACGGTTATAGGGTTGGTCGTAAAAGATACTCAGGGCCTTTATCTCATCTTTGTGGGTTTCCAGATATTCACTGAAGTCCTTTACCACTTCTGCCGCCTTGTCTACGGTAGTCGTATCCCACTCTGATTTAGTAACCGTATCAATGTTTACACTATCAATGATCTGCTCATGCTCTTTACGAACATTCTCTAAGTAATCATTTAACTCGCCATTGAAGGTGGAAGCTGCTGCTGAGATCAATTCTTCCTGAGCATCATTCCTGGCTTCATCAATCAAAGCCGGTGATCTGTCCTGAATAGGAATTTTATCAATTTCAATTTGAGCTTTAGCATCAATTTCATCCGGATCAAAGGCTGAAATCAATGCTTTGGTAATCTGTTTCAGGTTTTTCCCGTCAGAATACTCCAATAGCTTTTCTTTTTCCTTGTCAGTGATCTGCTTTTCTAAACGGATGAGCCGGTTAGTCAGGGACAAAAACAAGTCTTCATCGGCCACACCCATGGTTATCGCACCCAATAGATCCTTGAGTGCCACGGTCGGTTTTCTTTCCAGTGGCCGGCTGTCCGTTTTTTTTGATTTGGTGGCACCAATGGCATCGACAATGACAAAATGCGTTTTGGTTTTAGCCGTTCGAGACACCAGTTGTAGCGAATCTTTATTAATGGTTCGGGTTCCCCTACCTTTCATTTGCTCGAAGTAGTTGATGCTTTTTACATCGCGCATGAAGAGCAATACTTCTAGGGGCTTTACATCGGTACCCGTAGCAATCATGTCTACCGTAACGGCAATACGGGGGTGGTAGGAATTCCGAAAACGATTCAAAACCGACTTTGGATCTTCATCAATTTTGTAAGTGACCTTCTTACAGAAATCGTTTCCCTCGTCAAATTCTTCCCGCACAATTTTTATGATGTCATCGGCATGGCTGTCGGTTTTCGCGAAGATTAAGGTTTTGGGCACTTCGTATTCCCCGTTTTTGTCTACGCGATTGGGGTAGATCTCCGTTTTCAGGGCTCGTTTGTACTCTCGAATGATGTTGCGGATCTGGCTCGGGTTGACCACCCTTTTATCCAAATCGTTTTTCTTGTATTCCGTGTCCTCATCTTCCTGTTGCCACCGCTTGGCCCGGGTGAGTTTATCCCTGCGGTCCACAAACCAACCTGCTTTTACCACTTCGCCTTGCTGAGAAATTTCTGTTTCAATGGTATAAACTTCCTGAGGTACGTTAACACCATCAATCACCGATTCTTCATAGGTGTATTGACTCACTACATTTTCATTGAAGAAGCCAAAGGTGCGTTTATCGGGTGTAGCCGTCAGACCGATCAGGAAAGCATCAAAATAATCCAGTACCTGCTTCCACAGGTTGTAAATGGAACGGTGGCACTCGTCAATGACGATAAAGTCGAATTGTTCAATTGGAACTTTAGAAGTGTAATCCACCGGAACAGCCTGTTTCTTTTTCAGGTGTTGTCGTATCCACGAACTTTCCTCCGGGTTATCCAGTTCGGCACTCTCATCCAGTTCTTCTCCTTTTAATATTGAGTATAAGCGTTGAATGGTAGAAATACACACCTGGCTATCCGAAGCGATATAGCTCGAAGTTAAACGCTGTACGTTGTAGAGTTCGGTGAACTTTCTATTGTCATCATTCGGCTGAAAAGTCATAAATTCCTGCTCCGCTTGCTCCCCCAGGTTTTTGGTGTCTACCAGAAATAAGATTCGTTTGGCATCCACATGTTTCAGCAAGCGATAGATAAACGTAGCCGCTGTGAAGGTTTTACCTGCACCTGTAGCCATTTGAATTAACGCCTTAGGCCTGTTCTTTTTGAAGGAATACTCCAGATTTTCGATAGCTACAATCTGCGCAGGGCGAAGCCCAGTGGCATCCAATTCAGGCATGGATAACAGTCGCTCCCTAAGGCTGCCATCTTTTTTTAGCCATTCTGCAATGGTTTCAGGTTTATGAAAACTGAAAACATTCCGACCTCTTGGTTTT
>JBCDAX010000066.1:0-10818 GCA_039184805.1 Bacteroidota bacterium | reverse complement strand
TTTTTCCAATCTTTTATCTCACGAAATAAAAAGGACAAAAATTTATAATGATAAAGTTCAAAAAGATTTGGATCATCAATATTTAAATACTCGTTAAATATTTCTATGATTTGAACATTACTATTTTTTTTGGTGATAGAACTTAATTTAGTGAAAATTTCTTCTACAGAGCCATTCATTAACTTTTTATCAGACCAAGTCAATAATTTTTCCCTTGTTATATAATCATGAAGAAACCCAAATTTTAAAAAATCAATTAACATGTCTAAAAATTTATTTACGAATATGATTAGGGGCTTGATGAAATATCTTTCTCGTATATGGATTAATTATTTCAGAAAACCTTTGCCCTTCTTTTGTTGTATAGTTAAAAATTACTCCAGCTTTACGCCTATTAAAAATACTTCTAAATTTGATTGAACCATTCATTATAATTTCTTTATGTAGGAAAGCAGCTGCCCTATGCCCCGCATCAAATTGACCTTGTCCAGGTCTTAATGTTTTTGTTGAAAAAGAATATAAAAAGGGATGTGGTTTAGCTAATTTTAAAACGACCTTTCTTGCAGCAGTATTTGATAAAGCCTTACCAATCTTCCCTAGAGTCATAGCACCTCTAGCAACATTACCTATAATGGCAGGAGTGGGTAAAATATAGCTTACATACTCAGCAGCTTCAGCTTGTGCTGCTTGTATACTGCCTCTTAATGCGCTTAGCTCTGGAGCATAATGATTATCATAATACCATTTGCCGTAATCGCCGTATTCATAATCAGTACCGTGTTCCTCGTTATACTCTTCAATAGTACCCTCAAAAGAAGTTTCATAATGCCCAACATCCATAGTATCAATCCAATCAGGCATTTCATCATACCCTCCATCTGTACCATATGCAACAGGGTCTTCTGTCATCATAGTTACTTTTCTTTTTTTAGGGTCAGTTATCGGAGTAAGCGTATAGGTCACAGGCGTAAACCCTAAAGCAGTCATTGCATTATCTAATCCAGCAAGTCCAGAACCATAATTTGTTCCAGAGCCCCCACCGTTATTATTATCGGGTCTTGCAGCAGGGTGACTATTCGCTCTTCCCATCTGATAATCCAGATTACTATATTCGATTCCTCCCCATCTATCGTTCATCCGTTGCATTCTTGCCATATGTCCTCCACGATGACTACGGTTACTATCCCCACCACTAGGGTCAGCAAAGAATACTGGATTATTATCAAAGGCATTATATGTAGAAAGTGAGTGATGGATCACGGGATCAAGACGGTTCCATCTAGCTATGGTAGGGTCATAGGATCTAAGTGGCATTTCGTACCAGTTAAGCCCCAGTCCTTCTTCGAGTTCTGTATTGTTGTATTTATAGTTGTGTTTTCTGCCGGTAATGGCAGTATTGTACCCTTTTTGTTGTAGTCCAAATGGATAGTAGTTATTTTCTTCTATGATCTCGTCATTGGTGATGGTACCACTGTTGTCGCGGTCTGCATAGGAGAGGCGAGGGTTCCCTAAATGATCGGTGTATTGATATACATATTGATACTCTTTTGCTCCACTCGGGGTACTGTTAATGGGTTCTATATATCCCCCTGCATGGGGTATAAACTCTAGTGTTCCGTTTTTGTATTGCGCTCCACCAGCATATTCTGTTATGGTTACTTTGGAGCCATCTGTAACGGTCTTTTTTAATTTGTTCCCCGTGGCATCATATACATAATTGATCTTTTTGCTGCTACTGTTATCAAAAGTAATCTCTAGCGGTAAATCCAGATGGTTATATTTGATATTGGTAATGCCTTTGTTACGGTCTATGGTCATGTTCCCGTTAAGGTCATATTCATAGTCGTTAGCTGTATTGGTACCGTCTTTAAACCCAAAGTTTTTATGTGCTGTATCGGTAACTTGCAGTAACTTGTTCCCTTCATTATAGGTATAAGCAAGTTTATCCATCTCCCCAAATGTGGTTGCCCCGGCATTGGTATGCCCCTGCCTGTTAAGGGTCAGGATATTCCCCATTTTATCATAGGTGATATTAGAGAGGGTATACCTACCGTTATCGGTACTGGTAGCTTGAGTAATCCTGCTTAAGTTATCATACTGGTATCCATACCCGCGTTTGATATGATCATTAGCTGTTTTCCAGGTGACCTCACTTATATTCCCATTGTACAATCCATTGGCACCCAGATTTTGGTTAGGGTCCATATACTTGATTTCAAACCCAAATAGGTCCCCGTTATCGGTAGTCCCTTCATTAATGGATTTTAACCATCCCCTGATATTGTATTTGTAATCTATGGTCTGTAACCCTTTGGCCCCATTTAGGCTACCTTGGGTGCTGAGCGTAGTGGAAGTACCCCCTACTTCTACGGCCTTTACCTGTCCCAGTTTATCATAGCTGTTTGCTGCAATTAGTACAGGGTCTTGTTCATTGATCTTTTGGGTTTGGGTAAGTACCCTGCCCTGGTGGTCATAAGTAAAACTATCTATGGTCACAATGGGTGTGTTCCCAGTTTTGGTATGTGTGGTTTTGCTTTGGATCACTTTTCCTACAAAGTCAATTTGTGTTTCAATGATATTGGTGGTGCTAAGATAATCATTTTTGCTGGCCGCATATACTGCCCTTGCTTTTTTATCATAGTAAGTTACTGTTGTGGTCCATTGATTGGTGCCCAGCACCCTTATTTTACTTGCAGTTGGCAGTGTTTTGGTATTGTTTGTTATGGATGTGCCATATACTGTACCAGGATTTTCCAGTGCTGTTGGGATATCAAAAGTATAGTTGTCATAATAGTTTATGGTATTGACTTTATGTATAGTTGTAGGGTATGTTGTTTTGGTATAGTATACTGTTGCCCCTGCTATGGTACTGGGTGTATCACTTTTGGATTCAAATAGGGGGTAGTCCCCTGTATTTACCCTATGCTGTATTACTTTTCTGGTACTTCCGTTAAGGGTTGTCCCTGTATAGGCTACCCTGCCCAGTCTATCATATTTTATAAATAGCCACTGGCTTTTCCCTTTTAATAGCTGATCTTGTGTCATCACAGGTTGGTCGAGTTCATTATATACAATATACTCCCATCCTTTACCTGGTGTTTTCTTTTCGATGATTCTGTTACGCTGATCATATCGGTATTGATAGATAAGCTCATCCATTTCTATTGCAGAGATGCCATCGGCAGGGTTTACTTTGGGTGGTATCACAAAGGTAAGGTTCCCAAAATCATCATATACATTATAGGTATCATGGGCCACCTGGTTATTATAGGTTCTGCTCAATACCACCCTACCGCTTTTATCGGTAAAGGATTCTGCAGTATTGTTTTTTCCGTCTGTTTTTTTCCAGTTTTCATTTTTTACAATACTTTTTGATAACTGGTTGGCAGGATAGTTTCCATTGGGTACCAGGGATGGTTTTTTACTATCGCCATTTAGCATTACTACATCAAAGCGTAATACTTCTGCTGCTGTATTAAGGCCATATCCTGATTTTATGGTATGGCTATCGGGTTTGCTACGGTATACGTTTTGATAGGTTACATACTGTATCTGTGTAAGATCGTAGGTGATCTTTTTATCAAAGGCCTGTTGTATCCCTTTAGAAACGGGCCTTGGGTTACTTCTTGTGGGTGTAATGGTAATATAATTATCCTTAATCCCTAACCTGTAGTCGGTAGGGTTACCCTCTGCATCTTTGAGCACACCCAGATCTATGTTTTTGATCTCTGAAGAAATCGGGAGGAGCCTTAGTTTCCCCAAAGGCAGCTTATGGGTACCATTATTGGGGGCTGTGGTTAGTATACCTATAGTTAGTGTCCCGTTTTCTATTTTAACATTTACAAAGTTGTTTAACATCAAGGTCCCATTACTGGTATATTGACTGGGCAGGTTACGCTCCCCTTCGATATAGAATATATCCTGTGCTTCCCAGAATTTTTCATAGCTCACCGTTTTTGGAAAATAGGTATATACGGGGTCTTCATATTGTATTTCCCCTTCTATATGTTTCCAAGTTTCCCCTGGTGCTGCTACTTCTTTTGCCCTGTTAAGGGGTGAGTGTTCGTAGATTGTTTGGGTATATGGGTTTGTTGTGTTTTCATATTGAGGGGTATTATAAAAAGTTTTGATTTCGTCTATTGCATTTCCTCTAAAACTATGGGTGTCACTAGATGCTTCATACGGGAGATATGATTTGGTTACTTTGCCCAATTGATCATATACGATATGGGAGATAATATCTTTTTCATTAGGTGATGCTTTTATTGCCGCTTGTTGCTGTGTTCTCCCCAATCCATCATAATAGGTAATACTGCTTGCTACTTGGTGATTATATTTGATTTGATCATGGGCAGTAACCGGCACTTGATATACCTCTGTATAGGTATAATTTTTATTCGTTGTAGTTACTGGTTCATGGGGGGTAAATATACATCCATTTCTTTCTCCATATTCATCTGGGCACCGATCGCCTTTATTATTTACATACCCTGTTGGCTGGCTACAATCCATAACCATAGTATTAGGGTCTCCCAATCCATCATTGTCATTATCTGCATACCAAGGAGTGGGTTGGGTAGTAGTATAGTTTACTTTTCTGGCATCCCCCCAGCAACCAGTATTACTACGCCCTCTTAGGTAAACCGTACCATTTGCTGTATATGATACCGATGCCGAAGCATTAGAGGTACTTGTTGCTGTAGGGCTATTTTGCCAATACCATGTTGTATTACTAGGGGGTGTGGCCCTGGTGATTATAGTGGTCCCACAATTTTTTTTAATGGTTGGCATTGTAGGTGTTGCAGGGTAATCTATAGTATAATGAATAGTTTTAGCAATACTCCAACATTCGGTATGGGTATCATATGCTCTTAAATAGTAAACATTTCCACTGGTCAGTGATATGGTTTTTGAATCATTTGCCATACTGGTACCATTTGGATCACTTTGCCAATACCATCTATGGTGTGTAAAACGGTCGTTTTGTGTAAGAACTGTCCTTCCACATTCATTAGTGATTGATAATAAAGATGGGGTACGGGGACTATTCTCATCGATGGTCCCATTACAGTTATTGTCTATTCCATCGCCATTACAGGGTTCACTATGTCTAGGGTATATTGTTCTATCGCTATCATTACAATCCCTATTGTTGGCCACATATCCCGATGGTTGGTTACAAGAGTTTTTAGTACTATTACTGTCTCCCCATCCATCTCCATCGGCATCTTGATACCAGGTAGTTGTTAGATATACATCTTTGTTACTATCGTTGCAATCTCCAGGTTTCTCTGTATATCCAGATGGTTTTTTACATGATCTGGTCGTTACACTGCTATTGCCATACCCATCCCCATCTACATCCTGGTACCAAACCTTATCTTTTTGTATATTGGGATCATTATCATCACAATCTATTTTTTGAAAAGAAGGGGTTATATACCCTGATGGTGCTGTATACCTACACATTGTGTCAAAAGGGTTTCCCCATCCATCATTATCTTTATCCCTCCAAAAAGTTTTTTTGTTACATCCTGTTGGTGTAGGCAGTTGACTTCCGTCTGGTCCTATTTGTGCCATACCCCATAAGGGTAAAAACACGAGTATGTATATAATATATTTTTTCATAGTTGCTTAGTTTTTATGTTGGTAAGTAGTTCTGGATACCAGGTTACCTTCTGTATCTTTTACAGATACCAGTCTATGTCGGTTGTCATATTGATAATAGCTGGTTCGCCCCCTGGGCCCAGTGGTACTGGTGATCCCGATCAAGGGGTCATAGGTATAGGTAGTTACCAGTGCATTGGGCAATGCTTCCCGTAATGCATCCAGTGCTTGTCGTAGCGCCCCTTCTGTACCTGTATACCCCAAAGTACGGTCGGTATCTGCATTGGATTTGGTTTTTAGATCAGCAACATATCCTGCGACTTGATCATAGGTGGCATTCCCAATCTTTGCGATAGGATATAGATCATTATACCCCCAGATGTATACGGTATGTGGGCTTTTGCCTTTTGATACCTCTAGGGGGTTCCCTTTATTATCATAGTTATGATATATGGTCTGTTCTCTAAGTGTAGTGTTTTCTTTGGCTGCCTGTAAGTTTGAGGGGAGGTAATACCCTGTATCCCAGGTAGTGAAATTTACAACCGCTGTACTTTGTTTACTATTATCAGTAAAGGTTTCTGTTTTTAGGGGTGATGCAATACGGTGCTCAGCGATGAGCTTGGTATTGTTTACCGATGGATGGTATGGGTAATAATAGGTGGCTTTTTTTGCCAGTCCTTTGGAATCTTGTTGTGTTTGCGAAACAAGCTGGTTATGCCCATCATAGGTAAACTCCTGTATGCTCTGTGAATGGGCATTGGGGTTGTTATCAGCATAGGTTTTAGTGATCACCCGTTTTTGTCTGGGCAGTACATTGGTCTCTTTATAGGAGGTTATTTTATAATGTTTGTTTTCGCCGCTTTTTCCTGTACCGACCCCATGTACATATTCTTGAAGTTCGAGCCAAATACCAGTATTTACTTGAATCCCTGTATTGCTCATAAGCCCACGGCAATAGGTTTCAAACTCTGCTTGTGTGCCCTCTCTGTATTTAGAATCAAAAGGTTCTATATACAGGTTAAGGGCCGATGGGGGTATAGAATGGTTCTCGCCAAGAAATAGCAGTATGCGTTGATCGATATGGTATTCCCTTTTTATCCCTGTAGTGGGGTGTACCCTTATTCCATAGGGGTAGTTGTCATTTAATGCCCTCCCAAATTCATCTACTTGTGCGGGTACTTTTTCGTATTCATAGATCTGTTCAGAGATCAATTGATCTTCAAATGGCAATACATCGGTATTGGTTTTGTAAGTACGTACTGATTCTATTTGTACCCCTGCTTCGACCTTTCCCCCAGGGGGTTTGTTATGCTGCCCATGGGTTGGGGCATTAGGGTAGCGCAAGGTGTTGGGGTGTTTAAAAGTGTAGACTGTTTTTCCATTTTTCACTTCGGTACCTCCATCCATATATCGATCATATACACTTACCTGATTGTAGAAAATACTTTGGTTTCTAGAGTTTCCATCCCACGAAATGCTTTTTCCGCTGGAAGTTGATGTGTCATTGATATACCCATATCGTTTTTGGGTACAGGTTTGGTTCTCACCAGGGCAGTTTTGTACGGTGTGTACACGTATCCCGCCATAACTGGTGTTGGTATCTGTGGTATTAGATTCGTAATTGATATGTGTTGCCCCCCCTGTTTTATAGGTAATGGTTTGTAGGGCCCCAGTGAGGGTGCTTTCAAAACTAGAGGTTTCTGCTGCTGCAGCGGTCATTTGGTTGCTTTGGCTTTTTGATCCTTTATAATACCCCCATGTATCCATTATAGAGGTTACTTCTTCTTGGTTATATTCAAAACTGGGCATCATCGCTGGATCATTTTGATGATGGTATGCAAAACCATAGGTAAACTCACCATCGCTATTGATTTGGGTAAGCAATTTTCTTTTTCCTGTGGTGGTCCAGCTATAGGTATGGATGAGTTTGTTGTTGTAATCCTTAAGCTCAATATTGGCATATTGATAAAATTCTCCTGAGGCTACCGATTGGGTATTAAAATGTAATGCTCCTTCTGCAAAGTTGATTTTTTTGAGTACGGGTACGGTTACATCCACATCCAATCGTATATGGGAGTATACATAGGGATCTGCATATGGGTCTTTTTCCCCATCGGCAACGGGTGCTCCCGAGCTAAGGTTATACAAAAACTCTGATTGCCTTCCTTTTTGAGAATAGAGTTTGGGTACAAAAGCTTTTATTTTTTGTAGGTGGTTTTGATACTCGAAGGTAATTTGCCTGGTGGTGTTTTTTGGCTGAATAGCGGTAAGGTACCAACTACGTGTATATGGTATTTTAGCTTCTGGCAGGGGTAGAAAGATACCTTTTGTTTCATGTATGGGTAAAAATACTTCTTTGGCAGCAAATGTATATTTGACCCCTTCAGAGTCTATGACCTCAATGCTATCCCAGCTAAAGGCTACTTTTACATTATGGTGGGACAAGAGTACGGGTTGCCCGTTTCTACCAAGTTTAAAAGAGAAATTGAGCCTACCTACATTTACAGTAAACAGGTCGGGTTCCCCATCGATAAGCCCATTGGCAATGCGATAGGCATCGTGTTCTTTGATGACTTTTTTGCCATTGGTATGGGGGCTGTTATTAGGGTCAAAATAATAGTAAGGGTCCAAAATGGCTTGTCGTAGGTTTTCTGATCCGTGGTACCCTTTTGGGTGGTCATCGGGCAGCCCCCGTACTTCGCGGGAGACCATGCCTGTAGCGGCAAGGCCCCATCCCAGACCGATTGGGGAGGGTTCTTCCAATACCTTAAGGCCAGTATAGTGGTATTGCAGCCCGATATGCCAACTCACCCCGTTTTGGTCAATGGAGTGTATGGGTACTGCATATTGTACGGCCCCTGTGGCAAGGTCTACCGTGGCACTACTGGTTTTTGGTGCTGTGGCTGCAGTAGGGGTGGCCGTAGCAGCAGGGGTGTACCCCCCATAATAATCCTGTTGGGCAGGGGAATATTGACATAACAGTATGCCAATACAGGTATATAGATAACGTAATAATGGATAATTCATAAATGTTGTATTACTGGTGGTTAAAAAATGAAAATGTAGTTTGATAATAGATTGCTACTGCACTGACCGTATTGATCGTATGGTGCGGTATTTCTGTTTTCCCTTTTTATGTTCATATGTTGTATTTTTTATGTTTTTGTGATGCAATAATAATCCCTGCCAGTATCATTTTCTGACATTGGGAAACATATTTTTGTTTTTTTTTGATTTTTTTTTGATTCTGAAAATTGAAGTTCCAGGCATGAAGGGGGGAAGTCGGGAGCTGGGGATCCAAAGTCCGAGGTTGATAGCTGGCACAAGGTTCAGGTTATACAAATTATAAAGTTCTGACATAGCAGTATTGGTGTTTTTTGAGATATTATTATCATTTGGATATCGTATCTTTATTTGTATATGTCATGAACAATGATTTTGTTACCCTGTTTTTTTGATTTTTTTTGTTACATATGATTTTTTGTGTATAAAAAAAACCTTGCATGAATGTAAATACTCTGTCTTCTCCTGAAATAGCTTGACACTAAAAATGTTAAGTTATGAATGATCAAAAAGAATTTAAGTTAACCGATGCTATGGATGGTTTTGAAGAGCCTTGTATTGATTATAGTTTATATGAGATTAGTTTTCGTCGCTGGTTGATTATGGAATTAGATACAGGAAGGATTACAGATTCTCAAGCCAAAGAGCGTTTTGGTTTTCCTTCTTATACTTATGGTAGTATCATAAAACGCTGGCGTTATCGTTATTCAGAAGAATTACAGTTATCTTTATCTACTATGAGCTCAAAAGATCTTTCCAATCACAAAGCCTTGGAGGCACGTATCAAGAAGTTAGAGTCTGAGCTATCCTTTGCTCAAAAGCGTAATGTAGCTCTTCAGACCCTGATTGATCTTGCTGAGAAGGACTTAAAGATTCAGATTAGAAAAAAGTCTGGCCCCAAGCAGTAGTACTCCTTCGCAAGATGTACCCTAATACTTCTGTGGTTACCTTGTGTAAACTGTTTGGGAAGACTCGCCAAGGGTGGTATGCCCATTGGCAACGCAAAAAGGAGCTTGCTCTATCAGAGACTTTTATTTTAAAGTTAGTCAAAGAGATCCGCCGAGAACATCCTCGGATAGGAACTCATAAAATCCATTATATGATCACCCCACAACTTCAACAACACGGTATTCGATATGGCAGAGATAAACTCTATCACCTGCTTTATAGACATGGGCTATTGATCAGACAACGTAAACGTAAAGTGTATACCACTAATTCCAATCATTCTCTAAAGAAGTATCCTAACTTGATTAAAGACTTACGACTCTACTTAAGTGAACAACTATGGGTTAGTGATATTACTTATTTAAAAGTAGGTAAGGGTTTTGCCTACTTAAGCCTGGTTACTGATGCTTATTCTCGTAAAATAGTAGGTTGGTGTTTATATCCTACTTTAGAAGCTACTGGAGCTGTAACAGCTCTTACTATGGCGATCAAAGACAGGAAAACTAATAGAAATCTAATTCATCATTCTGATAGAGGGATTCAATATTGCTGTCAGCAATATGCCAGAGAACTTGACTATTATGGAATCCGTATCTCTATGAGTGCTAAAGGAGACCCTTATGAAAACGCCATCGCTGAACGAGTCAATGGAATATTAAAAACAGAATATCTTCTTGATAAAACATTTAACTCCATAATGGTAGCAAAAACTGCTGTAGCCAATGCTATAGAAAAATATAATTATCTAAGACCTCATGCCAGCTGTGATTATAATACCCCAGACATAGCTCATCAGTTAAAAGGACCTTTAAAGAAACGATGGAAAAGTAATAAAAAACAACCTTGTACTGATCAAAAAGAAGTACAACAAAAACAAGTAATTACTAATACCTAATACGCTATCATAGCGTATTAGGTATTAGTAATTAAATATAAAAAATAATGCTAAAAACAGGAATTAAATATTTTGTAATATTGAAAGGTAGTAACTATAAAAAAACTAAACTACAGACTTCTAAAATAAAGTAATAATCTGTCAAGTAATTTTAGGAAGGGACACGTTCAGGACGCCCTATTTGCTGTTCGCAACGCCAATTTTGGTGTTCAAGACAGCAACTTTGGTGTTTTTTACAGCAATTTTGCCGTTCGCAACGCCGATTTTGGTGTTCGAGACGGCAATATTGGGGTTCTTTACACCAA
>JBCDAX010000065.1:0-11051 GCA_039184805.1 Bacteroidota bacterium | reverse complement strand
TTCTTCCATTATCGCGCAGGAACAGGATCAAGGAGACCTTCTCGCAACAATGCCTGATGAGCTTTCGAATGTAGGCACAGGGGTACCCATAAGCTATGAGCCTTATGAACTGGCAAAATTCACCAAGGATATGAACCGCTATCAAGCGGCACAAGCTCCGAAAGGATCTTTTAATAAGCACGGAGAGCTGGAATTTCTTGGGGAAAACGTCTTTGGTATCCATTGGTTTGTAGAGGTAGAAGGTTCCGTATGGCATTTTGTAACCGCCGGGTATCCCCAGAAGTCACCCATCTTAATGGTCCATGGATTCCCAGAATCATGGTGGGGTTTTCACGACCAAATGGTCGATTTGGCGAAGGACTATTATGTGATTTCTGTAGATCAATTGGGATACGGTCAATCGGACAAAAGCCTAAAGCAAGATTTGACCCATCAAGGGGTTGCCAAAAGTCTCGTAAAACTTATGGACAAAATAGGTGTGGACAAATTCGATTTGGTTTCCCATGATCGCGGTAGTTGCATAGCGGATAATATGATGGAAGTTCCAGGGGCCAATAAAAGAGTTACCAATTGGATTAGGATGCAACAATCGTTCAATGAACCTCATGGCCTTCCTAGGCCGTCTCATGAAAATTTAGCCGATCCAAAGAATTATAAGGATGGGACTATGATTACCGCTACCTATAACTCAGCATGGGTATCCATGCAATTTTCTCCTAATCATATGGATAGGCTTTATAAAGAATTTGGTACAGAAGGTATTGCCGAGGCAGTAGCTCAGACCTATGATACCAGTTTTGATATCGAGCTTGACTATCGAAAGAAAAATTTGATTCAATATATGACTATGCCCATACTCTTCCTACAAGCCACAGAGGACCCTGCCCAGAGGGAGGAAGAATATGCTAGATCCCCCGACTTTGTCAAGGATGGCTACGTAAAGTTTGTAGAGGCAAATCATTTTTCTGCAACCGAAGCTGCGGAAGAAGTGAGTATCGCAATACGCGATTTCATTGAGGGAAAACGCCCACCAAAACTTATTGTAGACTAAAAAATCTATTCAAAATGACATCTATAAAAACAAGTTGTCGCCGCCAACTGGTGATAACACCTTGGGTGCTGGCCGTAATTGTAATGATCAGCACCCCCACACGTGGTCAGGAAAAAGACCAAAAGGACGATTTAGCAAATGCCATTGGCTCTGGTGAGTTTGTGTTTAACGGAAAACTAAGGTTCTGGCACGCGAATGATGACGCGGCCAGCGCCTCTCAAGCATACACCTTTGGTACAAACTTCGGCTATCTTACCAAGGCCTACAAGGGTTTTCAGATATACATTGAAGGGGAAAGTGTGGTAGCGCTCACACCCGATGACTATTTCGACGGTTTGAACGGTCTAACGGACCTAACGAATGTTACCGATCCGGAAACATTGGAATTGAACCAAATGTATATCGCATATAAAGACGCGTTCAATGACAAGACGGAACTGGAGGTCAAAGTGGGAAGGCAAGCAGCCATTGTTGAGGACGAACGTTTTATAGGTAGGGTTTCTGCAAGACAGGACGATCAAACCTTCGACGCGCTGTACGGTAGGATTCAGAATGACCAAAAGGGTTTGGCATTTGAATATGCCTACATGTACCAAATCAATCGTTTGCTCGCAGAGGAAGTGGATTGGCGAAGTGATTCACACGTCTTCATGTTGCGCTATTACAAGAACAAAAAAGTACGGTTCGGACTGTTTACACATCTACTTGACTTTCAGGACGATGCACCTTCCGTATCCAACCAAACTTATGGAATTACTATTGACAGGGGGGCGTTACCAAAAGACAAATTGGCATTGAACTATAAAACTGCCTTCGCATTGCAAAATGATTTTGGCGACAATCCAACCGATTACACGGCCTTTTTGCTAAATGCGGAAATAGGGGTCTCCTTTCCAAGCATTGGTATTTTCAATATTGGTTATGAACTGGCCTCTTCAGATAACGGGGAGGCGTCGTACCAGTTTCCGCTCTCCACGGGACAGCGCCTGCATCGAATATCCGATGTGTTCATTGACCCTCCAGCGGATGGACTTCACAACCCCTACTTCTCCGCGGAGTGTGATGATTTATTCTGGGGCATTGGTGGTTGGTTGGGGTACCACGCCTATTTTTCGGAAGAAGAAGGTGATTTTCTTGGGCAAGAAATAGATGTGGTCCTTTACAGGCAAATCATTCCAGGTTTACTTAGAGCGGAGATAACATACGGGTCTTTTTTCGGAGAAGCACCCCGTTTTACGGACCTGCACATTTTTGCCTTTGATCTAGTACTTGAACTTTGATTATCATTAAAGAACCAAAGAAATGAATACATTTTGGAACACTTGGCATTCAAGGGTCTTGACCTTATTGAGAATCATAGTAGGCTTTCTCATATTTTGGCACGGTACACAAAAGCTACTAGGATACCCACGTACTGAAAATCCTCACGGGGAACTTTCAAACCTTCTTCTAATGGCTGGAATTTTGGAGTTTTTTGGTGGGATACTTTTGTTTGTTGGACTTTTTACGCGTTGGACCGCATTTGTGCTCAGCGGTATGATGGCGGTGGCCTACTGTATGGTTTTCATTAGCAAATCCTTTTTGCCGATTGTCAACGGTGGGGAACTGGCAGCATTGTACTGCTTTGTGTATTTCTATATCTTTTTTGCTGGAGGTGGGGCATGGAGTGTTGACAACTACATTGCTGCAAAAAAGGAAATCTAGAAACTGCCGCCTAAGGTAAGGAGTTAAAGACCTGTAAGCTAGTATGAAAATACTTTGGAAAAGTACTGGAGAGCCTACTGCAGCTATGGGTTTTGAAGATAGGGTCTATTGAGACCGTAGCATGGAACAAAAAGAACTGCTTAAAATCATCATGGTGAAACTATTTGTTTAATCAATTTCAATTCTAAAACTCTATGATATGAAAATACCTATAAACACGAAAGCGTATTTAAGACAGGTATCCATATCTGCCTTCTTTTGGGGATTAAGTTTGGGCTTCTTTGCAGTTTTTAGATATCTAGGAATTAATCGAGCACCCGATATTGAGCTAAGTTGCAATATCAGGGCCTTGATATTGACCAATATGGCTACCCTTACCGTTTTAGGTGCTGTGCTGGGTATGGTATATGCATCAATAGAGTATTTCTTTGAAAAAAGTGTATCCAAATCCCTTGGTTGGCGATTGCAGTTGTTTATAAAGATAATGCTGGATTTACTTATTACGTTGGGGCTGTTGAGACTATCTTTAATCATTACACAATCAAATGGAACCAAAGAAGGCTGGTTGTCTTGGTTAAGCAATGAACGGATTGAATCCATTATGCTATATATATTTTTTTGCTCCTTTTTTGTCTTTTTTTTAATGAAAATAGCCGCCGAACGATTTGGTAAGGCTGTCTTCTTTAAAATGCTATTAGGGAAATACAAAACACCAAAGGAAGAAGACCGCATCTTCATGTTCTTGGATTTGAAGGATTCTACCACGATAGCCGAACAATTAGGACATTTCCGATATAGTCAGTTCATCCAAGATTGTTTTCACGATCTCAATAAGTTGGTGCTAAAATACGAGGCCGAAATATACCAATATGTCGGTGACGAAGTGGTGCTGACCTGGCCATATCTTAAGGGGATAACCAACAATAATTGTATTGGCCTGTTTTTTAATTTCCAACAGCAGCTATTATCAAGGAATCGTTACTATCTAGATAACTATGGGATTTGTCCGAAGTTTAAAGCAGGCATACATGGCGGTTCCCTTATGATTGCGGAAGTTGGGTTCGTAAAAAAGCAATTGGCCTATCATGGGGATGTTATCAATACATCCGCTAGAATTCAAAAACAATGCAACAACTATAATGTTCCCTTATTGCTATCTGAAAAGTTAATAAACGACCTAAATATTCAAGATTTGCTAACATCAAAATACCTGGGTAACGTATTGTTGAAAGGAAAAAGTAAGGAAGTAAAAATATACTCGCTTCTAGTGTAGTTTTTCAAAATAGAAACGTGTTGATTCTGCCTATGACTGGGCCGTCTTCCAGGAGTTTTGTTTGTCCTGCCATGAACGTGTCCGATAAATTTAAACAGTGAACTTATAGCATATTTAAACAAAAAGACATGAAATTCACAAATCCATTACTAGCAAGCATTATATTACTTTTTTTTATGCTTTGGGCACCTTTGGGTCAAACTGAATTTCTAGTCCAACACTGGATGAAAATTGGCACATTTGCCATCCCATTTTTATTGATAGGATTATTTTCCTTCGCTGATAGTAATAAGTCGAGTGAATTGGCGAAGGATTTTAGATTCATGGCCCTACTTCTCTTGTTTACCTACGTTATCCATCAATTTGAAGAGCATTGGGTAGATCTTTTTGGGAATCACTATGCATTTTACAGCTTTAACAACAGATTTATTTTGGAAATTTTAGGGCAACCACAAAGCGATATTGTCCCCTTAACCAAGAAATCGATATATGCCATAAATACAAGTCTGGTCTGGTTGGTTGGGCTTTTAGCGGTTTTGCGTAGTCCAAAACACTTGTTTCCTTTCTTTGCAATGGCTGGTATTATGTTAATTAACGGCCTGGTCCACTTGGCGTCCGGAATTACAAAATTTCAATATAACCCCGGATTACTTACGTCTATCGTACTTTTTATTCCCCTATACTTTTGGACAATGAAACAGGCACGTCATCGTGTGTCGAGATATAAAATATACCTTGTTACAGGTATCATCTGGGCCTTCCTTGCCCATGTGATTATGGTTGCTGGTCTTCTGCTTGCAAATTGGTATGGTGTATTTTCAGAACCCCTTTATTGGGTCGTATTGGTGGTTTGGTCAATTGTTCCCGGCGCATTGTTCAACGAAGAATACTTAACCTATTTCACAAATAAGAAGAGATAAGGATGTCAGGATTTTTAAGCATTGATACCTCAAATTCCAATGTGCGATTTATCATTAAAAAATTAGTTGTACTAAAAGTGAAAGGAATCCTTTCTGGATTTGATGGAGCAATCTATTTTGATGAGTACCATTTAGAGGATTCATTTTTTGATGTCTCTCTCACTCCGGTTACTGTAAAGACCGGTAATTCTAAATGGGATGAACGTTTGAGGAGTTGGGATTTCTTTTATGTCAAAAAGTATCCAACAATACGTTTTAATTCTATAACCGTGAAAAAGCTAAATAACCTTTTTCATGTCAAGGGCATTCTCAAAATGTTGGAAAAAAGCGTTGAATTGACCATTCCATTGGAATATAAGAATGGGGTATTTTCGGGGATATTCTCTTTAGACAGAATGGATTACGACTTAGGGAAAAAATTTCCACCCATATTTATTGGAAAGAATATTGAGATTACCGTCAACTGTGTCACTTTAAACAATAGCTAAAAACTTATATAAAGAATCTTTTGGGTTCCGAAATTTTGACAAACTATCTTTAAAAGGATAGCAGGAAACAAGACCTTTGACTCATTACGGTTATGAATTTATTCATTTTTACTTTTTAATGAAAGAATCCTGATGTACCGTTGGGTTCTTGTTTTAAAGTCCATAAGAGATTAAGAAATAAGAACTTAATCAACCTCTCCATTTTCTGAAAGCAGTATGGCGATACCTCTAGTACTTTTAAATTGGGAAAAAATAATAAGCATGATTACTGTAATCGGGGTGCTCAAAAGCATTCCAGTGATGCCCCATATTTGACCCCAAACTACTAAAGCCAGAATAGTTACCAATGGACTCAGGTTCAAGGATTTTCCCATTAGCTTAGGTTCCAATACATTACCAATAAACCATTCGGCAAGACCGAGGCCAATTAAAATTATAATAAAGGGCTTTACTTCCCCATACTGAACAAGACTAAAAAAAGCGGGGAAAAGAGTAGCAATTAAAGAACCTATTGTAGGAATGTAATTCAAGGCGAACATTAGGAAGGCCCAAAAAAAAGCAGCATCAACCCCCATAATCGTTAGAAAAACATATCCTACAAACCCGGTTAAAAGACTTAAGTAGGTTTTTAGGCGAATATAGTCGCTGGTAGTATCATTGATATGCGATAAAATTGTGGATGCATTCTTGTACTTTTCCTCACTTTCAAAGAGTTTCTTTATTTTTTCAGATAAGCTGACCTCTTCAGAGAATAGGAATACAGCATACAATATTATCATGACCATATCCCCCAAGGCTCCAGAAAGGGTGTCGGCTATGTTTCCAAGAATAGTAGGATAATCAAATCCGTTCAAAGACTTAGATATCTCCTGGGCCAAGTCAATTTGAAAGGTAGTATTAATTTTATTCAGGACCTTATCAAGATTGGCTGTATATATTTCACCGTTGGCCAATAGGGATGAAATGTTATCGGTAATTAATCTTGAAATTAGACTTACTCCCATAAAAATGATACCAAAAACAAGAGTACTGATAACCCAATGAGGTACCCGTTTTTGAAGCAATGGAATTTTATATAGTACCTTTTTAAAATATCTTCCCAAAAACCAAAGGACAATGCCATATACAAAAGGGATAAGGATATTTTGTGCTATGATAAGAAGGGTCAGCACACCTCCGATTCCAATCACTGAATATGCTAATTTTTTCATTTTTAGAAAGTATTTATCGTATTCTCTTTCAATTTCTTTTTCAGTCTCAAATCATACGGTTTAAAAGCGAATAACCGCTAAGGAAGTTCCTCGCATACCGATTATCCGGTTAGCATGGGCTACCAATCCTATCAATACATTTTTCAGGGCTCGCATGTAGCTTCCTATTTAAAATTTGCTTTAATACCAATTGATGTGAATTGTTGATTGCTATCTAAACTCGCTAAGCTTACATTTTCATGATTGAAACGATAATCCGTGGTAAAAGAAAAAACCTCCGTAAGTTTCAACTCCAAACTTATATACAGTTTAAAAATATAGTCGGCACTTTCCCTAGTGGATTGTAAAAACCAACCATTGGATTTTAATACGAGTTTATCCTTTAGTAGTTGGGTACTTCCCTCATAATGTAAAAGAAATCGAAGCATATTTCTTTGGTTTCCAATACGATCGCTATTGACAAAAATTGATTCACTATACCTATTTCTATAATATACCGTTGCTATTGAAAATAGTAATCCATTGTTGTTTTTCAGTGTGGGCTTATAGGTTAATCCCCCTCCATAACCTAATCGAAACTCCAGTTCATATCCTAAATTGGTCTGTAAATCGGTCACAAAAAAAGGATACCATCTCTTCTGGCCATTGAAGTATAGTTTAAGCAAGGATAATGCATCCCAATTTCGATTCAACACCTCGTTGTCAGCATCACTAAATAAAAATCTGAATTGGTTCTCGAAACTCCAGTTACGCTTTTCCAAAGTTGGGTCGAACTGAAATTGAAACGTTCGTTGAAATTCCTTTCCACTTGTTAGGCTTCCGGATAAATTAAAACTTCCTTTAAATTGAAGTGTATCTTTTGGAACTCTTTGACTATAGATAGATATTGAAATAAGTAGGAAGAGAAATAGGATTTTACTCATTCAATTCAAGTTTAGTGTAACCATTGGAGCTCCTTGCAAAATTTTGTGTAATGGATTTTAATAATTTATTCCTTTTTATTCAATGCAAATTTTTGAAAGGCAACAGTTTCAATCGTATCTGCTTAAGCATCTAAAATGCATGATAAAAAAATAGGATGCTAATGCTGGGCTCTATTGTAACAATTCTTCAGATTCTTTATCATTCAAAGCAATCTTCATTTTTTTCACTTTTCCACCACTTATATAAATTCCTTTCCCATCATATTTTGTATTAAAAGCGGCATCGTATAATTTCTGGGCACCATTTTTGGGAGATTTAAAGAATAAATTTCGGATTGGTTTTAACCAAAAAGGCATTCCTTCACCTGCGGTCATTTTTGTTTTTATTGCTCCAGGGTCGACATTGACGATGCGAAGGTTTTCATTTTTACTATTCAAATAGTTCATTAACAGTACCATGATTAACTTGGAATCAAGATAGGAACCTGTTAGTTTGGTGAATTTTTTAGGCTTTTTAAAATTTGGAATATCAATTGACTTCTTGTTCTGTAAACCCGCTGTTGCTGTATTTACTATTAAAGGATTTTGTGATTTTTCCAAAAGTGGAAGAAGTTCCTGTGTTAAAAGGTAAGGGCTTAGGGCATTTATCTCAAGCTGTAACTCATTTCCGTAATCCGAAAAATATAGCTTATCTAAAAGAACACCTGCATTGTTAAAAATAACATCAATTTTTGTCCAATTGGTTTTAAGGTCTTCCGAGACACTCTTTATATCCTCTCTCTTGCCCAAGTCAGCGAAAAAAAAGGCTATTTGAGGTGAGTTGCCCAATTCCTTTGTTGCATCATTTTCCCTTTTTTTATTCCTAACAATCAAGCCAATCTTATGACCTTCATCTTTAAGTATTTTTGTTAATTCAAGGCCCATTCCTGAATGCCCACCAGTTAAAAGGATATTTTTATTTTTCATATGTATTAATCGCTTATATCTTGTGGAATCTACTTGATTAAGAATGATAAAGTTGCTTCGAATACTTCTTCCGGTTTTTCTTCTACGATAAAATGTCCGGCATCCAATTCTAAAAAGGAAACGTCATTGATTTCGTTTTTCCAGATAGTTGGGT
The DNA here is from genome assembly GCA_039184805.1 of Bacteroidota bacterium. Lineage (GTDB taxonomy): Bacteria > Bacteroidota > Bacteroidia > Flavobacteriales > Flavobacteriaceae > Flagellimonas. The sequence goes on along the minus strand of JBCDAX010000065.1, from coordinate 2,361 downwards.
AGTCGAAGTTTCCAGTGTTTGATTTTTTACCCCAAATTACCAAGGTGGGAACATCAATTTTTATATGGGCATCCGCTTTATCATGCTCCATGTCAATACCTTTACTAGCCCTATAATCTTCGCACATAGCATGAAAGGCATCTGCTGTTCCATTAGTGGCCGCATAATCTTCACCTGCCTCCACATCATCGCCAGCAGCTGTTTTAGCAAATGCTGCAGCTTGTGGTCCCATTAGGTTTTCTGGCAAAGGATAGGGTTGCGTCCAAAATATCCAAGCCCAGAATCTATTCGCCACTTTACCATCTATATGCTCCCAGACATAAGTTGCAGGCACAACGTCCATGATTACCATCTTCTTCACAGCTTTTGGGTAATCTTTGGCTAATCTTCTGGCCGCATGGGAACCTCTATCATGCGAAGCTATAAGAAAGGAATCATACCCCAATTCCTTCATCAGTTCTATTTGGTCTTTCGCCATCCGCCTCTTGGAATAGTTGCCTTCTCGTGGTTTGTCGCTTCGTCCATAACCCCTTAGATCCGGTGCAATTACAGTAAATTTTTTCGCCAGCTTTGGTGCTAAATCACGCCACATTACATGAGATTCAGGTGCGCCATGCAACAATAACAAAGGCTCTCCTGAACCACCCACCACCGCATGAATGTTCAAGCTATCTATGACAACATCTATATCTCTAAATCCGGGAAAAAATGTTTCCGTTGTTGATGCAGTGTGTTGCGATTCTGTTTGTGAAGATGCAATAGTGGCCATTGCATCTTTTTCGGCGTTTTGGTTTTGTTTGCACCCCATGACAAGTAAGAGGGTTAGTACAATTGGCAATGGCTGAAAAACATCTTTTGATTTCATTATTTATGGTTTTATGGTGAAAGGGATTTTTTTAACAATACCTTCTTTTCTATACTTTAAGCTTCCTGTTTTATGGTCAAATAACCCATTTAGGTTATTTCCAGATGGGTCTTCTAAACGAGTATTGACATGTAAAATATAGTCTCCGGATTCCCAAGTTTTTGTAGGTTGAAAATTCCATTCGGTTTCTTGGTTTTTAATAGAGACGATGCCTTCGATACGATGGTTTTTACTGTCGGTAACAAGTAGTCGTTCCTTCAAGGAATTGTAATCCAAGATTTGTGGAAATTCCACTACAAAATTTGTTTTGCTTTTTGCTTTGGGGATAACCAAATTCCAATTTTCAGATTCAGGAATAATCAGGTCCACCTCTTCCACCCTTATTCGTTTTTGAAAGGATCTTGCCATTTTTTCATGATGGATGTTTTCCAAATTTTCAATAACCAATTTATAATTTCTACTGGCTTCAATGGCACGCCCCAAAGATTCGTTAATCTTGAGACCTGTTTTCACTCGTGCCGGGTCTAAAATTAATGTGAGTTGTGTCTGTTCCTTATTCCAGAGTTCATACACGTTGTTAAAGAATACGTCTGGTACTTCCTTTCCTTGCTCATCAATAAGTTTGATCTTTTCAATGTTCCCTATGGTTTTCATAGGTTGGGAAAATTGGACATATAACCGAAGTAAGTTCTCAGGAAGCACATTGGAGGTAGGATAAACGGCTTGTACATAGGGTTTTTCCGTTTGCGTAGAGCAAGCGGTCAGCAGTAACAGCAAAAACACATAGAATTTCATTGTCTAAACCGGTATTAAAGGGGAGCGGTTTATCTTCCCATTTTCTCAGAAGTTAAATCCGAATAGCCCTCCATTTGCTTTACCATATCATGGTATTGCTTGGTTCCGGCTTGTGCCTCTGGATACCTATAATCTGGGAAATCATATTCCGAGATAAAATCACTTAACCTTAGAAATGTGCCTGTTAATTCTGAAACCAGATCAATACCTCCCGTTTCAATATTCCGACGTACTATTCCCAACATCTGAGGGTTTTGTATATCTACCTGCATAACATTTGCCGTAGGAATTTCTTGGATACCTTCCAAACCCGATGCAAACATGGCGCGTTGCCCTGCCATTCCATTATCCTTAAAACCTGCAATTACCGATTCTATTGGAATCATTGTTCCACCCCTGTTTTTGTTGGTCACTATGAGACTTTTACTAGTTGAACCGTCAAAACCCTGCGTGGTAACGACCAGCATATCTATTGGGGTATTTCCATAACCAAGCTCTGCGATGGTCTTTCCTTTAATATCCGCTTCGTTTTCAATTTTATCGACAGGAATGGACACTAAAGGTGTGCAGGTATAACTTGCCAGCAAAGTGGATTCTCCATCCATTTCCTCAAACAACATGGTGCGTATGGGCGCACGTGTTTCATTCTGTGTGTGGACGGCGTGATAAATTTCGATACTATTCACCATTTCTTGGGAATC
>JBCDAX010000064.1:0-11094 GCA_039184805.1 Bacteroidota bacterium | reverse complement strand
TGCTTTAGAAATTCCTCATAGCTTTGTTCCGTTACCTTTTCTATAATTAAGCCAAGAAAAAAGTAAGCGGAGTTATTATAAATCAATGCTTCATTGGGTTCAAATAAAAAATCCTTTTGCTCTACCATACGCACAAGAGAATCACGTGGGTGCTGCTGAATGGATAGGTCCCAAAATTCTCTAATTTCCGTATAACTGGGAATTCCAGAGGTGTGATTCAGTAAGTTGTTAATTGTGATTTTTCTTCCTTTGGTATCAAATGGAAGGTAATCAGTGAAATCATCTTCTAAAGAAAGTTTATTGGCTTCGACCAATTTTAAGATGGCCGCCGCTGTGAATTGTTTGGTTACTGATCCAATTTCAAATTGCCCATCCTCCGGCATTGGCACTGTTAGTTCCAAACTGGAATAGCCGTACGATTTTTTTAATAGTGTTTCCCCGTTTTGAAAAACCAATAGTGCTCCCCCCGCAATTTGCGAACTATCAACACTTGCTTGAAATAGTGAATCTGCATATACTTCTATGGATGATGTAGTAGGAACCTCTTTTTTGTTTTGGCAACCTGCGCCCAAAAGCAATACGAATACGAGCAATGCAATTATTTGTTTCATGTTCTGTTTTGTTTTATGATGACTAGTTCATAAGAATAGAAATCCATTCTTATGATTTGTAAGTGAAGTTCGGGAATTTTGGTCAGAAACCAAGAAGGTGTTGGTTGGGGCGGGCTTGCAGAAGGTGCAGACTCGTGCCAGCATTGCCACCCACCCGTGTTTTTTATTGTTATTTTGACTCTGTCGACTTTAAAAACTTGACCCCGGCCGTTATGAGCAATACTACTTTGATAACCTCAATGATTACATACGCTATATGGTGAAAGGATGGGCTTACCTCCTGACCGGAAATAATTACATCCGCTCTTTGGTTCAATACGGGAATCAGCCAAATGGATTGAACCAGAATAATGCCAAAAATACCCGCATATAAATACATTGATTTTATAGCGAACTTTCCCCGCCAAAGGAAAACTAATAGCAAAATGGAGAATGAAATTTCTATTTTGTTTAAAGCCGAAAAAACCAATTTGCCAATGCCCAAGCCCAGCTCTGTGGTAATATTTGGGGCTTGAAATTTTAAAGGGGCCTCAAGAAAGGAGATTCCCAATACCATTCCTACCCATACAAAGGTGATTGCTATAATCAAAATTCTTATGCTACTTTTCATGTTGCTTACCGTTTAGAATAGAGTGTGGTTTTAGGCTAAATATTCCTCTATGTGAAGTTCGGGAATTTTGTTTAAAACAAGAAGGGGGCGGTTGTAGTGCCGTTACACGAGTTACAAACTTGCGCTAGCGAGGGTATCATTTTTTCGCTATTTTATTTTCCTTCTCTCATTTATGATGAACTCCTGAATGTTTTTTACTTGGCCGTCGATATCCTTAATTTTAAGAATGCTATAAATTAAACTTCGTTTTTTGCCATCAGTAAGCTCGTCAAAGATTTTTTTAGATTCAGGCTCTTGTTCCAGGAAAACAGCTAGCACTTCGGGCATATCAATTCCCAATTGGTCAGGGTCTTTTTCAATTTTATATTCAACTGTATCACCAAGTTCTTTTTGTAGTTTTTCAAGATATTTGCTAGCAAGAATGATGAAGTAATTTCCATCGCCCAAATGGTTAAGCCCGCAACGGTATGACACATTGTTGTCAATAGTGCAAATCAGTCGGGTAGCCCTTTTACGGCTGAATTGTTCAATTATTTCTGAATCCATCTTTAAATAAAAATAACCGCCTTTTCGTTTTTCGAGCTGTTTTATAGATTGTTTGCCTTGATATGATTCCATTATTTAATCGACTCTGTATATTTTTTAAGACCGGCCAAGTCTTTCAAATGCATTTTATGAGTCCAGCTAATTATTCCAAACATATGTGGAAATATATGGCTCGGTCTTTTTAATGTATTGTCAAAGTACAAAGAAACATTGGTTTGATTCTCCTCGATTTGTCGTAAATAGAAGTGCATTCTCGTGTCCTGCTCAAAAGGTGCCTTACTGGTGAGGTAAAAACTAATCTTTTCATTTTCGACAACCTCTGTTACCTCTTGGTAGCCGAACTGCTTTCCTTTCTGCAAATAGACCGTTTGTGCTCCAATTTGCCCATCTACATTTTTGACAGCACATTGTGAATTGGTTTCAGATGGCCAAGCGGACCATTCCATTAACTGTTCCTGAAACCTAACGGCATCATAAACTTTTTTTATAGGGGCGTCTACTTTGATTTCCTCAACGTATTGAACTTTGACAGGAAGTTTAAAGACCAAGATTAGTAGTGCTGCTAAAAAGCCGATTCCTATTGAAAGTAAGATTGTTGCTGTCATTTTTCTTGTTTTGTTGTAAACCGTTACAAAACTAAAAATGATGGATTTCGTAATCTTTGCCCTATGGCAAAAAATCAATCTTTTTTTGCTCTTACCCTACTTAAAGAACTTTGCGTAACCCCAATAAAGCTCGAAACATATTTCAAAGGATATTTTTCAAGCCAGTTCTTTTCTTTTTCTACCCTACGATAACGTTCTTTTGCATCTTCACTTTGAAAGGATATGATATTTCTCGACATACTCGCAAAAGCCTCTTCTACGGTTCTTCGTAAAAGTGTATTGTAGGCGACAGACTTTAACGCCAGATTATCGCTTTTTTCTTTGGTAATCCGATAGACCAAACTTTTTTCGATACTTTCAATGGAAACGAGGGCAGGTTTTTGATAGAGATAACTGTCCAATTCGGTGAATATCTGCCCCTCCTGACCCAGCCAAACAGTAAATTCCTTATCCTCTTTCAAGTAGTAAAGTCGAACCGCTCCACTTTCAACAAAGAAATACTGATTGCAGATATGTCCTTGTTTCAGCAAAAAATCGCCTTTTTCAAGCATGGTCAATGTCAGATTATCATATATTTCTTGAATATCAGAATCTGTTCCGTTTGAAAGTCGTTTTATTTCAGATTTTAATTTGTCCACAGATTTTTGTCACTATTGAGCCTAGCATTTAAGGTGTGCTTTGTTTTAACGAAGTATCTCCTCTGATACTGAAACAAGTTAGGTATTGGTAAGTGAAGTTCGGGAATTTTGGCGAAAACAAAGTAGGGACACGTTGGAGTGGCCTTGCACGAGTTGCAAACTCGCGCCAGCGGGGGATAAAGGTAAAAGTTGGAAGGGTTTTTCACAAGTTACAAACTCGTGTGAACGCAGGGATTTCATTTTATCGTATCTCTAACGAAAATCTTCTTCTCAAAGTATTTCTTTGACGTTAAGCTGTCTATTCCATCCTCAAATTCTCCAGTCGCATATTCTAGCATGTATCCTCGTAGCAACTTTTCACCTGGAGTGTCAAAATAGTATCCAAACACGGTAAAATACTTTTTCTCCACACCCCTGAACCATTTTTGATTTATTGTGTCGATTGTTAGGTTGTAAAACGTATCCAATTCCACTTCTTTTTCATTTGAAAAGTCGTCATTAAAGTTTGTCTTTGATTTTGCAATTAAAACCATTGCTTGGGAGTCTTGTTCATCCAAAAGAGGAGACCTGAAATAAGCATATGCTTTTAATGATTCGTCGAGTTCCAATGTGTCTTTTCTAAAATAAATGAGGTCATAACACGTCGCCCTTTCTCCAATCGTGTCATGAACAAACTCCTTTTGGTCAAAAATTGAATCTTGATGTCTCCATGCTAGAGTGTCTCCTTTCTCGTCTAAGAACCAAGCACGATTAATTCTAGAGTGTCCTTTGATGACAAACCACTCTCTTATTTCTCGAATATTCCCATTTTTGGAGTGTAGTTTCCAAATCCCGAATCTTTTTCCGTTCTTCTTTTGTATACCTTTTTTGAACAATTGGCCATTGTCGTAATAGTAGAAAACACTATCGTATTCCTTAAATTTTAGTTTTCGCTTATAAAGCTGTTTTGAATTATCAGCATAATATTCTGGTACTTCGTTTGACTGTTTTTCCGTTGAAAGGTCTTTGCAAGAAGAAAATGCACTTAAAGCAAAAAGTAAAAAGAGTATTGGTTTTTTCATCAACGCGTATTACGGTTAAGATATGTTTCGTTCCTATGAATCATATCCTCCAATAAGTGAAGTTCAGAGATTTTAGTCGAAACAGAAAGATGCTGGCTGAAATGCCTTGCACGAGTTACTATAATTTCATTTAGAGTTTTATGCTTAGTTATTCCACTTTTTAATTAGAATTTCAAAATTTCTCCATGCTACGGAATTATTTGTTTTTCTTCTATATAAAATATAGTTTTTGAATTCGTTATATGTATGAATAAAAGTTGTTTTTCTTGATGATTTAATAATTTCTTCATCATACAATCCTTTTAAAATCCCAATGGAAATTCCTTCATAAAAATTCAAATAATTATTAAGTGAACTTTCATATGATTTTGACTTTTTTATTCTGTTTAAAATCTCATCAAGTTCGAGCTCTACATTATTTGTATATATATTTAATTGAAGTTCAGAATTCATTTTATTCTTAAAGTCCCTAAACTCCTTCATTATATCAACTGACCTATTTTTTTTATTCCAATCTAGATTGTTAAAATGAATTTTTTTCGTTTCATTCAAGGACTTTATAGCCGCATACGCAGTATAAACTAGAGTAACTAAAATCAAAATTTGAATTATATCCGATAATGTTATACACATAGTTTTTTAAATTAATCACAATGTTTAAGATATACTTTATGCAAACAATGCATATCATCTGGAAAATGAAGTTCGGAAATTTATTACAAAAAGCTAATCAATATTCTTATCATTTACCAACTTAATCGTCAATTGGTGTTTTTCTTGCTGTACCTCAATGGTTTCGCCAATTTCAAAACCCAAGTCTTTGAGCCAATCCCCTTCCAAACGGATTTCGGGAACGACTTTGTGGTCCCACCTACGGCGTTGGAATTTTCGGTAGACTTTTAGAATTCGTAAGGAGAGCATTTTAGATTTGTTCGTTATTCCGAACACAAGATAAGGATTTATTCTGGATATTCGGTATAGTGAACACGGAAGAACAGCAATATTTAGAGAAATTAGGTTCTAAAATCAAAATGCTTCGCGAGGCCAAAGGTTTTGACCAAAAGGCCTTTGCTTTTGAGTGTGGTATAGGTCGCACCCAACTCTATATGATTGAAAACGGTAAGACCAATCCGCGTTTACTTACGCTGCTAAAAATTGCGCAGGGGTTGGAGGTTTCTTTGGCGGGGTTGTTTCCTTCGCACTAGGCTTCGGAAACCTTGGGAATGACGGGTTCCTTAAAAAGAAAAAGCGGTTTGAGCGTTCCCTTCGCCAAGGCTTCGGAAACCACCAAACCGCTATCATCTTATGCTTTTTGGGGAATCGATTTTCTTATCCAACAAAGGTATGGATGGCCCTATCCGCATTGTTTTGAAAAGTTTGATTGTCCAAATCTTTCCAAATACTGCCTTGATTGATTAGCTGCCCCGTTAACACATTTTGTTTACTGCCATAAAATACCCCACTCTCAAATTTTGGGTTATTGATGCCTTCCACAAAACGTTTGGCCCCTTCCTTTAAGGAATGCGACATGCCCATTAAGGGCATAATGATTTTCATGCCAATATGCTTCAGGAAAATACGCTTTAAAAAGGGTAGGTCGTTCATGCCATTGGTACCTCGGGTGCCTCCCGGGCTCATACTTATAAATTTTATGCCTGGATGTTTTCTGGCCATACTGCCCATCCAAAGGGTACCACTATATTTTATCCAGCCGTAAATTTGATAGGCGTCAAAGTTGTTTTTAAACTTTGTTCCATCAAAAATGGAAACGAATTCCGCTACCGAATTCTCGTTTAAATCGGGTCTTTTCATCCCCACTTTTTCAACCCCCCTTGCCGCTTCAGAACTGGCAAAAAGCACCACATTTTTCAACTTTTCTTGAGCGATGAGTTCGTCAACCAACACCACATGGCCAAGGAGGTTGCTTGCAGTCAGTTCTGTTACCCCTTCTTTGGTGAGCTTTTCGGGGGTCTTTCCTCCGGTTCCGCCTGCATTCAAAATCAAGGCATCAATCGCTTGGGGCAATTCCGAAACCGCTTGCTTTACTGTATCCGGTTGGGAAACATCGAGAATCACAATTTCAAAAATATCCCTTCCGGTTGCTTCAATGAGTTCCTGTTTTGCGATTTCGGCCTTTTGGGGATTTCGGCAGGCCAAGTAAATGGTTTCCGTTTCCTGTAGCAAGGCTAATTGTCTTGCCGTCTCTTTGCCAATTCCTGCATTGGCACCCGTTATCAATATCGATTTGTTCATTTTTTGTGATTTAGATTGTTTGTTTCTTTTGGTTGATGATAAAAAGAACCAAGCCTATTGCACCTAAAATAAATTCCAGTCCGGTGGCCTTTACGATGCCATCTGAAGGCATTCCATCCGATACGATGCTGAGCAGTCTTCCCAATCCCAACGAAAGGAAAATCAGAAAAGCGGAGATGGATGCTGTTTTTCTCAATGTGCTTTTGAAACTCCCTAAAAAGAATAGTAATGCTGAAGCTAACAACAACATTCCAAAGGAGCGGACATCGTTTAATGCGCTGGCATTTCCTGCGAGCTGTATGCCTTCATTGGCTTTGATTTCTACAGGATTAAAGCTGGTTAAACCCCCAATGGCGGTTAACAGCAATCCTGAAATAAATAAGTAAACTTTTAGAATTTTTGAATAGTTCATAACCCTTGTATTTTGTTACGATACAAAGGTCAGCAGCTCGTGTAAGGGTGAAAACGCAATTCAGGTCAAAGACTGCCCAATTTGGTTCAGGCGATAGTCGGAGGGCGATTCTCCGTAGTGCGTAGCGAAGTTTCGGTTAAAGGTAGATACAGAATCGAAGCCCACATCATAGGCAATATCCGATACACGATTGGTATTTGATTTTAGGAATTCCGCAGCTCGTTCCAGCTTTTTTTGGGTGATGTATTTTCTCGGACTTTCATTGAAAACCTCCTTGAACTTTCTTTTAAAAGAAGACTCGCTCAAATGGGTAAGCAAGGCGAGTTCCTTATTGGAAAGATTGGCATATAGGTTTTGTTTGATGACTTTTTTAAACTCCACTTCATTGGGCTGGAAGAGCGCCGCCAAAAAATCCAATTCCGAAAGGCCGTTTTGGGATTTAATCATCAGTTGCACAAACTCTTTGAGTTTGATTCGTATGATGCTGTCATCCACCAATTCCGGATTATCCAATAAGATGTCAATGCTCTTTCTAAAATTATCAAGCATTAAATCTACCTGAACCTGCTTTACATTATAATTGTTTTTGTGGCTGGATGTAGTGATATCCAAATCAAATAAATCCTTTACCAAGGATGGGTATATAAAAACCCCTACGGATTCAACCCCTGTATCGTTGGTTTTTTTATTGGTAGGCTCAAAGAAATAATTTAAGCACTTAGCGATCATGGCCGTGCTTTGGTTCAAGGTCAAGTAATCCTCTGGAGTCCGAACCCCTACTTCTCCCTTGTTGACAAACATAAAGCAGGCCTCATCTTCCACATAACTTTTTAAAGTCCTGTTGAAAAATGGCATGGATAGCTTGATAAAAACTATCTTCTCTTTATATGTGATTACTTTTTCTTCGAACTGCATTCAAACTGTTCCCAATGGTTTTGATGCCCAATAACATCCGAAAAGTGAAGTTCGGGAATTTTGATTAGGTAGGCAATGGTCCATTGGCCAATCCACGTTTGCTTACGCTCTTAAAAATTGCGCAGGGGCTGGAGGTTTCCTTCGCACTAGGCTACCGAAACCCTTAAATATATATATGGAGCATTTACGCCTGAAGGCTTTCTTGCGGTTCCCAGGTCATCTTGGTTCCGTAATAGGCATTAATAAGGTATATGGCATTGGCCAAAGGCGCAAGTACCAGAGCTTGGCCCCAAGTAATAAAACCAGCAAAAATAATCACGAAAACCAAGCTCATGAATGCAGAAATTGAGAATGCCACGGTTTTCAGCCAAGGTTTGAGATACGTATCCTTTAGATATACTAGAAACAGCCCTGCGAACAGCACTACGTTTCCAAAAATGAAGACGGTATTGGCCATCTCATTGGCCATTTCGGCAACCTCAAGCGGGGTGTTCCGATACCCACCAAGCATAAAGGGATAAGTGAGTAGTAGGATAAATTGCCCTACGGATACTATGGCCCAACTCATTTTTAGGGTTCGAAGGGCAAAGTAAAATGCCCCGACCGTGATAAGGGTCATAATAAGAAACTCTACTTTCCAATGACCACCATACAAACCCCAGTTGTCGTTTATATATTGAAATCTTTCTGCTCGGTCCGCTGGAGCACTGCTCATTAAATAAATGTAGACCCCGATAACAATATTGAGGGTCAAAGAACCGATGGACCAAAATAATCGTGCTAGTTTCATGTCGTTTTTTTTAATGGTTATTGAATGGTTGTATCGTACAATACAAGTCTAGCACAATTTCCTCTTTTCCAGTAGTGGGAAAAGCCAAGATTGTAGTGCTGAAAGCTAATTCAACCTCGCATATAATCCGAAGAAGGTACCACACTGAAGTAGTTTTTGTAGGCCGAACTAAAATTGGACGGATGGGAATATTCCAATTCGTGACTCAATTCTACAGGGGTTTTTCTTCCTTTTTTCAACTCGTTCCGCGCGTACTCCATTTTGATGTTGAAGTGAAATTGATGGGGCGCCCGCCCAAAAAACTGTTTAAAGGATGCCTTAAACTTTGAGGGGCTCATTTTAGCGATTTTGGCCAGTTCCCCAATGGAGGGGATGGTGTTGGCAAGGGGATTCTTTAAATATTCGGCAGCCGTCAATAGATTCTGAATATCATCATTGTGCAGGGCGAGTACTTTGGATTGGGAGGCATTGCCTTTGATTGAATCGAAGAGATGTTCGATGATTTCCAACACAATGGTATGGCACTTTAGCTTGTTGTCCATGGCTTTTATGGCAGCATGCACTTTCTTTTCTATTCCATACTCCGCATCTTCATAAACGAGTAATTGTCCGTCTTGGATAAAGGAACTTTCGTAATAGTTGGTAATAAAGCTTTTTGGAATACGGATTGAGGCCAATTCGGACCGGTGCCCTTCTGGAAAATTGGTGTTGATGACAATTCCGGGGCAATAAAATAGCACTCCGGAGGGTACAAACCTGTGCTGATTGGCAGGCTGCTTTTCCATTTGCTTTAGGTGTATATCTCCCCCAATGTTCATATGAATCAAATACCACTCACTATCCTTTGCATTGGTACTGGTCATGTAAATTGGGATTTTATGTTCCACCAGGGCAAAGTAGTAGAACTCTGTTTGGTCAGGAAACTGGACCTTTTTGATTTTATCCATGGAGTAGCCTGATGCGGGAAGGAAGGAATCTGAATCAATTGCCCTTTGAAATTCCTTTCTTAAGTCTTGTCCAATATCTAACGTAATTTTCAAGTTTGGCTAATTGGTTGTTCCCTTTATGATGAAGTTCGCAAATTTTCATTGAAAATACCAGTGCCAATACCTGTTTATGGCGGTATTTGAAATATCCTTAAAAATATCGTGCGCAAATCTATTTTTTGATATCTACCTCGACGGCAAGGCGGGTACTTTTTTTCGCTCAGACTTCAAAAAGCACTAGAAATGACGCAAGCTCATCTATTCTTTCGCGGTTCCTTCTATCATTTTCCGCAGCAGCACCACTTGTCCAAAATGGTAATAGGAGTGTTCAATTAGGGCATCGAGATTTCGGAGATAGCTCCCATACTTTTCGTCCACAAAGGTTTCTTGTAGTTTTTCTTCCGGTAGGTTTTCCACCAACTGGATAAGCCGTTCCGCATCTGTACAAAATTTATTCACCAGGTTTTTCCAATCTTGTTCAGATTCAACAGGCGGGTAGTCAAAACTATATTTATCCCGAATCTCAAGATTGCCCCCTTCCAGCACATTTACAACACCCGCTATATAATAGCTGGTATGAAAAGTCAAATCGGCAATGGTGTTCAGCCCATGCGTTTTGTGGGTGGCCTCTTTCCAACTCAAATCTTCAATTTGCCCCTTAAAATTGGTGCCAATTACCCATTTGCCCTCGGTGAGTACTTCTTTTAACCGGTTTGCCAAGAGTTGAGCTAAATTCATTTAGGGTTCTGGTTTTTAAAATTGTATAGGGGTGTTTTAAGGATTAATTTATTCAAAAATCATCAGTCCGAGCGTTTTCTGAATTAAACTGTAACAGTTCTCTGTTTTCCATGTCTTTACCTGTAAAACCATGACAACTCTTCGAAAACTCGGATTACTTTCCATTCCTTTAAACTTTCTATTGGCCGGTTTGGGCATGATTTGGTTGCTTCAAGTGGATAATGCTTCCGGCTCCTTTTTTGAAAAATTAATAAGCCACGAAAGTGATTGGTTAGGTGCCCATGTACTGCTATTGTTTAGTACTATTTTTTTAATTCCGGCTGCCACTGGAATTCGTCTTATGGTTAAGCATAGAATCGTAGGTGCAATTGCAACGGTTTTGGTATTAGTAATCGGCTCCACCAGTGTACTTCTTGCAGGGCAGTATGCCATTGATTTTGTAATGCCTCTTCTAGCTCAAACTGGAGGGGACGCCTTAAAGGTGCATCCTCTTTTATTCAAAACTCCTTTGGTAGATATCCTGTTTTACAAACTGCCCAACCTCGTATTTTTAGCCCTGTTTTTATTGACCATCACCTTGTTTTGGAACAAAACCATTCCTATGAAAATTAAAATAGTCTTGATTACCAATTGGGTTTTGGTGCTGATAGGAAATTTAATTCACCCATTATTCCAGCGCTCGACTATTATTCTGTTGGCTTTTTCCTTTGCTCCTTTGGTCTACTTTTTTTGGAAAAACAATGCGGCAGAGAAATCTTAGCCCCTTTAACCATTAGCCTATTTCACCTTTAGATTCAGCATGTCTCCCATGCCAAATGCATTGAACAATCCATTATGAATTTCAGCTAACTGCTGATTGTAAGGGTCAATATGTGTGCCCATTCCCATATTATCCACTACGGTTCGCATAGGTCTTTGACCTGGTGGTG
>JBCDAX010000063.1:0-11155 GCA_039184805.1 Bacteroidota bacterium | reverse complement strand
GGACGTTATGGAGTCTAAAAACAAGAAACCAAATGACTCTAGAGTAATTTCCTAAGCTACTCCTCTTAAAATGAATTTTAGTTTTCACTGATAATTTGGTTCAAGAAATCGGTCCCATAAAAGGTTAATTCGTGGGACAACTAAAAAAGACTGAGAACGGGACGGGTTTAAATTGGAAATTTAAAATATCCTTTGTTGTCCCGTTATTCGGCCCATTAAAGGACAAAAGTGCCGGTATTCTCAAATGTACCATTGACTCCTTCGAATTTCAGTTATAATCCTTCATTGAGGAGTAAATATTGTTTAATTAATACTTAAAATCATTAAACAAAAATATCCCCATTGTATCTTTACAAAAAAAAATGACTACGAAACACGTTCAACGCTTGACCCTAAATGGCAACTTGATTACCATCACCTACAATTATAGGGAAGCATGGCAAAGAATCCTAAATGGTCACATGCAACCGCCCGTTGTTATTAAAATGTATCCAGGAGCTAGTACAGAGCGAAAAAGGCTTATTCAACAATTTAACTTGGTGGCCCCCGACCTTATGTTTATCGTTAGAGAGTATCTGAGCATTGTCAAAGAAAAATTCGAAGGAATCAGCTTCCAATATCAATTGGTCAATCATGTCATTAGACTTGAGGAAAACGAAAAAGGGATAGAATACTATCGAGCAGAATTGAAATGGTATTACAATGACTAAACGCAATAACCCTAATGGGAATCACATCAAAGTAGCTTTTTTTAGTACAAAACCTTACGACAAGGAATACTTTGAAAGTTTGAACATTGAATATCGATTCAATATTACCTTTTTTGAGTCGGCCTTGAATCAATCCACCGCCAACCTTTGTCTTGGATATGAGGTAGTTTGCGCTTTTGTCAATGACAATCTCGATTCTACAGTTATCCGTAAGTTGGCCAACAATGGGGTTAAGATGATCGCAATGCGATGCGCCGGATTTAATAACGTTGATATTAAAAGTTCCATGCAGTACGAAATCAAGGTGGTCAGAGTTCCTGCTTATTCCCCTGAAGCCATTGCGGAACATTCCTTAGCCTTGATATTGACATTGAATCGAAAAACCCACAAGGCGTATAATAGGGTAAGAGAAGGAAATTTCTCAGTGGATAGGCTTATGGGTTTCAATCTGGCGGGAAAAACAGTTGGGGTAATTGGGACAGGTAAGATTGGCGCTGCGTTCGCTAAAACTATTAAGGGTTTTGGTTGCGATGTGATTGCCCATGACCTCTATCCTTCAAAGTCTTTAATGGAAAAAGGTATCAAGTATACGGACTTGGATGCCCTTTTTGAGTCCTCCGACATTATTTCCCTTCATTGTCCTTTGACTCCAAGGACCAAACACATGATATGTGAATCTTCCCTTTCCAAAATGAAGAACGGTGTAATGATTATCAATACAAGTCGTGGTGCTTTGATAAAGACTTCCGACGTACTACAAGCACTTGTGAATAAAAAAATAGGATATCTCGGAATTGATGTCTATGAGCAAGAGGAAAATCTCTTTTTTGAAGATCTTTCCGAAAGGATAATCCAAGATGATACCATCTTAAGACTGAATAGTTTTCCCAATGTGCTCATAACTTCGCATCAGGCATTTTTTACTGCAGAGGCCATGACGGAAATAGTATCCACTACCCTTCGCAATATCCATGAATTTTCGGTAGGAAAACCACTGACCAACGAAGTGAGCCCTGAAATGGCAAGATAAACTTTAAAAATCTAAATCTGAAAATTTATATGGCAGTCAAGCAACTAGTAAGCTAATTTTGTATCTGTTTAATGTATGCTGTAAAAAGATAAACAAAATGAATGAGCAACTGTCAATGGAAGTAGAAGCCTTTGAGAGGATGAAAATGAGCCATATGTCCACAAGTGACAGGGTTGTTGCTTCAAGAAAGGCCAAAGAGCTTGTGCTAACCATCAACGAGATTTACAAAAAAACT
Organism: Bacteroidota bacterium; assembly: GCA_039184805.1. Taxonomy (GTDB): domain Bacteria; phylum Bacteroidota; class Bacteroidia; order Flavobacteriales; family Flavobacteriaceae; genus Flagellimonas. Next base: position 9,180 of record JBCDAX010000063.1, on the reverse strand, counting down.
CAGGATTCCAAACTGATGGATGCCATGAAAAGGATAACCATCAAGAAAAGAAAGATTGAAAAGCGATTGAAGGGTAGGCCTGAAGTTTAGTGTTTATTGGCCATTCCCAATGGCGCGTGACGGGGGAAACATTGCTATGGAATGTAGTTAGTTAATTTGATTGCACTTGGGGTGGCCCTTAACCTTATCTATCACGATACCAAGATTTCACTCACTTTCCCAAAAAATGCCTTCTTTTTACTTAGCGATTTCAACTATTGCCCTCCCCCTATATTTTCAAACGTAAAGAGCAATATCCTTTTAAAATATGGATTTAGTTTTAAATAGACTTTTTATAAATTACATTTTGTTTAATCATTTTAACTTTATGTTAAACAAAAATGTAAAAAATTTATGTAATCTTATACGAACTAAAAAATCGAAACATGAAAAAACAACTATTGGTCCTAACTTTAATTGGTGGTCTAATGACTGCTTATGGCTGTGGGGATACGAAAAAGAAAAACACTACTGAGGAAACTGAAACTACAGAAAGTGAAATTCAAAAGGAAGAAGTAATTGAGGTAGAGACACCTAACATAGTCGGTGTAGCTGCAGGTAATGAGAATTTTTCGACACTAGTGGCCGCTGTGAAAGCTGCGGGGTTGGTGGAGACATTAAGTGGTGAAGGTCCATTCACGGTATTTGCTCCCGTTAATGCAGCATTCGAAAAATTACCGGAAGGTACTTTGGATGCATTGCTAAAGCCCGAAGGCAAAGGGACCCTTACCTCCATTTTGACGTATCATGTGGTATCTGGCAATGTAAAAGCTGCCGATGTTGTCAAGGCCATTCAGGATAACAATGGTTCTTTTGTTATTACTACAGTACAAGGAAATACGCTTACAGCTTCCCTTGATGGTGATAATGTAATCTTGACCGACGCCAAAGGCGGCACATCTACTATTATATTGACCGATGTAGAAGCCTCAAATGGTGTAATACATGCCATCGATACTGTGGTGATGCCATAAACCGATTGGAATATGTTATTTGTGAAGACCGTTCGAACTCAACGATTTTTCGGGTTGAAACACCATAGCCCATAAATTCATGAGTTCGGGGGTGTCACTAAGGAAATGGGCAGTTTAGTCTTTGATCCATTATATAAGAGGAGAGTCACCGCCCGCCTTTTCTTTATGAACCTATTCCTAAGAAAAGGCTCGTGATATCGTGCACCGGTTCAAACCATAAACTAGAATCAAAACTTAAAAACAAAACAACATACTATGGAAGTTGACAATTTAAACGCGATTGGGCTACATCCGGAAAAAAGTAAAGAGCTGGCCGACCTTCTGAACGACTTACTGGCCAACTATTCTACCTTTTACCAAAATACAAGGGGCTATCATTGGAACATCAGTGGTGATAAGTTCTTCGAATTACATTTAAAATTTGAAGAATTGTATAACGACCTTTTCGTGAAGATAGATGAAGTGGCCGAAAGAATCTTGACCCTCGGATACGCACCCCAACATAAGTTTACAGATTATCTCAATACTTCAAGAATATCTGAAAGTGACCAGGTCACCAACGGTAGAAGGGCAATTGAAGAAATACTGACGGCTTTTAAGACGCTGCTTGCAAAACAACGCCATATTCTTGTTCTTTCTGCTGAAATCGATGACGAGGGAACAAATGCCCAAATGAGTGACTATATCCGGGAACAAGAAAAATTAGTGTGGATGTATTCAGCCTACCTAAGGGAATGATGGGTTTTTATCTCACTGTCCAGAAGTAAAGACAACATTATTGGTTAACTTAAAGGAAAATTTAGTTGAAACCTTGTAAAATCGCTATAAGGATTACCATGTTAAGCACTGCATAGAATAATGCAGGTGTCGATTGAATGAAACTATCTCTAAGACGAATGCGGATCGCTAGTCCCATGAACATTAGAATTGAGAGACCCGCACTGCCAATCACGGTAAGGGGTACATAAAATAATCCCCCTAGGAGGGCTAGGCCTCCCAAAATCTGTAAGCTACCGGTAAGGCGACGGTATTTATTGAGCCCATACCTTTTGAACTCTGCTACCATAAATGGCGAGGTCAGACAGGAATAACCGAAAAAGAGAAATGAAATTGCAGAGCATAGAATGCCCACTATGAGTGTTGGGGAATTTATTACCATTTAAGTTCGAAAAAAACGCGCATTATTTTAAAAATACAAAGATGGAATATGTAGCTATCATAATAAAGGTTTTTATATTTTTTAGCATTGCGAACGTTTGGTTTTTACGATTTAACAAACCTACTTCATGGCGTGGTGGACAAGCGACAAACATGAAAAAAGAGTTTGAGGTATATGGCTTGTCCGAAACCATGCTTTATCTTGTGGGAGGTCTTAAGGTTTTAGCAGCCACGATGCTACTGGTTTCCATTTGGGTGCCTCAACTTACTTTGCCCGCAGCCGGGATAATGGCTATTTTGATGGCTGGTGCCATAGCTATGCACATCAAGGTAAAAGACCCTTTAAAAAGATCATTCCCTGCGTTTTCCTTCCTTGTACTCTCTACAGTATTAATTGTTATAAACGTATCATAAACTTCAAGATAAAATGAAAAATTTCACCCTTCCCATTCGTTTTGGTTTAGCCACCAGTGGATCCCTAATAGCGTATTTCCTTGTGCTGTCTTTGTTCAATCTGCACACCAATATTTTTTTCAGTTTGTTCAATGGAATTATTACAGGGTTTGGCATTTATGAAGCAATAAAATATCGGCGGTTGGAAGAAGGTGCAACTTTTAACTACAACAAGGGTTTTTCGACCGGTATTGTTACTGGATTTATGGCAACACTGCTATTTACCGTTTTCTTTGCGGTGTATACTACGGAAATTAATCCGGCATTTTTGGTGCAACTCTCTGAGCAATGGTTTAAGAACTTAAGCTTTGCAGGAATTGTCTTCTTCACCGTGGCGATAATGGGTTTTGCTACGTCCATAGTACTTACATTGTCTTTTATGCAACTGTTTAAGACGTCGAACAATATTGTTATGAAAAAAATATAAATGACAATACGACTCTTATTTTGAATAAAAATGCTTTGTAGTGTAAGAACAACATTTGAAAATTGGTGCTCAATTGTTTGAGCGTTAGGCACACCAGTGCAAAACGTTTTACTTCCGTTCGTATATGTTGGTTAAATTTGAAAGCAGCAGCTCGTCAAAACGAATACTATATATTCCAGGTGTACTAGCTACCTAGTACCTTTAAAAGGTAATCTCGCTATTTCTAGTTGTCAATAGAGCCCATGACCCTTTGCATAAAACCATTTAATGCTTCTTTTTGCTGCACCCCATCTTTAATGGATTTTTGAACTTCGAGTGCTCCGTACATATTACTGATCAATTCTCCTATGACATTTAATTCCTGATCATTTAAACTTGAAACTTCACTTACATGTTCCAAAACCTCCAAAGTTTCGTGGATGAAGTCCTCGTCGTTATTTTCTATGAAAGCCCCGAGGCTCTTAATTACTGGTAATTTCATTTACTAGTCCCTTTAAAAGATCATATTTGTTTGTTTGCACTTGATTTTTGAATTGACCGTTTTGGAAAGTGGCAAAGGTTGGTAAATTGCTAACATCCGCCAACTTTCTGGAATTTGGAAATTTCTCAGCATCTACATAGACGAAAAGTACGTCCTGATTATCCAATGCTTCTTTTTTGAACTTAGGTTTCATGATTCTACAATTTCCGCACCATGAAGCAGAATATTGAACTACGACCTTATCATTTTCTTCAATTAGGTCCTGTAGCGTATCGGTGTTTAATTCTGTTACCATTTTTAATGAATTATGTGATTAAAATCTATTTGCAAATAAAAAAGTGAATTAATTTGCAGAGGCGGATAGGTAGTCGGCCACAGATTTACTATTAGCGTCCAGAGCCCTTTCTCCATCTTCCCAATTCGCTGGACATACTTCGCCTTTTTGTTGAAAATGCGTGTAAGCATCTACCAACCGAATATATTCCTGTACATTTCGGCCGAGGGGCATATGATTAATTCCTTCATGAAATACCGTGCCTTCTTCATCAATTAGATAGGTTGCCCTAAAGGTTACATGGTCTCCATCAAGTAGTGTTAGCGTTTCACCATTGACATGATTTTTGGGCGTACTATCCAATATGCCAAGGGTGGAAGAAAGATTTCTATTACTGTCCGCAATTAATGGATAGGTAATGCCCTCTATTCCTCCATTGTCTTTTGCGGTGTTTAACCATGCAAAATGAACTTCGGGAGTATCACAAGAAGCTCCTATTACAAGGGTATTTCTTTTTTCAAACTCTGGCAGGGCTTCTTGAAAAGCATGTAGTTCTGTAGGACATACGTATGTAAAATCTTTAGGATACCAAAAAAGCAACACCTTCATTTTCTTTTCTCTCGCCTCATTTAGCGCATTGATTGTTAAGGTATCTCCCATGTAATCCATTGCTTTTACATCGAGATTCGGAAACTGTTTACCAATATGCATCATTTTGTTTAATTTTTTATAAAATTACCTAAACAAATTGAAAATAAGATATATGATTATTGTTAAGTTCAATATCAATATTTAGAAATACGATCAAGGAAAGAACATCTTTACCTTATAGCAGTTGCCACTCGTATACCTCGACGATGATAATCTAAAATTTGAAGATGATTTGTTCCTGTTCAAGAGGTACGAACCTAAAGCCTTCAACAATTAACCATTCCCCATATTGATGTGCAAACGTTTATGTAGCAAAAGAATAGTAATACAACAGAAAAGCATCCAAGATGAGGGCAAGGTAGGAATGATTCCGTCACCAATAGATATATGCATTGAAATGGCCCCTATCATAAAAACCCCCATAGTGGAGGCACCAACCACTACCAATTTTGGAAACCTTAGTCCTAATAACAAAAGGATTGCAGCCAAAATCTTAAAGGTGCCAACCACGTACATTTGCGTTTCACTCAACCCATATGCTTCAAATTCCTCTATCATATTGGTGGCACTCCCTCCTCTGAATATAGAACTGGCTTTCATTCGAAACGTCCACACACTAAGGACCGTCAAGGCCACAATTAAAATCAGTATGCGGTAGACTAACTTCATTGTAAATAGTTTACCTAAAGATACAGGAAATTCCATTCGCCAATGATCAACTTATAAAATCACAATAAAATGGCAAATGGGATGGGATAAATCAAATGGCTTTAATTCTCATGAAATAGTCTTCGGTTTAAAAATTTTAAAACCTTTTCGTTCCCAATGGACCCAATAAACTACCTTCATCTACTAAATACGAAAGTCTACTAATGGACGACAACAAGTGTATTAGGAAAGATACTGTTACTGGAAACAGTCTTATATGCAACTACTTTTCGGAATAAATATTCTGAAATTATGTTGACTGTTTCTAAAAAGTACCATTGTTGTTAAAAAGTAAGATTCTAACACCAGCGGCAAAGCTGAATCTGCCTTATCTCCTTTACTATTGCGCGTCATAAAACAAAAAATCAAAGTATGGTCAAAACTTTATTCAACTGTGAGTTATTTGACTTGAATTGTACCGTATTTGTTGATAGCATTGATTTTATGCTTTATTTTCTTAAACCGTTTTGTTTTTAAGATAGGTAAGAGTGATTCCCGGATGTCATACCCGTAGCTAGATTTACTGGTCAGGATAATTGGGGGAGACTGCACGCGTTTAAAAACATTTTTTTGGATAGTGTCATAAAACCATTCCAAATCTCTTAAAAACGCTTCCGGTTCGTCAATTCCCCACCGTTGCATCAGCTCAAAACTGATGCCCAATTTTTCATGAAGGGTACCCTCCAGGTACCAGGTCATGATATCCTCTATGACCTTTTTTTGATAGTCAGTTACCGCTTCCAATAATTTGCAATGGTATCCAAACTTCATCGGATCGACCTGATTGCTTTTCAATTCGGCAGAGGGTTGAATCTGATCTTCCTTAAACCGCCACAATGCATCGGGAAATAAAAGTTCAGGTATAATTTCTTTCCCAAATACAGTATCGTTTATATAATGGCACATGGCTACCACTTCTGTTTTGGTCAAATCACCGATGGGAGCTATGGCACCTCCCCAATCGCCATAGAGGGTGGAGTATCCCAGGGCAATTTCCAGTTTATTGCCGTTATTGGTAAAGAAACAGTTGTATTTGGCGGAGAGATTGGAAAGGATAGAAGTTCCTCGAATCTTTGCTTGTACATTTTCCAAATGATAATCGCTCAGTTTTTGCCCATCTTGTTCCAAAATAGCTGTGTTTTCTTTCACCATAGCCTCGATAGGGAGTACCAAATAGTCAATAGCTAAATTATGTGCGAGTGTCTTTGCCGAATTTTTGGTTTTGGCACTATTGTATCTCGAAGGCATATTAACGCCAATGACTTTTTCCTTACCAAATGCCAACACTAAAAGCGCAGCCACCAGAGCACTGTCGATTCCGCCACTTAAACCAATAACAAAACGCGGATCGTCCCCTAGGATATTTGTCGAATTTTTCAATCCGTTGGTTATGGCCAAGTATTTTTCCCTGATGGTATTTCCAATATCCCTGGTTTTAGAAGTGAATGAAGCCTTGTTATCAATGATGATCAGTTCTTCTTTCCAGCCCTTCTTGGATAATATACACGGATCCCCATTTTGGTTATACACCGTAGAACCGCCATCAAACGTGACAATATTTTTACCATTATTCTGCACCCCAACACAATTCACATAATAATAAGGGACGAAAGGGACAGACTGCTGCTGCAAGTACTTTACACGCCTGTCCCTTGCATTGTTTTTCATAAAGGTCCATGGCGATGCCGATAGATTAACGATTTTTTCAGCACCTGATTCGATGAGTATTTTGGTAATATTTATTGGTTCTCCATTAGCCCTGTAGTCATAACACCAAAGGTCTTCACACAACTCCATCCCAACAGGAATTTTTTGATCCCCTACCGAAATCAGGAAAGGTGATAACAAATCGCTGATTTCCATTCCAAAGTCTGTTGCAACATCCGGCAATGAAAAAAAATAGCGCTCATCGTCAAAAAACCGATAATTGGGCAGAAGAGTTTTTGGCTGAACTCCAACGGGTAGAATGCCATTTTCTTCGATTCGCTCCACGTACTTGCCATCCTGCATGACATAAACCGCATTGTATTTTCTACTTCTGCCATCTTTATTGGGATGGTGTCCATTGCCAGGTTTAACTACGTAGATGTTACCATACGCTATGGCTATGTTCGAGCTGGCCTCTAAAATATCATTGTTGTAGCGCATTAGTTCCTCGCAATAGGAATCTTCAAGAAATTTATCGCCCAACAAATAGCCTCCAATACACATTTCCGGAAAGCAAATCAAATCGACCGACTTTTGTTTGGCTTTCTGAATCATTTCCAACATTTTATCCAAATTTAATTGGGGCCTTCCCGGAACTACTTCCATTTGTCCCAGAGCCATAGTGAAGTTATCGTCCATTCGTAAGTGCAATAAAGGAACCTTTTTTAAGGGTATGTGAAAGGTAGCGTGAATTAATGAAAACTATCCATAATAGCCTTATAAAGTTCTATTTGGAGCGATACACAAAAAAACTAGCGACTTGTTTTAGAATTTAAAAAATAGGGTTCTTAAAAAAGCATCCAACGTTTAAATCAGGTACGCATATGATCTATGATTTTCTTTTGTCTTTTAAGATCTCCCTATCCCTGTGAACTTTTTCTATTTGCAATCTATTTTCATTAAATCGCCAACTTATGCCCCTCCATTCTAAATGGCATTCCCAGCACTTTACTACCACGAAGCCTGGAGTCATCAGAGTTTGAAACAATTTTCATCACAAGCATTAGTATTTTTCATATTTGTGTTCATGAATCTTTATAAACAGTGTTGTAATTTGTCCTTAAAGGATTGAGAAATGGGTTTTATCGAAATCAGACATTTGAAACTTATAGATACCATAGAACAGGTTGGTACTTTAAAGATGGCAGCAGAAAGACTATACTTGACACAGTCCGCCCTTAGCCATCAATTAAGGGAACTTGAGACACGTCTTGAAACGAAGATTTTCCACAGGGTGAACAATAAGTTGGTCTTTACACCCTCAGGTAAAGAACTTCGTGACGCGAGTAAAGAAATCCTGAAAAGGCTTGATGTTCTGGAAGATAAAATTCACGAAATCAACAAAGACGATATCAAAGATTATATACATGGATATTCTGATGAAGAAACTATACGTCTAAATGATCAGGCCGATTCTATTTCAGAAATACTTCACTGGGATTCGAAATGGGAGAAAGATGCTCTGGTTTTGGAAGCTGGGTGTGGCGTTGGAGCCCAAACCAAAATTATTGCTCAGATGAGTCCGGAAGCCACGTTCATTAGTGTTGATATTTCTTCTACATCTATTGAAAAAGCAAAGTCCGCTATCGCCAAAGAGAAAATAGGAAATGTACATTTTGAGCTTGCAGATATTTTCGAACTCCCCTATCCAGACGGTCATTTCGACCATATTTTCGTTTGTTTTGTACTCGAACATCTTACGCGTCCTATGGATGCCTTAAAGGAACTAAAACGGGTTTTGAGAAGTAACGGAACGATAACCATAATAGAGGGCGACCATGGTTCAACCTATTTTCATCCTGACAGTGAAAATGCAAGAAAAGCGGTTGAAGCTCAAGTAAGTCTTCAGAAAAAAAAGGGAGGCAATGCGAACATAGGAAGGGAATTATATCCCATACTGAGCGACGCAGGTTTCAACAGTATCAAAGTCTCTCCTCGGCAGATATATGTTGACGACTCAAAACCCACACTAAAAGAAGGTTTTATAAAAAATACTTTCACGGCCATGATAAAAGGTATTTCCGAAGAAGTTATTGCACAAAAGTTCATCCATAGGAACGAACTTAATTCCGGCATAACGGACTTGTATAATACTGCTATTGATAATGGAACATTTTGCTACACTTTTTTTAAGGCTAAAGCCACTAAGAAGGTGGTGTCATAAATTCAACGTTTTTCTGCACTGTTCTATTTCTACTTATCTTGATGATTGATTAGGGAAAGTTCAAATCAAGGATAATCCTAGTTGTCGTTAGGAAATAATCTTTTCATCAAACCACCTTGTCCGCGCAGGATGAACTCGCGAAAG
>JBCDAX010000062.1:0-11439 GCA_039184805.1 Bacteroidota bacterium | reverse complement strand
CTACCTGTTTTTTCCGCTCTTGTCTTAATGACAAAGCTACCAAAACCTCTTAGGTATACATTATCGCCATTTTCCAAGGACGATTTCACTTCTTCCATAAAAGATTCAACAGTTGCTTGAACGTCTCCTTTTTCCATACCTAGTTTCTCCGAGATTCTAGTTACGATATCCGCTTTCGTCATTTCGTTATTTATTTTCTAATTTTTTTAGGCTTGCAAATATAAAAATTTAAATTAATCTTTCACTTAATGCCTTTAATTTTAAGTATATAAACCACTACTTTTATTTTCTATTATTTTTTGGATGAACTTTTCGCAAAAAGTATTGAAATGGTATGGCGAGCATAAAAGGGAACTTCCTTGGCGCAGTACTAGAGACCCCTATAAAATTTGGCTTTCAGAGGTTATTCTCCAACAAACTCGTGTCGTACAAGGAACACCCTACTATCATAAATTTGTGGAAGCTTTTCCTACGGTTCGTGATTTAGCATTAGCACCGGAAGAAAAGGTATTGAAGTTGTGGCAAGGATTAGGCTATTACTCTAGGGCAAGAAATTTGCACGCCGCGGCAAAGATGATAGTTGAAGAATATAATGGTCAATTTCCCAATACGTATGAAGGCTTAAAAAAACTAAAAGGAGTTGGGGATTATACCGCCAGCGCGATTGCTTCTATTTGTTTTGATGTCCCCGAGCCTGTAGTGGATGGGAACGTATATCGTGTTTTATCCAGATATTTTGGAGTTGAACTTCCAATTAATTCCACACAGGGAGTAAAATACTTCAAGGAATTGGCTAGAGAAGTTATGGATTCAAAAAATATCAGGGACTACAATCAAGGAATTATGGAATTTGGAGCTATTCAATGTGCTCCTAAAAAACCGTATTGTCTTCTATGTCCATTAAAGGATAGTTGTGTCGCATTACAAGAGAACAAGGTGCAACTTCTGCCGGTTAAATTGGGCAAGACCAAAATCAGACAGCGATTTTTCAATTATGTTGTGATATTGGATACAAAAAAGAACACCATGATTGAACAAAGACTGGGGAAGGGTATTTGGCAGAACCTTTATCAATTCCCTTTGATTGAGACCAAAAAGGTAGCCCTCCAAGATGAAATTCTTAGGGAATTAGAAAGCAAGATTTTTGGAAAAAATATACAGTCATTGAACCTTTATAATTCAGAGCCAGTAATACACAAACTATCCCATCAGCATTTGCACACCCAATTTTGGGTGCTTCAATTATCTGATGAATTGGAGAATGCAATTCCATGGCAAGAGATTGGTTCTTTTGCAGTACCTGTATTGATTGCCGACTTCATCAAAACTTTTAAAAATTAGTACCTTTGACCAATTAAAGAATTATGAGCGGAACATTAAATAAAGTGATGCTGATTGGGCACTTGGGAGATGAGGTAAAAATCCATTACTTCGAAGGAGGTAATTGCATTGCGCGGTTCCCATTGGCAACGAATGAAACCTATACCAATAGACAGACGGGTGAGAAGGTAACGAACACTGATTGGCACAATATTGTTGTTCGTAACAAAGCTGCTGAAATCTGTGAAAAATACCTTAGCAAAGGAGATAAAGTCTATTTGGAAGGAAGATTAAAAAATAGACAATGGCAGGGAGAAGATGGGAATACACGATATACTACGGAGGTTCACGTGCAAGATTTCACTTTTCTTTCCACGAAGAAAGAGGGAATGGCAACTCCTTCCCAATCTTCAGCTCCTAGCGCTTCTATTCAACCTACTCAGCCCAGTACTCCAGTAGTTGAAGAGAGTGGGGAAGACGACGATTTGCCATTCTAAATACAAGAATAAAACCCTACTGATTTGGACCCTGACCCGTATTGTTTGTCCATTCCTTTGTTCGCATTAGGTGGAGTCTTTATTGTTAAAGTTATTGTGCTTCTAGTTTTACTTTGTTTTTCTGCGCTTATTTCTGGGGCCGAGGTGGCCTTATTCGGTCTTTCACAGACCGATTTGGGGGAGCTTGAGGAGGAAGACGAGGCAAAGGGCCTTGTAATTGGTAACTTGTTGGACAAGCCTAAGAAACTATTGGCCACAATTCTCATTACCAACAACGCCATTAATATTGGGATTGTACTTCTGTTCAGCTCTATTGGCAACACCTTGTTCGCGAAAATAGACCAAACTTTGTTCGGGATTGTACCTGTACGGTTTTTGCTCGAGGTTATTGTTGCCACTTTTTTGATTTTGATGTTTGGGGAAATCCTTCCTAAGATTTATGCCAATCGGAATAAAAAGCAGTTCTCAAAACTAATGTCAAGGCCATTGCGTGCCCTAAGTGTGGTGTTAACTCCCTTTAGTTCGCCTATGAGCTCGGCGACCGTATTTCTACAAGAAAGGTTGGGAAGGCAAAAATCCAACTTTGGGGTAGATCATTTATCGCAGGCCTTGGAACTAGCCTCAGAGGGGGACACCACCAAGGAAGAGAAAAAAATCTTGGAAGGCATTGTTACGTTCGGTAATACAGATACCAAACAAGTAATGCGTCCGCGTATCGATATTTTCGCTTTGAACGAGGAGATGAAATTTCTTGAGGTAATTACTGAAATCAAAAAGAATGGATATTCCCGCATTCCGGTTTTTTCCGAAAGTATGGATAATGTACTTGGTGTTTTGTACGTTAAAGATTTGTTGCCCTATCTAGAAAGAAGAACGTTTAATTGGATGTCCTTGATACGGGAACCTTATTTTGTCCCGGAGAATAAAAAACTTGATGATCTTTTACTTGAATTTCAAGAAAAGAAGAATCATTTGGCAGTTGTTGTAGATGAATACGGAGGGACATCAGGTATTGTAACCCTAGAGGATATTATCGAGGAAATCGTTGGGGATATCAGTGATGAATTCGATGATGAAGACCTGATTTTCTCCAAATTAGACGACTTCAACTATGTATTTGATGGAAAAACAGCGTTAAAAGATTTTTATCGCGTAGTGAAGATTGAAGATGAAGAGGAATTTGAAAACAACAAAGGAGAGTCGGAGACGATTGCTGGTTTTGTTTTGGAGATTTCAGGAAGTTTCCCAAAAAGAGGGGAAAAAGTAATGTTTGGGAACTATCAGTTTATTGTAGAAAGCCTAGATAAAAAGAGATTGAAACGTATAAAGGTTACATTGCCCAATGAAGGTTAAAGTACTGATCTATTTGTTTTCTTTTGTTGTTGTGGTTTCAGCATGCAAGAATGAAGTGCTCCCAAAACCAAAAGCTATGCTTCGATTGGACTACCCCGAAGCGTCTTATCAAAAACTAAATCTGGACTGTGTTTTTGCTTTTGACAAAAATAGTATTGCACTAATCAAAGAAAACAAAGATTGTTCTTTGGTTTTGGATTATCCAACGATTAAAGGATCTATTTACCTTACCTACAAAGAAGTGCAAAACAACCTCGACACGTTGCTCATTGATGCCCAAAAGTTATCCTATGAGCATGTTGTGAAAGCAGACAATATTCTCGAGCAGCCTTTTGTGAATCCTGATGATGGAGTGTATGGAATGTTTTATGAGGTAAGTGGAAACGCGGCTTCGCAGTCTCAATTTTACGTTACCGACAGCACCGCTCATTTTGTGACAGGCTCTCTTTATTTTTATGCAAAACCAAACTACGATTCCATTCTTCCAGCAGCCGTGTATCTTCAAAAAGACATTCGAAAGATTATGGAAAGTCTAACATGGAAAAAATAGAATTAACTACTCGGCAAGAAGAGCTTCAGCTTTGGCAATACTTGAATTGATTTGTTCTTTTAGTGCTTTTACTTTGATTTCTTCCTCTTTCAACCATTCCTTTTTTTGAGAAGTAAGCGTCTTCCCTTCCAAAATCTCGTCAGAATCAAAACGATCACCAAAATTCTTCATCCAGTCCATCATGGCCATATTGGCGTCTTGCAAATCTTTCATTGCAGACTCGTATTGCTTTCCTGTTTCCGTAGAGTCAACCTTTTCTTTTAGTTCACCAACCAGTCTCCCTAGTTTTCCCATTTTGGGCATTACTTCGTCATGGATAGTCATAACTTTCTCCATAGGAGTTGGTCCGCAACCAGATAAGGAGAATAGTAGAAATACAATTAATATAGTGCGAATCTTCATGGTTTAGATTTTTTCAAAAGTAAGATATATTCCTGTGAGACATTAATACGCCCCACAGGATTTTGATTTAAAATGAATATTGGGTTCCTAGGGTAAAAGTCTCTTGAGTTTTTAGTTGAATCCCATTCACATCTTGATAAAGAGGAGACGCAAATTCAAATCCAAACCTTAGGTTTTTCAATGGTCCCTGTGGAACATAAATATTAAAACCTAGTCCACCATTTAAGAAATTACCTCCTGAGTTGGCCGTGTCCGCAGTGATAACCATCATGGGGTTTAAATTAGGATCTTCGCCATCGATTTCTCCCACAACTAAGGCCTCCAAGCGAGTTGAAAAACTTAGCCAGTTAGTTGCTTTATAGGCAAACCAGCCATTCAAACTTTGTCTATTCCCATATCGAAATTCCCGGTCGTTTTCTCCAAATCGAAGAATAGCTCTAAGCTGACCTCCCCAAGAAATCTTTTCAGCCTGACCTAGATAAGTAACAGCTAAGTTGGTGTCAAAAGTGCCACTGCCCACTTGCATAGGATATGGCAATTCTACTTCATTAGGAGCCGATGCTGGGGTCACATCACTTTCTGTAATACTTCCTGTTGGAATCAAGACACCTACTTGACCATGCATAGTTTGTCGATTCTTGTTGAAAAAACGAAATAAACCAGAGAGTTGGATGTCTCCAAAACCACTAGCTTCGGTGGTAAAAGTTCCACCCATTCGGGTAATATGGTCCATCTCCATGGAAAGGTAATTGAACATGACCATAAGGGTCAAGTTGTCGCTTGGGGCATACATGGCGCCAAGCATATGCATGTTCATGGGCATTTTAGTTGGAGTGACCATGGTCTGCGCTAAAGCGTCCTCAAAAGTTGCATCATCACTACCTTGTTTCAAGTCTTCCATATTCATGTACATGTATCGATAAGAGAACATCCATTCTCCTTTACCATGCATGTGGTCTCCCATTACAGGAATAGGGGCATGTCCATCTGGTCTTCCTGCAGACCATTTTTGTATATCATTTGTCGTTGTTTCTTGTGCATAACATGCAAAAGCAGCCATCATTACAATGACGGATATATAGTATTTCATTGTTTTTGTTATAAAAGTTTATTGTTTGATTAAGACCAACAGAAAAGAGAAGAACTGTGGAAGGTACTTCTTAGCTGGTATGGTTGGAAAAATCAACAAGAAATACTTGGGGGATGAAAGCTCTTAGAGGTGAAAATATAGCTGTACGGATTCATGTAACAGAATCCTTGCTTTCTATCGATTTGAAGAATAGTTTCAGGTGTGAAATCCGGTAACTTTATGAATCCAATAGGATATTCTTCCATTGCGATTTTTGGAAGATTTTGCTTTTTATCGTCATTTTGTTCTTGGAGCATCTGCATCAAATAGCATTTTCCATTACACTGGAGCTCCATATTATCCTTATTGATACATAAAAACTCGGCAATGTAATCTTCGTATATCACATACTCCATCAATGGGAGTATAGGTCGTGCCATAGCCACTACGTAGAGCAGAACAAAACTATATACGATGAAGTTCTTCAATTAAAACGAATTTAGGTTACAAAAATAAGGCACAAGACCTCAAATTTTCTTAAATATACCCCACTTTTGCACTTTAAATTTCCAAGGTGCGTCTTTCGAATAGAAAATGGATTTATCTTTTTGTTCTTTCCCTAATTTGGGGTACCTCTTACATCCTGATTAAAAAAGGCTTGGAAGGATTCAGCCCTATTCAACTTGGTGCCATTCGAGTAGTTCTGGCTGGACTATTTCTATTTATTATAGGATTCAGGTCTCTACGCACGATAAGCAAGAAAGAACGGCCCTGGGTAGCTTTGTCTGGTTTGGTAGGGAGTTTTATTCCGATGTTTTTGTTTGCATTTGCACAAACGGAAATTGATAGCGCCGTTGCATCTATTTTGAATTCGCTGGTGCCACTTTTCACTCTTTTCATAGGGTTTTTTGCTTTTGGAATCGACTTCGGCCGCAATCAATTATTGGGCGTGTTTATAGGACTTATCGGGGCGATAGGATTGATTGTTTTTGGCAGCCAAATCAATCCTAGCCAGAATTACTGGTATGCGGGATTTGTAGTTGTGGCAACCATATGCTATGCCTCTAATGCCAATATCATCAAAAGTAAACTTCAAAATGTATCGGCAATGGGAATTGCTGTTGGTAATTTTGCAACGATAATTGCCCCAGCACTTTTAATTCTTCCTTTCTCTGGGTTTTTCTCAGAGGAAGTTACCACAGGAAAGTACTTTTGGAGCTCATTAGGATATATTGTTATTCTTTGTATTATGAGCACCTGCGTGGCGAAGGTCATGTTCAACAGGCTGATTCAAATATCGTCGGCAGTTTTTTCGGTTTCAGTAACCTACCTTATCCCATTGGTTGGGATTTTTTGGGGAGTTTTGGATGGAGAGGAATTTGAGTTTCGACAGTTATTAGCCGCAACAATAATTTTATTTGGAGTGTACTTAGTCAACAAAAAAAAGACGCCCAAATAGGCGCCTTTTGTTAGTTTTTTAGGCAGACTATTCAAAATCTGCTGGAGAAACCCCTTCGTTCACCTTGATTTCTTTCACGATAAAATCAAAAGTTTGTGGTCCAGCAGTTTGCGTTAATTTAAAAGGGAATTTAATTCCGGATACTTCTTTGTACTCCGAAAGTATTAAGGTCTGGCTAATTTGTTGCCCTTGTACTTCCTGTACTTCCTTTTCCTGAATTTTTAATCCAGTTTCTATATCGTAGAACGCGGTTTTACTATCCGTAATTTTGAGTTTGTAGGCTTTAGTGTCACCAACCGCTTCAACTCCTTCTAGGGTGATGTTTCCAGCAGCCAAATAATTTAGTTCGGGGAAAGCTGCAGATTCTTCCTTGATTTTTTTGATTTCCTCATCGGACAAATCTTTGCGCTGCCCCTGAGCTACCATATAACCTTTGTCTCCGTCTAGCACTTGTTTTTGCATGGAGTTGCCAGCTACCTTTATGTTTTGCATAAACTGGTCCCTGGAAGTTTTTTTCAACTCAAGTTCCAAGGTTACTCCTTGCATTTGAGCTTCAGCAAACATGGCATAGGATTCTACACCTTCCAGTTTTTCCTTACCTCCAATTGCCGAGATATATTTTTGTAAAATAGACTCAGCGGTTACACCTTCCGGAATAGCTGCACTATAATTTGGCTTTTCAGTTTTATTGGCAAATTTGTCATAGTACAACACAGGAATTTTTTTGCCATTGAATTCTACCTTTTCCAAATTCTCAATTACATCACTTCCTTTGCCCGCAACAACGATTCTAGCCTTGTCTATGGATAAGTGTTTTTGGGCCGCTTTTTGGACATCTTCTATAGAAACTGCATTAAGGCGCTCCAAGTAGGTTTCATAGAAATCTGCGGGGAGGCCTTCCTGTTCAATATTTAATGCATAGTTCGCGACCGTTTCCGGTTGTTCCAAAGCCCTAACAAAACGACCAGCGTATTTCGCCTTAGTGTTTTCAAGTTCTTTCTCGGAAACAGGTTGCTTGATAATTAGGTCAATTTCTTTCAGGATTTCAACAACGGAGCTATCGGTGACTTGGTTACGAACTTGGGCAACCGCATTGAAACGGGTAGGGCCAAATTTATTATCGCGAATGGCAGAGTATGAACCATAGGTATACCCCTTGTCTTCTCTGAGGTTTAAGAATAGTCTACCTTCTCCACCACCGCCAAGTATCTGATTGGCAATTAGGGCAGGAAGATAATCATCGTCTTTCATTTTTAGTTCAACCAAGTTTTGTACGGAAACCTCGGATTGAACGGCATTGGGCACATCAACAAAGTTAATTTGAGTGTATTGGGCATCTTGCGGGTTAGAGTAACTCAAAGAAGGTGGTGTTGCTTTAGTCCATGGGGTAAATGCCTCGGTAATTAGTTCTTTGGCTTCTTCAAACTGGACATCGCCTATCACCACCAAATATGCATTGGCTGGAACAAAATTCTTCCTATAAAACCGTTGTACATCCGCTAAGGTGATATTGTTGACCGTTTCCTCGATAATAAATTCTCCATTAGGATTGTTTTTTCCGTATCCCAATGCCAATTGTACTCTTCCAGAAATGGCAGACACATCTCTTTCCTGCGTCTTTAAACCTGTAAGAAGAATATTTTTTTCCTTATCAAATTCTTCTTGTGTAAAGTTTGGATTTAATGCAGCATCAGCCATTAATTCCAAAATTCTAGGAAAATATTTGGAGAGACTACTGGCAAAGGCACCTTGCGCCCCAATATTAACAGTAGCTCCTAAAAAGTCAACCTCTTCGTTAAAATCGTCCTTGGACATATTTGTGGAACCTTGACCTAAAAGAGACCCGGTTAAACTTAGAACTCCGGCTTTATCACCTTCCAAAACAGGTGGGTTGTCAATTTCGAGTTGAATTCGGACCCGAGGCAGCTTGTGATTTTCGACAACCATGACCTTCAAGCCGTTCAGCAACTCAAATGAGTTAGGTTTATCCAAATTGATTTTTGGAGCTGGGCCAGGTTCAGGTTGCTTGCTTCTATCAATCTGCGCATTGAGCCCTACTGCGAAAAGGATAAATAGTAGTGGGATATATTTTTTTATTGTTTTCATCTTAATTTTCCGTTTTGTCTCCTGGTAAATAATTAATCACTACACTTTGGTTTGGCTTCAAGTATTTATTGGCCACTTCTTTGATTTCCTCTCGGGTTACGGAACGATAGATGTCTATTTCCTTATTGATAAGATTGGTATCACCGTAAAGCAAGTAATTGCGCGCCAATGAATTGGCTATACCTTCTACACTGGAGTTGGAGTTCACGAAATCATTCTCAAACTTGTTTTGCAATTTTTGATAGTCTTTTTCGGAGATCAGCTCGTCACGAACTTTGGCGACCTCTTCTTCCATTTCTGCTTTAAGCACTTCCAAACTTGTTTCACCAACAGGAAGAGCAAAAACCAGGTACATTCCATAATCTTCCTGTCCAATATTAAAAGCCCCTACTTGTAATGCTTGCTTTTGGTCGTCAACCATTTTCTTATACAACTTGGAACTTCTCCCATCACTCAAATATGTCGATACCATATCAAGAATATAGGCATCTCTTTCTCTAAAGCTTGGGGTTCTATAAGCTAGGCCAATCGCAGGTATCTGAATATTTGGGTCATATGCTTTGGCAATTTTCTGTTCGGTAATGGGCTGTTCTTTAGGATAGTTTCTTACAATATCCGCACCCTTAGGAATAGGACCAAAATAATCCTCTATCATTTTTTTGGTTTCTTCCATCTGAAAATCCCCTGCTACAACCAACACAGCGTTGTTGGGCACGTAATACTTTTTGTTGTAAGCTTTAACGTCTTCTAATGTATACGCATCAATATGCTCCATATAGCCGATGTTAGGGTCTTTGTAGGGGTGAACGTCGAAGAGATTTTCCCCCAATACCGCCAAAAATTGACCGTAGGGACGATTGTCATAGGTTGAACGCTTTTCTTCCTTTACGACTTCTTGTTGGGTATCCACTCCAATTTGGTCAATCACTGGATGAAGCATTCTTTCGGATTCCATCCAAAGTCCCAGTTCCAGATTATTGGAGGGGAATACTTCGTAGTAATACGTTCTATCTTGGGAGGTGTTGGCATTGTTTGTTCCCCCATTGGCAGATACGATTTCAAACCATTTACCTCTTTTAATATTTTGAGTGCCTTCGAAAAGGAGATGTTCAAAGAAATGTGCAAAACCGGTTTTACCTTCGGTTCTATCTTTACCGCCAACATGATACATTACGGCGGTAGTAACAACAGGTGCCCCATTTTCTTGATGTAAAATCACATGAAGCCCATTGGGTAAATCATACTCTTCAAAAGAAACTTCTTGAGCAATACCAAAGCTTCCAAATCCTAGCATGAGAAGACCCAAAAAAAGAGTTCTTTTCATTTTCATAATTTAAGAGTTAACGTGTCATGATGGGTTAGACACCTATTTTGGTGTCGCGTTACACGAATATACTGTTAAATGACAAAGATTTTGAGTTTGCCATTGCATAGTTTTTAAAGGATATCTGGGTTAATTTCCAAACATTCAGTAAATTATATACCCATCCGAAAACATAGCAACATGAAGAATCTAACTCTACCCATTCGTTTTGGTATAGTAACCAGCGGCATTCTAATGGCTTATTTCCTTATTCTTTCCCTTATGGGGAAGCATACCAATGTATTTTTTAGTTTGTTCAATGGAGTAATCACCGGTTTTGGCATTTATGAAACCATTAAGTACACCAAATTACGGATGGGTAAGGATTTCAACTATGGAAAAGGGTTTACCGCGGGAATTACCATGGGATTTGTGGCCACTCTATTGTTTACGATTTTCTTTGCGTTCTACAGTACAGAGTTAAATTCTTCTTTTCTGGCTGAACTTTCTGAAGTTTGGTCTAAAGACTATTCTAATTTTGAGGGAATTGTATTTTTTACCGTCGCTATTATGGGATTTGCTACCACCCTTGTTTTGACCCTTTCCTTTATGCAGTTGTTCAAAACATCCAATAACCCAAAAAAATCAGGGTAATTGTAGTAAATAATGCTTGTGGATTAAGGATTTAGGAGTATATTTGCACCCGCTAAAATCACTTTAGCAATCTAATAAATTCTAATAAACGCATTATGTACGCAATTGTAGAAATGGCAGGGCAGCAATTTAAGGTTGCAAAAGACCAGAAAGTATACGTACACCGTTTGCAAACCGAAGAAGGTAAAAAAGTCACTTTTGATAAAGTTCTTCTTTTGGATGACAATGGTAACGTTACCGTAGGCGCCCCAGTCATAGAAGGTGCAGCTGTTGAAGCTAAAGTAGTAAAGCACCTGAAAGGAGACAAAGTAATTGTCTTCAAAAAGAAAAGAAGAAAAGGATACCGCAAAAAGAATGGTCACAGACAATCCTTGACCGAGATTGTGGTAGAAAGTATTGTGGCAAAAGGAGCTAAGAAAGCCGCACCTGCGAAGGCTAAAGCTGAAAAGCCCGTTGAGAAAAAAGAGGCTGCTCCAAAAAAGGTCGCTGCTCCTAAGAAAGAAGCACCTAAGGCAAAAGCTACAGAAGATTTATCTTCCAAAACAGTTGCTGAGTTGAAAGAATTGGCGAAGGCAGCTGGCATCACAGGTATATCATCAATGAAGAAAGCAGAGCTTATTGAAGCTTTGAGCAAATAAAAAGTAAGAACTAAAAAAGAAACATCATGGCACATAAAAAAGGTGTAGGTAGTTCAAAAAACGGTAGAGAATCAGAATCGAAACGCTT
>JBCDAX010000061.1:0-11684 GCA_039184805.1 Bacteroidota bacterium | reverse complement strand
GGCGGGCTTGACCCATACCCATGTGCATTGGATTTTGGGCAGGGACGACATAGGAGATATTGAAATTGTGGGCATAGCCGAACCCAACCGCGATTTGGCCCAACGTTATGCCAAACAGCATGGCTTTTCCATGGATTTGGTTTACAACTCCCTAGAAGAAATGATTACCGCCACCCAACCCGAAGCGGTGACCGCTTTTGGAACCATCTATGATCATTTGGAAGTGGTGGAAACCTGTGCTCCAAAGGGCATCCATGTCATGGTGGAAAAACCTTTGGCCGTGAATATGGACCACGCCCAAAAGATGAAGGCTTTGGCCGAAAAACACAACATACATCTGTTCACCAATTACGAAACCACCTGGTACCCTACGAACCACAGGGCCAAACAGCTCTTGGATGAAGGCAAAATTGGAGATTTGCGAAAAGTGATTGTCCGGGATGGGCATAGAGGACCCAAAAAAATTGGAGTTAATGAAGAGTTCTTGGTATGGCTTACCGACCCCAAGGAAAATGGAGGTGGAGCTATTATCGATTTCGGTTGCTACGGGGCCAACTTGATGACTTGGCTGATGCAGGGAAAACGACCCAACACCGTAACGGCCATTACCCAGCAACTACAGGCCGAAAATAATCCTAAAGTGGATGATGACGCCACCATACTGCTTACCTATGATACGGCCCAAGCCATTATAGAAGCCTCTTGGAACTGGCCCATGGGAAGGAAAGATATGGAACTGTACGGATTAACGGGAGCCATTTATGCCGATAACCGAAACGACCTTCGTGTGCGCATTGCAGAAGGCTATGATGGATTTGAGGAAGAAAAAACCACATTGCCTGAACGCGAGTCCCCCAATAATGACCCTTTTTCCTTATTAGCTGCTGTAGTCAACGGAAAAATAACTTTGGCCCCTAACAGTCTTTCTTCCCTAGAAAACAATATGCTGGTCATGGAAATTTTGGATGCTGCTCGGGAGAGTGCGAAAACTGGGAAAACGGTTTCTTTAAAAAAATAGCTTTGAAGTATTATTCATACTTTAATTTAGATATGTATAATTATCGAATTCTAATCCTGTCCATACTCTTGTTCTTCTCATGTGAAAAAAACAAGACTAAATCTACCGAAGAAACCACAACTCTTTTGTACGAGGTTTATGCAGAACGGTCCGATTTTGAAAAGTTCTTAAGCTTTTATGATGAGGACATGGTTTTAGAAGATTTCATCTTTGGAGAACGTATTGAAGGAAAAGAAAATTTCAAGGCATTTTTTGACTGGCCCAATCCCAAATTCCAGAAGCTGGAAGACAAGGCTTTAATTGTAAAAGACATAATTGTGAATAAAAATAAAGCTGTGGTTCGTGGATATTTCACTCCTTTCAAATGGGGAGACTATACATCAGAACGCATGCACTTTACTACGATTTTGGAATTCAACGAATCTGGTAAAATTGTAAAACACCAAGATTGGATAAACTATCCCAGCACCTTAATCGATTATAACACACGAAAGAACTCTAATGACTGGCTGAAATAGGTTGACCAGAACGCTTAGGACTTCTGCTTGCCTTAAAACAAGGGAGCGACTAGGCCAACCACGCGTACCCCGAAATATCGTTTGAAGAATGTAGGATAGTTCAAAAGGCCGAAGTTTCAAGTCAAAATGTGAAGAATTGATTATGTATTTAAGATAGTAAGTATTTGTATTTACAGCAATCTATTATCTTTAATGTAATGCAGATAACTTTCCTTTAGGAATTAATTGCAAGCAAATCTTAACAGTAACGAACAAAACATCATGTTTGGAATTTTCAAGAAACGGTCCAAAGAATTACCCTCTTTTGATTTTCTACAAAACTATGAGGATAATGACAAGTACTTTGTTAGAACATTACAATGGGACTGGTTGGATGAGAAAAACATTCATCTATTAGATAACAAATCTTCTCGCGTTATTACCTTAGGTGAATGGCCACAGCAGATTTATTTAGATGCCAATGGTCAAAAAACAGTTAAGGAATATGTCATTTGGATGGCCAATCAATTTGAGCCCGGAAAAGTTCCACAGGATTTGGACGAAAGTATGATTTTGACCATAGAGGATTTAATCAAAGAGGGAGGTATCCTTAAACTAACACATCAAAAAATAGATTTACCATATTATTTGGAGGGCCCAAAGTCAAAACAGGACGCAGAAAAAGCTAATTAATTAATGCTGAAAGATGGCTATTTTAATAAAGATCTACAATAATCACTTTAGTTCAACATAATCTTGTCACGAATCAAAATTGTAACAAAAGACTTTTACCAAAAGTTTACAAAGAGGTTACCAAGTCTTTAAATAAAATCCAAATGTTCATCATTAACTTGACATATAAAACAGAACTGGAAAAAGTAGACCAATTTCTTGAGGAGCATATTGAATATCTAAATGAGCAATATGAATTGGGTCATTTTCTTGCTTCGGGGCGAAAGGTTCCCAGAACGGGTGGAATAATTTTATCCAATGTCAAATCGAAATCAGAACTGGAAGAAATTATTGGAAAAGACCCTTTTAAAAAGAATGAGTTAGCCGATTATGAATTGACTGAGTTTGTGCCAAGCAAAACCTGTGAACAATTAGAGTTCTTAATGGAATGAAAAGTGGAAAGACTAATAAAACTACAATAACTCATAGCCGATACCAGTAATCAATGAAAATTAATATCAAATTCCATGTGCTCGCTCTAGTTATACTCATCTGTATTTCAAATTATTCGTGTAGTGATTCAAATCAGAAACTGAATACTTTTTTAGAATACAAGAGAAACGTAAAATCAGCAGTGTTCGAAAAATTCCCCGTTATCAAGGAAAATTTTGATACCCCTTATGTCTTGACAGTGGTTAATCCAAGTAGTATCAAACGTGGGTATTCCGGGGTTTTTATAACCTATCTATATGAAAATGAAATCGCATTCATCAATGAAATTGAGGGACACTCAAAATTGGCAAAAAATAAGATTGAAATAGGTGGAAAAGAAGCATTCATAGTACCCGACTCCCTAACCAGGGAGATCAGAAACAGAATACCGGTTCCAAGTTTGGATGACGAATTTAATTTTCTAGACAAACTGGTTAGCGAGGAAGATAGCAGGTTTTTCATATTCAACTATGGGGAGGGAGATTTTTTTAAACCTCCTTTCAAAATTCAGAGCGAAGAATATTCACGACAAGGATTTTCTAATGGTTGCATAGTTGATGACAAAAATCGTTATATAACGTATTGGACTATGGTTTGGTAAACGAAAATTAATAATAACCAACTGAACCAAGATCCATAATTCATTGCGGTATTCTCGTTAACTTTAAGCCAGTTAATACACCGAACGGACACCGTACTTTATGAAATACTTTTGGTTCATTTTGACAATCCTCTTTATACTTTCTTGCAAGGATAAAAACTCAATTCAAGGTTCGTGGATATATAGCTATGAACTTGACGGAAAGGGAGTGGTATCATTTTCTCCGATTCCGATTACCATCTTTGATATCGGAAATGAATCGATGGCGGTATTCGCCATAGGAAATGAGGAATATGAAATTGATGATTATCAAAAAGAATATGAAATTGAAAGAATAGGCGAGAATTTCAAATTTGGAGATCAATACCTTTTGGATATTGATTCTGTAAAAGGAGATAGTCTTGTTTTAAAATCGACAAACCCGGATATTGACAATACGATTGTTTGTAGAAGATTACCTACTCAAAAAGAACTAGCTAAATGGGACCCGCTAAACAAGAAGTATCGTTTTAAAAATTGGGAGTCGGAAACTGTTCTAATGGAATTCGTTACAGATTCCACATTTCTTGAACAAAAACAAGGAATAGATAACAAGATAAGGAAATGGGAATCGATGCGTTTGAATAACTATCCTATTCTTTTGTTTACCTATTTGGAACCCACCCCAATTCTTGTTGATTCGGTCAATGCCGATAGAGTTTATGCAACTTACTACGGTCGCATGGCAAATAATTACGTCTTTGAGGAAATAAAACAATAAAAATGCCGGTGGATAATAGAAACAATTTGTCAATCAAAATCTTTATGGACTTAAAACTATTCTTTCTCATTGTTTTCTTATTCCCAAGTCTCGCATGTGACAATTCAACTCCAAAAGAAAGTTTTGATAAAAGAGTATATGATGAATACCATTCAAAGTATGGTGGAATTGTTGTTGCAAGGTATGTAGACACAACTAATCACAACTACCGTGTACTAAAAATACGGCAAGAACTTTTCGGAATCAAAAAAAAGTACTTTGATAATCACAGCGAGAGGTTATTTAACTTTATCCAAGTTGGGGATTCTCTTTTCAAAGACATGGAATCGACAAAGCTGCGGATAAAACGAAGGGATTTGGACACGGTAATTCCCTTAGATTTCGAAAGGGTAAATGAATGGTATTTGCACTATTGGGATAATGAATACGTGAAAAAGGAATTTAATATTGATGATTGAAGTCTGAAACTCAATCATTGAATTTCTGGCAATCCATTATCTTTAAAGTCAGGCAAGTAATTTTCCTTTGGAAATGCCCACACCGAAATAGAACCAAACATTGATTCGTATCAATTTGATGTAAAAATGGATTTTACCCCTCCCATAAAAGAGCGAAGTGATAAAGAACTTTTTGACATAATTGAAAACAAAGATGGGTGGGAATCAGAAGCTTTCAATCAGGCTCAGGCTGAATTGGAGAGCAGAGGAATCTCTATTGACACGCAAAACAATCGCAGGAAGAGTAAAAAAAAGTATACCTCGAGAATAGAAAAAATAAAATCTTCTGCTCATTACACAAGTTCTGAAATTGCTTTTTTAGTAGTACTTGGATGGCCTTTATGTATGATTTTGCAAGACGTAAGTATCTTCTATTCGGGTGAGGGCTTTACCAAAAAAAATAAACAAGGAATTCTAGCTGCCTTTCTTGGCCTTTTATTTTGGGCCATTGTAATTTATGTAAGTCTACAATTTTCATGAAAATCTTTTTAGATTGGTGTAATGAAATCATGGTCAAACCGTGGGCGGCCATTATAACCTATTTTAAGTAAAACCTTCTCTATGGACGTAAACCCCGAATATTTGAACAGCGTTGTAAACCAACTCATATTAGTGGCCTCGCTTTTAGCAGGTTTTTCCATAGCTATTCTAGCCAATCTGCTGACGGACAAAACGGAAAAAAGCAAAATCCACAACCGCATTTTTAAGGCTACCACGATTACCGCCTGCTGCTTTCTGGTATCCGTTTTTGGGATGACCAAAATTGTAATGATGACCACTAAAGGTTATCCCAGAAATGTTTCGCCCATAACTTTGGACATATCCAACAACATTAGTGCGCTATCTTTTCTTTTGGGTATTCTGTTCTTATGTATTGTGATTGGCCTTTTTGGTTGGACCAAATCCAAAAAAATGGGGATTTTTACGACCATTATGGGCATACTCACCTTTGTGTTGATCATGCTCACCATGACGACCATTGAAGAGTCGGTGGAAAAAACCACCGCCCTGGAAAGTACCAAAACAGACAAGATTGTTGCCCTAAAATAAGCTCCAACATTTTCGCTCACCTAGTCTTTCACCTGAGATTGGCAAGGAAGACTGAAAGTTATATTTTCTTAAAACCAACAGGGAATACTTGTGTTTATAAGCTACATTTAGGAGTATTTTATATGTATATCAATACTTTGGGTGCCATTTAAACAACTCAAATAAAGAACAAAACTGAACAGAAAATGGTAAAAAAAATTTTCACCACCATACTGTTATTGACCATAGGTCAAATTGGGTTTGCACAAGACCTGAACAAAATAAAGTTGGACGATTACTTCAACGCCCTTGAAAAAAACAACAAGTTTATGGGAAGCGTTGCTGTTTCAAAAAATGGAGAAATTATTTACAAGAGGTCCATCGGATGGGCTGATGTGGAAAACAACAGTAAAGCCACCGAAAACACCAAGTATAGAATTGGCTCCATTACCAAATCGTTTACAGCGGTTTTGGTCTTAAAAGGTGTGGAAGAAAACAAAATAGACTTAAACCAAACTATTGATACCTGGTTTCCGACCGTACCCAACGCAGAGAAAATTACCGTAAAGCACTTGCTGTACCATAGAAGCGGAATACACAATTTTACAAACGACCCAGACTATTTGACTTGGAACACCCAACCCAAGTCAGAAAGCGAAATGGTAGCAATTATCACGAATAGTGGTAGCGACTTTGAACCCGATAGTAAAGCAGAATACAGCAATTCAAATTTTGTGCTGTTATCCTACATTCTCGAAAGAACTTTTGCCAAATCCTATGCTGAATTGGTGCAAGAACATATTGTTCAACCCATTGGTTTGACAAGCACTTATGTTTTTAAAAGCATCAACTCCAATGCTAATGAATGCAAATCGTACAAATTTATAGGTTCTTGGAAGGAAGAACCCGAAACGCACTACACCATTCCTTTAGGAGCAGGGGCTATAACTGCTACATCCAGTGATTTGACCCTATTTTCAGATGCGTTGTTTGGTGGAAAACTATTGAAACCTGAAAGCTTGGAACTCATGAAAACCATAAAGGATGGATTTGGCATTGGTTTGTTTCAAATTCCTTTCTACTCCAGTATTGGGTATGGACACACCGGCGGAATTGACGGATTTAGCGCAGTGTATTCCCATTTTCCAGACGACAACATTTCGTATGCGTTGACTTCCAACGGCACAAATATGAATACCAATGCGATTTCCATTGCCGTGTTAAGTGCGGTATACGATAGACCCTACGAAATTCCTGTTTTTACAACCTACGACCTAACGGCTGAAGACCTATCTCAATATGTAGGCGTGTATTCCTCTGAACAAATCCCATTGAAAATTACCATTACCCAAGATGGCAATACCTTGATTGCCCAAGGAACGGGCCAACCCGCTTTTCCATTGGAAGCCACGGACAAAGACGAATTTAAGTTTGACCAGGCCAGTGTAAAGTTTCAATTTAACCCAACGGAAAAAACGATGGTGCTGTTCCAAGGGGGAGGGCAAATTACATTTACCAAAGAATAAAAGAAGCACCCAACACTTTAAGTGGAGCCTAAATGGCGGAGTGCATGTAGTGCATACTTTCTAAAAACCCTACAGAGAATCCTTACGAACTCTTGCGTTTATGCACTATATTTAGGAGTATAATTTATATCTATATAAACAAGTTTTACAACTTTCAATGAACATCGACAGTTTAAAAGAACGATATCTCAAATTGACAAAAATCTGCGCTGAAACAGATTATGCCGACAAAAAATCCGTTGGTGACAATAACTCTGCTGTTAATGAGATGTACAAAGTTTTGGAATCAATTTCTGAATCCAAAAATCAAACTGATATTCAAAAATTTACGGAATTGCTAAATGTTGAGGAAAACCGAACAAATCTTTGGGTTGCAACTCAAATGTTGGAAAAATTAAGGGTAGACAAAAAAACTGAACAAAAGGCTTTGAAGATAATTAAAAACGTTGCCAGTGGAAACGGAACAGAAGCAATGGGGTTTCAAAGCTGGTTATCTGAATATCAGATTAAGGACTAAACAGAAATACAATTGGAAGAAATAGCTTTTAAAAAATTAATAGAATACCTTGAAAAAATTCCATCAATGACAAGACCGATTTCCTTCGGTTCAGATGATGACGGATTTTGGTGGATTAAGTTTCAACTTGATATAACAAATGAATTAGCTTGGAATGTAGTTCAGGAATTAGGTTGTGTAGTGAATTATCTTTCAATTAGTGAACGACTACCAACTGTTTTTTACCCTGTGTCACCTGCACCATATATGAATGGAGGACCTGAGGACTTTTTATCATGGGTAATTGAAACAAAGGACAAGGAATTTAAACCTGGAACATTAATGAAATGGTTAGATGGTAGATTACCAAATCCAGTAGATGACTTGGAACAATGGGAAATGGAATAAAAAATGAACTACCAACGATGGTTATAATTTTAGATAAAAAAACTTAAAATGAAAAAATTGATCTTGATTACAATCTTCGGCCTATTTTGTTTAAAATCATATACTCAAGATGCTATTGGCTTTCAATATTGGAACGTAACTGAATTTGTATTCGACAATAACAGCGACAAGTATAAAGAAACCAAAAGACAACTAGCAAATGGAGCGATTGCAATGGACCAAACAAAAATTTTCATAAAAGGTCATAACGGGAAAGAGGATAAGACATATAAAATCATTGAAAAAACAAAAGAAAAGGGAACTGATAGAGATATGTACATCTGTATGATAGAAGATGAGAAATTTGCAATTGCATTATCTCCTGACCATAAATTTTTAACTGTTGTTGGAATAAATAACAAACTAATCTATCAAATGAAGTACTAAAAACGACTGCCGACAAGGCTATAACTCATTGTAGATTTATCCCACATCTAAATCATAGCCAACATCTTTAGAGGTCGGCTTAAATAATTCTCAATGTACGACAGAGAAAAAATGGAAAACTTCCATATCCGGATGGAGCAAATAGTTGAAAAGTTTGAGAAGGAAAAAGCTTTTAAACTGATTACTGCGGAACTAGAAAAGTGTGAGGACAAATATCTTTCAGAATCCATGGGAATTTTAAATTTTCTGAAGTATGAACCGACTTTGGACTGGATTGAAAAAAATGCCAAACGGAGTATCAATATTACGGAGGCATGGGGGCATTTGGCGGCCAGTTCTAATTTCACATGGGAAATAGCTCAAAAATGGTTGGATTCTGGGCGACCATTGAGCTTAATCGCAATAGATGCTGTTTATTTTTGCACTACCACTAACGAAAGGTTAAATCAATCGCCTTGGATGAGAGAATTAAACCCAAAACTGATAGATAATCCAAAATTAGATATAGTTGCGAATGGACTTCAAGAATATTTGAAAAAGGATAGTGTGCCAAGAACTAAGAATACGATTGGAGTTATAATCAACAATATTTTCGGAATTGAAGATTAAAAATCAAACTGAAAATGGCTATAACCCATGCCTAACGCTTAGTCATTTTTTCCTAACTTCAATATATAAAAAACGTTTGGCACAGGACACCGGGCCATAGCCGAGACCGTTGTACGCAAACTGAAAAATGGAAATCGTAAAAGACGAAAAATATTGGAAAGATTACACGGAATTCATTAGTGAAGTGGCAAAACTGACCGAATTAAGTCCAGCGGAGTTATTGTCACGGTATAAAATGCTGATTGAGGAATTGAATGACATAGATGAAGATTATTATTTGGAATGGCAATATGAATTAGACTATGATTTGTGGACAAGACAAAAAATTCAAAAAGTCATTGACCATAAACTGATTTCCGAGAACGTTCTTTTAAAAGATTTTAACGAACAAATCGAGAAAATGGATTCGGAATTAAAAAAGCATATTCTGAATTCTGACCAAACCGACTGGTGGAATAACATTGAATTAAAATTTAAAAGGAAATAAAAGCCAGCACACAACAGGGCTATAATCCATTGTAGTTTTATTCCAAACTACAGGCATATTAGAGACACTGAGCATTTATAAGTATGAAATATTTCTTATCCATATTTTCCATAATCGCCGTTTTAAGCTGCTCAAATGGACAAACGGATTTAAAGTTTGAACAACAGGTATTCTATGAGGTGGTTCCTAAAATAATAGACGCACAATTCCCAAAATGGGAAGGTGGTTTTATGGTAAAGAAGAAGCTTGATGATGATAAGTTTGTTTGGACGGAGGAAACTTCAGTTAATGCTATTATCGGAATTATGGATTCTGTTTCTGGATTTAACGACCCATTTTACAACAAATACATAAATCTGCACTATTCAGATACGGAGTTAAAATTGGATACCCTAAATATTAAGAGCAGCTACAAATTAGATATTTCAAAAATTGAGAAAAGGGAAGACTACAACTATAAATACTTTAGTGAAGTTCCGGGACCAGAAAAGCGTTGGAATAAAAGCAAAGACTTTTATTTGTTGGGATTAATTGGCTTTTCAAGAATTCAATTTGATGAAAAAAAGAAGTTCGGAATTATAGATTTTTCAATGACTTGTGGCCAGCAATGCGGGTTAACCGCTCTAGTATATTTAAAAAATGAAAATGAGGATTGGATAATAGACGAAATTGAATCCATCATCATGGAGTGAGCTAAAATTTGAAGGTTTGATAATCGGATACGGTATTTTTGGACATGACAACGGTGGATTTCTTTATCCCGAAGGATATGGAAAAGGCATTTGTGAAGTTCTCGACTTCACACAAAACAGGCACAAATACTTATCGTCAGACTTTTCATTTAAAAAGACAAATCTAAGCTTGTCTGCCACTTATGATTCTTCCTTAATTGTTAATCAGAGGTTTAAAGATTTTTGTTTGAAAAATAGTTATGAAGGAATAGAGTTTTATACTATTCCTAAATACTCGGGATTTTATTTGTTGAATGTGGAGAAGGAAATCGAATTCGATTCCAAAAGAAGGAAAGTGAAATTTGAGCAATTCGAAAAAACTTGTGGAAAATACAATTCTGTTATCGGTGCTGCCCCAATTTGTCTAACCAGCAGTATACCATTATCCGATGGGTTTTACAGAACGGATATAGAGTTTGGAACCGGCTATGAGCAAAGTCCGTTAATAGTAATCGGTACTGAAACGTATTCAAAAATGCAGAGAGAGAAGTTTACGGACATTGATTATGAACCCATTCAAGACTCGTATGACTGGGAAGATTAAAAATTAAATCTGTATTTCTGACCTCACTCCAAAACCTCCCCCAAACCTTTAAGCAATTCTGCGGCATCTTGAATTTCTCGTGGGGTAAAGGTATCTTCTTGTAAAAAGTGCAACATAAAAACAACAAAGTCCAAGCGTTTGCGGACTTCTTGTTTGGAGCCGTAGGACTCCAAGATCCATTCTGAAAGGGCTTGCTTTTCCACCCGGTAAATTTAGAATCCCCAGAATGGCTACACAACTACTAATTAGTAGCTTTTTAAAAAAAAGTAGAGAAATTTTAGATTTTCACAGTAGACACAAAGTTCTTTTTGATCACTTCCAAAAAGTCGTCGGTGTCGTAGGGTTTTATAATCAGGTCAGTAAAGCCCAATCCCTTTAGGTCTTCAAAAGACTTGGTAGGGTCCGTAGCGGTAAGCGCAATAATAGGCACCGTGCTGTTAAAGCCGCGTATCTCTTTGGTGGCCTCAAACCCGTTCATAATGGGCATGTTCACGTCCATCAAAATCATATCAAAGACCTCATCGCTTATAATTTCAAGGGCCTCTTTTCCGTTTTCGGCAATGGTACAGGTAAACTTGTTGTTTTCCAATATTTTTCGCGTCACCAAACGGTTGATTTTATTGTCATCCACAATCAAGATATGGCTGCCCTCAATGCTTCGGTCTATGGTCTCTTCCTTAGGCAGTTCTTCAATCTCGGTCTTTTGCGTTACCTCATAGCAAATGGTAAAACTGAATTCGGTACCCACATTTTTCTCACTCTTTAGGTCAATGG
Source organism: Bacteroidota bacterium (assembly GCA_039184805.1). Taxonomy (GTDB): domain Bacteria; phylum Bacteroidota; class Bacteroidia; order Flavobacteriales; family Flavobacteriaceae; genus Flagellimonas. Next base: position 117 of record JBCDAX010000061.1, on the reverse strand, counting down.
TGGCATCGTGCAAATCCAACAATCGCTTCACAATGGCAAGGCCCAATCCCGTACCCTGAAAATCGTTGGATTTCATGTCTTGGGTAAACTCATCAAAAATATGACGTTGCTTTTCTT
>JBCDAX010000060.1:0-13225 GCA_039184805.1 Bacteroidota bacterium | reverse complement strand
CCAAGGTTTTTGTTGAAGGTGTTAAGAGTAACGTACAAGTAAAATAATTCAACTAATACTAAAGGAAAAGCTATATGCCGAGTGGTAAAAAGAGAAAAAGACATAAGGTAGCTACTCACAAGCGTAAGAAGCGCAGAAGAGCAAACCGACACAAGAAAAAGTAGTTGTTGCAACTACTTTTTCATTTTACATACATACGTTCTTTGACATCAGAGATTCAAAATCAAGAATTTCAATCGGTTTAAAGAAAAACCGATTCCAAATATTGTTTAATCATTTATTCCAAGAAACACTTCATTTTGGAATAAATTAAAATCGATTCATGTGAATAGAGAATTAATCGTAAGATCTAGTTCTGACGCAGTCGATTTTGCCTTACTAAAAGATGGAAAACTCATTGAACTGCATAAGGATGAGGACGACAACAACTTTTCCGTTGGGGACATTTTCCTAGCCAAAATACGCAAACCCGTAACCGGACTCAATGCGGCCTTCGTAAATGTAGGTTATGAAAAAGATGCCTTTCTGCATTATCATGACCTTGGCCCGCAACTGTCATCCATGCTTAAGTTCATCAAGAAAGCTAGAACAGGGAAGCTTAAAGAATACACCCTGAAAGATTTTCCATTTGAAAAAGATATTGACAAGAATGGTAGCATCAATGATGTTATAAAAGCCAATCAGTCATTACTGGTACAAATTGTAAAAGAACCCATTTCCACCAAAGGGCCTAGAATAAGTTCTGAGCTATCCATAGCGGGACGTTATCTAGTCATGGTTCCTTTCTCCGATCGTGTTTCCGTATCACAAAAAATAGGAAGCAAGGAAGAAAAAGATAGATTGATACGTTTGGTAAAAAGTATCAAGCCTAAAGGATTTGGCGTTATTATCCGTACCGTTGCAGAAGGCAAAAAGGTTGCTGAACTGGACAAAGATCTTCAGAATCTGCTGACCAAATGGTCAGCTATGTGCAAAAAACTGCAAAAAGCCCCTCATCCATCAAAAGTATTGATAGAACTCAACAGAGCTTCTTCCATACTTAGAGATGTTTTTAATGATTCCTTCACCGGAATCCATGTGGATGACGAGACTTTATATAATCAAATCAAAGATTATTTGCATGAGATTGCGCCCCAAAAAGAATCCATAGTTAAACTATATTCAGGATCTGCCCCTATTTTCGAGAAATTTGGAATAGAGCGCCAGATAAAGACTTCTTTTGGAAAAACCGCATCCATGAGCAAAGGAGCCTATTTGGTAATTGAACATACCGAAGCGCTCCATGTGATTGATGTAAACAGTGGAAACCGTTCGAACAAGGCAAAAAACCAAGAAGATACCGCATTAGAGGTAAACCTTTTGGCTGCGTCTGAAATTGCAAGACAATTGCGTCTTCGAGATATGGGCGGTATAATCGTAGTCGACTTTATTGATATGACCAAGGGAGATCATAGAAGAAAACTTTTTGATCACCTTAGGGAAGAAATGAAGGAAGACCGCGCAAAACACAAAATTTTACCTCCAAGTAAATTTGGTTTGGTTCAGATAACCCGCCAACGTGTTCGACCTGAAATGAACATTAAGACTAGTGAGGAGAATCCAAACGGTTCAGGAAAAGAAGTTGAAGCCCCAATTGTATTGATTGATAAAATTAATGCTGACGTGGACCGTATTCTGAAAAGCAACAAAAAGCATAAGGATATAGTTTTGAATATCCACCCCTTTATTGCTGCTTATTTGACTAAAGGATTTCCATCCATTCAATTTAAATGGTGGCTGAATCATAAGAAATGGATTAAGATTCAACCTAGGGATGCCTATACTTATCTAGAATATCGATTCAAGAACAAGGAAGGAAGAACCATCCGATAATACAAAGCGACTTCAGTAATGGGGTCGCTTTTTTGTTTTTGTACTTTTGATACATGAATAATTTCTATGTACACTTTTCGGTTCAAGACGCCAAAAAAAGAATGGAGCAATACTGTGCATACCAAGAGCGCTGCCATAAGGAAGTAGAAAAAAAACTGAAGGATATGCGGATGATTCCAGAAGCTATAGATAGTATTATGGGTCATCTCATTCAAGAGAATTATCTAAATGAGGAACGTTTTGCCCGAAGTTTTGCCCGCGGAAAATTCAACATCAAAAAATGGGGTAAAAATCGAATCAAGAATGAACTAAAACAACGTGATATTTCAAGATTCAACATACAGCTTGCCCTTAAAGAAATAAATGAACAGGATTACTATACAACGCTGGACGAACTTGCCAAAAAAAGACTGTCGCAGCTTTCTGAACCGAACAAAACCAAAAGGAGAAAAAAAATTTCAGATTACCTATTATATCGAGGTTGGGAAAGTCATTTGGTTTATGAAAAAGTAATGGAGCTTACCCAATGATTCTTACTTTTGGAGTATCAAGAGCTGTGTTCGCCTTATGGCCTCTTCATTTTTCCAATCAATCCATTTTTGACCCTTCCATCTTCGCATTAAATTATCAAAATGGCGCATGAAAAAAATGTTGTACACCGCCTTACCAAAATTCTTGGGCTTACGGGCTATAGCCCGAAGACTCATAGAGAAGCCAGGGCTTATATATTTCATATGATGCCAGTAGCCTTCTGGAATGTACAACACATTGCCATGCTCGAGATGAGCGATATGACCCTTTGCCTTTTTTAGGGCGGGCCATTTATCCAAGTCAGGATTGGCGAAATCTATATCCTCTCGGGTTATTAAGGAGTGAGGTATTTTATACAAGAACTTGGTCTCAGACTGTGGGAATAGGATACACTGTTTCTTCCCTTCAAAGTGGAAATGAAAAATATTGGCCAAATCGATATCGTAGTGCATGAACGTATGCGAATCACTACCACCAAAAAACAGCATAGGCAGTCCCTTCATCAAACGAAGGCCAAAATCAGGATATTTATAATCCTTTTGAAGTTGAGGGATTTCTTTTAACACATTCCAAAGAAAAATCCGGTACTTGGTAGGCTCTCTCTTGAGAAGATTAATGTAGTCCTTCATTTTCATTTTAGCATGAGGTTCGTTGAATCCTTCATCATGCTTTACAGGTCGATCGTCATATAGAGGTACCTCTTTCTCGCCAGCAATTTCTGACATATAGTCCAAACTCCATTTGGTATAGGCAGGCCAGTCCTCAATAAAGCTTTCGATGACTACTGGCTTCTGAGGCTTAAAATACTTTTGAAGAAACTCTTTCTTAGAAAGGGTCTTTTCTCTAGGAATTTGTTCAAGGTTAAGTTCCAAAATTTCAATGAGTTTGAAACTACAAAATTACTAAAAGGTTTTTAAACCCAATTTTTGGGTTTACTCCTTTGTCGCAAGTTTTGACTTTTCCTTAGCTACCTCATTGCGTTCAATGGTATGAGCAGGACGTGTCCATCTCGGTTTTTCACCTAGAGACTGATATTCCGAATCTTCAGCTTCCACAGTTTTGGGTTGCGAAATTTTGGTAAATGGTTTTTGTGGATTAAGCCCCAACATTTTGAACATCTTCATATCCTCATTCACATCAGGGTTTGATGTGGTGAGTAATTTATCCCCTGCAAAAATAGAATTCGCTCCAGCAAAGAAACACATGGCTTGACCTTCACGGCTCATTTCGGTTCGCCCTGCAGAAAGCCTTACCTGGGTTTCGGGCATTACAATTCTCGTAGTAGCTACCATTCGAATCATCTCCCAAATTTCAACGGGCTTTTCTTCTTCCATGGGTGTTCCTTCAACTGCGACCAAAGCATTAATTGGAACAGACTCTGGTTGCGGACTTAAGGTAGATAGAGCTACCAGCATTCCAGCTCTATCTTCAACTGACTCTCCCATCCCAATAATCCCGCCACTACAAACAGTCACATTCGTTTTTCTAACATTTTCAATCGTTTCCAAACGATCTTCATATCCGCGTGTGGAGATTACTTCTTTATAATACTCTTCGGAAGTATCCAAGTTATGATTGTATGCATATAATCCTGCTTCTGCCAAACGTTTTGCCTGATTTTCTGTCACCATCCCTAATGTGCAACATACTTCCATATCCAACTTATTGATGGTACGCACCATCTCCAATACTTGGTCGAATTCTGGCCCATCTTTTACATTACGCCACGCAGCTCCCATACATACTCTGGAACTCCCCGAAGATTTTGCTCGCAACGCCTGGGCCTTCACTTGTTGAACCGACATCAAATCGTTTCCCTCAATATCCGTGTGATATCTTGCGGCTTGCGGGCAATAACCACAATCCTCAGGACATCCTCCTGTTTTAATGGACAATAAAGTTGATACTTGTACCGTATTTGGATCATGGAACTGTCGGTGCACGGTAGCTGCATCATATAGAAGTTCCATTAGTGGTTTGTTATAAATCTCAAGGATTTCCTTCTTGGTCCAGTTGTTTCTTATTACACTCATATTTCTTGGATGTGAGGACAAAAATAGGTCTTATTCTTAAACCAAGATAAGATAGATATTATGAAAAGAAAAAGGCCCATAGTTAAAACCATAAGCCTTCTTCCTATTAAACCAACTAAATTCCAATATTCCGCGTCTGTGTTATCTGGATAGAAGTACAGAGACCGCATTACCCCCAAAACCTACCGCGTTCACCATAACTTTTTCAATGGTTTTTAATGGGGTTTCTTTTTGAGCGAACGGAACCTGCACATATTCTTGGTGTTGTAGCATCAGTATAGCCATTTCCACACTGAGCATTCCCGAAGCTCCGAAAGTATGTCCTACTTTCCATTTATTGGTAGTCGAAAAAGGAATTTTGTTACAAAAAACTTTTTCAATGGCTTTGTATTCGGACAAATCTCCTTTCACGGTGCCCGGTGCGTGAAGTACAATTGCATCAACCTCATCGGGTGATATCCCATTTAAAGCCATTGTCATGGAATCTTGAAAACATTTGGCATCTGTTGAAATAGAAACGTTATGGGTCAAAGGTTCGGTTGCATATCCTATGCCCTCCACTTTTGCCAATCGATTTTCTTTTATCCCAGCCTCCAAACAGGCCATAGATGCCCCTTCACCTAAGATCATGGAATTGGCTTTTTTGTCCAAATCGAGAGCACGACAAGGGTAGGATTCTTTCAATCTTGAATAAATCTTCAACGCTTGTATTTGGGCAATAGTAAATGGTGTAAGAGGAGCTTCGCTACCCCCAACAAGAAATGTATCCGACATCCCACTTTGAATCCAAGCTAGCCCATTTAGCAAAGCATGTAATGCTGTAGAGCAGGTTATGGAATGGGAAATAGTTGGCCCTTTCGACTTAAGGTCGTGTGCGACCCAGGATGAGATATTTCCTAAAGTAGTGGTTGGGGAGGCCAAGGTTGATACGTCTCCCTTTTCTAAGAATTCATGGTGATAGCTTTCAAAAAGGGATGTAGCACCACGCGACGAACCTATATTAATACCAAAATCTGTATTCTTGCTCCACCCTGCATCTGTAATCGCTTTTCTAGCGCTTAAAATGGCAAATAGCACAGAGTTATCAAGAGCCTTATATTTTGCATCTGAATTTCGAAGTTCCTCTATTCTTTGTTTTTGGCCAGCGTTTAATTCTGACACCCAAACATCTTTCCCCTTAATTCGCCTTGGGGTAAATCCATGGGTGGCCTCCTTATAGGAATTCCACACTTCTTCTGATGTACTACCCAGCACAGAAAAAGAGGATAAGGCGGTAATGGAAATAGGTTCTTTTAGCATGACTGATTATACTATTTCCAAAGCCTTTTCAATGGATATATAGATTTTTTGTAATTGCTCGTCGCTAATTACATAAGGTGGGAGCGTATACACTGTATTTCCTAGGGGACGTAAATTAACCCCTTCATTCATAAAGAACCGATACAATCTATCACGAACAGAGCCGTATCTATTGGCATCCAAAGCTAAATCCAAAGCTAAAATTACTCCCATACTTCGAGCATTTTTTACTTTTGGATGTACTTGGATTTTTTCTACAAAATGTTCATGTTCCGCCGCAATGAAAGCTCTTCGTTCTAAAATTTCCTCAGAATTCAGTAACTGAATACTAGCAAGAGCAGCCGCACAACCCAGGGGATGCGCGCTGTAGGTATGGGCATGGAAAAAACCTTTCGACACCTCATCACTCAAGAATGCGTCAAAAACCATTTGTGTACAGGTTGTAACACTCAAAGGAAACATACCCGCGGTTAGTGCTTTGCTCAAACAAATAATATCAGGAGGATATGCCAGATTATCCGACGCAAAGTTTTTACCTGTCTTTCCAAAACCTGTCATAATCTCGTCAGCAATACAGAGCACACCAGCTTTTTGGCACTTAAGAATCATTTGATCTAGGCCTGCACGCGAATGAAATTTCATTCCGGCCGCCCCTTGTACCAAAGGTTCAAAAACAAAAGCAGAACATTGGTTTTCAACAAGAATCTCATCTAATTCCTCTAAAACCTTTTCAAGATTTTCTTCTGTTGGCACTGGAACACGGATGACTTTTAATAAAAAATCTTCAAAGGGTCCGTTGTAGCTTGATATGCCAGAGGCAGACATAGCCCCAAACGTATCTCCATGAAATCCATCTTCAAATGCGATGATGGTGTCTCTCTTTTCTCCCTTATTGTGGTGGTACTGAATGCCCATTTTAATGGCCGCCTCAATAGCTGTGGAGCCATTGTCATTAAAAAATATCTTCGCTTGATTACCTGGGAGAATTCCAATCAATTTTTCGGACAACTCCACAGCCGGGGCATGGGTAAATCCGCTAAACATCACAAAATCCAATTCTTGCATTTGTTGGGTAATGGCCTCTATAATGTTTGGATTACAGTGTCCAAACATAGCGGTATACCAGGAAGCAATACCATCTATATAGCTCTTTCCATCCTCGTCCCAGACCAAGGCTCCTTTCGCTTTGACAATGCCCAAGGGAAGATGGGCTGTTTTATGTTGCGTTAGCGGATGCCATATATGGTTTTTATCCCTATCGGCTAATTTTTCCAATGCTATCGGATTCTTCAAAACGTCATTTTATCTATCTTGCAAAGATGATAATTAATCGCCAAAAACCCAGCCCTTCCTTTGTTCGATAATATCCTACGCATTGTAACTCCAAATTATCAAAAACTGAATTGGAAAACAGTGTTGCTCTTCTTTTTTTTGGTGGCTTTTTTCATACGATTCCCCTTCTTTTTCAGGGATTACATTGATAGGGATGAAAGTACGTTTATCATCATGGGACAATCTTGGGTTAATGGCTTTTTGCCTTACACTCAACTGTGGGATTTAAAACCCCCAATTACTTTTTTGTTTTTTGCAATCATTATTAAATTTTTTGGTAAGAGCTTTATTGCAATCCGTTTTTTTGGGACTCTTTTGGTGGCGCTATCTGCATTATTTACCTATCTGATTGGGTTACGAGTTACCTCGAAAAAGGTGAGTTTTTGGAGCGCACTAGTCAGCATTTGTTTAATGAGCCTTTTTGGGAGTTTGCAAGGTGTGATGTCTGAACATATTAGTGTTGTTTTTTTTATTGCTGGGGTATACATCTTGCTTTCCAAAAACCATCTCATCTGGCATTTATTGGTTGGTATTTTGTTGGGCTTATCCGTCATGTCCAAATTAAATATGGCCTACCCTTTTTTGGCACTTGGTTTGTATTTGCTGTGGTCCATCGTTAAACACAAGGAATATTCCAATGGAATCCCAAGACTTCTGGTTATGGGACTTGGAACCGTGTTACTTATTGGTCTTACAGCACTCCCGTATTTTATGTCAGGAAAACTTGACGTTTGGTGGGAGTCCATTTTTGAGGCGCCAATAGCATACTCAAATTCAAAATATCATTCTCCTTTAAAAACTTTACCTTTCTTAATAATCGCATTATCCTTTTTTTACCTCACCTTCAAAAAAAGAATATTAGATTATAAAACTACCGCAACCCAAGTCTTGTTAATCATTTTCTCCGGAGTTATGTTCTCTTTTATACAAGCCGGAAAAGTAAATGGACACTATTTGATTCAAGTGTATCCTTTTATTTTGATTCCCATAGGGATTACTATTAATAAGCTTCCTAAAATCAGAAAAAAATATCAACCCTTATTGTTGATTCTTATTCTTGTGCCCATAGAGGCTTATTTGGAATATGGGAACATTATATCCAATAGGATAGAGAAAGGGACTTTCTTTAATGGGGAAGGTATTGAAGTACCTCAATATCTTATCGACAACCAAATGCAAAACGAATCTACTTTTTTCACAGAGTATCATATTGGATATTGGATGTTGGATGCAATACCACCTACCGTAGCATCAACCCATCCCAGTAATATTACTCGGGAGGAGCTTTTCCCTTATATGAGAAACACCAGGAAAACCTCCAGAAAGGAATTACAATATATTCTTGAAGAACAACGACCCGAAATCATTGTAGCAAGAAAGGGAAAACGAATTTTTGACAAAAAGTATGAGGAGCTTAATAAAATAATTGACCCTTATTTGGAAGAACATTATACCTTGATAGAAACTATTGGGCGTGGGCTTATCTATAAACGATTAGAGTGATTTTAGCGCACTTCTAAATTTATCCGCGTACTTCTTCACTACTTCCTTATCAAAATTGGCTTCCTCATTTATTCTTCCCAAACAAGGAACCTTTGTTTTACTCAATATGATGCTCTCAGTGGTAGGATGTTTATCCCCACTAAAAATTATTCCAATATCCAGATTCTTCTCCTTAAGCTTTTCAATGGTAAGTAGTGTATGGTTGATACTTCCCAAATAATGGCGAGACACTACAACCACTTTATAATCCGGTTGTATGAGGTCATATATGGTATCCGTTTCATTTAATGGCACCAACAAACCGCCTGCACCTTCAATAACTAAATGATTGTTTGTTTTTGGTGGGATAATCTTATCCAATTCTACCCGAATCCTATCGATTTCAGCAGCTGCATGAGGGCTCATTGGGGTATTCAAGGCATAGGCATTGGGATGAATCTTGGTCTTTGTATTAGAGATTAGGTTTTTCACCTTATGACTATCCGAGTTATCCAAATCCCCTGCTTGGACGGGCTTCCAATAATCCGCCTCCAAAGCTTCCACTACAATAGCGGAGGCTACAGTTTTTCCTACTTCGGTAGAAATTCCGGTAACGAATACTTTCATGAAGTTGGTTTTGTAATAAAGTTACAGTTCAAACATCGATACTTTTTAGGCTCAAAAAAAGGGAAAAGCTTGTAAAAAATCCCTTTTCTTGAGTAGTAGATTTCGGATTTGGTAGCCTTACAATTTGGGCAAACTATCAGGTTACCGTCCTTGTCAGTAGCATAGTTTCGAATTTCATTAAAAATACCTAGAGCTCTTTCCCTGTCCACGGTATACACCTGCAATTTAACCCCACCAATAGCGGAACTTATCAATGGGTCTGAATTTATGGTCGTTTCATCCCTCAAAAAAACAGGGATTCCTTCGGATTCCAATTTCCCTTTTATGATTTGAACGTCAGCAGGAAATTCAAATGTTCCCAATGTGTGAAATTCAGATTCCATTAGTCAATCTGTGCTTTTACAAGTGATAATACTTTAGATATTTCCTTTGTTGAATTATATGAATGCAAACAAAATCGCAATCGCTCTTTTCCTTTAGTTATTGTGGGCGAAAGTATGGGTTTAACATCAAAGCCTCCTTTTCTGAGCAAAGAGGACAACTCCTTTACTTTTTGATTTCCAGGCAACACCATACAATGTATGGCGGAATTACTATTCACAAAATGACTTTCTAAATTCAACCGGAGTATTTCTTGTTTGAAGAAACCAATATTGGCATGAAGCTGTTCCTGTCCTTTTGTACCCTCTGTTTCCAAAAATGAATGGCTAGCCAATACAATCGCAAGAGCATGTGGTGGCATCGCCGTAGTATAAATCAAGCTTCGTGCAAAATTCACTAAATAGTCTTTTAGGGGATTTCTCCCCAAAATTGCCGCTCCATGGCCACCCATCGCTTTACCAAAGGTTATGATTCTCGCAAAAACCGAATCTGATATTCCTACTTCTTCTACAAGCCCTTTGCCAAATACACCTATGGCATGAGCTTCATCCAAAATCAAGTGAAAACCCTTTTTTGAGCAAAAAACCTCGAAGCTTTTTAGGTCTGGAGAATCGCCATCCATAGAAAAAACGGATTCTGTAACAACATAAATTTCACTAGTTTCATAACCGGAACGTGTTCCGTACAAAGCTTCAATTTTGTCTTTTAAATCTTCTAGATTGTTATGGCGAAACTTATAACTCTTCGCATAACTCATGGAAATACCTTCCCGAATACTGGCATGAATTAGTTCATCATAGAAAATAAAATCTCCCTTTTGAGGTACAGAAGAGAATAGGCCAATATTGGCATTATATCCCGAATTAAAAACCAATGCGGCATCAGTATTATACTGTTTACACAATAAGGCCTCTACATCTCCATATAGTAGATGGTTTCCTGTGAGCAATCTGGAACCAGTAGCTCCATGTTTTGTTATCTTCCTATCCCTTAAGAGAAATTCTGCTTTCCCCCTAATCTCAGAACACCTGCTCAAACCCAAATAATCGTTGGAAGAAAAATCAACTAATTGTTGCTCATTGGGTAATTCCCGGAAAGCATTTTCAATCCTTCTTTTTTGAAGTTTTTTCTCCAGTTTTTTTGGAAAATTTGGCATGTTCCAAAAGTACTATCTTTATTCAAATAGGGTAGCAATGATTGAATATAAACAGGCATTCACAGCAAGCGAATTAGAGCAAATCCTTGTATTGCAACAGAAAAATCTCCCAAAAACCTTATCCAAAGCAGAGATGCAACGAGATGGTTTTCTTACCGTTGAACATTCTTATGACCTACTTAAGGAAATGAATGACATCTGTCCCCACATTATCGCCGTTGAAAACAAAAAAGTGGTTGGTTATGCACTCTGTATGCATCCAAAATTTGCGCAAAGTATAGAGGTTTTAAAACCTATGTTTCATGAAATAAATAAGGCCATAGAAGGAAAATCGAACTATATGGTGATGGGACAAATATGTGTAGCCAAAACCTATAGAAGGAAGGGGATTTTTCGAGGATTATATGCTACTATGAAAGCCAAACTATCCGCTGGTTTTGACACCATCATTACCGAAGTGGATACAAAGAACCAGCGTTCACTGAATGCACATAGGGCGATTGGGTTTGTTCAGCTCAAAAGCTACATTGCTGATGGTAAGGAGTGGTCATTAATCCTATTGCAATAAAAAAAGCCGCTTTTAGCGGCTTTCCTAATTTTATTTTTAGAATTTGGCTTAATCTGCCAACACAATCACTTTGTTATCTTTCAATTCTACGGTTCCGCTAACAATAGAAAGTAGGGTTTCACCATTGGCACCTTTGGTGAACTTATTTTGAAAATCTTCATGGATTTCAATGTTCCCTTGAACCTTGACATCGCCCTCTCCCAATAAAGAAACAATTGGTGCGTGATTTTGAAGCATTTGAAACTCACCATTGATTCCCGGAACAGTTACTGAAGTAACTTCTCCTGAAAACAATGTAGCTTCTGGTGATACAATTTCTAAATACATATCTACTAAACTTCTGCTAACATTTTCTCTCCGGCTTCGATTGCATCTTGGATGGTACCTTTAAGGTTGAAAGCAGATTCTGGAAGGTGATCCAATTCACCATCCATAATCATATTAAATCCTTTGATAGTATCCTTGATATCAACCAAAACTCCTGGGATTCCAGTAAACTGCTCCGCCACGTGGAATGGCTGAGACAAGAAACGCTGCACCCTTCTTGCTCTACCTACAGCCAACTTATCTTCTTCAGAAAGTTCTTCCATACCCAAGATGGCAATAATATCCTGAAGCTCTTTATAACGTTGTAACAACTCCTTAACTCGCTGTGCACATGCATAGTGTTCATTTCCTAAAATCTCTGGAGTCAAAATCCTAGAAGTAGAATCCAACGGATCCACAGCAGGGTAAATACCAAGCTCAGCAATTTTACGGGAAAGTACTGTTGTCGCATCCAAGTGGGCAAACGTAGTCGCCGGAGCAGGGTCAGTCAAGTCATCCGCAGGAACGTAAACCGCCTGTACCGATGTAATGGAACCTTTCTTTGTAGATGTAATCCTTTCCTGCATGGCACCCATTTCGGTAGCCAAAGTAGGTTGGTAACCCACCGCCGATGGCATCCTTCCCAAAAGAGCCGATACCTCAGAACCTGCTTGTGTGAATCGGAAAATATTATCTACGAAGAAAAGTACATCTTTACCTTGTCCATCACCAGCACCATCACGGAAATATTCTGCAATGGTCAATCCAGAAAGTGCCACTCGAGCTCTTGCTCCTGGAGGCTCATTCATCTGACCGAATACGAAAGTTGCTTTGGATTCTTTCATGGCTTTTTTATCCACCTTGGTCAAATCCCATCCACCTTCTTCCATAGAGTGCAAGAAATCATCTCCATATTTTATAATTCCAGATTCCAACATCTCACGAAGCAAGTCATTTCCTTCACGAGTTCTTTCTCCCACACCTGCAAAAACGGAAAGACCTCCGTGTCCTTTTGCAATGTTGTTAATCAGTTCCTGAATCAATACAGTCTTACCTACACCTGCACCACCAAACAAACCAATTTTTCCACCTTTTGCATAAGGCTCAATTAAATCGATTACTTTGATTCCTGTAAACAACACTTCTGTAGAAGTCGACAGTTCTTCAAACTTTGGTGCCTCCCTGTGAATTGGGAGACCATTGTCACCTGTTTTAGGTAAGTCTTCAAGGCCATCAATAGCGTCTCCAATTACGTTAAAAAGTCGTCCGTATACATCCTCGCCGATAGGCATTTGAATAGCATTTCCGGTAGCTTGTACATCAACTCCTCGACTCAATCCATCCGTAGAATCCATTGAGATGGTTCTCACTGTATTTTCGCCGATATGCGATTGTACTTCCAATACCAATTTGGAACCGTCTTCTTTATCGATTTCCAAGGAATCATAAATCTTTGGGATTTCAACTCCGGATTCAAACTCAACATCAATGACCGGACCAATAATCTGGGCAACTTTACCTGTAACTTTAGACATTACTCTATTAATTTTTAATTGAATAGGATAAAAAATCTCTCGATTTTTTCGGCTGCAAAGATATACTTTTACTTCTTTAAAGAGAAACGAAAACAACCTTTTT
>JBCDAX010000059.1:0-13379 GCA_039184805.1 Bacteroidota bacterium | reverse complement strand
TAGTCTTTTAGAGGAAGAAGCTTTCCGAAATTTATATTCGTATTCCTACAGCTTCAATATTTGAAACCTCCACTATCAAAATAACATTGAAAAGGATGGCCAAAAGCCGTTCTTTTTGCTTTTAGGTCTTTTCAATAATTAGGCAAAACCCTTGTAAACACTTCAAAACACCTTACCCAATTGTCTTAAAAATCAGGAATATACCATCCTGCCAAAATAGCGGCTTTACCTTATGGTAGAGTTTTCCTGAATCGCCCTGCGGGGCGAAAAGGAAAAGCAAGAGGGTAACACGCTAAAGCGGTGTTACGGGGTTTGATTTCTTTTTCAAAGCCTTGAAAAAGAAAGGTTTATCCAGTTTTTATTGTCGATTAACCTTGCTTACACAATGGGTTTTTTACAGTAAAAACCTCGAAAACCCCCAGAAATACTGAAAAAATTTACAGTAAATGAAGCCAAAAAAGACATATAAATATTGCTATGATAACCTTACCATAAACTCGGATGTCTCCAAAAGGTTTCGCGCGTTCTCAAAAAAAGTGGCCCCTTCCCACGCAGAAACCCTAACGGCCATGATGGACTTTTTTGAATGGCATGGCTATTCACCCTACCAACGTTTTGGAAAGGACATTCTTGCCGATAACCAAAAAACCCGCAAACGTATCGATGCTGTCATTGCCATCATCAAGGATATTGAAAAATCGCAGAACATCCCCCTGATCAATATCGAGACCATGCTCCAGGCCTTGTTCGAGGGAAACCTGAAAAGGGAACGACCCAAACCGCCACCCATCAAAATCCAAAAGGAAAACACCAAAGAACCGAACAGGGTTTCCCATTTGGAATGGGAACGCCTACAACAAAAACACCAAGAGACGCAAGAGCGCCTGAACCATCTTTTGGGGCATGTGGAACTAGTCAAAAACCGCTTTGGAAACGATTACCTCAAACTGAACATCACCCGTGAAGAACTGGCACGGTTAAAACGAACCCTAAACAAATAGCACCATGTACATTGCCATCACACCACAGAAATTGGATTCTGGATATTCGAGCAGTGTATCTGATTATGTGGCCTATCTCGAAAAGGAAAACGAATCCCTTGCACCCGAAAACCAAGAGTACTTTTTCAGCCAGACTGAGGATAGGGTTTCGAACGAAACGGTCATTAAAGAGATTGATGGCAATACCGCCAAACTCAAAAAGACCGAACCTAAATTTTACTCCTTAATTGTCAGCCCTAGCCATCGGGAACTAAAGGCCATCCAAAACCATCCTGATGCCCTAAAGAACTATACCCGGGAACTGATGAAGGACTATGCTGCTTCCTTTTATCGGGATAACCCTATCACCGTGGACCAGATAAAATACTATGCCAAAATAGAACATGAACGTACCTATCGGGGCTTTGAAAAAGAAATCGTGGAGAACGCTCCGTATCGCAAAAAGATAGTACGGCTTCAAAACAACATCCGAAAAGTAGGCCGCGGTGAGATGGAAGGAAATAGCAAACAAATGGAAAAAGAGCTGGCCCAACTGCAAAGGGACATCCCCCATAAGATCAATGGCAAGCCCATCACCGTGGGCATGAAAAAAGAAGGGGTGCAGACCCACATCCATATCATCGTGAGCCGTAAGGATGGGACCAACACCTTTAGCCTTTCCCCTGGGGCCAAGTACAAGGCTTCCGAAGTGGAAATGCACGGCAAAAAAGTACAGCGGGGCTTTCATAGGGAACAGTTTTTTGAGGCTTCCGAAAAGACCTTTGACCGCCTCTTTCAATACGATCGAAACCTTGTGGAGACCTATCGCGCCAAAAAGACCCTGGTCCAGGATCCAAGGGCATTTCAGTTGTTGCTAAGTGGATTGCCCTTGTCCGAAAAAGCATTGGCCTTAAAGCTTCTGCACAAAACGGGAATCCGAGTGCCCTCCATCCCCACCAACAAAGTACAACTGGCCTTGAAAATTTTTCATCGTCTGAGAAGGGGAATGGAACGTGCCGTACAATCGGCCTCAATCGGAATTTGAAATGGAACAACTGGGAACTGTACATACCGTATTAGTACTGCTATTGGGAAGTGTTGTGATTGGTGCAATGGTCCGACTTTTTAAACAGGGATATTGGGTCAATTGGGTGTGGCTGATGGCTTTTCTTGTGTATGGTTGGACGGTGACAACTAAAATGGAGCAAGCCTTGTTTCTGACCTTGGTTTTGATACTTCCCCTAGGCTTTGTCAACGTACTGTGTTACGTCTTTTTTCCGAAACAAAAAAGTGTTCCTTCCGACCGCACCTATCATGTGAACTTGCCCACCAAAAAAGGGAACTTGACCCTAGAGAACATTCGAAGGGGGATTGCCATTATCGGGGCTGCGGGAAGTGGAAAAACCGAAAGTGTCGTCCATGGATTGTTGAAACACTTTAGTCGGCACAACTTTAGTGGGGTCATCCACGACTACAAGGACTTTGAAATCACCGAACTGGCCTATCCGCTTTTTGCCCAAAACGACACGCAGTTCTTTATCGTTTCGTTTGATAGACTGTACCATAAGGTCAATCCGATTGCACCACGCTATTTGCCCGATGAGGAAAGTGTCAATGAAGTGTCAAGGGTCTTGGTGGAAAACCTATTGGAACATCAGGATGGGAATCGAAACGCTACGACCCGTTTCTTTAATGATGTGGTCGAGGGCTTGATAGGTGGGATAATCTGGCGATTGAAGACCGATTTTCCAAAGCTGTGCACCCTGCCCCATTTGATTGCACTCTACCAACATCTGGATGCGGACCAGCTCATTGCTTTTCTGTCCGGGGATTTGACCTCCAGGGCCATGGCCGACGCCTTTATCTCCGGGGTAGATTCGGAACGGCAGACCGCAGGGGTGAAAAGCACTTTGGCCAATGCTTTTAAAAAGATCAGTACCCAACGCATCTTTATGACCTTATCCGCTGATGAGGTGGACCTGGACATCAACAACCCTGAAAATCTAGCGGTGGTCTCCGTGGTAAATAATCCTAAAATCGAGACTTCATTATCGCCTATTATCGCCACCATTATCCATACGATTACCAAACAGATGGCGGTGCGCCACCGAAACCCTTCTTTTCTGCTGATGGAAGAAGCCTCTACTTTACGGTTGTTGAACATGCACCGAATTCCAGCCACCCTTCGAAGCTATGATATCAGCACTGTTTATGTGTTGCAGGACAAAATACAGAACGATATGCTCTATGGGGATAAGGCCAGCAAGGCCATACTAAGTAACCTTTCCTATCAGTTCTTTGGGAAGGCCAATGACCCCGATACCGCCAAATACTATGAACGGTTTTTTGAAATTGTGAAGAAGGAAACCAAAAGCGTGAACAAAGGGTACAACCTCAATTTTGATACTCGGGTGACCAAAGGAGAGCGGGAAGTAGCGAAGACACGGGCTTCTATTTTTTATGGGTTACAACAAGGGGAGTTTGTGGTGATGCATGATGGGAAGGACAGAAAAGTACGATTTGGGAAGCCTAAATTTAAAAGGATGCTATCCCCTTCAAAGAAGGTAACGAACCAGGATTTGAAGGAGAATTTTGAGAGAATACACCAGGAAGTATTGCAGGTTCTTTCTTTATAATTCCACAATTTGTTAATAAAAGATTCTTGCTTAAGTGGTAATAGTAAACTTCGCTTAGAAACAATTCTTACATTTAAAATTCTCACATTGTAAGAATAAGTTTTGAAAGAGATAATTTTTATAAGTCATGCTAATCCCGAAGACAACTACTTCGCAGCTTGGCTTGCTTCAAAGCTTAGATTATTGGGTTACAATGCCTGGGTGGATGTTGAAGATTTTAGAACAGGAGATGCTTTTTTCACTAAAATTGGCCCTCTAATCAAAGAACACTCCACAAAATTTATAGCAGTTACCTCTAAGGATTATCTTAAAAAAGCCAAGGACCAAAACACTGGGGTTTCAAAAGAACTGAACACCGCTATTAATGTTAGGGATGTAGAAAATTTTATTATGCCTATTCGGCTGGACAATTCTAAATATAGTGACTTTCCTACCCACTATGCGTCCATGGATAGCATTGATTTTAACGGTAATTGGCAAAAAGGACTTATTAATACGGTACAAGAATTAGAAAAAGCAGATGTATCGAAAGGAGTTGAAGAAGAAAATCCGACTCAACTTTGGTTCAAAGCTATAGGTAATCAAAACAAATTAATTAACAGGGAAGAAATATATTTCAGCAATTGGTTTGCTTCCAAAATTCCTGAAAAGATTTGGGTTCATTGGTTGGAGGTTAATCAAAAGGTTGATATAGAGATACCTTATCCTTTAATTATTGAAGGTGACCATATAATAACATTCTGCAATAAATCATCCATAGAAAGATTTATTCGAGTAAGAAATTCTACGGAATTTAATACCGAGGACTTTAGGTTGAATTCGGACTTGCCAGTGGATGAGTTCTACATGATAATTGAGCCAAAAAAAAAGTTGGTAAAGCTAATGAATGTGGTCTTTAATCGTCATTTAGAAAACAATGGCCTGAAACGAATTGATAATAGAAATTTATATTATTTTCCTAAAGGGGAAACTGGAGAAAGAAGTGTTAGTTTAAGAAAAAGATATGGTAAAACAAGTCGTGTCTTAACAGGGATAAAATCTCTCAAAGTTCGTGGAGAAACAAAGAAGTTCAATTGGCATTACGCCCTTATCCCAAGATTTGATTGTTATCCCTCTGACCACTTCAAACTATTCTATACTATTATATGTGAAGACCAGGAAGGTAAAGTTCTTGGAAAAAAAATGGGATTGAAACTAAGACGAGCAATCCCAGCAACATGGTTTAATAGGAAATGGTATGAATTGTTATTAGCAGGAATGTTGAAAGTTTCAGACAGTCTTGAAGCTGAATTCATGACAATATCAGTGAGTGACAACGCCAATGTTATTGTGAACAATTTTCCCGAAAATTCTTCAATTTCGAAAGGATATAAAGAACCATGATCTTTAAAGAAATTGTCCATATAGAAGAACCAAATTTAATTTTCTCCAACGGCCAGAAAACGAAAGATCCTAGAGATGGGCTACTGTTATATGGTCCTTATGAAAAATGGAGCAATGAATTTAATGCTCGCTCAATTTCTGTAGGATTGATAGGGCCTTCAGACATACTTAACAACTATAAAAAGTTTGTAAGGGAATTAAAGAAACCTATTTTTTCCATTAAAAGAGAAAAGACTGGCAAGTTAGTTTCCAATGAGTTGCAGCGTCCTTCATACCCTGGCTTCGAGGCGGTATTCAACATTGAGTGGCCGGAAACTCCTTCAAAATTTATTAAAATCAAACGCAATGAGATTGAGACCTTAATTAAATCAGAAAAAAATAAGAGGATACGCACGGATAAAATGGTTGATTTATTTCTTGAAAAAATCAAAAAAACTTCTTTCGAAGAAGATGTCCCCATAGATATTTGGTTCGTCATAGTTCCGAAAGTCATATATAAGGAATGCAGAACTTCTGTTGGTGAGGACTTTTCGTCCGAAACAAAAAATTTCTTCAAAGAAAAAGCCTCGGGCCAAATGGCACTGTTTTCAGAAAATGAAATGTTTGGTGATGATTTTAGCAGACTCTTGGATATTAGTTCTGATTTCCGCAATCTTCTGAAAGCTAAAGCGAACCAAGAAAAAATTTCCGCACCTCTTCAATTGATTGTTGAGCCCAAACTATCATTTAGGAATATACAACCAAGCTTTTTGTTTTCACAGGACATGAAGGCTCACTTTGCCTGGTCAATTACAACTACGCTTTATTATAAGCTTGGCAAAAAACCATGGAAAATTGATAACATTAGGGAAGGGGTTTGTTATTTGGGCTTGGTGTTTAAAAAATTTCCATCACCCAATAAGGATCACTATGCGTGCAGTGCTGCACAATTATTTATGGATGATGGGGATGGGGCTATTTTCAGAGGAAATAATGGATTATGGCTTAGTGAAAACAAAAAAGAATTCCATTTGGACCAAGAAGAGTCTTTTAAATTATTGAATTTAGCTCTTAACGATTATCATGACAATCATGACTCATATCCTAAAGAATTATTTATTCATGGCCGGGCTCAATTTTCTGAAAAAGAGTGGCAAGGATTTTTGAATGCAGTAAATGACCATGATAAAAACATCAAGCTTACCGGAATTGTAATTAAAGATAAGGCCCCATTAAAAATGTTTAGGGATGTTCCTAATGAAAACAGCAACTATGGAGTATTGAGGGGAACAGCTGTCCTAATTGATGACAATGAGGCTTACCTTTTTGCAAGAGGTTTTATTCCTAGACTGAATACCAGTAATTCCCTAGAGACACCTAACCCATTGCATATTAAGATTTCTAAAGGCAATGCTGATATAACTACCGTTCTTCAGGACATTATGGCGCTTACCAAGGTAAATTACAATTCATGCATTTATGGCGATGGCAAACCAGTAACTCTGAGTTTTTCTGACAAAATAGGCAGTATTTTAACGGCCACGGATAATTGGAAAGAGGAAAGAAGACAATTTAAATATTATATTTAAGTATAATATTTTATACTTTATTTATATTTTTGTTATATTAAGTATAATTAAATATACCTAATATGCAACTATCAAATTTATCAGATTCTTCGATTCTAGAAGAATTAACCCAGCGAATTCGGCAGCGACGGTTAAATCTCAACCTAACCCAAGAACAAGTTGCTGACAGGTCCGGGCTGCATAAACAAACTATCAAAAACTTTGAGTCAGGTAAAAATGCTTCGTTGTTGACGCTTATACAAATACTGCGTGTTTTTGGCGATCTGGGAGCCTTGGATAAATTTTTACCTGACCCAGGGGTCAGCCCTATCCAATTGTTAAAACTGAAGGGAAAAGAACGGGAACGGGCTTCGGGTAGTACCTTGGACAAACAAAGTGAGTCGGAATGGTAGAGGTTATCAAAGTCACCCTATGGGGTGAAGATGTTGGTGCCTTAAGCTGGGACAGTAATCAGAATTTTGGATGATTTGAATTCTTCCCGAGGTTTTTGGACAAAGGTCTGGATGTCTCTCCCATACACATGGGCATTGCTACTTCAAAGAACAAAATCTACAGTTTTCCTTCATTAAATGAAGAAACCTATAAAGGTCTTCCAGGAATGCTCTTTGATGTATTACCTGATGATTTTGGAAACCGATTGATTGATCGGTGGTTAAAACTGAACGGCATCAACAAAGCCGATTTTTCTCCCTTAGACAGATTGACCTATATCGGTACTAGGGGCATGGGAGCTCTAGAGTTTGAACCGGCTCGAAAGTTGGGCTATGAACAAACAACCGAATTGAACATTGCCAGCTTAGTGGAGCTATCAGGTAAAGTGCTTCGAGAACGAGAAAATCTGACCCTAAACCTTCAAGAGACCGAGGCGATGAACGAGCTTATCAAGGTCGGTACTTCTGCTGGAGGGCAACGTGCCAAAGCCATCATATCCTATAATTCACATACTGAGGAGATACGGTCAGGGCAAACAGAAGCTCCAGAAGGTTTTGGACACTATATTCTAAAGTTTGATGGGGTAACCAATGAAGAATTGGGCGATCCACAAGGTTATGGGAGAATTGAGTATGCCTATTACCTTATGGCCATTGCCTGTGGTATTGAAATGATGCCCTCACTGCTTTTAGAGGAAAACGGGCGCGCCCATTTCATGACCCAACGCTTTGATAGAATTGGTAATGGGGAAAAATTGCATATGCAGACCTTATGCGCCATGGCCCATTATGACTACAAGAAACCGGGTGTATATGGTTATGAGGATGCCTTTGAGATCATGAGGAGATTGAACTTACCCAAAGCCCAAGCCATACAGCTCTTTCGAAGAATGGTCTTTAACGTTATTGCGCGAAACCAAGATGACCATACCAAGAACATTTCCTTTTTAATGGACAAAACTGGGCAGTGGAAACTTTCGCCAGCTTATGATATGACTTACGCCTATAACCCTTCTGGCATTTGGACAAACAGCCACCAAATGACGGTCCAAGGAAAAAGGGACAACATCACCAAAGAAGATTTACTGGCGTGGCAAAAAACATCAATTACAAGAATGGCCTTCACGATATTCAACATATCAGCGATTCCGTTGCTAATTGGGCGATATATGCCGAAGAAGCTGGTATCTCCAAATCACAATACCAAGCAATAGTAAAAGCTTTTCAAATTATTTAAGGTATATTATAATATACTTTATTGATTCTATTTATTTTAAAGTATATTTTGATATACTTTGTTCTATAATCCTCTTATTAGTGTCAATGACCTGCTCCCTTTGCTTTCCAATAATCGAATCATGAGCTTTTCGTCATCCGAAAAGGTGAATTTTGGCAGTACATAAATGAACCGACCCGCCGCACCATTCTTTACAATTTCTGGAAGATTATGTATATGAAGAACTTTAATCTGTAATTCTTGATACGAAGACTTTTTGTTCTGGTTTCCATTGACCTTAAATATTTCTAAAGTATCTACTTCAAAATCAATACCGGAAGTATTCTTTATTTCCATCTGTAGATAAACCAGATTTTTCTCATACACCATGTTTTTGATGCCCAGTGATACCCCTTTCTTTCTTTTGGTAATGTTCTTACGTTCGGGCAATTGCAACAACTTTTGGCAGTTATTGGACAATGCTGACCCTTTGGTTTCAGGAGTAGTTTCTTTTCTTACTACTAATTGTCCCTCCGCTGAAACAGGTGCTTTGGTTACGCTGGGCTTATCACGCTTTTCATTCCCTATTCGTTCTGACAATCCAATGAAATGGTTCAGCACATCCAGTTTTTCAGCATAACTGATGATATAGGAATAGATATTGCCATCTGTTGTAATCACCAACAGGTTACTGTCCTCGCCTTTTGTTGCCTTAAGGAGGCCAAGTGTCTGTCCATCCTCACGATTGAACGTAAAAATGAAGTTTGAATTTCCGACAATACCCTGCCGTATCTTTTCTGGAAAAAAAAGGGCGGTATTCATTTTCTCATTGGCATAAATGGTATCCAATTCTTTTGCTTCCAGTACGCCTCCCCACACTAAAGCAATTATTACCACAACTATTTTTTTCATGACTTTCTCGTTTTTGCTGTTATAGGGCTTTTAATAAAACCTTATACTGATTCCTGACGATTACCTTGACATTTCTATTGTTTCGCTGGAACACCCTTTTGATTCCCCGTACCTGAGGAACACCGGGAATATTGACACCTTCAACCACATCATTTAAAACCTCCCTGGAGGCATCTTCCTTAAAACTGTTTTTGATATAAATTCCCTCAAGACCATCCGCTACATCATAGGCTGATAATTGAAAAGGGTAATGCTCCACACCTTCTATTTCCAATAACAATCGGTTCGGTTGAAACTTGACAACACCATAGATTCTGGTGTTTTGTTTCAAAATGACTTCACCAAGTTTCAATTCGTTTATTAATCTTAATTGCAGACGGTCATTTGACTTGACCGTTTGCTCGCCATCAACGACAGCATAAAAGCTTGTTCCTCCGTTCTTTTGTTTTAGTTTGGGACTTGTTGCAAAAAACAATTGCTGTTCCAGCGCCATGGAGTTCAAGTCGATGGATTCTTTTTCTTTGCTTTTTTGGGCCGGTTTCCTGGACTCACTTTTTTTTGGAATTGTCTTTTTGGACGGCTTGTTTCTATAGCTATTTGTAGTGTAATCGATTCTTCCCAATTTATAGATGCTATCGACCACCCGTTGCTTTTCCTTATCCAATAGGTTTGGGTCAAAACGTCCGGTCGAATCCAGTAGTTTCTCATCGTAGATGCTTGGGGCAAATCGTTCCCTTTTTTCTTCTATGGCATCCACAGCAGCTTTCCGAGATTCAAATGAAGCCGGGTTTTCCGGTAAATCTGGCACTAAAGTGGTTTGCAACTCGTTCCCCGTATCATTGGTATCACCCCAAATGAACAAGACATAGCCCACAATAAAAGCGATGACCAAAACAACCACTGAAACAAATACAATTTTCTTTTTATCCATTTTCATAGCGTTATTCTTTAAGGTTCAACTTTCTCAATGACTTTTCGAAGTAATCGGAAATCAGCAGTCCATGGGTGTTGTTGGGGAAATGTCTTTCCACCAGTAAAAGATTTCCGGTAGTAATGAGTTCATAACTATCTACGGTCGAGCCTCTATTAATCTCAAATTGTACCACCGTTTGAAAAGCATATGGTTCTCTATCCAATACCAATTTGGATTCAATGCTGATGACTTTTTGAACCAATGAATATTGCAATAACCTATTGTATACCCCCTCGGACTTCTTTTGCCTGTAAACCTCATCGACAGAGGAATTTCCCAGCCATAGGGCTTTCTCCAAATTTTGCTCGAAGTTGTTGGGAGTAAGACCATAAAAGTTTTCATGGAACAAGGCCAAATGTGCCTTGGCCTCTATTTCTAAATTTTCCTTTTGTTCCACGAGTTTCAATGGAATGATACTGCCATCGGTATTCACAGCAAATGCCGAGTTGAGGGCTTTTCTATAGGTGCCGTAAATCAATATTCCTGAAAAGATGACCGACAAAAAAGCCATTACTGTCACCGAAATGGTTACAAAGCGGTTCAGCTTTAAGACATCATAAATATTTTTATATGGAGTTTTCATAAGCTTTGTTTTTTAATTATTGGGTGAACAGACGCAGCGTGAATGTGATGGCTCGTTTGTACAGTTTGAATTTTAGGAATACAATAAATCCTATGGTAGCTGCCTCGACCAGTATTTTGATGATGTTGCTATCAGTAGGAGCACCAAAAAGGTTGGTCCAAAAATTGGCGTTGATTTCCGAGTACAATAAATTGACGAAAACGTTCACCAAGAAAAATGCAGGGACTAACATATATACGGCCGCATATAGTTTGAAGAAATTATAGGCCATGGTCCTGAACTTCTCAAAGACCGCCAATGAAATGACCAATGGGAAAAAGGCCTGTAGAATACCCAACAAAAAATAGCGTTCCGCCAGAAACAATGGGTAAATAAAAAGATCGATCATCCACAATACCAATCCAATTCCAAATGAGAACATCTTGATGCCGAATACTGGGGTGACCAAAGCTTCATATAAGAGGGCCATGGCTTTGGCAGTAGCATCCAAAGGCCCCACATTTTCCTCTATGGGAATATCTTGAAGTTGTATGGGCAATAGTGCTGGTGCGGTGCTTCGGTATTGCCCTTCTATCGCCACCAATATACCATCAAAAAAGCTGAGGATTTGGGTGGAAAAAATGACTAGAAGTACAATGGCGAAGTTCTTTGCCAAGTCCCCAGGTGAAAGCCCCCAAGTGTATCCATGTCTATCCGCTACACCCTCATTGTATTTTTTCAGGATATTGATCAGGAAGAACAGAACACCAAGGGCCTTAATGCCCACAATGGTGTATTGCGAGAAATCGCTGGCTTTTATTGTTTGAAAGACAGCATCCACATACTCCAAACCAATCCCTAAAAAAATACCTGCCTGCATGGTTTAAAAATTAGTATCTCGATTGTTGATTCGCTCCTGCATCTCACGAAAGGCGATGATTTCTTTATAGCGTTCGGTTCTCCTTTCGATTTCGGATACCATTTCCTTAGATTTTTGTTCCCTTTCCTTTAGGACTTTTGCCCGTTCCCCATCCGTCATTTTCAAATGATCACTAGAAAGGATTTCGGAAATAAAATCGAAATCATCCAATGCATTTTCAATAATGGAATTAAAGGAATCAGAAACCCTTTCGACTTCCTCTGGTCTTATATGTGGTGAACTTAAAATTCCTCTGAGGTCATCCCTTACCGTATTGAAAAGGCGCTCATTGTTTCTGGCAATTTCCCTGACTGCCTTTAGCTGCTTAATGACATTGTTGACCTTTTCTATTCTTTCTTTCTGTTCCCTTAGAAACTCAACGGTTTTGAGTAACTCGGCCGTTTGCTTGGCAGATTCAATAATCTGTTTTCCCAAGGTGATGAAATTGGTGTTGTCGTAAACAGGCATACCTTGGCACGTAGCACGTGCGGGCAATAAAATTGTTCCAAGTGCCAAAAGGCTAATAAAAATGAATCTTCTCATATCTCTTTTGATTTTAAATGAATGAATTCTTTAATGGCTGTTTCCATACAACCATTCTCGTTATATAGGGCCATTATGGCCTCGTTATCTGAGCCGTCAGTGAGATAGGCTGAATATACCTCAGGAGGCACTTCAAGCCGAAATACATTGCTCTCCTTACCGATTTTGATAAATATCTCGGTGTACTTTCTTGGACCACTGAAATTGTTTTTGATCGATTTCAACTGATTCAGATCATGGCTGGAAAGATTCAGCCGCTTTACCAGTTCATCATATCCTTTTTCATTGTTGAGGCTGTAAATAACCTGAGTGTTTTCAAGGATACTGGCAGAAGTGGAATTGTTGGGCAATTGATTGATGGACTGTAGGATAATCCCAATCGCGCCCTCTTGCTTGCGAATCGCTTGATAGTAGAATTCCACACTTTCAAGTACATTCGGAAACTTCAATTGCTTGGCAAATTCGTCGAACAGAATAACCCCTTTCTCATTTCTGTTTTTCCATATAGTTCGCTGTATCGCGGTTTTGATGAGTTTTAGCATAACCGAGAGAATCTCCTTGTTGTCTTTTACCTCATCCAGCTCAAAAACAATTAAACGCTTATCCTCCAATCTATAAGATTGATCTTCGTTTATCTCGAAAAGGAAACTGTACAGTCCATCCCCAACATACTCCGAAAGAATGTGCAAAAAGTTGGTCATGTTGAAAAAGGCAGCGTCAATGTCCAAACTTGTCAATAGCTGTTCTTTTTGACGCTTCAAAAAAGAATGGAAGCTCGATAGCGAATGCTTTTCGATAGTTTGCTGATAGTAATATTTCAGGATTTTTTTGAGGGAAACGGACTGCGCCTTGGTGACCTTTAATTCTGAAGACAACAGTTCGAACAAGAAAACGGCCAGGTCTTCCAAGTGTTCGGGGGTCACATCTTGAAAGCTCGACACATAGAAAGGGTTAATACCTAGATTTTTTCCGCTTTCATAGCGTAACACTAGATAATCTTCAGAATAGAGCTGTGCAAATTTGGTATAAGAGCCGCCCAAGTCAATGATGACCAAGCGTACTCCGGCCTCGAAATATTGCCGGAGAATGTTGTTGGCCAAAAAAGACTTTCCCTCGCCAGTCGGAGCAAAGATGGCAAAGTTTCTTGCTTTTATTCTCCGCTTCCCCTCATCCCATACATCTTTGAATACCGGGATATTGTGCTTTCGGTCATTGAACAATACCCCTTTTTCATCCGAGGCATAATTGGTATTGTT
>JBCDAX010000058.1:0-13487 GCA_039184805.1 Bacteroidota bacterium | reverse complement strand
TAGCTTTTACCATACAAATTGGGTTAAGGTCTTTCCATAAAATGGTTAGACCTTAGCCTGTTTTTACAGCTATGTGTGATGGCACACATGACCCACTAGAGAATTCACTATCAAAAATTGTCCATTGATGTTCACAAATCATACTGAAAGAGTAAATTTCGCATCCGCTAAGAACATACCGGAATACCCGGATTTCTTGGACATTCAGATTAAGTCGTTTCAAGACTTTTTCCAGCTTGAGACCAAATCTGACGAGAGAGGAAATGAAGGGCTCTACAACACCTTCATGGAAAATTTCCCGATTACCGATACTAGAAACCAATTTGTTTTGGAATTCTTGGATTATTTTATTGACCCTCCAAGATATTCCATTCAAGAATGTATCGAAAGGGGACTAACGTATAGCGTTCCGTTAAAGGCCCGCTTAAAATTGTACTGTACCGACCCAGAGCACGAGGATTTTGAAACTATCGTGCAGGATGTATATTTAGGTACAATTCCCTACATGACACCAAGTGGTACTTTCGTTATCAATGGTGCTGAACGTGTTGTGGTTTCGCAATTACACCGTTCTCCAGGGGTATTTTTCGGTCAGTCTTTCCATGCCAATGGTACAAAGTTGTACTCGGCAAGGGTAATTCCATTCAAAGGTTCTTGGATTGAATTTGCTACCGATATCAACGGCGTAATGTACGCCTACATTGATAGAAAGAAAAAATTGCCTGTGACCACGTTATTCCGTGCTATAGGATTTGAGCGTGATAAAGATATCCTTGAAATCTTTGACCTTTCTGAGGAAATAAAAGTTTCCAAAGCAGGGCTTAAAAAGGTTTTAGGTCGAAAATTGGCCGCAAGAGTTTTGAATACATGGCATGAGGACTTTGTTGATGAAGATACAGGTGAGGTAGTATCCATAGAAAGGAATGAAATCATTCTTGATCGTGATACCATTCTTGAAAAAGAACACCTGGATGAGATTTTGGAAGCTGATGTAAAGACTATACTACTTCACAAAGAAAATAGCTCGCAGTCAGACTATGCCATTATCTACAATACACTGCAAAAAGACCCTACCAACTCTGAAAAAGAAGCGGTAGAGCACATATACAGACAATTGCGTAACGCTGAACCGCCAGATGAGGAAACCGCTCGTGGTATCATCGATAAGTTGTTCTTCTCTGACCAACGATATAATTTGGGAGAGGTAGGGCGTTACCGAATGAACAAAAAGTTAGGTCTCGATATCGGAATGGACAAGCAGGTCTTGACCAAGGAGGATATCATTACCATCATTAAATATTTGATTGAGCTTATCAATTCCAAAGCGGAGATTGATGATATCGATCACTTGTCCAACCGTCGTGTAAGAACTGTTGGAGAACAATTGTCACAACAGTTTGGCGTTGGTTTGGCCCGTATGGCACGTACTATTCGCGAACGTATGAATGTTCGTGATAATGAGGTGTTCACACCAATCGATTTGATTAACGCAAAGACTTTGTCTTCTGTAATTAACTCCTTCTTTGGAACCAATCAGCTATCTCAGTTTATGGATCAGACGAACCCGTTGGCTGAGATTACACACAAGAGAAGGCTGTCGGCCCTCGGGCCTGGAGGTCTTTCTAGAGAGAGAGCAGGTTTCGAAGTTCGTGACGTTCATTACACACACTACGGTAGACTTTGTCCAATTGAAACTCCCGAAGGTCCGAACATTGGACTAATTTCATCTTTGGGTGTTTTCGCCAAGGTAAACCCAATGGGATTCTTGGAAACGCCTTATCGTAAGGTTGATAATGGTAAGGTTGATACCAAGGAGTTCACGTATCTAAGTGCTGAGGAGGAAGAAGGAATGAAAATAGCGCAGGCTAACATTCCAATGAAAGAGGATGGGCAAATTGACTCTGATAAAGTAATCGCACGAGAAGAAGGAGATTTCCCTGTGGTCGATCCAAGTGAGGTGAATTACACGGACGTTGCTCCGAATCAAATTGCTTCCATTTCAGCTTCATTAATTCCTTTCTTGGAGCATGATGATGCAAACCGTGCGTTGATGGGGTCAAACATGATGCGTCAGGCTGTACCATTATTGCGTCCTGATTCGCCGATTGTTGGAACCGGATTGGAAAGACAGGTTGCTACGGATTCGCGTGTATTGATTAATGCAGAAGGTGATGGAGCAGTGGAATATGTAGATGCCCAAAAAATCACAATCAAATATAGCCGTTCCGAAGAAGAGCGTTTGGTTAGTTTTGAAGAAGATTCCAAGACATATGACTTGGTGAAATTCAGAAAAACCAACCAAGGTACTTCCATCAACTTGAAACCTATTGTAAGAAAAGGAGACAAAGTGAAAAAAGGTGAGGTACTATGTGAAGGGTACGCTACTCAGGCAGGTGAATTGGCTTTGGGTAGAAACATGAAAGTAGCCTTTATGCCTTGGAAAGGGTATAACTTCGAGGATGCTATCGTGATTTCCGAAAAAGTAGTTCGTGAAGATATCTTTACTTCCATTCATATTGATGAATATGCACTCGAGGTTAGAGACACTAAACTAGGTGCTGAGGAATTGACCAATGATATCCCGAACGTATCCGAGGAAGCTACCAAAGACTTGGATGAGTACGGTATGATTCGTATCGGTGCAGAAGTAAAACCTGGTGATATTTTGATTGGTAAGATTACCCCTAAAGGTGAGTCTGACCCAACTCCAGAAGAAAAACTACTTCGTGCCATTTTTGGTGATAAAGCAGGTGACGTGAAAGATGCTTCTTTGAAAGCTTCTCCATCTTTGCGTGGTGTGGTAATCGACAAGAAGTTGTTCTCCCGTTCCATCAAGGATAAGCGTAAGCGTTCCGAGGATAAAGAAGCTATTTCCCGTTTGGAAATGGATTATGAAGTGAAATTCCAGCAATTGAAAGATGTTTTGGTAGAAAAACTCTTTGGATTGGTGAGTGGAAAAACTTCGCAAGGTGTAATGAATGATTTGGGAGAAGAAGTACTTCCGAAAGGAAAGAAATACACCATTAAAATGCTTAACTCTGTTGACGATTTTGCTCACTTGGTAAGTGGAAGCTGGACAACAGACGACGATACAAATGCTTTGGTTGCTGACTTGTTGCACAACTATAAGATTAAGTTGAATGATATTCAGGGTAACCTAAGAAGGGACAAATTCACCATTTCGGTGGGAGATGAACTTCCTGCAGGTATCATGAAATTGGCTAAGGTATATATTGCCAAAAAACGTAAGCTGAAAGTAGGTGATAAAATGGCAGGACGTCACGGTAACAAAGGTATTGTTGCACGTATCGTTCGTCAGGAGGATATGCCATTCTTGGAAGACGGAACACCTGTGGATATCGTATTGAATCCACTTGGGGTACCTTCTCGTATGAACATTGGTCAGATTTATGAAACGGTTCTAGGTTGGGCTGGCCAGAAATTGGGTAGAAAATATGGTACACCAATTTTTGATGGAGCCACATTGGATCAAATCAATGCATTGACTGATGAAGCTGGAGTTCCAAGATTTGGTCATACGCACCTATACGACGGTGGAACAGGTCAGCGTTTTGACCAAGCAGCCACCGTTGGGGTTATCTACATGTTGAAATTAGGTCACATGGTAGACGACAAGATGCACGCTAGATCTATTGGACCTTACTCATTGATTACACAACAACCATTGGGTGGTAAAGCTCAGTTTGGTGGTCAGCGATTTGGTGAGATGGAGGTTTGGGCGCTTGAGGCCTACGGAGCTTCTTCGACTTTACGTGAAATCTTGACTGTAAAGTCTGATGATGTAATCGGAAGGGCTAAGACCTATGAGTCCATTGTAAAAGGTGAGACCATGCCAGAACCTGGATTACCAGAATCTTTCAACGTATTGATGCACGAACTTAAAGGTTTGGGCTTGGATATCCGTTTGGAAGAGTAGAATTTATTTTAAAGCATTTAATCATAATTATCTCATAGCATTATGGCTAGATTAAAAGATAACAACGCACCAAAAAGGTTTGATAAAATTTCCATCGGATTGGCCTCCCCAGAGTCCATCTTGGCAGAGTCCCGAGGAGAAGTATTGAAACCTGAAACCATTAACTACAGAACGCACAAACCAGAGCGTGATGGATTATTCTGTGAGCGTATTTTCGGTCCTGTGAAGGATTACGAATGTGCTTGTGGAAAGTACAAGAGAATCCGTTACCGCGGTATTGTTTGTGATCGTTGTGGAGTTGAGGTTACTGAGAAAAAAGTGCGTAGGGACCGAGTAGGACATATCAATTTAGTGGTGCCAGTAGCACACATCTGGTATTTCCGTTCGCTACCTAATAAGATTGGATACCTTTTGGGATTACCGTCCAAAAAATTGGATATGATTATCTACTATGAAAGATATGTAGTTATTCAGCCTGGTATTGCCAAAGGACCTGAAGGTGAAGAAATCAATAAAATGGATTTCTTGACTGAAGAGGAATACTTGAACATCTTGGAATCTATTCCAACTGAAAATCAATATTTGGAAGACTCTGACCCAAACAAGTTTATCGCTAAAATGGGTGCAGAGTGTTTAATTGATTTGTTGGGAAGAATCGATTTGGAGCAGTTGTCCTACGAGTTAAGACACAAAGCAAATACAGAAACTTCAAAGCAACGTAAAACTGAGGCGCTGAAGCGTCTTCAGGTTGTTGAAGCGTTCCGTGAGTCTCAACAAAACCGTGAGAACTTGCCTGAGTGGATGATCATGAAAGTGGTTCCTGTAATTCCACCGGAATTACGCCCATTAGTTCCATTGGATGGGGGTCGTTTCGCTACTTCGGATTTGAATGATTTGTACCGTAGAGTGATTATCCGGAACAATCGTTTGAAGCGATTGATGGAAATCAAAGCTCCAGAAGTAATTCTTCGTAACGAAAAAAGGATGCTCCAAGAGGCTGTGGATTCTCTTTTCGATAATACAAGAAAAGCATCTGCGGTTAAAACAGAATCGAATAGACCATTAAAATCTCTTTCTGATTCCTTGAAAGGGAAGCAAGGTCGTTTCCGTCAAAACTTGCTCGGTAAACGTGTGGATTATTCTGCCCGTTCCGTAATTGTTGTTGGACCGGAAATGAAGTTGTATGAGTGTGGTCTTCCAAAAGATATGGCAGCTGAGCTGTACAAACCTTTTGTAATCCGTAAGTTGATTGAAAGAGGTATTGTAAAGACAGTAAAATCTGCCAAAAAGATAATTGACAAGAAAGAACCAGTGGTTTGGGATATCTTGGAAAACGTGCTGAAAGGACACCCAGTTCTATTGAACCGTGCCCCCACATTGCACCGTTTGGGAATCCAAGCGTTCCAACCTAAATTGATAGAAGGTAAGGCGATTCGTTTACACCCTTTGGCATGTACCGCATTTAACGCGGATTTCGATGGGGATCAGATGGCGGTTCACCTTCCATTGGGACCAGAAGCAATTTTGGAAGCGCAATTGTTGATGTTGGCTTCCCAAAACATTCTGAACCCGGCTAACGGTTCTCCAATTACCGTTCCTTCACAGGATATGGTATTGGGTCTATACTACATGACTAAGGAAAGAAAGTCTACTCCTGAAGTACCAATCAAAGGTGAAGGATTGACGTTTTATTCTGATGAAGAGGTAGTTATTGCTTTCAATGAAGGTAAAGTTGACCTAAACGCGGGTATAAAGGTACGTGTGAAAGATTTCAATGAAGAAGGGGAATTAGTTCCTCAGATTATTGAAACTACTACAGGTAGAGTTTTGTTCAATAGTGTTGTTCCTGAGCAAGCCGGTTATATCAATCAGGTTCTTAATAAGAAAGCACTGAGAAATATCATTGGTGATATTTTAGCAGTAACTGATGTTCCGGCCACGGCTGAGTTCTTGGATAGGATTAAGACCATGGGATACGAATTCGCCTTTAAAGGGGGATTGTCCTTCAGTTTAGGGGATATTATCATTCCAGCGGAAAAGCATGAAATGATTGCAGATGCCAATGGTCAGGTGGATGGTATCATGATGAACTATAACATGGGGCTTATCACCAATAACGAACGTTACAATCAGGTAATTGATGTTTGGACGTCTACCAACGCTATGTTGACAGAATTAGCCATGAAGCGAATTCGTGAGGACCAACAAGGATTCAACTCGGTGTACATGATGCTGGATTCTGGTGCAAGGGGTTCCAAAGAGCAGATTCGTCAGTTGACCGGTATGCGTGGATTGATGGCCAAGCCTAAAAAGTCTACAGCTGGTGGTGGTGAGATTATTGAAAACCCGATTCTTTCCAACTTTAAGGAAGGATTATCCATTTTGGAATACTTTATCTCAACCCACGGTGCTCGTAAAGGTCTTGCGGATACCGCTTTGAAAACTGCAGATGCTGGATACTTGACACGTCGTTTGGTTGACGTTTCCCAAGATGTAATCATCAACATCGAGGATTGTGGTACCCTACGTGGTATTGAAGTTCAAGCTTTGAAGAAAAATGAAGAAGTTGTAGAAACGCTAGGTGAAAGAATTCTAGGAAGGGTTTCTCTGCATGATGTTTACAATCCTTTAACTGAGGAATTGTTGGTTGGAGCTGGAAAAGAAATATCCGAAGCAGTGGTTAAGAAGATTGATGCCGCTCCAATTGAGAAGGTCGAAGTTCGTTCACCATTGACTTGTGAAGCTCCAAAGGGAATATGTGTATTGTGTTATGGTCGAAACCTAGCTACCAACAAGATGGTTCAGCGAGGCGAGGCCGTTGGTGTTGTGGCAGCCCAATCAATTGGTGAGCCTGGTACACAGCTTACACTACGTACGTTCCACGTGGGAGGTATTGCAGGTAACATTTCTGAAGACAACAAGCTGGAAGCTAAGTTTGAAGGTGTTGCTGAAATCGAAGATTTAAGAACTGTGGTTGGAGAGAACAGCGAAGGTGAAAAAGCCAACATTGTTATTTCCAGAACTTCCGAAATCAAGGTAGTTGACGCCAATACAGGTATCACTTTGAGTACAAACAACATTCCTTATGGTTCGCAGTTGTTCGTGAAGAACGGTGCCAAAATCAAGAGTGGTGATGTAATTTGTCAATGGGATCCATATAATGGGGTTATCGTTTCTGAATTTACTGGACAAATTGCTTACGAGAATATTGAGCAAGGAGTTACATATCAAGTGGAGATTGATGAGCAGACAGGTTTCCAGGAAAAAGTAATTTCTGAATCTAGAAATAAGAAGCTTATTCCAACCTTATTGATTAAAGATGGTAAGGGAGAAACTTTACGTTCTTACAATTTACCAGTTGGTTCTCACATCATGGTAAATGACGGAGATAAAATCAAAGAAGGAAAAATCCTTGTAAAGATTCCTCGCAAATCTGCTAAAGCAGGGGATATTACGGGTGGTCTACCAAGAGTTACAGAGCTTTTCGAAGCGCGTAATCCTTCTAACCCAGCCGTAGTTTCTGAGATTGATGGTGTAGTTTCTTTCGGTAAAATCAAAAGAGGTAACCGTGAGATTATCATCGAATCCAAAACAGGTGAAATCAAGAAGTACTTGGTGAAATTATCCAACCAAATTTTGGTTCAGGAGAATGACTACGTACGCGCGGGTATGCCTTTATCCGATGGATCGATTACTCCAGAAGATATCTTGGCGATTAAAGGACCATCTGCAGTACAGCAGTACTTGGTGAACGAGGTACAGGAAGTATATCGTTTGCAGGGTGTAAAAATCAATGACAAGCACTTTGAAGTAGTAGTACGTCAAATGATGCGTAAAGTGCGAATTGAAGATTCTGGGGATACTACGTTCTTGGAAAATCAATTGGTGCACAAAGATGATTTCATTCGTGAAAACGACGAGATTTTCGGTAAGAAAGTCATTGAGGATGCAGGGGATTCTGAGAACCTAAAAGCAGGTCAAATTGTTACCGCTCGTGAGCTAAGGGATGAAAATTCCATTTTGCGAAGAGAGGATAAAAATTTGGTAACTGCTAGAGATGCGGTGGCAGCTACAGCGACACCAATTCTTCAAGGTATTACACGTGCCTCGTTACAGACAAAATCATTCATATCTGCGGCCTCTTTCCAAGAGACAACCAAAGTATTGAACGAAGCAGCTGTAAATGGTAAGGTGGATACTTTGGAAGGTTTGAAAGAGAATGTAATTGTTGGACACAAAATACCAGCAGGTACAGGTATGCGGGATTATGATAGCATCATAGTTGGCTCGAAAGAGGAATATGACGAAATCATGGCTCGAAAAGAAGAATTCAAATTCTAAATCATAATAAACCCTGACCTTTTGGTCAGGGTTTTCTTTTTAAAATATAAAATAGACAGATGGCTGATAACAATCAGAATCAAAATCAGAAACAAATCAATATTGAATTGGACGAAAAAATGGCTGAAGGAATCTATTCCAATTTAGCTATTATCAACCATTCTGTATCCGAATTTGTTGTCGATTTCATAAGTATGATGCCAGGGGCGCCTAAAGCTAAAGTGAAGAGTAGGATTGTATTAACCCCACAGCATGCAAAGAAATTTCTAAAAGCCTTGAATGATAACGTGGCACGTTTTGAAAAAGCACATGGTACCATCAAGGATTACGAACAACCTCCTATTCCATTAAATTTTGGACCGACTGGAGAAGCATAAAAAAAGGCCTGAACATTTGTTCAGGCCTTTTTTGTTTCAGGGTAGGTTTTAGCTCAGCCAGTTTTTTTTAATCCCAGTATTGGAAAAAAGAATCAACAAAACCCCTACGATAAAGACAGTAATCGGCATGCCGTAGGAATTTGGAAATACCTCGGGGGCATTTTGAATAAAAAGCCAGTTAACAAACTGCGCAACTAACGTTATCAATGAAACAATAAAAAGCGGTTTTGCCCACTTTTTTCGCATCAATAAACCAATGGAGGCAATGACCCCACCAATTGTGGCAATGCCAAAACAAATGGTGGCCCACATCGGCATAGCTTCAAAGAGCTCACGTTGTTCTTGATTCATGGATTCCAAAATGGTTACCTGGTCAAATGTGGATATATAAAAGTTATAAAATCCAAACAAATTCCATAAGAGCGCCAATACACTGATTACCCAGAACCAGATAGGTGGCTTAATACTAGAAGACATAGTTGTTATTTAATTGGTTATATATCAGCAATGTACAAAAAAACTGTCTGTAGGAAATCCCATGAAATCTTAGCGATCAACTTTCTAGTTGGTCATTTTTACTAGATTCTTTGGCCAAGGATCGTCAAATTCAAACCCATCTGTCCAAAGTCCTATTTCCTCGTCGGTAAGAAAGCAAGTTTTTAAGGCGTCTGTAAACTGGTCAACTTGCGTATTGTCGCCAATAACGGTTAAATCGCAATGGCGATCACCAAAACGTCCTGTTTCTTTTGACAATAGTTCTTCCAAGAGTTTTATTTCCATAGTTGAAAGTCCATTGTCTTCATCTTCAAGGATTCCTGAACGCCAAGAACCAATAATTTCCAGACTAATGCTTCCAGCTGCTTGGTTCCAAAGGAGCGAATGCTTATCTCTACTAGCAAGCCAAAAGAATCCTTTACTTCGGTAAATTCCTTTATCCAAATATTGGTGACAAACATCCCAAAGACGTTGCGGATGAAAAGGGCGGTCATCTTTTATGACCCGTGTAGATAGGTTGTAAGGTCTATCACCCTTTTCCTCTAAAGCCAAAACAGGCTTTAATTCCTCAACTAATTGAGCAACCCTAAAATAATCGTACTCCTCTAGTTCCAACAATGATTCTATGGCGAGTTTTCCAAAGTGAACAGAATGTGTGGAAGAAAATGGATTGATTCCCTTGATGTAAGTAGCGATTTCAGGTAACTTGTCTTTATCGATACGGTCTGCTTTGGTAAGTAGAAGATGACTGCAAAACAGTATTTGTTCTACCAATAAATTGACGGTATCCCGCTTATTACGGGCCAGGTTGTTTTGCATTTTAGGAATTAAGTCCTGTCCATAGCTATAATCATGAGCGAGCATGAGACTATCTACCAAGGCAAAAACACCAGTAAGTTTAACTGTCTTATGCTCTTTAAAGTATTCTACAAGGGGCATAGGATGGCAGCTTCCAGAAGTTTCAATGATTATTAATTCTGGATTTTGTTGGGGAAGTAACCTAGTTACGGACTTATCCAATTCTTGAATACCTTTTTTACTACTGAGAACGCAGGAATGTATAGATTCCAGGATACCTTTGTTTTCTTCCACCAGATCTGTGCTTCCCAATAATTCTCCGTCAACATCGAGCTCGCTCATATCATTTACAATGGCACAGACCGGTATGTTTTTAGTCTTTGACTGGGATAAAAGATTTCTAAACAGAGTTGTTTTTCCAGATCCTAAAAAACCATTTAGAATGACAACAGGTATGTTTTTGTTGTTTTTCACTTGATGTTAAATATACTAATGAAAATAAGTATTCAAATTTACATCTGACAACATAGGACGCCTTTCTTTGTCAAGATAATACCGTGTTTTGGAACCCATTGAAATACAAGGTAAGGGTAATTCTGATTACTGGAATTCCGAAGTAAAATGTAATGTGACCGAAGGATATTTCTGTTGCGTCATCTGTAGGGAAAACTGTGAATCAGCCAAAAATACCAGTTGACCTCGCTTGTCCTTTGCCAAAAACTTCTGCTTAATTCGTTTGAACTCTTTGAACTCGTCATTGTTTTCATCTTCTGGGTCTACCCAGCAAGCTTTGTAAACGGGAAAATTCTCATAGGTGCACTTAGCACCATACTCATGCTCCAATCTATATTGGATTACTT
The DNA here is from genome assembly GCA_039184805.1 of Bacteroidota bacterium. GTDB lineage: Bacteria > Bacteroidota > Bacteroidia > Flavobacteriales > Flavobacteriaceae > Flagellimonas. The sequence continues at coordinate 2,679 of JBCDAX010000058.1, read as the reverse complement.
CATACTGAAGCGCTCCAACCGTACCAATTACCTTTCTACCATTCAATTCCAATGTAAACAACTGCGCCACTCCCTCATCCATAAGCTGGTCAATACCCTTGTTTAGTTGTTTGGCCTTCATAGGGTCGGCATTGTTGATATAGCGAAAGTGTTCCGGTGAAAAACTTGGTATACCCTTGTAGTTCAGTTTTTCGCCACTGGTCAAAGTGTCACCGATTTTAAAATTTCCAGTATCGTGCAATCCCACAATATCCCCGGGAAATGAAACATCAACAATTTCTTTTTTCTCGGCAAAAAAAGCATTTGGACTGGAGAATTTTAATTTTTTGTCATGTCGAACATGCAAATACGGTTTGTTCCTTTCAAAAGTTCCTGAAACAATTTTTATAAAGGCCAAACGGTCACGGTGTTTAGGGTCCATGTTGGCATGTATTTTAAATACAAAACCTGAAAAGTCCTTTTCCGAGGCCTCCACCAAGCGCTCTTCAGCCATCTTAGCTCTTGGAGATGGTGCTATTTGAATAAAACAATCCAAAAGTTCGCGAACACCGAAATTATTCAAAGCCGAACCGAAAAACACTGGTTGTTGTTCTCCACTTAAATAGGCTGTATTGTTAAATTCCGGATAAACACCAGCAACCAATTCCAGATTATCTCTCAATTCCTCGGCAGCCGACTCACCAATGATATTTTCCAGTTCCGAACTTTCAATATCATCGAAAGCGATGGTTTCCTCAATGTTCTGTTTACTATTACCGCTGAACAAATTGATGTTCTTTTCAAAAATGTTGTAGATGCCCTTAAAATCGTAACCCATACCAATAGGAAAGCTTAAGGGAGTGACGGAAAGCCCCAGTTTTTGCTCAACTTCATCTAACAGGTCAAAAGCATCCTTACCCTCACGATCAAGTTTGTTGATGAACACAATCATAGGGATATTCCGCATACGACAAACCTCCACGAGCTTTTCGGTTTGTTCCTCAACACCTTTGGCTACATCAATTACAACAATAACACTGTCAACAGCGGTTAAGGTTCTAAAAGTATCCTCAGCAAAATCCTTATGTCCAGGGGTATCAAGAATATTGATTTTTTTATTCTGATAAATGAATGCAAGTACTGATGTCGCCACGGAAATACCACGTTGTCTTTCAATCTCCATAAAATCGCTGGTCGCCGATTTCTTGATTTTGTTATTTTTCACAGCACCTGCTTCTTGAATGGCACCCCCAAACAACAACAATTTTTCGGTCAAAGTAGTTTTTCCAGCATCTGGGTGGGATATAATTCCGAATGTACGTCTTCGTTCTATTTCCGTGTTAAAATCCATTCAAAAAAATTTGGGCAAAAATAAGCTAATTATAGTGAGTAGCACAGAAAATAGCAATCTTCAGTATTGTTGAAAGAAAGCAGAAAAAAAGAAAATAAAAGGGGATTTTTTTAGAAAAAGAAAGGTATTTTGCTTCGTCGTATCAATTGTCAATTTTGAGTTTCATAATCCGAAATGTGATTGGATACGTAATTGATATATATGGTAGCTAAGGATGTGTAAATGACACTTTATCGATTAAAGTAGGTGAAAACTCTCAAATACTTTAATTATGTTGGGTGATTTGCTCAAAATACACTGAAAGCAAACCATAGTATTGGAAAGGAGAACCCCAATTCTTATTCCAGATTTAGCCTCAAGCCATGGTGATTAGTTGACCAAAACTGTCATTTATGGAAAAATTTACTTTCTTAAATCATAAGAAAAGAAGCGTTCGTTTGCTTCTGTTTTTTATAGGATTGTTCACCTTTCTTTCGATTAGTTCCTTTAAAACGTATTCCACTTCTAAAATAAATACATCCCTCACGTCCGTAGACACGGATGGAGATGGAGTACCTGATAAGTATGACATGGATGATGATGGAGATGGTATTTTGGATATTGTAGAAAAAGGAATTGATACAGATGGGGATGGAATCCCCAATAAAAGAGATATAGACTCAGATAATGACGGAATCTTAGATATTGTGGAAGCACAATCTTCTAAAAATTTTATACCTCCCTCTGGTTATGATGTAGATGGCAACGGTTTGGATGACGCTTATGAGGATACACCGGGTAGTTGCAATGGTTTAACTCCCATTGATACAGATTATGACCATATTCCTGATTATTTGGATATTGATTCGGATAATGATGGAATTCTTGATAATGTGGAAGCTCAGCCCACAAAAGGTTTTCAAGCACCTTGCGGGGAAGATACGGATGGAAATGGTTTGGATGATCATTACGAAAGTTGCCCTGGAGGCGGCGAAGGCTTAACACCAATTGATACAGATAGTGACCATCATCCTGATTTTAGGGATATCGATTCCGACAATGATGGAATTATCGATAATGTTGAAGCGCAGAAAGTAAAAAAATTCCAACCTCCCTGCGGTATAGATAGCGATGGTAATGGATTGGATGATCACTACGAATCATATCCCGGTGCGGGAGAAGGAATTACACCTATTAATAGCGATACGGACCACCAACCTAATTTTAGAGACATCGACAGTGACGACGACGGGATCCCGGACAACGTTGAGGCACAGCCGACGGCCGGCTATGTACCCCCAACGGGCCAGGACGACGACAACGACGGCCTGGACAACGCCTACGAGGGCAGTGGCGACGAGGGCCTCGAC
>JBCDAX010000057.1:0-13707 GCA_039184805.1 Bacteroidota bacterium | reverse complement strand
TTTATTTTTTATAAATCATTTTATTAATTGATTTTTATTCAATTGGAATTTACTTTTGATAAAAATTAAGAACATGGAAGACAATGCAGCACAACGTATTCAGGACCTCCAATACTTCGGTGAATTCGGAGGGGTAAATCCTTCCATTTCCGACTCTTCAACCTATACATTTTTGTCCGCCAAAACTATGTTTGACACTTTTGAGGGCAATACCGAAGGATGTTACCTCTACACTAGACATTCCTCTCCTTCAAATTTATATTTAGGCGAGGCACTAGCTTCTCTTGTAGGTACGGAGAGTGCCAATGTATATGCCAGTGGCATGGGGGCCATCTCCTCGGTAATCTTTCAGTGCTGCGATGCGGGAGACCATATTGTGAGCAGCAGAACCATTTACGGTGGAACGTATGCCCTGATGAAAAACTTTCTAAAGAAATTCAATATCCAAACCTCTTTTGTAGATACTACTAACGTTTCAAAAGTTGAAAAAAGCATTACTCCAAAAACAAAAATGATTTATTGCGAGGCCATAAGCAATCCTCTTCTGGAGGTATCAAATATTTCAGCGTTGGCCCAATTGGCAAAAAAACACAATATCCCCCTGGTGGTCGACAATACCTTTTCACCTTTAAGCATAGCTCCAGCAAAATTGGGAGCAAACATCGTGATTCACAGCCTCACCAAATTTATTAATGGTACCAGCGATGCCGTCGCTGGGGTGGTCTGCGCTTCAAAAGAGTTTTGTCTTCAATTAAAAGATGTTAACGATGGTGCCGGAATGCTTTTAGGGAGTACGTTGGACAGTCTTCGGGCTGCTTCCATTCTTAAAAACCTAAGAACATTGCACATCCGTATGAAAAAGCATAGCAAAAATGCGCATTACCTTGCCAAGCTTTTTGAAAATGATGGCTTAAAAGTAGTTTATCCAGGTCTCGAGAGCCATAAGGGTCATAAAACTATGAAAGCCCAAATGGTTCACAAATATGGTTTTGGTGGGCTTTTAACCATTGATGTTGGGAGTCTTGAGACGGCTAACGCTCTTATGGAGACCATGCAAAAACAAAATTTAGGGTATTTAGCTGTAAGTCTAGGTTTTTACAAGACCTTGTTTAGTGCTCCAGGCACTTCTACTTCTTCCGAAATCCCGTTGGAGGAACAGCATTCCATGGGGTTAACTGATGGACTCATTCGGTTCTCAATTGGTCTAGATGATGACATACACCTAAAATATCTCACCATGCGAAATTGCATGATCGAACACGGTATTTTAGACTCTGATAAGGTAGAAGTGTAGTCTTCAAAGTACTTCGTTTTTGCAAAGCTAGGGTCAAAGTCGTAATATTACCCTTGACCAAACCCATATCCATGTCGGAGAAAAAGCAAAAAGCCAAGTACAGACAAAACGAAAAAGTTATTGAAAATAGGGAACTGAATATTTGGGAAGCCCTAATTCCCGTATTTGCCTTAGTTGCTATGTTGGCCTATAATGTGTACGTTTTTGGTGACGATGCTTTGAGTGGGTCCAATCAATTCATCCTTCTTTTGGGTGGTGCAGTTGCCGCCATAGTCGGTTTTTTCAACAAGGTGTCCTATAAACAGATGATAGCTGAAGTGGCCGAAAATGTAAAATCAACCACGGGCGCTTTGCTCATCCTACTAATGGTTGGGGCGCTATCAGGTACTTGGTTGGTCAGTGGAATCATTCCCGCCATGATATATTATGGACTTCAAATATTGAATCCAACCATTTTCTTGGCAGCTTGTGTCATTATATGTGCTATAATCTCCATTGCCACAGGGAGCAGTTGGACCACAGCCGCTACAGTTGGAATTGCTTTGATTGGAATTGGTGAGGCTCTTGGAATCTCTTTGGGCATGACAGCGGGCGCAGTGCTTTCTGGAGCGTATTTTGGGGATAAAATGTCTCCCTTGAGTGACACCACTAACCTAGCACCCGCCATGGCCGGTGGGGATTTGTTCTCTCATATTAAGTATATGGCATGGACCACGATACCTACAGTTTCGATTACGTTGATAGTTTTTATTATTTTGGGTTTCACGATAAATACTTCCGGTGTTGCAGATACAGATGCCTTTCTGGGCACTATTGATTCGGCCTTTAATGTCAATGGTTGGCTTTTCATTGTACCAATCGTGGTGATTTTTCTAATTGTCAAAAAGACCCCTCCTCTTGCCGCACTATTGATAGGGACCTTACTTGGTGGTGTTTTTGCTCTTATTTTCCAACCGGAAATCGTAAGCAAATTAGGAGGAGGCGAACAACTGAATTTTGAGACAGGTTATAAAGGCATGCTTAATGCGATTACCGTTGAGACATCCATCGCCACCGACAATCCGGACTTAAATGATTTGTTTTCCGCGAAAGGTATGAAAGGAATGTTGGGAACAATTTGGTTGATTATCTGTGCCATGGTTTTTGGAGGAATTATGGATGGTATAGGCGCACTTCAACGTATTACTAAATCCCTTTTGAGTTTGGCTAAAACTACTTTTGGACTTTTTGCTAGTACGGTGGGAAGCTGTTTGGCATTAAACGTTACTGCTTCAGACCAGTACCTCGCCTTGGTTGTACCGGGCAAAATGTTTTCCAAAGCATACAAGGAAAGAGGACTCGCTCCAGAAAATTTGAGTCGTACCCTTGAGGACTCAGGTACCGTAACATCAGTTTTGGTTCCATGGAACACATGTGGAGCCTATCATAGCGGGGTTTTGGGAGTTAGCGTTGGCGAATATTTCTTTTATGCCATTTTCAATTGGTTGAGTCCCTTCATGACCTTATTATTCGCAGCATTTAAAATTAAAATCAAACAATTGGCCACTCCAGCTACCGCTTAAGTGCGCTCCTATTTTGTTATTAAAAATTCCGAAAGACCCTAGTTCTTCATAGGTAATATTTTTACCTTCACACCAAACTAAAAAGTACATTATGGCATCTATAACTCTAGGTGGCGCGCCTGCCACCACCGTCGGCGTATTGCCTGCCTCCGGAAATACAGCTCCAGGTTTTACATTGACCAAATCTGATTTGTCCGAAACTTCTTTGGAAGACTATAAAGGCTCCAAGCTAGTTCTTAATATTTTTCCAAGTGTGGATACTGGGACTTGCGCAAAATCCATCCGACAATTCAACAAAGAAGCTGCTAGCTTAGAAAATACTAAAGTGCTTTGTATTTCAAAAGACCTACCTTTTGCACAAGCGAGATTCTGTGGTGCTGAAGGCATTGAAAACGTAGAAATGTTATCCGATTATAAGACAGGTAAGTTTGGAAAGGACTATGGAGTTGAATTTGCAGATAGCGCATTTCAAACCTTGCATTCGCGTGCGGTTGTAGTTCTGGATGAGCAAGGCACCGTAACATATACCGAGCAAGTTTCTGAAACCGCCGATGAACCCAATTACCAAGCGGCGCTGGAAGCCCTAAAAAATGCCTAAAGAATCTTTTCTTGTCAATAGAATTAAAAGTGTTGGTTTTGCTGTTAAGGGCATGTTCCTTTTACTAAAGACGGAAGCGAGCATAAAGATTCAATTTGTAATTGCCCTTTGTGTAACCGCTGCTGGTTTTTATTTTAATATTTCTTCTACCGAATGGGCTATCCAATTATTGGCCATAGGTTTGGTAATGGGTGTTGAAGGCGCCAATACTGCAATCGAAAAACTATCGGATTATGTGCAACCCGAACATGATAAAAAGATTGGTATTATAAAAGATATTTCGGCTGGAGCCGTTATGATAGTATCCGTATTGGCCAGTATCGTTGGGTTCATTATCTATGCTCCCAAACTGTTCTAAACCTCATCCAAAACCAATACTGGAAACGTAAATTTGTAAATTAGCCCCATTATCTAAACTTTAATGGCCAAAAAGAGAACAAAATCAAAGTCTTCAGCCTCAAAAAAGAAGATGTCCTTTGCACTATCCAAACAGAATAAAATTATTCTGGGAAGTTTATTGATCGTGCTTAGCATTGCCCTCTTTTTTTCGTTCATGTCCTACTACTTCACATGGCAGGAAGACCAAAGTCTGTTGACTGAATTCAAGGATAGAAATGCCGAAGCCAGCAATCTCCTTAATAAATTCGGTGCCGCCGTAAGTCACTTTTTTATGTACAAGGGCTTTGGATTAGCTTCGTTCACTTTCCCCCTACTTTTAGCTATAACCGGTTTGTATCTTTTTCTTGGGTTAGACCGAAAAGGTCTCATCTCCAAATGGATTTGGGGCATATTAGGAACCATTTGGGTTTCCATTTCCCTAGGTTTCTTTGCCTACGAACAACCCTTGTTAGGGGGTTCAATTGGCTTTGAAATGAATGATTTTCTTCAAGATTATGTAGGTAAGATTGGCATATTCTTGATTCTAGTTTTTGTTTTGATGGTAATTCTGGTAAGACTCTTCAACTTTACTCCTGAGGGTGTTGCTAACTTTTTCCGCTCTCAGCGGAATACCTTTAAATCAGTTCCCCAGAAGAAAGAGCCAGCTATGGCTACCGTTTCTGCTGGGGACAATAGTATAGAGCTGAGTATGGAGGAGGCTGAAACTGAAAAAATTGATACCTATACCCACAAAAAGGATATTCCTCCTGTGGTAAAAGAATCAGGATTGGATGTAAACCTACCCGAAAAAGAAGAAGAGGAAATTGCGGATATAGGTTTAAAGGTCGAGAAAGTTGTTGAAGAAAAGGAAGAAAAGGATATAAAATCCGAAAAGCTGGTCAAGGATTTTGGTGAGTTTGACCCAAAGCTTGAGCTAAGCCAGTACAAATTTCCTCCCCTTGACCTATTGGACCCACACGGTGCTTCAGGTGGAATTACCATCAATCAAGAAGAACTTGAGGAAAACAAAAACAAAATTGTAAGCACGCTCAAAAACTACAAGATTGGAATTGCTCAAATCAAGGCGACTATTGGACCAACCGTGACTCTTTACGAAATAGTTCCCGAAGCAGGAATCCGTATCTCGAAAATCAAAAATCTTGAGGATGACATTGCGCTCTCACTGGCTGCTTTAGGTATTCGTATTATTGCACCCATCCCCGGAAAAGGAACCATCGGAATCGAGGTGCCCAATAAAAATGCAACCATCGTCTCAATGCGTTCCGTGATTGCTTCGAGCAAATTCCAAAAAGCTGAAATGCAATTGCCTATTGCTTTTGGAAAAACGATAAGCAACGAAACCTTTGTGGTAGACTTGGCTAAAATGCCACACTTATTGATGGCCGGTGCCACGGGTCAAGGAAAATCTGTAGGACTTAATGCCGTAATAACCTCCTTGCTTTACAAAAGGCATCCAGCAGAAGTAAAATTCATTTTGGTTGACCCAAAAAAAGTGGAACTGACCTTGTACAACAAAATCGAGAGGCACTTTTTGGCAAAACTTCCAGATTCTGAAGAAGCCATCATTACCGATACAACCAAGGTAATTAACACCTTGAACTCCCTTTGTATTGAAATGGATAATCGCTATGAGCTTCTTAAAACGGCCATGGTTAGGAACATTAAAGAGTACAATACAAAATTTAAAGAGCGAAAGCTTAATCCAAATGATGGGCATAAATTTTTGCCCTATATCGTTTTGGTCATTGATGAGTTTGCTGACCTGATAATGACCGCTGGAAAAGAAGTAGAGACTCCTATTGCCCGTTTGGCACAATTGGCCAGAGCCATAGGGATTCATTTAATTATTGCAACGCAGCGACCCTCTGTAAATGTAATTACAGGAATTATCAAAGCCAACTTTCCTGCAAGACTTGCTTTTCGGGTTACTTCTAAAATAGATTCACGGACCATTTTGGATGCGCAGGGAGCGGACCAACTTATCGGGCGTGGAGATATGTTATTTACCCAAGGAAATGACGTAACTCGATTGCAATGCGCCTTTGTTGATACACCTGAAGTAGCAAAAATTACGGAGTATATTGGTTCACAACGCGCCTATCCCGAAGCACATCTACTGCCAGAATACGTAGGTGAAGATTCTGGCACGGGGATTGATTATGATATCGCAGACAGGGATGCTATGTTCCGTGAAGCTGCAGAGGTCATAGTGACAGCACAACAGGGTTCAGCATCTTTAATACAACGAAAACTAAAATTGGGATATAACAGGGCAGGAAGAATCATTGACCAACTGGAAGCAGCAGGTATTGTTGGCCCGTTTGAAGGAAGCAAAGCACGTCAGGTTCTGGTTCCCGATATTTATTCCCTAGAACAACTATTGGAAAACGAAACAAAATAAAACACGCCATGTTTAAAAAAATACTTTTTTCTGCCCTCCTCTTGTGCTTAGGGTTTTCTGGATTCTCCCAAAACTCTTCGAAAGCAAAAGCGCTACTTGATGAGGTTTATAATAAAGTGACCCATTATGACAACATCTTTGTCGATTTCAAATACAGTTTAGAGAACACAGAAGCCAACACCAAAAGTGAGACCAGAGGTAATGCTACCTTAATGGGCGACAAATATTTGGTTGACCTTTTCGGCTCAAAGCAGTTATATGATGGAAAAAAGGTGTACACCGTAGTTCCTGATAACGAAGAAGTGACCATAGAAGATAAATCCGAAGATGAGAACACAATTACCCCTTCAAAAATGTTGACATTTTATAAAGAAGGGCACACTTATCAATGGGATATTCTACAAAATGTCCAGGGCAGAAAAATACAATATGTAAAGCTCATCCCCATTGATACCAATTCTCAAATCACATCCATTCTTTTAGGTATTGATGCAGAAACAAAGCACATCTACAAATTGATTGAAACTGGAGAAAATGGGACGAAAACCACAATAACCGTTAATTCTTTTAAAACCAATCAGGCCTTGTCCAGTACCTTGTTTACCTTTGACGAGAAAAAGTACGAAGACGAAGGGTATTATATCATAAGAAACTAGGCATTGGATTTAAAAATACTTGATAGGTATATTTTATCACGATTTCTTTATAATTTTTTCAGTTCCTTCCTCATCTTAATGGTCATATTCATTTTTCAAGGAATATGGCTCTTTATCGATGACTTGGCAGGAAAGGGATTGGGATTGGTCATTATTGGTAAGTTTCTTTTTTATTATATGCCCAGTCTGGTGGATAAAGTTCTTCCGCTTACAGTATTACTTTCTTCCATTCTTACTTTTGGAACTTTTGCAGAGAATTATGAGTTTGCTGCGATGAAAGCTTCAGGGATTTCGCTTCAAAGAGCCATGCGCAGCTTGATTATTTTTGTGATTCTTTTGGGTGGAGTCACCTTCTTTTTCGCCAATAACGTTATTCCAAAATCAGAACAAAAAACCTTTAATCTCAGAAGAAATATTGCCAAGGTTAAACCTGCAGCTGCCATTACTGAAGGGGTTTTCAGTGATTTTGAAGGAACTGGGGAAGGAATGAACATCAAAGTAGACCGTAAATATGGTGAGCAGGATAGATTCTTGGAAAATGTCATTATCCATAAAAAAACAAAACAAGGGGTCAACAATACCGTGATTAAAGCCAAAGGCGGTGAATTGATTAGTAGCGAAGAATCTGACATTATTCAATTGGTCTTAAAAGATGGGAACTATTACGAGGAATTAAAGCCCAAAGCCATGAAGGATAGAAGAAAGCATCCTTTTGCTAAATCCAAATTTCAAACCTACACTATAAATATTGATATATCCGAACTCAACAACCAAGATTTGGAGGAAGACGGGAACATAACCACCAATAAAATGAAGAATGTGACCCGTTTGATAAAAGATATCGATTCCTTGGGAGAAGACAACCTAAAGAAGGTAGAGGCTTTTTCAAAAAATATTTCACGTCGTGTTGGGGCCTTTCCCCTACTCTCAAAAAAGGACAGTCTAAAACTTGTAAATGCTGAGGTGCAGAAACCAAAGGAAATCGAAACGGATGAAGGGGAACAGTTGGAAGTGGAAGTAAAAAAAGATAGTATCCATAATATGGACGAGCTTTTAAATGAAATGGCTATCTGGCAGCAATTACAAATCTTTAATAATTCTAAAGCCACGGTAACCGGTATTTTGAATACTGTAAAATCCAAGAAGGAAGAATTACAGAAACGTTTCAAGTTCTATAATAGCCATATCCTATCATTACATCAAAAATACGCCTTGGCCTTTTCCTGTATCATCCTCTTTTTCGTAGGTGCGCCTTTAGGAGCAATCATACGAAAAGGTGGTCTTGGGCTTCCAATGGTTGTAGCTATTGTGTTATTTTTGACCTATTATTTTATTGGGGTCTTTGCTGGAAACTATGCCAAAGAGGGAAATATTCATCCAGCACTTGGGGCATGGTTGTCTACATTGATTATGCTACCATTAGGAATATTTTTGACACAGCGGGCTACAGCGGACCGCAGTTTAATGGGAGATGGTAACATGGTAGAGCGAATTACTACCTTTTTCCGGTTCAAGAAGAAAGATAAAAAGAGTTCGAAGTAAAAATGATCACTAAAGAAAAAATACAGCTCAATACGATTAAGGAAGCTATTTCCGATATCAAACAAGGTAAGGTCATTATTGTAGTCGATGATGAAAACCGTGAAAATGAAGGTGATTTTGTTGCTGCAGCTGAATTAATTACTCCCGAAACCGTAAATTTCATGGCTACCCATGGAAGAGGTTTGATTTGTGCTCCTTTGACTGAAGGGCGTTGCAAACAACTTGGTCTTGGGATGATGGTAACCCACAATTCTGACCCTCTTGAAACCGCATTTACAGTATCCGTTGATTTACGCGGAAATGGGGTAACCACAGGGATTTCGGCATCAGACCGAGCCAAAACAATTTTGGCTCTTACCGACAAATCTGTCAAACCTCATGAATTGGCTAGACCTGGTCATATTTTTCCTTTAATTGCCAAAGAAGGTGGGGTTTTGAGACGTTCCGGACATACCGAAGCTGCAATCGATTTCGCGCGTTTGGCCGGTCTCCAGCCTGCGGGCGTTATTGTAGAGATTATGAATGAGGACGGGACTATGGCACGACTTCCGGAGCTTATAGAAGTAGCCAAAAAATTCGACCTCAAAATTGTTTCTATTGAAGACCTGATTGCCTACAGAATGGAACATGACAGTCTCATTGAACGCAAAGAGGCATTTGATATCAAGACCCGATTTGGAGATTTTAGACTACGTGCTTATAAACAAACCACCAATGACCAGATTCATATTGCACTGGTAAGGGGCACTTGGAAAAGTGGAGAGCCCATATTGACGCGAATAAATTCCACTTTGGTGAACAACGATATGCTTGGAACCTTGACCAATAATCCGGATGATGTACTTCATAAAATGTTCAAAGTACTAAATGCGGAAGAAAAAAGTGCCATGATATTCATCAATCAGGGTAATCAATCCATGAATCTTTTAGGTAGATTGGCGGAATTTAAGGAACTACAGGCCAAAGGCATCACGAAAGCGCCTAAGATTGAAATGGACAACAAAGATTTTGGCATTGGGGCCCAAATTCTGCATGACCTCAATATTTCAAAAATTAGACTGTTGACCAATTCAGGTAAGACAAGACGTGTAGGGATGGTAGGATATGGACTTGAAATTGTGGAGTATGTCAATTATTAGGTAAAAAACCACAGTTTTATAGCCATTGCTATTACCATAACGACCAAAAAGGTTTTAATAAAACCATCACCTTTTTTTACGGAAAACCGGCTGGCCACCCAGGCACCTGAACCATTTCCAATGGCCAAAATGAAGCCCAGTTTCCAATTGACCTTATCATTTAGGGCAAAAACTGCCAATGCAGATAACATATAGATAAATACTACCATAACCTTAGTGGCGTTCACCCTTACCAAATTCATTCGGTTTACAAAATGCATAAAGAGAATCATTAAAAAGCCAAGTCCTGCATTAATAAATCCGCCATAAATCCCAAAAAAGAAAAACACCACAATTCCCAACCAAAGATATTTTCCCGTTAAGCGTTCCTCCATTTCCTCTAACTTCATTTTGGGCTTAAAGATGATGATGAGCACTACGGCTATCATGACCATAGCTAAAATACGATTGAAAGCCTCTCCATCAACATCCACAGCAATTTGCGCCCCTATAATTGAGCCTAGGAAAGCGGATATCCCCAAGTAGAGGCTAAATGGATAGGTTGAAACGCCCTTACTTTTAAATCCAGCAGTAGCCAAGGCCGTTTGGATAACAATCGCCACTCTATTTGTTCCATTGGCCACAGCAGGTGGCAAACCAATAAAAATAAGGGTAGGAAGCGATAAAAGGGAACCGCCACCCGCTATTGTATTTATAAAACCGACTGCAAAACCTACAGCGACCAGAAGCGGGTAGTAATACCATTCATCCATGGCAACAAAAGTACTGGGTTACCCTTGAATTTTAGTACAGAAAAATTAAAGTTTACAAACTTTCACAGAAACAAAAAAGCTTGTTATATTTGCACCCGCAAAAGGAGGAATGGCAGAGTGGTCGAATGCGGCAGTCTTGAAAACTGTTGAGGGTCACACCTCCGGGGGTTCGAATCCCTCTTCCTCCGCAAACAAGTGTAAGGCTTGGAAAAAGAAAACCGCAGAATTTATTCTAGCGGTTTTTTTGTTTTAGGACTTTGGCATTTGCAAAATGCCTTTTTCTCCTTATAAAAAGCTTCACAATTGTGAAGCTTTTTTCATTTTCAATATCTTTATAAGATAACCACCAAACCCGCCAAATATGAAAATCTTGAATTTCTCTCCCCCTTTAGTCTGTAATAACCATATGTTTACCCGACCCTGAACTGGTTTTAGTGTTCCTGGAACAAAGGTTCAAATGGGAAACACAGTATAAATCTTTTTTCATCTAAGGCTTCATATACCCATACCAATGAGAAAAAAAAGCTGCTTTCTTTTCGGTTTAATATTCTGTTTCACAGGGATTTATCTTTCGGCCCAAAGTGAGGTGGATTCCTTAAAAAAGGTGATAAAACTTCATAAAAATGATACCCTTGCCATTAGCGCTTACCTCAACCTCTATGAAGCTTTAAAGTTTGAAAACCAAGATGAGGCTGTAAACTATTTAGAACTATCAACGGTGTTGTCATCTAGGTTGGACTTCAAAATAGGAATACTTAATGCACTCTTGGCTAAGGCAGAATACTTTGAAACTACAGGCTATCAAGATAGCGCGCTCGTCACTTACAGAAAGGCTCAAGCGGTTGGTAAGGAAATTGGACAAAGAAGTGGTGTAATCGAGTCGTATATCGGTGAAGGAAGTGCACTTTCCTCCCTTCAGCGTTTGAATGAGGCGGATTCAATTGTATTTTTAGGTATTGAGTTGGCAAACAAGACTCCATTGGACTCCATCAGTATGACTCAATTCTATACCATCCTATCCAATACAGCTTACTTTCGGAACAACTATGAAAAATCTATTGGATATGACCGAAAAGCGCTGGAATACAACGCTTCTGACCTTAGAAAAAGAGCAAAATCTTTCCTTAACATTGGAACCACTTACGACCTATTGGCTGATTACGAAAAGAGTGGTGAATATTATGAAAAAGCCTTGGAGGCAGCGAAAGCCATTAAGGATAAACGCATGATCGCTTTGGTCCAGTCTGAAATGGGCCTTTTAAAAATAAACTTGAAAGAATTTGTTGAAGGCAGAAAATTATCGGAGTTGTCACTTGCTCACTTTAAAGCGGTCAATGATAAGATTATGACAGCCCATGTGCAAGAAAACTTGTCCAGAATCCATGTCGAATTGGGAGAATTTGATCAAGCTATAGAGAAACTAGAAGAGGCCTTATCTCTCGCAAGTGAGGTCAATTCACTTTCAAGTGAAGCGCATTTCACGTATCAGTTAGCGCTGGCCTATTATAAAAAGAAGGATTATATCAATGCAGAAAAATACTTTTTAAAAGCGAAATCCAAGTTTGATGAATTGGAAGAAAGTAACATGCAAACTCGGGTTATGTCGAGGTTAAGTGATTTGTATGCAGCAACCAAAAATTACAAAAAGGCATTTGAATACCTAGAGGTGGTTAAAGCTAGGGATGATAGCCTTCTGACAGCAACTTCGGCCAAAAACATCGCAGAAATGGAGGAGAAATACCAAAACGAGCAAAAGCAACAGGAAATTGATTTATTAAGTGCCGAAAATGAAATTGCCTCCCTTAAAATCCAAAAACAGCAAAATCTACGGAATTATTTGATTCTTGCGGCATTTCTTCTTTTGGTAATTGTAGGTGTGGTCTACAACCGATATCAATTAAAAATCAAGGCAAATACCAAATTAAGGCAGTTGGACAGTCTGAAAACCAATTTCTTTACCAACATTTCGCATGAGTTTAGAACCCCGCTGACCCTTATTTTAAGTCCACTACAAGAACTAATGGCCCAAAAAAACAACAAGGAAACAGCGAATGCCCTTTCCATTATTCACCGGAATGCCAAAGTTCTTACCAACTTAACCAACCAATTGTTGGACCTTTCTAAACTCGAAGCTGGCAAATTAAGCCTTCATGTCACGGAAGGTGATTTTAAGTCCTTCTTAAAAGTGGTTTGTGCCTCTTTTGATTCCCTGGCAGCAGCGCATCATGTAGAGTTTGTACGAAATCTAGATGATACACCAGAGCTAGCCTATTTTGATGAGGATAAGGTGCAGAAGATTTTAAACAATTTACTTTCCAATGCTTTTAAATTCACTTCAAAAGAAGGAAAGGTGGTAATTAGCTGTAGTTGTACCGATAAAGAGGTTTTTATTGCAGTTCAAGATACAGGGAAAGGAATTTCCGCGGGAGAACAGAAACTTATCTTTAAAAGATTTCACCAGAACCAAAATAATGCAGAGAACACTGCTGGTACAGGTATTGGATTAACCTTATCAAAAGAACTGGCCCTTTTGCATCACGGAGATATTGGCGTAAAAAGCGAAGAAGGGGTGGGCTCTGTGTTTACGTTTCATTTTCCAATCAAAAAGTCTGCGTATACCCAAAATGAAATTGAGAAAACTCCTGATGAATCTACCTTGGCACCCATTACGCCCAAAGCTGTTTTAATCAATGACAATTCGGTAGAGGATTCACTTTCGGACAAAATTGTTTTAATCGTAGAAGATAATCCCGACCTCAGTAACCATATGCGTTCTTTGCTAAAAGATGAGTACACGGTAAAGCAATCTGCCAATGGAAGATTGGGTATTGATGATGCCTTGGAAATCATACCGGATATTATTGTTTCCGATTTAATGATGCCTGAGGTCGATGGTGTCGAATTGAGCAATACCCTGAAGAGCAATGAAAAAACAAGTCATATTCCTATCATCCTTCTTACCGCGAAGGCCGACAGAAATACAAAGCTTGACAGTCTAAAAACTGGAGCAGATGATTTTTTGACCAAACCTTTTGATAATGAGGAACTCAAGGTGCGAATTCAAAACCTTGTCGCTCAGCGTGAAAAACTAAAGGCCAAATACGAACAGACCTTACGGTTGGCTCCTTCAAAAATTAAGGTGCAATCCCCAGAAGAAACCTTTATTAAAAGGGCTTTGGAAATAGTTGATGAAAAGTTGTCAAACTCTGAATTCACTGTAGAAGCTTTTCAAAAAGAGATGGGGATGAGCCGTATGCAATTGCACCGCAAATTGAAAGCATTGACCAACTTTTCTTCTAGTGAGTTTATTCGGGATATTCGACTGCAACGTGCTGCTGATTTACTATCTAACAAAGGTCTACAT
>JBCDAX010000056.1:0-14584 GCA_039184805.1 Bacteroidota bacterium | reverse complement strand
GAACCCTACAAATACTAGGGCAACAACCAATAATTTGCTCAGATGTTTCATGTTCAAAATTTTAAGTTTAAGTGTTTATCAGCTGCAAATGTAAGTTGTTAAGAACTATTAACAAAATCAATTTTTCATTTTTTTTAACGCTTTATATGGATAAAAGAGAGCAGTTAAACGATTTTTAACTCTTGCCCTACTTTAACAAATGCGTTTATTGCTTTATCCAAATGTTCTTTTTCATGTGCCGCTGACAATTGTACACGTATTCTTGCCTTACCTTTTGGAACTACAGGATAAAAGAATCCAATTACGTAAATATCTTCATCTAAAAGCATATCTGCCATTCGCTGAGATAGCTTGGCATCATAAAGCATAACAGGAACTATGGCGGAATCTCCATCAATAATATCGAACCCTGCATCCTTTAGGCCTTCTTTGAAATATTTGGTGTTTTCATGAAGCTTATCCCGCAGGGAAGTGTCGTTGCTCAATAATTGAAACACTTTTATAGAGGCACCCACAATAGCCGGTGCCAAAGAATTTGAAAACAAATAAGGTCTGGAACGTTGGCGAAGCATTTCTATGATTTCCTTTTTACCTGTAGTATAACCACCCATAGCTCCTCCTAGGGCTTTGCCCAAGGTTCCGGTTATAATATCTATTCTATCCAAAACTCCTTTTTCCTCTAGGGTTCCTCTGCCTGTGGCTCCTATAAATCCTGCGGAGTGACATTCATCAATCATGACCATAGCATCATATTTGTCTGCTAAATCACATATTTTATCCAGAGGGGCCAATAGCCCATCCATTGAAAACACACCATCAGTGACAATAATCTTAAAACGGGCACCGTCTTCTACACTTTGTTTTAACTGAGTTTCCAAATCGGCCATATCGTTATTGGCATACCGATATCTTTTTGCCTTGCAAAGACGCACCCCATCTATAATGGAAGCATGGTTCAAAGAATCCGATATGATGGCATCTTCTGCTGTAAGCAATGGTTCGAAAACCCCACCATTGGCATCAAAAGCCGCGGCATATAAAATGGTGTCCTCCGTACTGTAAAAGTTTGCTACTTCCTGTTCCAGCTCTTTATGTATATCCTGCGTTCCGCAAATGAATCGTACAGAGGACATACCAAAGCCATGGGAATCCAGAGTATCCTTAGCGGCTTGAATTACCTCAGGATGGGAGGATAACCCCAAATAGTTATTCGCACAAAAATTAATGACTTCTTGTCCTGTGGATATCTTTATAACAGCGTCTTGAGGCGATGTAATAATGCGTTCCTTTTTGAACAATCCAGCTTTTTTAATGGATTCCAGTTCTTGGGTTAGATGGGTTTTAATGTTTCCGTACATGACAGTTTACTTATTTATAAGAAGAGTGGGTGAACTTCTTCACCTATATATACAATAATAGTGTTCTTAATTGAAAATCCCATGGATTTTAGCGCTTCGCTGTATTTTGTAATTTGGATTCTGTGTTTATCGCGTGGTCTACCGGTCTTAAAGTCTAATATGGTGGCTTCATTATTTAAAATTGCAATTCTATCAGGGCGAAGTTTTTGACCGTTAGTCATTAAAATCTCCTGTTCATTATATATGGTATAGGTATTGGAGAAATAGGGGGTAATCAAGGGATGAGTCACGGTTTGTTCTATACAATGGGTCAATTTCTCAAAATCATAGGTCTGAAAAACAGCATCCATTTTTAGTTCATTTAAAACTGTAGGGACATCCTCCCTGTACGTGATTTTTGATAAGGCATAATGGATAAGGTTACCCAGTTCTATAGCCTCACCTGCCTCTGTATCCCACAACTGCCCCTGAATGGTGGCTATAGCAAAATCGTTTTCAAGTAAGGTCCTGGTGTTGTATGGAATATTCAGACTCTCCTGACTGGTTTTCAGATCGGTTTGCGAAGGTTCTATTAGGTTGCCAAAACTATACTCCGCACTTTCTTCGGAATATAGACTTTCTTGTTGTAGATAATACCGGAAAAGCTGAGCGTAAGAGCTGATATCTTCAATTGCGGGAACAGGTTTTACCTTCTCTGTTATAATGTAAAGGGCTTTTTCTGCCCTGGTGAGCGCTACATACAGCACATTCATCGCATCCATTTGGGTCTTATGCTCTTCTTCCCGATACGCTTTTTGTGCTTTTTTGGGATACATCTGCATATCGGAAGTCACATTCATCAATACGTTTTCCAGTCCTAGATTAAAATCCGTGTTGTTAGAATTTACCCAGATTTTTTTTCTCTTTTCGTTGATTTTGGAATTAGCAAATGGATAAATCACCACAGGAAACTCCAATCCCTTCGATTTATGTATGGTCATTATCTTTATGGCATTTACAGATTCTGGGGCGGCTACCGAAAGTGAATTTTTTTTTCGCTCCCAATGCTCCATAAAAGTTGGGATGCTGGGACCGTGTTTTTTTTCAACCTCGAGGATTTCATCCATCAAAAAAGAGACATACGCTTCAAAGCCTTTAGAAATTTGGAATTGTAGAATGGCATGCTCCAAAATTTCAAATACAGACTTATGGGAATACTCTTTGCACTTAAAGCCATATGTATCAGAAAGGAAAGCGTGTGGAGAATCAATGTTTTTGAAGATGAAATCATGTTTGTCTCCTTCCCTATTCATATCAAATAAAAAGGACAAAACCTCATATGCAAAGTTTTTGTCTTTTGGGTTATCCATCATCTGCAAAAGAGAGATTAGAAAAACCACCACTTCGTTTTGAGAGAGAAGAAGCGAATCGGAGGAGATTATGGGAATGCTATGTGTAGACAAATAGTTGGCAATAAGCGCTCCCTTTACATTGTCGCGCACCAAAACGCAAAGGTCTTGATACCGGTATCCCTTTGTGATCAGTTCCAAAATAATCTCCTGCACTTTTTTACAGTAGAGTTCGTCTCTTTCTTTGGCTATATTATCTATTAAAGAAATATGCACGTAACCCCCAATGGAATCGGTAGGTTTCTGTACGCAGCTTTTGAGGAATAAATCTTTGTAGGATTCATTTTTAAGAATGGTAGCTGAATGGGAAAAGAAGGAGTTGTTGAATTGAACTATTTCTGAAAAACTTCTCCAATTTGTCTCCAAATTTGATATTTGAGGAGTTAGGACAAAAGGGTTTTCCTTGGCATCCAAAAGGTTTTGAAATTGGTCGGTATTACCCCCCCTCCAACGATAAATGGCTTGCTTTACATCACCTACTAAAAATAGCGAGCCTTGTTTTTCCTGTTCCCCCTCACTTTCAAGAGCATTGGAGATTAGCGGAATTAGATTCTCCCATTGCATTTTTGAGGTATCTTGAAATTCATCAATGAAATAGTGGCGGTATTTTTCTCCAAGACGCTCGTAAATAAAAGGAACAGGCTGGCCCTTAATTTCCTTTGAAATCAATTGATTTAGTGCCGAAATAGGAATCGTATCATTTTCTTCCTCCAATTTTTTTATCTCTTTGGATACTTCATTCAGTATGGTAAGCGGAACAATATTGGAATAGATATTTTTAAGAAAAGCTCGGTTGTAAATCTTTTTCTTAATCGTGGTAAAATAGTCGAACAGGTAGGATGCAAGCTCCAGGGAATCCCTTGAATCATTGGCTTTTAGGATTCTACCTTGAGTCAATTTTTCCTCTAATTTGTTATTGTAGAGTGTTTTTGGAGTGTACTCACCTCCCATGATTTTTTTAAAATGATTTGGCAGTGTCTTTCTCGGAAAATCTTCGGGTAGAAAACCAAGGATTTCCATTTTTCCCAAAGCAAGTTTGGCCGAGTCAAGAATCTCCTTCTCAAGTTGTTTGATATGCGACCCAATCCGGAACTGTATTTTTTTAAAGTCGGCGATAGAGGTTTCTTTTAGGCTTTGCACATAGGGGTAATGATTTTCCTGGAACAAAAGCTTCCCACTTTCCATGAGGTCATAAACAATGTTCCAACTTTTGTCCTCTTCAATTTTTTCCAATGAAAAATCAAGCAAGGCCTGGGTCAACTCTTTGTTATCCCCTGTGCGCTCCAATAGATTGGAAATAGCCTTGTCCAAAATGACCTCCACATTAAGTTCCACCTCAAAATTTTGGGAAAGCTGAAGATCTTTGGCAAAGGTTTTTATCAGTTTATGGTTGAATTTATCTATAGTCGAAATTTCGAAGAACGCATAGTTGTGTAGGATTTGTTTGAGTACAAAAGCACATCGCTTCTGCATTTGTTCAGGACTTAGGGCAGTTTCAGCGCAAAGCTCTTGGAACATACTGTTCGGATTTTCAAGAATATCAGGTTGTGAAAATGTAAACAGATTATCCAAGATCCTGGTTTTCATTTCACCCACTGCCTTATTGGTAAAGGTGATGGCCAACATTCTCTTAAAACGAGTGGAAGAATTACCTGAAAGTAATAGATGAAGGTACTTTTTGGTCAACGAGTAGGTCTTACCGGAACCGGCAGAAGCATTATAAATGACAAAGTTGGAATCCTTCAAAAGTTCTTTTTTGCAAATTACGCATTAGCTGCCTTAAGTTCCTATGCGAATAGTATTAAATACATGATAAAACCGTATTTTTACAAGAAGCAATTAATAACTTAAAAACGAAATAATTATGGCTTTTGAATTACCCAATTTGCCCTATGCGTATGATGCGCTTGAACCACATATAGATGCTCGTACTATGGAAATCCACCATACAAAGCATCACAATGGATATACAACAAAATTAAATGGAGCCGTTGCGGGTACAGATTTGGATGGCAAGGGTATAGAGGATATTCTTTCCAACTTGGATATGGCCAACGGAGCCGTAAGAAACAATGGGGGTGGTTTTTACAATCACTGTTTGTTTTGGGAAGTGATGTCTCCTAACGGTGGAGGTGCTCCATCTGGAGATTTGGCTGCGGCAATTGATGAGGCTTTTGGTTCTTTTGATGCATTTAAAGAAAAATTTAGCTCAGCAGCAGGAACTCGGTTCGGATCAGGCTGGGCATGGCTTTGCGTTCATAAAGGGGGAAAGTTGGAAGTTTGTTCCACTCCAAACCAAGATAACCCTTTGATGCCAGGTACAGGATGCGAAGGATTTCCGATTTTAGGGTTGGATGTTTGGGAGCATGCGTATTACCTAAACTATCAGAACAGAAGACCTGATTACGTTTCTGCCTTTTTCAATGTGATTAATTGGGACAAAGTTTCTGAATATTACAGTGCCAACAAATAGAAGAATTTAGATTACAGGTTTTAAAAGTAACAGCTCGATAGTCATAGGATTATCGAGCTTTTTTATTTCCAAATACCAGAAATAGAAAAGGGCGGGAAAGCTCCCACCCTTTTCGTCCCAAATCTTACCATAAACTTAACCTACTTATGCTATGGCAAAACTAAATTACTGGTATTGTGAGAAATAACAAAGGTTTTTTAAGAAATTTTTGATTATAGCTCGGAAACTAAAGAAGAGAAAATCGATAAATCGTTGGGCGTCAAACAAAAAGAAGGCGGAACATTGTTCCGCCTTCTTACCCCAAATCTTACCATGAACTTAACCTACTTATGCTATGGTTCTCCAAAAGTAAGGTGAGAGTTCTTTTGGCAAAAAGCTTTTAGATGAAACCCCTGTTATTTGGTTGAACGACCACATGTGTGGATAGATGACACGAATACCAAGGAAAAGGACTACGTAGAGGAAAACGGAAAGAGTGGAAAATAAAAAAGGTGGAAAACTTTCCACCTTTTTTGCCCCAAATCTTACCATGAACTTAACCTACTTATGCTATGGCAATACTAAAGTAGGTTTGACTTTGAGTGGATTGCCAAAAAGCCGATAATATGCAGGTTTCATCGACGAAATGCACACATTAACTTATTGTTAAATGGAGGTGCTAATAGGCCCTTTCGTTTTTGCCTTCGTAAAAGTTGATAAATGCTTTGTTCACTACTCTATTTCCTCCAGGAGTTGGATAATCTCCAGTAAAATACCAATCTCCGAGATTTTGCGGACAGGCTTTATGAAGATTCTCAATGTCTTGGTAAATAATGTCAACCTCAGCTTTGATTCCTTTAGGTTTTAGTATTTCTCCAATTTTCTTAGAAACCTCTTCAGGGCTAAAGGGGGCATAGAATTCCTTTACGTGATTTGTGGTTTGCGAATCTGTGGAATTGTTTTGGGCGATACATTTCTGGTAGATGTCGTCAATAATGGACATGGTACCACGATCTTTATGTAATTCCAAAGCGGCTCTAAAAGCGACAAAATCTTCCAGTTTAGCCATGTCTATTCCATAACAATCCGGGTAACGAATTTGAGGGGCTGAGGAGACCACGACAATTTTCTTAGGTGAAAGCCTATCCAATATTTTAAGAATACTCTTTTTCAGAGTAGTACCTCGTACAATACTATCGTCAATAATAACAAGATTGTCTTCTAGCTTCACCGAACCATATGAAATGTCGTAAACGTGGGTAACCAAATCATCTCTGCTACTATCTTGGGTAATAAAAGTTCTGAGTTTAGCATCCTTAATGGCCACTTTTTCAATACGTGGGCGCACATCTAAGATAGCATTGAGTTTTTCTCTAGTAATGTCATTGCCCAAAGACAAAATCTGTTCTTCCTTTTTACGATTCAGGTAATTCTGTGCTTCTTTTACCATCCCTAAAAAAGAAGTTTCCGCTGTATTGGGGATGTACGAAAAAACCGTGTTGGTCAAATCATTATTAATGGTTTTCAATATTTGGGGGAAAACCAGCTTACCCAACATTTTTCGCTCCTGATATATTTCTTTGTCACTTCCCCGGGAGAAATAGATGCGTTCAAAGGAACATGCTTTTCTCTCGGTAGGCTCTATAATCTGATCAATATGTACAGACCCTTTTTTCTTTATAATGATGGCGTGCCCGGGATTTAACTCTTCGACCTTATCAAAAGGAACATTAAATACGGTTTGGATTGCAGGTCTTTCAGAAGCGACTACTACTATCTCATCATCTTTATAATAGTATGCAGGGCGGATACCGGCAGGATCCCTAAATACAAAAGCATCGCCATGACCTAAAAGTCCTGCCATGGCATAACCCCCATCCCAGTTTTTGGAAGATTTGCGAAGAATTTTGGCTACATTCAATCGCTTTGCTATTACAGGAGAAGCTTCTCTTTTGTTGTACCCTTCTTTCTTAATGTCCTTATATATTTTAGCTACTGCATCGTCCAAAAAGTGACCAATTTTTTCCATTACGGTAATGGTGTCTGCGAGCTCTTTCGGATGCTGTCCCAATTCCACCAGATTTTCGAATAGTTCAGTTACATTGGTCATATTGAAATTACCCGCAACAATAAGGTTACGATGCATCCAATTGTTTTGCCGTAAAAAAGGGTGGACACTCTCAATACTGTTTTTCCCAAAAGTACCGTAACGAACATGCCCCAATAAAAGTTCTCCAATGTAGGGGATATTCTTTTTTTGCAGTTGAACATCGTTTTCAAACTCTGGGTGCTCAGCAAGAACAGTGTTAATGCGCTCGTTGATTTGCGCAAAAATATCTTGGATGGGTTGTTGTTGAATTGAGCGAACTCTGCTCATATAGCGCTCTCCAGCACTCATATCCAACTTTATACTTGCAAATCCAGCACCATCTTGTCCCCGGTTGTGCTGTTTTTCCATCATCAGGTACATTTTATTTACCCCGTAAAAGGCTGTACCATATTTTTCTTTGTAGTATTCAAGAGGTTTAAGCAAACGGATCAGTGATATTCCGCATTCGTGCTTAATAGGGTCACTCATAACAAAAAAATAAAAAAGCCCTGAAAATTTTTCAGGGCTGTGCTTATGTTAATTCTATATTGAATTGTGTCAATTCTTTAAACTGGGCCAACCGTTGGTCAACTTCTTCTTTTTTCAAATCCAACATACGTTCTGTGCCAAAACGCTCTACACAAAACGAGGCAAGATTGGAACCTTGCACAATGGCATTTTTCAAGCTCTCGAAGGAAAGGTTCTTTGCTTGGGCCAAATACCCAGCAAACCCTCCAGCAAATGTATCACCAGCTCCGGTTGGGTCAAAAACCTCTTCCAAAGGAAGAGCCGGCGCAAAAAAGATATGGTCGTTATTAAATAAAAGCGCTCCATGCTCTCCTTTTTTGATGACCACATATTTTGGACCCATTTCATGAATCTTCTTGGCTGCTTTGACCAAAGAATGTTCGCCAGTCAACTGTCTGGCCTCTTCATCATTTATGGTAATAACATCAATTAACTTGATAACCTCTAATAATTCATCCCATGTGTGATCCATCCAAAAATTCATGGTGTCCAAAACGATAAGCTTTGGTCGTACATTCATCTGTTGAATTACACCTAGCTGAATATTGGGGTGAAGATTTCCGAGCATGACCACATCTGCATCTTTGTAGTCTTCTGGCACTATGGGATTGAAATCTGCCAAAGTATTCAGCTCTGTAATAAGGGTATCTCTGGAATTTAAATCGTTATGATATTTTCCTTTCCAGTAAAATGTTTTTCCGCCTTTTACCACTTCTACTCCGGAAATATCAATATTCCTTTTTGTTAAGAGATTGAGGTACTCTTCAGGTAAGTCGTCTCCAACTACGGAAACCACGCTGGCATCTACTTTGAATTGACTTGCTGCCAGTCCTATAAAAGTAGCCGCACCGCCTAGTATTTTTCCCGTTTTTCCAAAGGGGGTTTCTATTTCATCAAAAGCGATTGAACCAACAATCAATAATTTGCCCATCCATAAAATTTTGCTGCAAATATACTTTTATTTATTACGTCACGAAGTGGTCTTATCACATTATGAAAAGCTTAAGAAAGTAGAATGCCCTATAGAATCATTTTCATAAAACTCTCTTTATAAGCACGTCCAATTGGGAGTTGTCCGCCTTCAGATAAATAAACTCGATTTCCTGTTATTCTCTCGATTTTTTTAAGGTTTATAATGTATGATTTATGGATACGAAAAAATTGGTTTTTAGGAAGGGTTTCCAACCAATAACGCAACGATTCGTTAGATAAGTACTTTTTGTTGCTTGTTATAATCTCAGTGTAGTCAGAGTCAGAGGTAATATGTTGTATGTTGGCTACATCTATTTTTATGTGTTCAAAACCAGATTTGATATAGATTTCCACTTTTTGGGAGGTGCTCCTTGATTTTTCATGCTCATTTGCTGATTCTCTTTCCTGTTTTTGCACTTTGGATACGGCTTTGGCAAACCTTTGAAAGGAAAAGGGTTTTAGTAAGTAATCCACGACATTGTACTCATAACTTTCAAGGGCATACTCGGAAAAAGCGGTAGTCAAAATTATATTAGGAGGATTGGTAATGGTCTTTAAAAAATCCATACCTGAAAGTTTTGGAAGGTGAATATCTAAGAAAATAATATCAACGGATTCTTTTTTTAAAAAAGTCATGACCTGTACGGCATCCGAAAAAGTGCCTTTTAACACCAAAAAGCCCATATCTTCAATATATTTCTGAAGAATGCGCTGTGCTGGGGGTTGATCTTCTACAATTATGCAGGTCATGAGGCATAAATTTTTTCTAACTCTATGGATAAACTCACTTCAAATTGGTTAGTATCGTTTCTTATAAGAAGGTCGTGTTTATCTGGATATATGAGCTGTAACCGTTTTTGAACATTTTTAAGCCCTATTCCATTTGCAACTGGCTCAAGTTCTTTTACGGATTCAAAGTTATTGATGCACTTAAAAAATAGAGTGCCATCCTTCATTTCTATAGTGATGTCAATTTCAATATTGTTTGTTTGCCCCGATTGACTATGCTTAAAAGCATTTTCAATAAAAACTATAAGGATAAGAGGGGCAATCTTGTATCCTTTAGAAATTTTTGGAGCATCAAACACTACATTTCCTCTACTCTCAATTTGTAGGTTGCTCAACTTAACGAAGTGGCCCAGCTGTTCCAGTTCCTTTTCCAAGGGAACGAATTTCTCTTTGCATTCATAGAGCATGTAGCGGAGAAGACTGCTCAACTCCAGAATAATTTCAGGTGTTTTGGGAGAACCCTCTAGCGCATAAGAATACAGGTTGTTGAGGTTGTTAAATAAAAAATGAGGATTTATCTGAGACCTCAAGAACTGAAGTTCACTTTCTTGAACGGTACTTTTTAAGACCTTTATTTGTTCCTGCTTTTGCAAAGCATCCCATCCAAATTTAAATCCGCATAGAATGGTTATAATAGGCAGTACGTCCAATAGTGAATAAAAAACTCCTGGAAAGTTCTGGGCTCTTCTTGTGCCCGGGAAGAAAATCTGTTCCAAAACCAATTCTTCCAATACGATAAGTAAGGTGATAATTAATGCTACATAGCCAAAAAAATACCAAAACTTATTGCGATATAAAAAGCGAGGCATTAGCCAATAGCTTATAAGAGAACTTGCCAAAACATAGGTCAAAAAAAAAGCCACTTGATGACCATGAAATCCTGGATTTTCACTTTCAAAAGAGTAGAAGAGAAAAACCAAAACCATCAGAATCAACTGAAATAATAACTCTTTTTTAGAAATGGCCATGCCTAAACTGATTGTAATATAAAAGTATGTTTTCCCAATATATTAAAGGAAATAAAATACTGCGAACGACCATTTCTGTTCCCCCAACGGCATGACCCTGTTAATTTTTATTCTAGTCCGTTGTTTAGGGTATAAGGTGCGTCGTTCACAGAAAAAAATGAAGTTCCCTAGTGTTTTTTAAGAGTTTTGAAAAAAACATGGAAATAGATGAAACTAGGTTTGGCTAAACAGAAGATGAAATGGTACTTAGTTCTTTTGATGTGTTTTTCTTTTGTTTTCGGGAATGCACAACAAGAACCCGTAAGCTATAGTGGAAGGGTTGTCGAAAAAAAGTCTGGACTACCGGTTGCTTATGCAACAGTGATGGTCATGAATAAAGTTACCCAAGGGGTCATTTCTGGGGTCACTACCTTAGAGGATGGAACTTTTTTACTAGAAACTACTTCAGGAGAGCATTTTATCGAGATAAGTTTTATCGGTTTTGAAAAACTGTTGTTGGAACCTCAGGTTTCTCAGGGTGCAGTAGAATTGGGGACCCTTGAAATGATGGAAGATGCGCAGCAATTAGAAGAAGTGGTGGTTGAGGGAGAAGTGTCGCAAACGGTGTTTAAGCTGGATAAAAGGGTATTTAATGTAGGTAGGGACTTAACAACGGCGGGAGCCAGTGCGCTTGAAGTGTTAAACAATGTTCCATCTGTAAATGTAAATATCGAAGGACAGATCAGTTTGAGGGGAAGCACTGGGGTCCAGGTACTGATTAATGGGAAACCCTCTATCCTAACTAGTGATGAAAACAATGCATTGGGGACTATAACTGCGGATATGATTGATAGAGTAGAAGTGATTACTAATCCTTCTGCAAAGTATGATGCTGAAGGAACCTCCGGAATTATCAATATTGTCATCAAAAAAGAGGAAAAACGAGGGCTTAACGGTTCGGTATCTGTAAATACTGGAGCACCCAATAATCATAGTGTAGGAGTAAGTCTTAATCGAAGAACGGAGAAGTTCAATCTATTCAGTCAGCTGGGAGCGGGTTATAGGGAGTTGCCCAATGAAATCACCAATAGAAATACCGATTTGATTACGGGAAACACAATTCTTTCCAACGGAGAAGAGTTTCGCAATGAAACCTTTTACAATTTCATCTTAGGAACAGATTATTATTTTAATCCGACTAGCGTCATCACCCTTTCAGGAAATTTTGCTTTGGAAATTGAAGACCAACCCTCAACCACTAGTTTTGGAGCGTTGAACTCCTTAGGTGAGCTTACATCAGAATGGGAACGTAGCGAAGAAACCGAAGCCAGAAACCCAAAGTTTCAATATGAATTGCAGTATAAAAAGGATTTCGAAGATGATGAAGATCATGACCTAATACTAAGTGCTTTGGGAAATTTTTTTGGTAAGGATCAAAGCTCAGTATTTGTTGACAATACCCTCTCAGGTGAAAATAGGGATGCGGAACAGAATACGCGAACCAATTTCAAGGAATCCGTCTTTACCTTCAAACTGGACTATTCCAAACCAATTTCCAACATAATTTCTATTGAGACCGGAGCCCAATATATTTTGAATGATGTAAGCAACGATTTTGAAGTACAAGATTTGGTAAATGGGGTGTTTGTGAGTGACCCGGGCCT
Source organism: Bacteroidota bacterium (assembly GCA_039184805.1). Lineage (GTDB taxonomy): Bacteria > Bacteroidota > Bacteroidia > Flavobacteriales > Flavobacteriaceae > Flagellimonas. The sequence continues at coordinate 2,397 of JBCDAX010000056.1, read as the reverse complement.
TACTAATGTTTTTGAATTTCAGCAGAACGTGTTGGGGGCATATGGCACCGTGGGTTACGAAGGGAAAAAATGGGGTATGAAAACAGGTTTGCGATTGGAAAATACGGATTTAGCTACCTTGTTGGTAAACACGAATGAAGCCAATAATCAAAACTATACCAATCTCTTCCCTAGCGTGCATACTTCGTATAAGTTTTCAGAAAAGGTATCGCTACAAGCAGGGTATTCAAAAAGAATCTATCGCCCCAGGCTATGGGATTTGAATCCGTTTTTTAATATCAGGAATAATTTTGACATCCGACAGGGGAACCCGAACCTCCTCCCAGAGTTTACGGACTCCTATGAAGTTACTGCCATTTTCTTTTTGGGAAATACACCCTTGAATCTCGGTGTCTATCACCGCTATACCACAGATATCATTGAGCGCATCTCGTTTTTTGAAGATAATGTGAATGTAACGAGACCTGAAAACATTGGGACGAATAATGCTTGGGGACTTGAGTTTAACACAAAATATAGCCCTGTAAACTGGCTTACTTTTAATGTGGATTTCAACTACAATACGTTCGCCAGAGAGGGTTCCCTAGAGGATGAAGTGTTTGATTTTAGTGCTGACCAATGGTCTTCAAAACTACTTACCAAGGTCAAGCTCCCATGGGATATAAATTTTGAAGCTACAGGAAATTATCGGTCGGCCTTCCAAACCGTTCAAGGAGAAATCAACGATATTGCCTTTTTGGATTTTGGGGTAAGGAAAAAGATTATGAAGGGTAGAGGAGTACTTAATCTTAGCGTCCGCGATGCTTTTGCATCCCGCATACGGGAGAACCAAATTGTGCAGGACAGTTTTAATGTGTTTAACCGCAGTTTTAGAGCACGTTTTGTCGCATTTGGATTTAGTTATGGATTCGGAAAAGGAGAAGCTATGCAATTTACGGGGACCAAAAGGATGTAAACCTATTTTCTGCCAAAATCCGCAGGGATTTCTCCCCAAGCCTTGGTTTCCCATTTAACAATAGGAGTGTTGAATCTATTTTTTTTGAGCCACTCTTCTGCGCGTTCTATGAGTTCAAATAGCTTGGCGTTTTTTTTGCTTTTTTTCAGTTTGGTACCGCACTTTTTCTTTCGTACCCAGCCAATGGCGATACGTGAATCAGAATAGATGATGCGATTGCTTTTCTTTTGCTTTAAGAAAGCCAACCCGTGTACCAATGCCAAGAACTCTCCTATATTATTTGTGCCTTGGTCATAAGGGCCTTGTTTAAAAAGCACCTTTTTGGTTTTAGTATCTACGCCTTGATATTCCATTTTGCCTGGATTTCCACTTGAGGCAGCATCAACTGAAATGGAATTGTAGTTGGGGTCCCCAATCTTTAAAAGTTTATCGGCGCTTAGTTCTTTCTTGCCTTTAGAGGTTCCCTTATATTCCAAATAATTACTATTGAATGCCTTTTTTGCCTCAGAAAAATCTGCAAAAGACTTATACTGAGCTCCCTTAAAACCTTGAATCTGGGCTTTGCAATCATCCCATGACTCATAGATGCCAGGCCTTTTTCCTTTCCATACTACATAAAACTTCTTTTTTGCCATTAGCAGCTCTCTAGTAATTTTTCAATAGTCTTTGGGAAGTGTTCATATTCCAATTGATGAACCTTATGCGCTATACGTTCAACATCGTCTGATGGCTGGATGGCAACTTTGGCTTGAAGAATAATGGCGCCTTCATCATAATGTTCATTCACATAGTGAATGGTAATCCCTGTTTCGGTTTCATCATTGTCCTTTACCGCCTGATGCACATGGTTTCCATACATTCCTTTTCCTCCATATTTGGGTAATAAGGCGGGATGTATGTTGATGATTTTGTCGGGGAAGGCTTCAACAATTGAGGAAGGGATTTTCCAAAGGAAACCTGCCAAAACGATTATATCGGGCTTAAGTGACTGTAATAAACGGACCACAGTATCTGATTCTGAAAAGGCTATTTTATTAAAACTAAACGCGGGAATTCCTAGTCGTTTGGCGCGTTCAAGCACCTTTGCGGTGTTCTTATTGGTCAAAAAAGCAACGACCTCCACATCATTATTGTTTGCAAAATAGGTGGTAATGCGTTCTGCATTGGAACCGTTTCCCGACGCAAGAATAACTATTCGTTTCATCTAAAAAAGTACAATTTTGAATGGGCAAAGTTCAAAAGGCTAAAGTAACGTTCTCATTTGTAAGAAGTTTGATTTGATCACAATTTATCGACAAATGGTGTATTTAATCCAAAGTTTTATATTTTTGCCCCGATTTAAATTTTTAAAACCAATATAATTATGTCAGACATTGCATCAAGAGTTAAGGCTATCATCGTTGATAAACTAGGTGTAGATGAGAATGAAGTGGTAGCTGAAG
>JBCDAX010000055.1:0-15089 GCA_039184805.1 Bacteroidota bacterium | reverse complement strand
ATGCCTCGGATGAAAAAGGGGTATTGTTCAATGACCGAAAGCACAATATCCCGGTATTCAAAGATGTATGGGATGAGGGGAAGCGGAGAATAAAAGCAAGAAACTTTGCCATCTTTGCTCCAACGGGCGAGGGAAAGTCCTTTTTGGCCAACAACATTCTCAGACAATATTTCGAGGCCGGAGTACGCTTGGTCATCATTGATTTGGGTGGTTCTTACACCAAATTTGCACAGCTCTATCCTGAGGATTATCTGGTGTTGCGCTATGAAAGCGGAAAAAATCTAAGTATTAACCCTTTCTATGTTTCGAGCTTTCAAGATGTGACCCCCGAACACTTGGAAGACCTGGCCGTTTTCTTATTTGAACTGTTGTCCTCAGAATTAAAGGTCACCAAGGCGCAGTCCGTTTCCCTCAAAAAAATACTGAAGTATTACTATCAACAAACTACCGAAAAGCATTCGCTATCGAGCTTCCATTCTTTTTTGAAGCGTCAAAAAGAACAGCTGTTGAAGAGTTTGGACATTGATGCCGCTTTTTTCAACATGACCAACTTTTTACACGTTCTTTCGGAGTATGTTAAGGACGGACTGTACAGTTTTCTTTTCGAGATAAACGAAGATCAATCTTATAGATTGGAGGATAAGCGGTTGATTGTTTTTGAGTTGGATGAAGTTAAAGACAACAAGGAGATTCTCTCGGTTATGCTAAAGCTCATCAAAACCGCGATACAACGGACCATTTGGAAAAACCGAAATGAGAAAGGTGTAATTCTATTCGACGAATTTGCCAAGCAACTGAAGTTTCCAAATGTATTGGAAAGTGTGGAATTCTACTATCAAGCGATTCGCAAGCAAGAGGGCGCGATTGGGATTATCCTACAGTCCATCAATCAATTGCCCAACAATTCCACTTCTGCCAGTATTCTTGAAAACACCCAGGTTATTTACAGCCTAAACAATGAAAAAGGATATGGCGAACTGGTAAAACGCCTGAATCTTTCCAGCCATGATCTGAATCAGTTGAAATCAATCAAGAACAATTTCAGTGGTTCAAGAAAGTACACCGAGATATTCATAAAAATCGGTAAGGAAAGCAATGTGTTCCGGTTGGAAGTACCTCCCGAAGTCTATGCGGCCTACCTCACCGATGGTGCAGAGAATGATCGCATCATGCGGATTTATAAAGAGGGTGGCTGTATGGAAACCGCCATTAAAAAATTTGTCAAACGGTCAAGGACCGCATTCTAATAATCAAAAAGAAAATATCATGAGAAGTAAAACTAAAATATTGGGAATCTTATTAATGGTATTGGTATTTGGGTGTGCCCAAGTCAAAGCCCAAGGCATGCCTGTTTACGACAACACCAATTTCATCACGTTAGGGAAACAGATCATCGAATCTGCCAAACAAACAGCCGAGCTGCTTAAAACGGTAGAGTTTCTAAGAGAACAGAAAGAGCGAATAGAAAAGGTCAACAATGTAATTAAGCAGCTAAAAGCAGTCAGGGAAATTGCCAGGAATAATGAACGCCTCTTTAATACGGTAAGAGATGATTTAAGAACCATTCTGAGCTCACCTCACATACGTCCGGAGGAAGTAGAAAGGGTGTCCAATTCCTTTAATTCCATTATTGAAAATGCCTTGGATGACTTCGATTTTATATCCGAAATCCTTTCGAGTGATCATTTAAAAATGACGGATGGGGAGCGCGCAAAAGTCCTAAAGGAACGGGAGCAAAAATCTAAGGAAATGGTATCTGAAATCGAAAGGAGAACGGAACGCTATAAAGAAATTATCGCCTTTCGTCAGATGCAGGAGCGAATCAATAATCGAGATACTAATTTTTAAACCATGCAGGCAGGTATTTTTTTAGGGATTGGATTGGAGTATGTGGATGCTGTCTTTCAAACGATAAAAGCCAGCGATTTCTCGCAATACACCATTGTGGGCATTAAGGCCCTTGGTGTTTTGTTCTTCCTAATCAATATCCTAAAAAAATACAATGAGGGGGTTGCTGATAGACATGGATACACTTGGGGGCTTTCACCGGGGGACTTGGCGAAGAATTTTGCCATTGTTCTTCTGGTCATTTTTTCTACCCAAATCCTCAGCTTTTTTGATGGTATTTTGGTGGCGATAGAAGGGCAATACCGAAACACGGCACCAGCACTATTGCCCTTGCAGCTTCAAGATATTCCCATTGAGGAAAACGTTGGGCCTTTAGATGCTGCTGCCAAAGCCATGGCCCTCTTATATGAAGCTTTGGTCACCCCTGTATTCGGTATCAAGATGTTCTCATTCGGAATTGGATTGGTATTGTGGATGATCGACCTATTTATTTACCCATTGTTTCTGGCGGAACGGTATTTTTTGTTGGGTATTCTACAGGCCTTTTTCCCATTGGTCATTTCATTGGCCGTCTTTGAGAAGTTCAGGACTATGGCCTATAATTTTTTCAAACTATATGCGGCTGTATATATGCTGGTCCCTGCATTTTTCTTGGTGAACGTTTTCGTCAATTTATTGTACTCGGAAATCAACGCCAATTTTTGGACCAACCTTTTTGGTGCTCCTACCGATAGCAACATCATTAAAATACTGGTCGAGGCAGCTACAATAGGATTCATTGTATTCCTAAAATTCAAACTGTATAAACGAGCCATCACATTCACGCTGCGTCTGTTCACCCAATAATTAAAACTAAGCTTATGAAAACTCCATATAAAAATATTTATGATGTCTTAAAGCTGAACCGCTTTGTGGCCATTTCAGTGACAGTAATGGCTTTTTTATCGGTCACCTTTTCGGGAATATTGATTTACAGCACCTATAAAAAAGCCCTAAACTCAGCATTTGCAGTGAACACGGATGGCAGTATCATTCCATTGAAGCTTGTGCAACAAAAGGAAAATTTAGAAATAGAGGCCAAAGCGCATTTGGCATTGTTCCATCAAAACTTCTATGGTCTTACCCCCAACAACTTTGAGCAGAATTTGGAGAAAGCCCTATGGTTGGGAAATGCCTCTGTCGATGAGGTTTACAGACAAAAGAAGTCCGAGGGAGTATACAATAGGTTATTGCAATATTCATTGGTTCAAAAAGTCATTAGCATTGAATCCAAGTTGTTATTGGATACAGAACCATATGCTTTTCAAACAGTAGTACAATTTGAAATCAATCGGGGCTCGACCGTCGATAACTATGAACTGGTTACCACTGGAAACTTATTACTGGTGGAAAGACATTTTCCTAATAATACCCATGGATTGTTGATTTCCGATTACTTCGAAAAATCATTGAGAAAGTTGAACCCTAAAGAATAACGCTATGAAAATGGATAAAAAGAAAATTGTATTTGTTTCGGTGGTTGTTTTGGTCACTGCTTTTATTGTCGGCTATGCCTTGTTCATTTGGGGTGATAACGATAATACGGGGAATGAGTTGCAAACCACTTTAGTGCCAGATTTGCCAGAAGACCTGGCTCCATTTGAATCTCGCAAAGCTGCCGTGGATGCCATAGAAGAAAAAAGGGAACGTTTTGCCCCAAGCATCTACAATGAAAAACTACTGGATTCAACGGGACGTTTTGACCCAAACCTATTGGATAAGGAAAAGCAACGGGTGGTCGATAGCATCTATAAATTGGGAAGAATCGATTACACTACAAATGGCTATAGAAACAAGCCGTCCAAAAAGACAATTGCCAAAAAAAGTGAGTCTAAGAAACCAACCCTAAAAATTAAAGAAAAGGAATCCATGGATTTGAATTCCATGGCACTGGAACAGCAATTGTTTTTTGCAACAAGTCCCAAACTAAAACAAGAAAACAGTGGAACAAGCTTTTATGCCGTTGTTGATGGAGAGCAAACGGTCAAGGTAAATGACCGTCTGCAATTAAGAATAGTAAACGAATTGAAACTAGGTGAGGTCATTTTGAAACAAAACACTAGAGTCTATGGTATTGTCAAATTTCAACCGAACCGATTGTTATTGGAAATAGAAGGTGTCGAGCATCACCCTTATAAATTATCAGCCTATGATGTAGCGGATGGTCTTGAGGGAATTTATATCAAGAACAGTTTCAAGGAAGATGCCTCCAGGGAGGTTTTAAATGATGTGGTTGAAGGTGTTAATATTCCCGGTGTTCCCCAGGTACGTGGAATCAAAAGGGTGTTCCAGCGAAACAATAGAAATGTCAAGGTGACCGTCAGGAATCAGTATAAAGTTTTATTAAAAGCCCTTTAGGAGCAAAAACGAGAAAGTCATGAAAAAAATAGTTGTGGTTATAATTGCTTTAGTGTGGGGAGGCGCACTAGAAGCGAAAGAATTGGATACCATTTATGCCAATGAGAAAATGAATACCGCCCTTTTCTTTCCAGAAAGGATACGGCAGGGTATTGTTGGGAATTCAAATTTCATTTTTACGTTCAATCGTGAAGATGGTCAGACACTTGGGCTTCTTAAGGCAACAAAAGGGGAAGACAGTAACCTGTTGGTGATCACAACAGATGGTAATGTCTATTCTTATATCATCAGTTATGCTGAAAAATTGGATGTGCTGAACCATTTTATTGAATTGTCCGAACGAATAGGGAATGAAAATCGGAGTAAACCCAGCGTAACCAAAACACCTGTTTCAGTGGAGCGACAATTAGTAGTAAGAAAAGAAATTACTCAGGAAACCAAAGGGTCAGCATTGTCCGATAACTGCCAAAAGTTATTGCAATTACCCGAACGTAAGAACATTACTAAGAGAAAGAAAGGGGTGTCACTCAGCATCAAAAACATAGTGTATGAGGAGGATCTGGTTTATCTGCAGATGGAAATAAAGAATACCTCCGGTATTGATTTTGAAATTGATGCTTTAGAGATTTTTAAGGTCAATGGAAACCAGAACAAAAAATCTTCCTATCAAGAATTACAGCTAAAACCTATTGAAGTACATAATCTTCCAGAAATTGTAAAGAATGGTGGGGTAGGTCGATTCGTTTATGTACTGCCAAAATTCACCTTTGCGGATAATGAAAAACTCATGATTCAATTATTGGAAAGTAAAGGGAGCAGGTCATTGACACTAATGAGAAGGCTATAGCACAGAGTACATTAAAATATACTTTAAGATAAATAAAACCAATAAAGTATATTATAATATACCTTAAATAATTCGAAAAGCTTTCCCTAACGTTTCGTATTGAGATTTGGGAATACCTGCTTCTTCGGCATATATAGCCCAATTAGCAACGGTATCGCCGATACGTTGAATATCGTCAAGACCATTTTTGTAATTGATATGTTGCGCTACGGCCAGTAAATCTTCTTTGGTGATATTGTCCCTTTTTCCTTGGACCGTCATTTGGTGGCTGTTTGTCCAAATGCCGGAAGGGTTATAAGCATAAGTCATGTCGTATGCAGGCGAAAGTTTCCAAAGCCCAGTTTTGTCCATCAAAAAGGAAATGTTCTTGGTATGGTCATCTTGGTTTCGAGCAATAACGTTAAACACCATTCTTCGAAAGAGCTGTATGGCTTGTGCTTTGGACAAGTTCAATCTCCTCATGATCTCAAAGGCATCCTCATAACCATATACACCCGGTTTCTTATAATCATAATGGGCCATGGCGCATAAGGTTTGCATATGAAGTTTTTCTCCATTACCAACTCTATCAAAGCGCTGGGTCATGAAATGGGCACGGCCATTTTCCTCTAAAAGCTGTGACGGCATCATTTCAATACCACAGGCAATGGCCATAAGGTAATAGGCATACTCAATTCTTCCATAACCTTGTGGATCACCCAATTCTTCATTGGTTACCCCATCAAACTTTAGAATATAGTGTTCAAAACCTTCTGGAGCTCCTGTTTGCCCCGACCGTATCTCTCCCGAATCTGAATTATAGGATATGATGGCTTTGGCACGTTGCCCGCCAGCAGAAGTACCGACCTTGATAAGCTCGTTTAAAGCCTCAGTTTCTTGAAGGTTCAGGGTCAGATTTTCTCGTTCTCGAAGCACTTTACCTGATAACTCCACTAAGCTGGCAATGTTCAATTCCGTAGTTTGTTCATAGCCCAACTTTTGAGCCGGTTCAAACTCTAAAGCCCCCATGCCTCTAGAACCAATATAGGTCAATCGGTCCAATGGGGAAAAATCTGCCTTGTTAATGCCGTTCAGTTTTAACCACCGATCAATCAATCGGTTTCCAAAATCATCAGGTAATACATCAGAAAGCATTCCAGGAAGGCCTTTATAGGCTTCTTCATTTAATGAAGGAAAGCTGTAGATTTTGTTCTTTGAAGTAGCAATACCCATGTGTATGGGGGATACATCCAGACCTTTGTCGAAAAACTTCGGGAAGAATTCAAATGACCCAAAATTCTGATTACTGTCCCAGCTTAAGGCACCAACATCTTCGCCCCACAAAGTGACCCTGATTACCTCTACCATTCCGACTCACTTTCATTGTCCAATACGGTACCCGAAGCCCGCTCCCGTTCTTTTCCCTTTAGTTTTAACAATTGGATAGGACTGACTCCTGGGTCAGGAAGAAATTTATCCAAGGCGTCCAAATCACCGAACACACGAAGTATTTGAATCAATGTCAATAGCGAGGCATTCTTACCAGACTCAAAGTTTTTGATGGTCTGTTTATGCAGCCCAGACTTATTGGCAACCTGTTCTTGGGTTAGGTTGAGATTCAATCTCCGCTGCCGAACGCGTTGGGTCAGTTCTTCTAAAATGGCAGTATCCGATAAACTTGATATTTGCATATTAGGTATAATTATTTATACGTAATATAACAAAAATACAAATAACGTATAATAAAATATACTTAAAATTTAATTTTCATTGATAATATCTTCCAAAAAATAATCCTTGAAACTGACATTTAAATCGATAATACCAGAAAGGCGAAAGTCCCTTAATCTTCCTTGACCATCTCGACTGGGCACTTTAACAATGCATTTAATGTTTGATAGCGTTTGCTCTATGTGGGTTTTTAGTTCCCTGGGGGTTTTGCCTTTGAATTCTTCTAAATCAATTACTATTTTATCCATACTATCTTTTTGTAGAGTCTTATATAAAATACCTGTAATCGTACTGAATTTTTTCGGTGTTTTCTATTAGCTTACCGATTCTAGCAATTTCAATGGAAGAAGAAATTGTGGCTGGCAACTGGGAATACATATTTAAAGAGTTCCAGTTCATTTTTGTCAAACCAAGAATTTCATTCATAATCTGCTCAATATTACCACCGCCATAGTGTTTAATAATCCTTAACGGCTTTGGTATATATCTACCTCCCGGATAGAAATTAAACCTAGGATTCTGAACCGAAGGCACTACACCATGGGCATATAACAGGGCTTCATGGCCATTTAATTGGATGCACGTGCCTCTGGATACAGAGAAGCCGTCGATTTCCGCTTTTCCGTTCCTTATTTTACTGGAGACGTATCTGATATTATTTTCAAAGTTGATTTCAATCAAATCGACATTTTCAATATTCTTGTTGTCTAGTAAGCTATCCAAAATTCCTCGTTTTTCTTCTTCCGTATAGAAAGTGCGTTTATGGACAACAACTCTTTTGGGTAGATCATTCATTGATTCATAGAACAGATTAATCACATTTTTTCCAAATTCATAAGCATCATCATAACTCAGATGAGGCTTTTTATTAATCCATTTTATATTATCATTTATCTTGGACAACTTATATTTTAATCCCTCGCCATTAGAACTGTAAATGTGGCTGCAACCTAAAACGATATGCCCTTTATCATCTTCTTTGGAATTAACACTGTAACCTATACCAGCAAATGCAGTGGTTTTATCTGTATTGTCTATCACCCAAGGCGTTCTAAACGACTTAACGAAGTAAGAAAGTGATAACCACCAATTAATTTGACAATCTAAACTGCTGTCCAAAATTGTTTTTTCCCGGATAATTTGTGAGGTAACACCTTTTTCAGCACAAAATGCTTTGACATAGTCATGCAAATCAAATGATTCTGTCTCATCTCGATAGCCCAAATAATTATCCCATCTTCTAGGGATGTAGATAACAACTATTTTTTGACTTCCGATTGAACATTGATTGTTTATTGCATCACAAATGTTTCTTTTGATCTCATGGACTATTTCTTTAGCTGATTTTGCTATTGGATTATTTACAGTTGTCCAATTTTGTGAAGTGGTAGCTGGAATATTAAGGCTCAATCCGTAAGTCTTATAAAAACCTTTAAAGTCAATTATGTAATTGTCTTTTGGATTATTTTTTGAAATTTCTTGATTCTGCTTGTTTAAGAAGTCATGAAGTTTTTTAGCATCTTCTTTCGGACATATCACTCCCAGATTAATCGTATCCGGCAACATCTTGCTTAGGCCTGTATCATAAGGTTTATTGTTTAGTAATCCTCGCATAGGGTGTATATCACTAACCCTTTCTTGTCCATGCTTTGTGGAGAAGAGTAACCCAGTTTCTTTGAATTGTACCCCCTTCATCTTAACCATATAATCTGGTACGTTATGTGAATTTGAATACTGGTTATTCAAATCGCAGACATCGGTAAAAATGGGATTCTTTTTAATTTTAAATGTGAAACCAGTTCCTGAATTTGATGGAAACTCATAACTGGATTTTGTAAATAGTTGTTCTCTCCAGTCGTTTAAATAGTCATTGAAGTGTTTGTTCCATATCTTATGAAAAAAAGTAAGCCCAATCTGTTGCTTAATCTCTTTTGAAATACCTGTTTCAGCTATATGAAAATCGGGGTTTAATGCGAGATAATATTTTCCCTCTATTTTTTCGAGACCAAATTTTAAGGCATGAAAGACTTTTAGGTTATGTATCGTATCATATTTATTTTCATTCCATACTTTGTCCTTGAAATTAGTCTGTAGAGCATACAGTTCTCTAAAAACTTTACAAATAGTAGATAACAATAGAAACTGTATCCCACTATGGTATATTTTTATTTTGTTCAGGGGTTTTCTTTGCAAATTTCCTTGTATTAAATCTGAAAACTTATTCTGAACATTTTCGGCTGTACCAAATGCCCAAATGTCTTGTTTATAGGGGATAGCCGAAATTGCAGCATCTTGTAAAATTCTATCTTTGATTGTTCTCCACGGTTGTTCAGGAATAGTTGCCTCAAATACCAATACCTCTTTTGGAAATTCAACGGGGTAAAGATTGCTTTTTAAGACTTTGTTCTTTCTTTCTACTCCTAATTCGAAAGGTCTAGTGTCTTCAAGCTCAACTATACTTTTTAATTTTTTTAGCTGTTCTTTTAATTCAAAATTTTCTTCAACCACAAGCTTGGTCAAGTTGACAAGTGTATTGTCAAAACCATCGGTTGAAACGTAATAACCTTTTCTTCCATGCTCGTTCACGTGTTTCAACAACTCGGAAACACTTTTGTTAATTACATCTCCATATCCACACCAAAAAAGTATCCCGGCTCCTTTTTTTGAATACGCTTGCTTTAAAGTCTCCATTAGAGATTTATCTCTACCACTATAACCTAAGATGATTAGGTTTTTATCCGATAGATATTCAATTAATTTATTTCGGAGTGTTTCATCTTGTTGTTGGAGCTCTGAGGAAGTATTCTTTAAATCACCATACTTGAAATCACCATGTAGCTTTATAATTGGGAGTTCATTTTTATTTTGTGTTCTCTCATTTATTCTGTTTACCGTTTCTAGTGAAATGTCAATACCTTGAACGCCATCATTTATGCAGGCGATATTTGTCAAATCATCGAAATTAGTGGTCCAAACTGAATCTAACATCCCTTGCTTTACCAATAGTGGAAGCATTCTATAGCCAATTGCAGGTTTTTTGTTTGCGCATATCTTTTGGAAATATTGCCTTCTGTTTTCATCTATTGGGAAACACTTTTTTGCATAGAAAGAGTATTCATCTTCATCATTTACTGCTATATAATTACCTTGGTTATCTAGCCAAGTCTGTATAACATCTTGAACTTTGGGATTCTTATAGTTTTCTATCCATTCCTTGACATTCGGATTATTACTCTTGTAAATTATCTTTTTCCATTCCCAGATACAATCATAGGCCGATTGAATATCAGAACTGATGGAGCAACCAGCTCCAAGTAATATGGTGTAAGAACTGTCTTTACTAATAGAAACAGACCTTAGAAATTCGTCAAATTTTAAAACCATATCGTTGAATTACTTTGTTTATTGACCCCTAAACGGCACACAACATTGTACTTTTAGAAAGGCTCTTCCCATCTACAGGATATGAAGGGAAAAGTAAGGCATTTGATTAACTTTTCTTACTCTTTTTGTAAAGCTATTTGAAAATCAGCAAAAACTACAACCAAGTTCTGAAGGAGTCCTTTCTAACTAATGGTTCTTATTTACTTTTTGATAAATCACTTTAGTATGTTACTTGCCTCCCAATGAATCCTCTCAAAATTCTGCCTTAAATCATCTTTGGTGACAATTTTTGGCAGGGACAACATCCTTTTCAATTTAGGCTTCCCAAATCGTACCTTTCTATCCTTCCCATCATGCATCACCACAAACTCCCCCTGTTGTAAGCTATAAAAAATAGAAGCCCGTGTCTTCGCCACTTCCCGCTCCCCTTTGGTCACCCGGGTATCAAAGTTGAGGTTATGCCCTTTGTTCACACTTTTGGTTTCCTTCTTTACAATTTCAAAAAACCGTTCATAGTATTTGGCGGTATCAGGGTCATTGGCCTTCCCAAAGAACTGATAGGAAAGGTTACTCAAAATGGCCTTGCTTGCTTTGTCGCCATAGAGCATATCGTTCTGTATTTTATCCTGCAAAACATAAACAGTGCTGATATCATAGCTTCGAAGGGTTGCAGGAATACGATGCATGTTCAATAGACGCAAGGTGGAAGCTTCCTCCATCAACAGAAAAGAAGGATTTCGGTGACGTACCGCCATTTGCTTGGTGATGGTATGGATAATGGTAGCGATAATGGGAGATAGCGAAGTTTCAATCTTGGGATTGTTTACTACCGAAACCACCGCCAGATTTTCAGGATTGTTGATGTCCAGATCCACCTCATCTGCTGAAAGGGTCATAAAAATACGTTGGGTACTGATTTTTTTAAAGGCATTGGCGAGGGTACTTTTCACCCCCGCGGTCTGTCGTTCCGAATCCACCCCGGAGATAAAGGCATCGGCCATCGCCCTAGAGGTCAAATCGGCCGACAGAAAAGCAATGAGCTGGTCCGCGTCCAAATGTTGGTAGAGTGCAATCAAATGGGGCAGGGTGCACAGCTTTGGAAAATCGGTCTTCAATCGCCAGATCATCCCAGCGATCAATCCCTCGACCACATCATTGAAGAAACGGGTCGTAGCATTCCGATTCCCATCCTGATGTTCCAAGAGGTTTTCCACCAAGACCCTTGACACTTCATTGACACTTTCCTCATCGGGTAGGTATCGCGGTGCAATTGGATTGACCTTGTGGTACAGTCTATCAAAGGAAACGATAAAGAACTGTGTGTCGTTTTGGGCAAAAAGTGGATAGGCCAGTTCGGTGATTTCAAAATCCTTGTAGTCATGGATGACCCCACTGAAGTTGTGCTGACTGAAGTGTTTCAACAATCCATGGACGACACTTTCGGTTTTTCCACTGCCCGCTGCCCCGATAATGGCAATCCCCCTTCGAATGTTCTCCAAGGTCAGGATTCCTTTTTTAGTGGGCAAAGTCACATGATAGGTGCGATTCGAAGGTATACTCTTCTTTTTCGGAAAGAAGACATAGCAAAGTACATTGACAAAGCCTAGGGGAAGTATCAAAACCAAGGTCAGAAACAGAGCTTGCTCCGTGCTTGATATCACCACCCAACCATACACAAGCAAAGCCATCAGCCATACCCAATTGACCCAATAGCCCTGTTTAAAGAGTCGCACCATTCCCCAAATGAGAACGCTTCCCAAGAGCAGTATCGATACGATATGTACAGTTTCCAGTTGTTCCATGTCAAATTCCGATTGAGGCCGATTGAACGGCACGTTCCATTCCCCTCCTTAATCGGTGAATTATCTTTAGGGCCAGTTGCACTTTGTTGGTGGGAATGGAGGGCACCCGTATTCCCGTTTTGTTCAACAATTTTAAGGCCAAGGCCTTTTCAGAAAGGGGCAAACCAGCCAAAAGCAATTGAAATGCCCTGGGGTCTTTGACCAGGGTCTTTTTGGCACGATAGGTCTCCACAAAGTTTCGGTCGTATTGAAAAAGACGGTCAAAGGTCTTCTCAGAAGCCTCAAAAAACTGCTCCCGATGAAAGCCCCGTTGTACCTTTTTGCCGTGCATCTCCACTTCGGAGGTCTTGTACTTTGACCCTGGGGAAAGGCTAAAGGTGTTGGTCACATCCTTGCGGCTTACGATGATATGTATATGGGTCTGCACCCCTTCCTTTTTCGTGCCCACGGTGATGGGCTTGCCATTGATCTTATGCGGGATGTCCCTTTGCAGTTGGGCCAGCTCTTTTTCCATTTTCTTGACATTGCCTTCCATCTCACCGCGGCCTACTTTTCGGATATTGTTTTGGAGCCGTACGATCCTTTTGCGATAGGGTGCATTCTCCAAAATCTCTTTTTCAAAACCCCGATAGGTTCGCTCGTGCTCGATCTTGGCATAGTACTTTATCTGGTCCACGGTGATGGGGGTATCCCGATAAAAGGAAGCGGCATAGTCCTTCATCAGTTCCCGGGTATAGTTCTTCAAGGCATCGGGTTGGTTTTGGATGGCCTTTAGTTCCCTTTGGCTTGGGCTGACAATCAAGGAGTAAAATTTAGGTTCGGTTTTTTTGAGTTTGGCAGTATTGCCATCGATTTCAGAAATGACCGTTTCGGGCGAAACCCTATCCTCGGTCTGGTTGAAAAAGAACTCTTGGTTTTCGGGTTCGAGGGTTTCGTTTTCCTTTTCGAGATAGGCCACATAGTCCGATACGCTGCTCGAATAACCTGAATCCAATTTCTGTGGTGTAATGGCGATATACATGGTACTATTTGTTTAGGGTTCGTTTTAAGCGCGCGAGTTCTTCACGGGTGATGTTCAGTTTGAGGTAATCGTTTCCAAAGCGATTTTTGACCAGTTCCACTTGCCCCAAAAGATGCATCAACCGCTCCTGTGTCTCCTGGTGTTTTTGTTGTAGGCGTTCCCATTCCAAATGGGAAACCTTGTGCTGTTCTTTGTTTTTTTCTTTTTGGATTTTGATAGGTGGAGGTTTAAGGCGTTCCCTTTTCAGGTTCCCTTCGAACAAGGCCTGGAGCATGGTCTCGATATTGATCAGGGGGATGTTCTGTGATTTTTCAATATCCTTGATGATAGCGATGACGGCATCGATACGTTTGCGGGTCTTTTGGTTATCAGCAAGGATGTCCTTTCCAAAACGTTGGTAGGGGGAATAGCCATGCCATTCAAAAAAGTCCATCATAGCCGTTAGGGTTTCTGCATGGGAAGGGGCCACTTTTTTTGAGAACGCCCGAAACCGTTCGGTCACCTCCCTTCGGAGGTTGATATTGGCATAGTGGTATGTATATCGTTTCTTTTTCATGGTTTTGTGCCAAAACTTTCTATAATTCTTAGGGTTTTTTGGGGTTTTTGTGCCAAAATCTTGGGCTTGCTGATCTGTAAAAATCCAAGAGATTGACCTTTAACCCTTTCTTTTTCAAGGCTTTGAAAAAGAAATCAGACCCCGTAACACCGCTTTAGCGTGTTACCCTCTTGCTTTTCCTTCGCCCCACAGGGCGATACAGGAAAACCATACCATAAGGTAAAGCCCCTATTTTGGTAGGATGGCATATTCCTGATTTTTAAGACAATTGGGTAAGGTGTTTTGAGGGGTTTGCAAGGGTTTTCCCCAATCGTTGACAAGACCCAAAAGCAAAAAGAACGGCTTTTGGCCATCCTTTTCAATGTTATTTTGATAGTGGAGGTTTCAAATATTGAAGCTGTAGGAATACGAATATAAATTTCGGAAAGCTTCTTCCTCTAAAAGACTATTATAGTCCAGGTCGTTTTTCAGAGCATAGAATTCCAATTCCACACCGTACCATTTTTTGACATCCTGTTTGGATTGTGCCAACAATTGGTTTTGTGTATCGGCATCGAGATGGGAATAATTCAATTGTATCATAATGTCCGTTTTAAAGTATGCCTTCATCCGCAAAACTGTAATATGAGCAGTTGGGGGCAAGGATGATATGATCCAATAGTTTGATGTCAAAAAGGTCTGCTGCCTTCTTGATTTTTCGGGTGATGGCCTTATCGGAAGCACTGGCTTTCAGTTGTCCAGAAGGATGGTTATGGGTCAGGATAATACCCACGGTCAAGGACTTGAGGATTACCGCAAAGAGTATCCGTAAATCCACCAAGGTGCCCGTAATTCCACCATTGGAAATTTCAAATATGCCCTTAATGCCATTGCTGTTGTTGAGCAGTACTATTTTAAAGGATTCCCTAAGTTGGATGGTACCATCATCCCAATGGGAAAAAAGGACTTCCGCAGCATCTGCCGAAGAGGTAATCTTATGATGCATCAGGGGAACGTTGCTATCATGGTAGCTGACTTTTATTTCACTAACTTGTGCGCTCATTGTTATCTGTATTAAGTTAATAATGAAAAAAGAGGGCAGCACTTTCGACGGTATGCCCTCTTTTACTTTTGATTCCTTTTATCTTTATTTGGGTCTATTGCCCAACAAAAGGATTTCATTGGCCTCGACCTCGGTCACATATTTTTTGCTCCCGTCCTCAGCTTCATAGCTTCTGTTTTTCAGTTTGCCAACGATGGCCACCTCCCTGCCCTTGTCGGCATAACTTTCGACAATCTCGGCAGTCTTGCTCCATGCCACGATACTGTGCCATTCGGTACTTTGCACTTTTTCGCCTTTGGCATTTTTGTAATAGTCATTGGTGGCCAATGAGAACCGGGCCACTTTTTTCCCGTTCTCCAACTCCGTAATCTTTGGGGCATCGCCCAAGTTTCCGATTAACTGTACATGATTTCTGATCGTACTCATAACTCTAGTATTTATATGATTAATAAAAATTGATTTACTTATTATATCCTGAGCGT
>JBCDAX010000054.1:0-15446 GCA_039184805.1 Bacteroidota bacterium | reverse complement strand
TAGCGGTTCATATCCTTGGTGAATTTTGCCAGTTCATAAGGCTCATAGCTTATGGGTACCCCTGTGCCTACATTCGAAAGCTCATCAGGCATTGTTGCGAGAAGGTCTCCTTGATCCTGTTCCTGCGCGATAATGGAAGAACTCAATAATGCGCATAATGAAAAGAATATAACTACTATTTCCACTGAATGATGTAATCTGTTTGTTTTTTTCATTTTGATATAGGTTTAACATTGTTAAAGCTATTTTCAAAATTTCTTCTACAAAGCAAACTAATTTAAGAAGTAATTTTTTTTGATTTTTTTAACAAATACTTTGTAAATAACTGAATTTCAAATATTTGATATTTCAGCTACTGAGGACCGAAAAGGATGGAAAATTAGATTGAAGAAAAACGTAGTAGAGCTAAAATGAGTTGGAATTAGACAAAAATCAATTTTATTATTCCTTATTTTCAATTTACCGCGAATTTCTATGATTTAGCTTTTTACTCAACCATTGCGGGGTAACTCCTAAGAAGTTAGCGATTTTTTTCCAGGATACTTCATTAATGATTTCTGGATACTGGGAATAAAGAAAATCCAGTTTCGAATCAATACCCATGGCTTTTATGGAAATGAACATTTTATCTTCCAACAGATTTTCCATTAGTCTTTTCCTGAAATAAAGTCCAATACCGTTAGAGTACAGGTAACTTTCATTAAATAAGGTTTTAGGTATGAGTACACCTTCAGTATAAGTAACGGCAGAAACTATATCGTTTACAGTGCTTCGGGTTAAAAAACTTGAAATATTACTGCATAGATTTTTAGACTTAAAGAATCGGGTAATTGTTTGCTCTTTACTATTAAAGTATTCGGTTACAACTATACCTTTTGTAATAAAAAGCATATTGACACAAATTTTTGAATGGGGAAAAATAACCCCATCTTTCTTAAAGCTAACGCTTTTCAAATGTTTCCTAAATTCCTTCCATTCTTCATCTATAGGTTTTTCAACATATTTATCCAATTCCAATTTAAGGATTTCAATTTGATCCAATTCGCTAGATGATTTGCTTCTTGTTACCTACTCTTAAGTCTGATTTCTCTAAACTTCATCGGTGTATCTCCTGTTGCTCTTTTAAAGAATTTCGTAAGATTTGTACCTTCTTTAAAACCATATTCATATGCCATCTCCTTTATTGAGAAATCTGTCGTAGCCAAATTACGCTTGATTTCAAGTATGATGTAATCGTTAATGTATTCTTTGGCTGTCCTTTGGGTAAACACCTTGCTAAGATTGTTCAATTGTTTATAGGATATGTTTAATAAATTTGCATAGTATTTTACAGACCTTGATTCCTTGTGATAATTGGATACCAATTTTTGAAACTTTGAAAATGTTCCAAAATCTCCTTGATAGGATTTCAATGAACCTCCTGCATAGAGCTGCGCTTTCAATAAGAATACGGTTAACATTGAAGCTACTAAATTTTCCTTTATTATTCCGAGGTCTAATGAAAGCTCCCTCTCAAGCGCACTCATAAATATTTCAATATCGCCAAAGTCTTTAAAAATTGATGGATTTAAAAAGTGATTTGACAAAAAATTAATTTTGGAAAAAGAAGACCTTGAAAAATTACGGTGTATAAAATCTTCTGTAAAACTCAGAACATACCCCTCGCCTTTAGTCGATTTATAGAACTTATGAATTTGTTCTGGAGATATAAATAGGCAATACCCCCTATCTAAAGTGTATGGGATAAAATCAACATCATGCCTAATTTTACCTTCGGTAAGCAATAGTAGCGTGAAGAATTGTATTCGATGTGACACAAATGGATTTTCACAAGGGAGGTTTTTTAGAGAATAAATATCTTCTAATTTAAACCATTGAAAACCAATTTCACCCATCAAATCATTACAATCTTGTGTCCCTCCAGGACCCTTGCCATTTTTCATATTAGTCAATAAAACGTGATTACACGATTTAGCGGTACACCTTTTTTAACAAAACTAAATGTTAAAATCTCAATTAAAAAGGTTGAAGTTAGTCTTAAAACGATAAAAGTTGGACATGTTTATCCAAAACAAAGCTACTTGTTTTGATTGTCTTGGTTCATTAACTCGCCCAGATTATGATTTTACTATTAACCCTTTTTCGAGCATAATAGAATTAAGCCAGACCTGCATATACTATTAATTCTCAATTAGAGCTAGATACACTTCCAGAACATTTGATTGGTGAACTTTGATATTGAGACAATTTGTAAAATGGCCGATTTAAAGGACAACATTATGAATTCAATATGCCCCAAAGGTATAAGTCCCATTCTTGGTCTTTTTTAGTAGTTCAGTAAATTCACCTTTTTTGATACCATTTGAGGTCTGTGAATTATTCAGGAAACGATTAAAAGTCAATTAGTAAAAATTCGAGTTTATGCCCAAAAAGTGGTTATTAACTCGAAAAAATACTAAAGTGAAGAAAAGCTAATCGTCATCAAAATCTTCTTCTCCATTACCAAGTTCCAATGCCTTTACAGATTGTATAGCATTACCAGCAATACCCTTTATTGAACCATACATATCAATGGTGTTGGTAATAACCTTTTCAATTTGGCGCTCCCGTTGTTTCCAAATGCGTTGCATGGAGCGTTTTTCGCTTTCCAAGTCTGATTTCATTTGAGAAAAACCTTCCACAATGGCCTCTATTTGCATCCGAAAAGTGGTACTGGTCAGAAAGTCATACAACATACCCATTTTATCGCCCTTGTTCTCTTGAGTGGCTACGGCCAGGCTCAATTGGATAATGGATTCACGCAAAACAGCTGAAAGGCCCTTAAATTCTTGATAGGTACAAATCCAAACACCTTCCATCATACCCATTCGGTCTAGACCAGAGGGCATCACTTCAGTGACGAGAACACCAATATCTGCATCACGTTCCCGCATGTCGGCCTTAAACTTTTCTATCCAACTCGTATGGAAATCTTTTGTGCGTTTGCTTTCGTAGTAGATTTTACCACAATTTTGATGGCTTCGTGTATTTACCACTTGAATGCAATCGGCACCACGTGCTCCTTTTTTTACTTCATCGATGCTATCCAACGGAAAATGAGTAGCTAGCCATTCTTCTATTGCCAATTCCTGTACTTCACCTTGAAGCTGCATTGACCCCTGTTCCTGCTTCCGCTTCATCTCTTCAGTCAGATTTTTTTGGTCTTCCAACTGTTTTTGGAGTTCACGGAATTTCAACTCATTTTTTTCTTCTTCTGATTTTCGGATTTTTTCACGCTCGGCAAGTAATACCTCATTTAGCTTCTTTTGTGCTTCGGCTTCTGCAGCTTCTTTCAATTCAGATTTTTCACGCTTCAGCTTTTCAATTTCAGCTTTGGAACGGTTCAGTTCTTTAACTTGTTCTGATTTTTCATTGAGTTCTTTCTGTAAAGCCTGAAATTGCTCGGACTGTTCTTCCGTAAGCTTGGCCTTAAGTTTTTCCTCAAGAACCTTTCGGTCTTCTTTTAGCTGCTTTTCCAATCGTTCCTGAAACAGCTCATTTTGTTGTTTTCTCTTTTCCTCGAATTCTTGTTTTGCCTTGTCAAGTTTTTCTTGCTCCGCTTCGTACTTCTTTTTTTCATCAACTAGCTGGGCTTGATATTTTTGCTTGATTTCATCTTCCAATTGATGCGCCAAAATATCCTGGACATCAATGGAGGTTCCGCAATTGGGGCATTTTATTTGGGTTTGATTACTCATAAATGCACTCTATATTTTTGTTTTAAATTGAGGTGTGGCTGAATCGGGTTTCGTATCGGGTTGATTAATCTTCAACATTACAGGCATGGGAAAATCTACACCCATTAAAATTGCTTCACCTGCTCCAAGTACAGGCAAAAAGTCTAGAGTATTTCGATTTGCAGAAGAGCTTGCATTAGCAACAGATTCTTTATCAAAATGGTTAATCAATCTATGCACAATGAAAGTTCCTATTTGGCTTAATGTGCCAACCGGAATATCTCTCGGCATTTGCGTTGCAATGGTCAAGAATAAACCATGTTTTCTACATTCTTTTGCAATTGAATCGAAAGAGCTTAATTGAGTTAACTCGAAATATTCATCCTTGACACTTTTATTTAAGTATTGGTGTGCTTCATCGATGAATAAAATTAATGGAGCATCTTTAAATTCGCCTCTACGGGCTTTTTCAAGTAGAAACTTACCTATGGAATTTGCTACAATTTCCCTAGCTTGAAAATCAAATCCAACATTCTCAAAACCAACCCTAAATAAGTTCTTATCGTTATTCAAAAAATCTGAAATCTGTTTTGTTAGCTCGCTTTCGTCATTTTTTTCTTTATTGAATCCAAATACATTATCAAAAAGCGGATTGTTTACAAGATTATTTACCCTTAAAATCAGACTTATACAATTATTCAAATGGTTATCATTTCTACCGCCCCATTTGTTTGAATCGTTCCTGTCAACATCCCAAATACACTCTTGGACAATTTGATTTGATAATGCTTTAATATCAAAGTTAGAATCAATGCTCTCAATGTCTCGAATGTATTTGTTGTAAATTCTATTGAATGGTCGCATTAATTGCCCATTTTTCAAAATTGTGCCTTTGTTAGTACTTATCGTTTCATTGGTTCCAGCAGCAGCGTTAATTAAAATTGAAAATGTACCATCATCATTTTTAGTAATGGTTTCATCAGTATTTGCTTTGCTTTCTAATATTTGTAGAATCTTTAAAGATTTAATTGCTTCTAAAAGCTTGGGAGCTTGCACTTGCCCTGATGGCCTTAGCAGCACAAATAAGTCACCAATAGTAAGGTTGGAATAATGAAAAAATGAATCTACTGAAAGCTTAGAGGGTTTTTCCGAATATCCGTTAGCATCTTGTGTAGAATACTCGCCCGTTGCATCAATTAAAATAGCTTTGCCTCCATTAGAAGCTACGCCTTCCAATAAATTGCTAACTGTATAGCTCTTACCTCCCCCAGTGGTACCAACTACGGCACAATGTCTTCCAAAAAGAGCTTGTTGCGAAATTTCGATTCTTGCCGATTTGTCATATGTCAATGTTCCTAATTCAAAAACCGGACTTGTTTCTACAACTTCCTCTTTTACCCCAAATTTTCTAAAATAACTTTTAATGAAATCTGAAGAACAAACGAACACTTTTGCCCCAATCACGGGCAAGGAGTTTAATCCCTT
Source organism: Bacteroidota bacterium (assembly GCA_039184805.1). Taxonomy (GTDB): domain Bacteria; phylum Bacteroidota; class Bacteroidia; order Flavobacteriales; family Flavobacteriaceae; genus Flagellimonas. The sequence goes on along the minus strand of JBCDAX010000054.1, from coordinate 10,245 downwards.
TTCGACTTTGGAAGGTTCGAATAAATCAAATGACAAAAGGATTTCAATTTTTCCAGTTGGATGAAAATCTTTGTTTTTAAAAGATTTTTCACTTAACTCTAATCTTTCCTTTTCTGGTAAAGAAAGTTCCAGAATCTTTCCTAAAAAACCATATTGTTCGCCTTCAATAACAACGAAATTGCCCACCAACCCACCGTTTAAGTTTTCTCCTTTAAAAGTAAATGATTGTAAAAGTGTCGAAGAAGGGAAATGCACTTTTACAAATTGAGCCGATACCTGGTTTATGTACCCTATGAAATAGCTATGTTCAAATGGGTTTCTATTCTCCATCTCTATCGGTCAGATTTATAGTTATTTTCTTGTATTCATCTTGGTTATAGGATTTCAATAGTGGATAGTGCGCCGCAAAATCTGAAAATAGTTCATCTATCAAAACAATATTTGAGTGTTTCAGAGATAAGTTATACAACCATTTAAAAGTATCAGATACTTCTATTCCTTTATTTACCACTATAAGTTGGAATCCAGAGTTTTGCTCCAAAGCTTCTTGAATGGCAGTCACGATATGCTTGTCGTTAAAGCTAAAACCAATACATATTAAGAGAACATTGTCCTTTCTTAAATTTTGTTGAAATCGTGACATCATTTCAAAAAAAGGCTGCTCATATGAGCTTTCATATTTACTATCCTTTGGATATATCATTAAGGCTTTATCAACCGTGTCCGATTGTTTTATTCCTTCCTTCGTTTTTTGCCAATCAACAGACCCGTGGGGTTTATACAAATTGAATACACGGTTTATAAAATTGTCCTCTTCTTTGAGTCTGCTTTTATCCCTTAGAACAACATCATAATCAAAATTCCTTCCACTGAAATATCTTGGGAATGAGAACGAAAATCCATCAATAATTGTGAAGTTCCCTTTTCTGCCTGCTTGTTCAAATAACGTATCGTAATTTAATGTGAACACCTTTGCTCTTGGCAAGGTTACTTTTCTTCTAGATATTTTCTCTATAAACGTATGATGAGGAGCATCTGAAGGCAGCTTTAATTCACATTTGTCTTTAATTAAGGCTTCTATTTCTTTTATGGTATCAGGAATATTAATGGCATCAGTTGATTTTACAAAATCCTTTGCTGCATTCGCAATAGATAGAAGTTTCTCTAAATTCTTTATGTACTCACCTTCTTTTTTATCTGTATACTTAACCAGTTCACAAAATGCATTGAGTTTATCAACCCCTAACGTATCTCTTGCGTCGTCCCATAATTGAGAAAGTAATCTTCCCTTTTTATCACCTTCACCAACCCCTACCGAAGAACCTGCCCCTGTTAACACAATTAGGTTTTCAAATTGCCTATTAAGGAACTTTTGATATTTATCCCTCTTGACCTTTATTGCATATTGTTTCTTGTCCTGAATATCGTCGTCTTCAAACTTATGCTCCTTGCCATCAATAAAAACTTTATTGACGGATTCCCCATCTTCTCCTTTATTAATAGCAACGGAACTGCCCGAATTAATATATATGTATTCCATAAGTTAATTACTCTTCACAATTTTAGTTTTCTCTTGGGTCAACCCACAAAGCTGATAAAACAGTTGATTTATTTCATCCCCAATCAGGTTGTTTTCGATTCTAATTACTGGGTCTCTCGCTTGTAAGAGCAATCACTGCATAGCCCATTTTAAATTTGGTATAAGCGGCACATTCGACACGCTCTGGCATAAACGATTATCTAAATTAGTGGGGGATTTCAACGTTATCACCAAAATAACCAAACCAAGTCGCATTAAAAAATGGCAATTGTTATTTAGGGTTTTCCTATAAAAAAACTGTGGTTTTTGTCCAATCAAGAAAATCTCTAATTAGCTCTTCGATGTATAATATATTTTACGATAAGCGAGAAAAAGAAGTGACCTTAATTTTCAATCACCTACTTTTTAAAATTTGGAGCAATCTATGGTTGATGAAATAATTGCTCTTCCCAATTTTCAACTTGGTCAAAAACTGTTCTTCGTGTTGGGCAAGCGCATTCAAATAGCTGCTTGCAGTGTTTCTATGTACGTTTATTTCGCGCTCTAGAAAATCAATTTTAGTGTAGGGATGCTTAAAAAGTGTATTGATCAAATCGTGACTATAAAACTTGAATTCACGTCGTATCTTCTGTTTGTATTCATCCATTAAGTGTTTGATATTGTTGACTACAACTATGGTATCCTTAGCAGTAATTTCCACTCCCTTCAACATCCACAACAACCATTCTTGCCAGCTTTTGTCGGTTCGTACTTTTTGCAATAATCTATAATAGTCCGCTTTGTTTTTAATGATGTAACTGCTCAAATACAAAACAGGGATGTCCAATAGGTTTTGATGAACCAAATACAGCATATTCAGTATTCTTCCAGTTCTACCATTGCCATCATAAAAGGGGTGGATACTCTCAAATTGATAATGCACAATGGGCATTTTAAGCAAAGGGTCTATAGGATGTACTTTAGGGTCATTAATATAGGTTTCCAAGTTATTAAACAAGGCCATAATGTCACTGTATTGTTGGGGTGGAGTAAATACAACTTCTTGGGTTCTTGGATTTTTTAGAACCGTACCAGGTACTTTTCTTATAGGATGGTTTGGTGAAACAAGCTCTTGTATCCTTTTGATGTCGTTAATGCTAAGCACACCCTTTTCCCTGATGATTTTGAAACCCAATTTTAAGGCCTGAGCATAATTTTGCGCCTCTTTGGCCGCTTGCGAGATATTTTTGGTCTCAATAGCAGCCTGGTACAACTCATCATCAGTAGTCACAATATTTTCAACCTCATTACTGTCCTTTGCCTCTTGTAATGAAATGGTATCGATAAGTATCTGTGAATTGGGTATCTTTTTTACCTCTCCCTTTAATTGGGCCAGGGCACGGCTTGCTGCATTTAAGTTTTTCAATACAGCAACTGTCTCTATTTGAACCTTTGGCGGTAGAAAAGGAATTTGAATTTCTGTTTCCAATTAATCGTATTTGCTTTGCTATACAAGAAACAACTTTTTTTGTGCATATAGACTGTTTAATGCACAAAAAATCTATTTTTTTGTGCACGTAATGAAAACATGCACAAAGATCATCTTTTTAAAGGCATTTGGGACAGTAAGGAATTGCTCATCGCTTTTTATTCCAATCACTGTAAACCTCAAAGGTTTTTGGATGCTCTTCAAAAAATGTATCCAGATGAGTTTGATAGGCTTCTATCCCTTGATTATATGCTTCCTTTTTTATATCCTGATTGGATTCGTATTGAGCATAGCCAAACAAAATTGATCCTATAGAAACCACCATGGAACTGATAAAGGTAATCACCGCCCATTTCGGATAAATTTTAGCATTTTCCAGTTTTCGGTCCAATCTAGTTACATAAGCTTCGCGATCTGCAGTTTCCTTTTGCTGAAAACTTTTCAGTTCAGATACTAGGTTGTCAATGGGAGTCAAATCAAACTTGACCCTTAGATCCTCAGCTCTCTGTAGGCCATTTTCCAGTCTCTTCACGTTGGCCTCAAAATCGGTCAGTTCATTGACCAAAAGTTGTGTGATTGTCTCAAGTTTATTCATAGTATGAAATTTAAATACCCATCCCCTGGTCAATGGATTTCTTGATTACTTTTTTGGCAAGGGATATTGCCAACTTCTTAGGAACCGGGACCACTTTGTCCAACAATTTGATAGTGTTCTTTGGTGAGATGATTCTATTTGGTGCATTGTAGCGCGTTAGTTGTCTCCCAATTCCAGCCATGCCCATATTTCTATGTATCTCACTCCCCTTAAAACTGTGTCCTTGAAATTCAAACCGAAACCCTTGCAGTTTACCTTGTTTATTGATACTGGGAATGACTGTAACACCATTGGCCCTCATGCCTTCGAGATACTGTTGGTAGTTTTCGGGTTTTTGATGTTTTATGGTCAGTTCATGTCTTCGTTTGATTTCGTTCCGTAAATCCTTTGTCTGAAAGTCTCTCTCAAATTGTACCTGCTTTACCGTAGTCAATTTCAATTGCTCCGCAGTTTTTTCGGCGGCCTGTTGACTCCGTTTGCCAATAAAGCTGTCATTGTAGGCAATTCCTTTAAAGTCAATACGGTTCACATATAAGTGGATATGGGTATGCTCCTTGTCCCTATGCACAAATGCAATGGCTTGTCGTTCCCCAAGCTTCATTTTCTCCATGAACTCCTTTGCCACCCTTTCAAGCTCTAGTTTCTTTAGACGCTGCCCATCGTCGATTGTCGGACTGAGTACAAAGGATAGTGTGTTGCGTTCACAGTTATGGTTCAATTCCTGTATGCGCTTAAATTCTTCGGTAATCTCTTTGGGGTTTTCCCCGACCAAATGCTGTCTGAGCACCACTTCGGCATCCTTTTCCTGGTTCCAACCATAACCCATCGAGGCACGGGTATGTGATATGGATTTTCCCTTGCCTATCATTTGCTGAATCTTTTAAGATGTTCCTTGATTTGCTTAGCAGTTTCGTAGACCATTTCAGTGAGCTTTGGACTTTTCTTCCGGAACATATTGCCAATCGATTTGAAGTTGTTGTGGTACTTGGCCAGCATTTGATAGATTTCAATTTCCTCATCCGACAAACGTTCAACAGTGGCTTGTTCCATGGCCGCCCTGCGCAGGAATTCACTTAAAGACAACCCACAGAGTCTGGCCTTGGCCAATAGCAGTTTTTTTTCAAACGTGGTGCAACGGAATTTCACCAACTGGTTTTTCCCCTTAAACAACTCTTTTTTTTCCCTGCGACCATCGGGAGCAGGCGAGATTGTGTCCACAGACACACATCTCGAATTCTTAACAGAATTACGTTTCGGGTTGCCCGTCTCATCAATCAATTCTGATAATGTCACGGTAGATACGGCTTCTTCTTGGGTGAGGGGTACGTTATTTTTTTCTGCCCAACGACGTAATGCAACTTCGAGTGCATCAAATTCTTTTTCCAAATTATTACTGCGCATGACCCATCAATTTTTCGTTTATATCCTTAAATCCAGCATAATAATCTCTTCGGTCTGTAGTTTTTGGATACAATCCGATTAAATGTTGGGTCGCTTTATCTCCTGCGCTGTCATTGTCCAACGCTAGATTGAGGACGGAATATTTTTCTAGGATGGAATTGATTTTTTTGGCAAAGGCCAGAGAGTTCAGAATTAGTACATCGGATTCAACGAACCATTTGGGTTGAATGACCAAAAGCGACAAAAAATCGAACATTCCCTCAACTACGGTAAGGTTTGGATTGTGATTTTCAATTATGGTAACGGCCTTGGGAGAGGCGCAGTATTTCTGAAAACAATTGCGTAGTTCCCATCCTCCATTTTTGTTTTGTAGCCCAAGAGCGAAAAAGGATTTTTCACCTACTCCAAAGTGTACTTGTTTGATATATCCATAAGCCAGGGTCAGCGGGATTTTACGCTTTTGTAGGTAATCAATCAACGCCACATGACTTATTGGCCTTATATCTTGGATACTGATTTTCCTATCCTTCACGACACTCGGGGGCTTATGAAAAGAAAAAGAACTTGTTTGGGTCAGGAGCCATCTCAGGGTTTCCCCGACACCAAAGCTTTTCAATCGACAAACAAGGTCGATTATGTTTCCTCCAAGGCCTTCGCCATGGTCGTACCATCTATTCAGGGTTTTGGAGACTTTAAAAGAGGCTTGGGTTTCTGACCGGAACGGACTCAGAAACCAAGCTTCTTTATCCGTTTCCCTTACTGGAAAGTGCCCTAGCTTTGCCATCGTGTCAACGATGCTAACGGTACGGGCTCTTTCACAGTTAAATCTTTCTTCTTTCATGGCTCTATGTACATTTAAATTTTGATGATTTGATGAAGAATCATTCAAAAGGGCTATTCCTGTTGGTCTCACTGACTTCATCATTTTTTCATCGATTCATCATTTCTTCTTTTTTTGGTTCTGGCTTTGTCATCATTCTTTATTTTGATGACGGAATGATGACAAAGTGATGACAGATTTAAGTCCCATAAATAGAGGGATGGTCTTAGGACGTCATCATTTCATCAAAATTTTTCAGCAGAAAGTGCTTGGAGATGGAAAAGTACCTGCCTTTCGCATCCTCCAGGTTGATTTCACCGTTGTTCCAAATGGTTGTCCGCTGGTAGCTGTTCGAGTTTTTCTGGTTTTCCAGTTTCCAATCCTTCTTTAACAGTCTACGCAATTGGGTCAGGTCAGTCTTCACCCTGGTCTTGTTGAGCATGTGGAGGGCATCCATGGGGCATAGTTGGATTTCGCTCAATTCAAACTTGTCCATGGCACTAAGTAGTAGACTGGCCAATTCTTTTTCTACTCTGTTACGGTTGTTGTTCACTAGCTTTTTTAGAGCTGGAGTAAATAGTTGGTTGGGTGAAAACCACATTCGAGTGGATTGGATCGTACTGACTTTACGATTGCCCAGATAGGATAGAAATGCTGGGATTTCAGTGATGAGCTTTTCCAAAAAGTCTGTTTCCTCATTTTTGATGGGAGGAATTTTACGAACCCAGAAACGGGTTTCATTACCATCAATTTTAATGAAGTTATCCTCGTTGTTGCTACAGAGGATAAACTTCCCGAAGAACTCCACTTCACGTTTGTCTTTCCCTTTGGCCTCTAATTTGTTTCTATTGGTGGTACTCAGGTATTTTATGCGCTCGGTGAGTTCCTCTTTATTGAACAATACCTCATCTATGCATATCAGGAGCTTATTGGCCCAATCTGCATTGAACTGACTGCCAAAACTGTCATTGGTGAGGTAGGTAAGGTTGTTTTCAAAGATTTCCTTTAGCCATTTTAAGAAAGAGCTTTTTCCTGTGCTGCGTTCCGAAGATACCAGACACAAAATCGGCAAAATCTGGATGGGCTTTACATATAACAATTGCAGATAATCCAATCCCAATTCCCTTTGGCACCCAAAGATGTGCTCCAAGAATTGTAACGTCTTATCAATGGTGCCTTCCTTTGGAACAAAGCTTAAGGGAGAGTAGATATTATAGAAGCCATGGTGTTCTTTTTTGAAATCTATGTGGTTGGGAATACAGGTGAAACCATCATACTTTGGAACCTTGCTCAAAAAATCCTTACCGTGGTCTTGCTTTATGGTATGTTCACTCCACGAAACCAATTGTTCATTAAAATGGCCTGAAATTGTGGGTGATTTTACCAGTTTATAATACGTAGTACCCACCCTTACATAGGGGATTGTTTCCATAATTAGACTTTCAGATTTTTGAGCTAAACTTTTTTTCCTTTCAGCAGCTGCTCATTGAACTTTTGTTCCAAAAATTCATCGGATAAATCTGGTTTGCCCAAAAGCCAGGCGTCAATAACCTCCTTATCAAAAAATTTCTGTCGTACATGGACATTTTGACCCATGGGAATCAAACGGAGTGAAGTGAGTTTGTAGATCTTACTTTTTGACAAGCCCGTATAGGCCACCAAATCATCTACGTTCATTACCCGTTTGTTTTGGGAAAGCAGGGTTTTAATTTCGGTTAATAGTCCTACGACTTTCTTTTCCTCAGTCATTAGATTTTAGATTTAAATTAATGATTGAGTAAAGGCCTTTACTGTGAATGCGCAAGGCAAACATAGGAAAGCTAATCACGTTAACTGGAACAATAAATGGGGCTTGTCAAAGAATTGCGGTAAGTTTATTGTTCTCCGAATACTTCAATGATTTTCTCATGCTCAAGAACCACCAGTTGCCTGTCCTTCATTGAAGTGTTCCATCGACTGAAACTTGATTCTAGTGTGTTGGGGTTAACAGGATTCCCGTTCATCGAGAAGGATTCTTTGATTATTTCGAAAAGCATTTTCCGCCGAGCTGTATCGATGTCAATTATTCCATCCCTGACAAATCGATGCATCAATGAAAACACAAAGAAATAATTGGCCGAGCTGCCATTTTTTATGAGGTTACGATTGTTTATTTTGGTTTGGGGAACGTATCCCATCAATAACAAATGAAAATTATCCAAATCTTCATCCGTCAACAATAATTTTGGGAAATCCTTTCCGTAAAGATTGATTTTAATCATTTCCAATCCATGTTTGTCTCGATGGAATCTTTTTAGCCCGGACTGATAGCCAGCGGAAAGAATGATGGTCAGGAAGGCCATGGTCAAATATCCAGTAAAAATCAAAAATTGTGTCTTGAAGGAATCGGAAAAAGTGAAGGCCGCGATAAAAGCGACAGGTGTCATACAGGTCAAAAGAAAAAGGATTTTCTTGCCTTCACTTTTATCTAAGGAATGATAAAAGCTTTCCTTTTTCTTTAGAAACTTGTAAAAGAACTTTCCTATGGCCTCAATAACTCCCTTCATTCTAATGAAAATCACAAGATTAATCTAAATGTAAACAAAAGAAATTACCTTTGGAAAGTGTTGTACCTATGTTGTACCCAAGGGAAAGAAAAAAGGCTCCCGATTTCTCGGAAGCCTTGTGTTTACTGGCGCGGTCTGGACGGGACTCGAACCCGCGACCCCCTGCGTGACAGGGGCAAATTTCACTTCCAAATGTTAAAACTATTATTGTTATTTAATTGAAAATCAATTATTTAATAAATTTTGATTTCATATGAAATCATCTGGTATGTTAAAAAAGTGTGCAGAAAGTGTGCAGTTTTTCTTGTAACTTTTAGTTGAAAATCAAAAGGATATGGCTCGCATAAAACTTGTTTTGGATACTAGAAAGAGCTCTAGAAGAGTAGACGATACTTTCCCAATCTCGTTACGAATATTCCATTTCAAAGCTCGTTTCTTAAAAACTGGATACTACTCTTCGCTTATAGGCTGGGATGAAAAAAATACATCCATGAAGAAATCGATAACAATTCATAAAAAAATGGATTTCGATGATGTCAATTCAGATCTAGAGGACAAACTTTACCAAGCCAAAAAAGTACTTAGAGAACTCGGTAGCAGTATCGACAAAATCAATGTGGAACAACTGAGTGAGATAATTAAAGAAAAATGGGACCATAATCCCGAATCCGAATTGAAGTGCCGCGCTGAGAATCAAATTACCTTGAGGCAATGGGCCGATGTCATCATTGAAAGAAAACGGTTGGCCAACAAACCCGGATCAGCTGAGTGGTTAGAGAACTGTGTCAATAGAATAATTGACTACAATGAGGGCCGTGACCCCAAACTTTACGATATCAACTTGACCTTTCTTAGAAACTTTGAAGCCTATCAAATTGGTAAGGGAAATTCTACAAACACTGTGGCAATTTATCTGGGAGCAATAAGAACATTATATAATGCGGCTATTTCAGAAGATCAATTCGCTCCTCTGAAGAACAGTTTTGAATTGTATAAAATGCCTTCAACAGTAAGAACAAGGAAAAGAGCGATACGTAAAGACAAAATTATAAGTATCAAGAATTTACAGTATCCTTTTGAATCACCCCTGTGGCATGCGAGGAATTATACATTAATTATGTTCTATTGTAGAGGGATGAACTTTATGGACATGGTAAAGGTGAAAGTAACCGATATTCAAGAAGGTAGACTATTTTACGGACGAAGTAAAACCGGACATAGGTTCAGCATAAAAATTACGGAAGATTTAAAAAGAATACTCAACTACTATTTGCTAGGAAAAAGAAAGGGAGATTATCTTTTTCCTACTAACTATGATGGTTCCACTAAACATTTTCAAAAGTATAAAAGCCAACGCCGTAGAATGAATGAACGGTTAAGAATAATAGCTAAAGATGTGGGAATTGAGGGTAACTTCACAACTTATTCCATAAGACATTCATGGGCTACTATTGCCAAATATATGGGCATATCGACCGAGTTAATCAGTGAGGCCTTTGGACATTCTTCCGTGAGGGTTACTGAGATCTATCTCAAGGATTTTGACAATGAAATTTTAGATGAAGTGAATGTTATGGTAACTTCATAGTGTTATTCAAAATCAAGTTCCTTCAAAGGATTTTGGGAAACTTCGCGGTAAGGCCGATCTTTTAGTAGGATAGGTTGACTTTTAAAATTTTCCCGACTTTATTTGTTGAAATACCCGTACAGAGTTCAATAGAGTCATACGTAGTTTAAAAAAGGGATTGGTATCAAAATACCAACCCCTGGCTATCTAATCAATTCAAAATGAATAGGATGAATCTACTAAAATGGACTGAACACGAGACCTGCTTGTCCCCTAAGAGAGTACCACTCAACCTGTTCCGGTCGGTT
>JBCDAX010000053.1:0-15951 GCA_039184805.1 Bacteroidota bacterium | reverse complement strand
GTTCGGCTATGCCCACAATTTCAATATCTCCTATGTCGTCCCTGCCCAAAATCCAATGCACATGGGTATGGGTCAAGCCCGCCACACCTACTTTCAAAGGTTCTTCCTGGGATTGAATATTGGATGATACCATCATAACCATACTGAACAAAAAAAGGAAGTTGTTTTTCATGAAACGTAGTGTGATTTATAACTCACTTAAAAGTGTGTCTGTATCCTTAATGGTTGCAAACTCATCCTTAAGGTTGGCGAGTTCAATCTGGTGCACGGCCTCAGCTTCAATAAATCTTCCATCAATCCCCTCTTTGCTAAAGGCTGCCGTTGCATCTGAAATAAGGGTTACATCAAACCCTAAATTAGCGGCCATACGGGTAGAGGTAGAAATACAATGTTCCGTAGTTAGGCCTGTAATGACCACTTTGTCAATTCCTTTTTGCTGCAGTCTTTGCTCCAAGTCGGTTCCAATAAAGGCACTGTTCACATCTTTTGGGATGACGGGCTCCTCGTTTTTTGGCGTTACTCCTGGATAAAACGCATGCGTTTCTTTAGAAGGATGCAGGGGTGAATCGGGGTTGGTAGAACAGTGTTGCACGTGATAAATCGGCAACTCTTTTTCCCGAAAGCTGTTCAATATTTTGGCGCAATTCGCTTCAGCTTGGGGATTATTCCGTTCTTTTCCGTAGTATCCTGTTTCTTGTATTCCTTTCTGAATGTCGATAAGTAGCAATGCGGTCATAAATGATAAAGCTTATGACCAATTTAGGGATTAAAAACGGAAACCTATGGACAATCCGCCACGGTACATGAAGTCATCCTGAAAATCTTCTGGGTTTATATTTCTGCCAAAGCCTGCGAACACTTCCAGACTGAATCGTTCACTTCGAGTCACCCATTTATTTCCCAATCCTAGACCTAAAGCAACGGTGCTATAATCATTGTTTCTAAGGCCAATTTCATCTTCAGAAATTTCATCCTCACCCGTGTAATAGAGACCAAAGGCTTCTGCAAAAAAACCACTTCGCGGCTGATACCCAAAATAGGCTCTAAAGTTGGGTCCTATTCCAAAATTTCCGTTGAAATCTGTGGCATCATTATCAAAATAGACAGTTCCCCCAATACTGGTATCCTCGCTGAAAAAGTACTCATAGGAGCCTTCTACAGTTGTGGTGGCCAAAAACAGTCCAATGTTGAATTTCAGTTCATTGTCATTGTCGAACCTAGGATAGGCCTGTCCCATGGCGAAATATCCCGAGAACAAAAGAATGAAGACAACTATTCGTTTCATGGTCATGGTTTTAAACACAATTGAACTAATCAATTAGTGTTCCAAAAAACAAAGGTAATGGCTTCTTGGGTCAAAATGGTTTTAAAGAGCCGAACACAATAGTTATTTTTAGTAAAAATTTGAACATGACGATAATTTCCTATAATGTGAATGGAATACGAGCTGCTTTGAACAAGGGGTTTATAGATTGGCTCACCAGTGTAAATCCCGATGTGGTTTGTTTGCAAGAGACGAAAGCCTTAAAAGAACAGGTAGATGTTGAGGCATTCGAAAAGGCCGGTTACCCTTTTCATTATTGGTTCAGTGCCGAGAAGAAAGGATATAGTGGTGTGGCCCTGTTATGCAAAGAAGAACCGGACCATGTGGAATATGGAACGGGCATTGGCTATATGGATAATGAAGGCAGAAATATTCGCGCAGATTATGGTGATCTATCCATTATGAGCATGTACTTGCCCTCTGGCAGCAATCTAGACCGTTTGGAATTTAAACTTACGTATATGGCCGATTTTCAGAAATATGCCAATACGCTAAGAAATGATAGACCCAATTTGATTGTTTGTGGAGATTACAATATTTGTCATGAAGCCATTGACATTCATGATCCGGTGCGAAACAAAAATGTTTCTGGCTTTTTGCCCGTGGAGCGGGAATGGATTGGCAATTTTATGAACAGCGGATTTATTGATAGCTTTCGCCACTTCAACAAAGAACCGCACAATTATACCTGGTGGAGTTACCGAGCCAACTCTAGGGCCAACAACAAGGGTTGGCGTTTGGATTATGGTATGGTAGCGGATTCCCTCGAAAACCGATTGAAGCGTTCCGTGATTCTCTCCGAAGCGAAACATAGCGACCATTGTCCTATCCTTCTGGAGGTTGAAAAATAACCAAAGGTTAAAAAGTCTTCCGAAACTAAATGTTATTTTTGAGGCTTTCAAATTGAAAATTGCATGAAATACACTAGAATTCCCCATACCAAAATCAGAGTAAGTAAGATTTGTTTGGGTACGATGACCTTTGGTCGCCAGAATAGCGAAGAAGAAGGTCACGAGCAAATGGATTATGCTTTGGACCAAGGCATCAATTTTTTTGATACGGCTGAATTGTATCCCGTTCCGGCTAAAAAGGAACTATATGCGGTTACTGAGGAATTCATTGGAAGTTGGTTCAAGAAAACGGGCAATCGAGATAGAGTGGTGTTGGCCTCGAAAATTGCTGGTAGAGCTGATTTTACAAAACATATCAGGACTACAGGCTTTAGCAGGGATTCCATTATAAATGCGGTTGAAGGAAGTCTGAAGCGTTTGCAAACGGATTATATCGATTTGTACCAGTTGCATTGGCCAGAACGTAACACAAATTATTTTGGTCAACGAGGATTCAATGCGCATGCGATGGATATGTGGGAAGACAATATTCATCAAGTTTTGGAAACCTTAAGAGACTTGATAAACGAGGGGAAAATTCGACATGTTGGGCTATCCAATGAAAGCCCTTGGGGAACCATGCGATTTTTGGAAGAGAGTAAAGTACATGAAAGCCTTCCCAGAATGCTGACCATTCAGAATCCATATAGCCTGCTCAATCGTTTATTTGAAGTTGGCCTTTCTGAAGTTTCCATTAGAGAAAGTATAGGCTTGTTAGCCTATTCTCCTTTAGGATTTGGGGTCTTGAGCGGGAAGTATTTGGATGAAATACAACCGCGAAAAGGGAGGATTACCCTATTCCCGAACTACAATAGATATAGTGGCCCAATCTCGGTAGAAGCTACGCGAAAATATAATGATTTGGCCAAGGCTCACGGATTAAGTTTGACTCAAATGTCATTGGCCTTTGTGAACACACGTCCTTTTGTTACCAGTAACATTATTGGAGCAACTACGATGGAACAACTCAAAGAAAACATAGAAAGTATTGATGTTGACCTTTCGGATGAGGTTTTGGATGGCATAGAAGAAATCCACAATGCTATTCCAAATCCGGCGCCCTAAAGTTACCCAAATAAGTGGGATACTACATCCTCAATCTTGGAAACCAAGTGCACTTCGATATTTGGGTTCTTTAAGCCAATCTTGTTGTTCTTGGAAACAAATATGGTCTGAAAGCCAAGTTTTTCTGCTTCCAAAATCCGTTGGTCTACTCGTTGAACCGGACGTATTTCCCCGGCAAGACCAACTTCAGCGGCAAAGCAGACACCCTTTTCGATTGGGATATCCGAATTGCTGGATAGGATAGAAGCCATAACGGCCAAATCAATAGCAGGGTCGTCTACGGAGATACCTCCCGTAATGTTTAGAAAAACATCTTTTGCCCCCAATTTAAAACCTGCCCTCTTTTCCAGAACCGCTAAGAGCATGTTCAAACGCTTGGCATTAAAACCTGTGGCCGAACGCTGTGGGGTACCATACACTGCACTGCTCACCAAGGCTTGGATTTCGATTAGTAGAGGACGCATGCCTTCAACGGTTGCTGCAATAGCCGTTCCGCTCAGGTCTTCGTCATTTTTGGAGATAAGAACTTCCGAAGGGTTGTTTACTTCACGAAGTCCGCTGCCCTGCATCTCATAAATACCCAATTCTGCAGTAGAACCAAATCGATTTTTAAGGGAACGTAGAATGCGATACACATAATTCCTGTCCCCTTCAAATTGGAGAACCGTATCCACCATATGTTCCAAAATCTTAGGGCCTGCAATATTTCCATCTTTGGTAATATGACCTACAAGAACGACCGGAGTATGCGTTTCCTTGGCAAATTTGATAAGCTCAGCAGTACTTTCCCTGATTTGGGAAATACTTCCAGCTCCAGAATCCACATAATCTGTATGCAGAGTTTGGATAGAATCAATAATGACCAAATCCGGTTCTAGGGTAGTGATTTGTTGGAAGATGTTTTGGGTTTTGGTTTCCGTAAGGATAAAGCAGTTTTCACTGGATGGGAGAATTCGGTCAGCCCGCATCTTTATCTGCTTTTGACTTTCCTCGCCAGAAACATATAGTGTTTTGTAGGGCAGTTTCAGAGCAATTTGAAGGAGTAAGGTACTTTTTCCGATACCTGGTTCACCTCCAAGCAAGGTTAATGAACCTGGAACCAATCCGCCACCCAATACACGGTTGAACTCCAAATCTTGAGTATCTAAGCGCAGTTCTTTTTCCTGAGTAATTTCTGAAACTAATACTGGAGAACCCGCTCTTTTGGATGAAAAAGTAGAACTTGATTTCCAAGACGTTTTCTCCTCTTTTTGGATAACTTCTTCAACAATAGTGTTCCACTGTTTGCAGGAAGTACATTGCCCCACCCATTTGGCGTATTGGGCCCCACAATTCTGACAAAAAAAAGAAGTTTTTACTTTGGCCACTTGCCCCAAATTTGAGGCTAAAGATAGCACAAAGTCTTAAACCAATTCTAGGAGATTAGTAACCGAAATCGGCTTTAAGTGCGTCGATTTTTTCTAGGGCCATATCTTTTGTCAAGAAGTCAATTTCTTCCATCTGAAAGGCTTTTTCAAAGGTCTTAAAGGCTTTCTTTGGCTCTCCTAATTGTTCGTAGTATTCACCTTCAAAGTAAAAACCCAACATGGTTTCTGGGAATTCCTTTTTGCAGATTTCCGCTAAAGGCTTCAACGACTCAAAGTCCTCTTTTTTAAGGGAACCTGCATAAATGGCCATGATGTCATTAAGCTCCACAGACTTTTTGTAACCCAGAAGATTTTCAATTCTAGCATAACGCTCTTCCAAATATTGAAAAACAGGTTCGTTAGAGGTCAGAATTTCTGTTTTGTACTCTTTAGGACTTATGGGTCTGAACATTTTGAACACATTATCAAAGGCCTTGCTTATTCCGTAGGTAGCAATAGAAATATGATCTGCGTTGTCATATTCATCAAAATAATAGTGTAAGCCTTCCCTATCTAGGGATTTGATGGCTTTATTCATCTGAAGAATGCGCTCACGGTCTTCTGTGTTTTCCTTTTCAACTACAATATTGTAAAAGATTTCTTGGTCCAAATCTGAAAGGCGAGAAGGAACGCGACTTTCCATATCGGTAGCTAAAACTGGCGATACAATGACATACGAATTGAAATAGGATTTCTCCTTGAACAAAAAGTAATTGCCAAAATTGGCAGTAATATCATATCCCACAAACATTTTGAAAGGAGCAATGTTATAGCTCGTCTCCAAATAGGGAATAAGCTCAGTGCCCAAAAATTCGTAAAAAGCAGCTCCTTTTTCCGTTGGTAAACCTGTGGATTGTTCGTAATCACAATCCTCCCAGCGCAAATCATTTTCAGATTGATGTATACCAACAACAATGGCTTCGGGCATGCGACTATGCGTGCCATACACTTTTGCATTGGCAACAACCACATCAAAAAGATAATCTGCGTCTAGAACCACAATTAGAGGGTACTTTTTCTCTTCTGAATAGTCTTCTGGGAAGTAATAGGAAACATCCCTTCGCTCCTGTAGTTTAAAGGATTCGAAGATTTCTTTTTTTACCTGACCAGCGAGGCTGAGGCTAACCATGCCGATAAGCAGGAACAGATATTTTTTCATTTGGTTAAGATTAAGAGGGCCGGGGTCTACCGATTTCTATTCAATAACGGTAGTACCATAAAGGATATTGTGCCAAAAACGACCACCATCATAGTCTGGGCGGTCCACATAATCCATCCGTAGGCATCTCCTGAGGTTTTACTGATGCCATATACAGACAAAGCAGCTGTGACTACTATAGGGAAAAGTCCCAAACCGCCATTGGTCGTAGCCATAGCAAAAGCACCGGCAACAAAGGCAACCAAAAAGGCGCCCAAGGGTAGTTCTGTGGTTTCGGGCACCGTAAATTTGATTACCCAAAACATGCCAATATAACAAGCCCAAATGAAGAAGGTGTGAAAGATAAAAGCGCCTCGTCGCTTCATTTTGAAGATGCTCATTACACCGTCCAGAAGTCCATTTAAAAAGGTTTTTATTTTTAGGGCAAAACTGGAAGTGGATTTTTTAATGATTCGAATTGCGATAAGGAGCCCAAGAACACCTGCCAAGAGTAAGCCCAAAGAACCAATCAATCCAATCCCATTTTCTTCTAGAATTCCCAAAATCACATCAGTTTGGACGAGCAGGGCAGCGGTTATTACCAGAAGTAACATGATGACATCAATGATTCTTTCGGTCACAATGGTACCAAAACCTTTTTCAAATGGAACTTTTTCGTAGGTATTTAGTGCTGTGGCACGCAAAATTTCACCAGAGCGAAGCACTAAGGTGTTAGCGAAATAACTGGTAAGGATAATAAGAATATTGTTTATCAATTTTGGGCGGTAGCCCATGGGCTCCAAAAGATAGTTCCACCTAATAGCCCTGGAAACATGACTGAGGATACCTATAAAAATTGATAAAAAGACCCATAAGGGGTTTGCGCTTTTGATGGCCTCAAAAATTCTCTCCCTATCTTCAGGGGTAGTGGAAGTATAAGAATAATATACAAGTCCTAACCCTATAAGGATAGGAACAGCAATTTTCAGAAATTTTTTCAGCGATGCGCTCAAACTAGTTTAGCATATTGGTTTCCTCGTTAGGGAATACTAATGCAGGATTAAAGGATTTGGCCTCTTCAATGTCCATCCAACCATAGGTTATCAAGATAAGGACATCCCCGACGGCAACTTTTCTTGCCGCGGCTCCATTAAGGGTAAGTTCACCGGTTCCTCTTGGCCCGGGAATGGCATAGGTTTCCAGTCTTTCACCATTGTTGTTGTTCACAATTTGAACCTTTTCCCCTCGAATGATATTGGCGGCGTCCATCAAATCTTCATCAATGGTAATACTGCCTATGTAATTGAGGTCGGCCCCCGTGACTTTTACTCGATGTATTTTAGATTTTACAACTTCTACCTGCATGGCGCAAAATTAGTTAATTGAGTCTTAGATTGTCTATTAAACGAACCTCATTGGCAAAAACGGCAATAAAGGCCCTATAGGTTTTGTTTTTTTCTATTGTTGTTATGGGCTTTAAGGTTTCCTCTTCTGAAATACTAAAGTATTCCAACTCAAAATCTTCATTTTTTTCAAACTCTTCTTGTACCCAATCCATTATATGGTTTGCACTTTCCGTGCCAAACTTTTTCTTGGCAGTTTGCATTGTTTCGTTAATGAAACCGGCCTTTTGTCGTACTTCAACGCTTAATCTTTCATTTCTTGAACTCATGGCCAATCCATTGGGTTCACGTTCAATGGGACAGCCGACGATTTGCACACCAAGAGCCCTGCTTTTTGCCAGCTTTCGGATGATTTGAAGCTGCTGAAAATCTTTTTCTCCAAAATATGCCCTTTGCGGCGAGACAGTTCTTAGAAGCAATTCAACTATAGTGCCGACTCCTTCAAAATGCCCTGTGCGAAATTTTCCTTCCATTACTTGGTCCATTCCGTCGAAATCAAAAGTTTTAGATTGTACATTTGAATCGTACATCTCCTTAACTGAAGGGGCAAAAACAAGTATGTTCTCAGAGAGTTTTTTTAGAAGGAGAACATCGTTTTCTAAGCTTCTGGGGTATTTTTTTAAATCATTGGGATTATCAAACTGAGTAGGGTTGACAAAAATACTGACGACCGCTATTTCGTTTTCTTCAAGCGCTTTTTTAACTAAAGACAGATGACCTTGGTGAAGCGCACCCATGGTTGGAACCAAACCTAAAGTTTGATTACGGTATTCTTCTAACTCTAGGTACGAAGAAAGCTCTGTTTTGGTATAAAAAATTGACATCCCGAATAGTAAAGGCGTGCAAAAATACTATAATTACAGGTAATCAGCATAATTTTTGTACTTTTGCAGCTACGTTTTTCGGATAAGTAAAAACACGACTTTATGAATGGAAAAAAGATATTGTTTGTATCTTCTGAATTAGTGCCCTACCTCCCTGAGAATCAAGTGTCTTTAATGTCTTACGAAGCCCCTAGAATGGTTAACAGCAATGGGGGACAGATACGTATTTTTATGCCAAGGTATGGCAATATTAATGAGAGAAGGCATCAATTACATGAGGTAATCCGTTTATCAGGAATGAACCTGGTAATCAATGATATGGATATGCCTTTGATCATAAAGGTTGCTTCGATACCTAAAGAGCGTATTCAGGTGTATTTTATTGATAACGATGAATATTTCAAAAGAAAATCCACTTTTGCAGATGCCGATGGAAATCTATTCCCCGATAATGATGAAAGAGCCATTTTTTTTGCCAAGGGTGTCGTCGAGACGGTGAAGAAATTGAATTGGTCTCCTGATATTATTCATGTTCATGGTTGGATGGCCTCCTTGCTTCCACTTTACCTAAGAAAGTACTATGCCGATGAACCTTTGTTTGCTGACAGCAAAATCGTACTGTCAGTTTATGATAAAGGATATGAGGGTGAATTGGATAAAGGAATGATGGACAAAATTAAATTTGATGGGATTGCCGAGGATAGTGTAGAAGCCCTTTCACAGCCCGACTATAATAATTTGTTAAAGGTTGCAACCGATTATTCCGATGCCATTATTTTAGCCTCGGAAGGTGTTTCGGATGACCTAAAAAACCATATTGACAACTCTTCCAAACCTGTTTTGCCCTATGTCTCACTTCAAGAGGCAGAAGAGGCATACACCAATTTTTATAATACTGAGGTTCTAAAATAGTAGAAATGCGAAATTTGAAAGGGATTAGACCTTTGGCAATTGTCATGGTGTTGGCCGTGACCTTAATTGCATGTGAAGAAGAATTGCGAACAATAGGCGAGGGTGTTGTGGCCGGAGAACCTTTTGCCACTGGTCAGGAGGTATATGATGTTTTCGCATTTAACAAGAGCGTCCAAGCAGTACAGACCAATAGATTACCGCTATATCAGTTGGGAACCTATAATGATCCTATCTATGGTAGAAGGAACGCCAGTATTGTATCCCAATTAACTTTTCCAAATAATGCAGCCAATCCAAATTTTGGCGACTTTAGCCAAGAAGTTGAGGATAACTCAGATACAGACGATAATGATTCCTCCATACCAGAGAATGAGACCGTTGTTGAGGTGATTCTATATTTGCCCTTTCAATTGGCGCAAGCATCTACTCGTGACACCGATGGGGATTCAGTAGAAGACCAGTTCGACGTAAACCCTGAGGACCCGTTATCTGATTCTGATGGAGACGGTGTATCTGATAATGATGAACGAATTCTAGGTTCAAATCCTTTAGATCCAGATGAGGATGGTACTGGAGATAATTTCGCAGCTAATACATTTCCAAGAAGACTTACCCTGGATAGCATTTTTGGTGATAGAACACAGGAATTCAATCTACGAGTAACAAGGTCGACTTTCTTTTTAAGAAACCTAGATCCCAATACCAATTTTGAAGAGGCTCAAGAATTTTTTTCCAGTCAGGATTTCTCAGCTTTTGAAGGTGAGGTCTTGTATGATGGCACAGGGCCAGACCAAGGGCCTTTGACCATAAGTGATTTTGAGATACTTACCTTTGAAGAAGATGACCCGGACACCGCAGATATAGATGAGTCCAGAATAGTGGAAAACAGGTTGCCTCCAGGTCTTCAAATACCATTGGACAACGATTTTTTTCAAACCAATATCCTTGATAAGGAAGGACAATCCGAACTGCTAAGTGTAGCTAACTTCAACGACTTTTTAAGAGGTATTCGCATTACTGGTAATGATATGGAAGACCTTTTATTCCTTTTTGATCTTACCCAGGCGACCATAACTATTACGTATAACTTTCAAGATTTCAACACTACAAATGATGTTGCTGAAACTGTGGAAAGAGATTTTATCTTCAATTTGATTCAAGGAGCCAATGGAGTTGTGACCACAGGAAATGCAGTGAACACCTTTGAAGATGATGTGCTACCAGGTCCGATTCTAAGTGGTTTGGACACGGGAGAGAATGCATCACGTATTTATCTTAAGGGAGGATCCGGTGCAATGTCTGAAATATTTCTTTTTGGAGATGAAGAAACTTCGAGAGGAAGAGGACAAGCTTTTATAGAAGAGATTCGGGCAAACAATTGGATTATTAATGAAGCGAATTTGGTTTTTTATGTTGATCGAGAGGCATTGTTAGCTGCTGGAGGAACAATAGAACCTCCCAGATTGTATCTTTATAACGCGGAAACCAATCTGCCGCTTTATAATATTCTCAGCGACCCTGATCCTCTTGAGATTTTTGAGCCTTTGACCATTTTCCCGGGTTATGACGGGCTTTTGGAAAGAGAAGGAAATACTGGATTACGTTACACGGTTCGGATAACGGAGCATATCAACAATATCATTGTTAGGGATTCGACCAATGCTAAATTGGCCCTGACGGTATCCTCAAATATTGGATTCCCTTTTTTAGCTGAAGGAGTCGGAAGTGGTTCATCTGAAATTGATGTTCCCATAATGTCAACCATCAATCCGCTGGGTACGGTTTTGTTTGGAAGTAACGTCCCAGCTTCAGAAGAAAACAACAAGTTACAGTTGGAGATTTTTTATACCGAGTCAAACTAATACCTTTCATGGGTTTTTTACGTTATACATCTTAGTGTAGTGTTTTTTTTACATATACCTTTTTACCTTTGCGTGAAATTACAGCGCTAATTGTCAAAAATCTTTTTCTATGTGTGGAATTGTGGGTTATATAGGTTATAGAGATGCCTATCCAATAATAATCAAGGGATTACAAAGACTAGAATATCGCGGATACGATAGTGCCGGAATAGCATTGTATCATGATGATAAGATAGTTGTCTCCAAAACTAAGGGAAAAGTTGAGGACCTTAAGGAAAGGGCAAAATCTTCCAATAACCAGGAAGGTAACCTAGGATTGGGTCACACTCGATGGGCAACACATGGAGTTCCGAATGACACCAACTCCCACCCGCATTATTCCAATTCAGGTGATTTGGTAATTATCCATAATGGAATCATTGAGAATTATGAATCCATAAAAAAAGCGCTCATCTCTAGAGGATATAAATTTCATACCGATACAGATACTGAAGTACTTGTTAACCTTATAGAAGAGGTCAAAAACAAAGAAGGAGTTAAATTAGGGAAAGCTGTTCAAATAGCTCTTAACCAAGTAGTTGGCGCCTATGCCATCGCGGTTTTTGATAGAAACAAACCTGACGAAATTGTTGTGGCCAAACTGGGAAGTCCCTTAGCTATAGGAATTGGAGAAAATGAATACTTTGTGGCATCAGATGCTTCCCCATTTATTGAGTACACCAATAACGCGGTGTACCTAGAGGATGAAGAAATGGCAATTATCCGTTTGGGTAAGGAGATAAAGCTTCGCAAGATTAAAGATGATTCCATTGCGTATCCCAATATTTTGGAACTTCAATTAAACTTAGAAGAAATTGAAAAAGGTGGATATGATCACTTTATGCTTAAAGAGATTTACGAGCAGCCCCGAGCAATTTTAGATACTTACCGAGGGCGCTTGCTTGCAGATCAAGGTTTGATAAAAATGGCAGGGATTGACCAAAACCTCGAGAAGTTTTTAAACGCAAATCGAATTATTATTGTTGCCTGTGGTACTTCATGGCACGCTGGCTTGGTAGCTGAATACATATTTGAAGATTTAGCTCGAATTCCTGTGGAAGTTGAATATGCTTCGGAATTTAGATATAGAAACCCCGTTATCACAGAAAACGATGTTTTAATCGCCATTTCGCAATCTGGGGAAACGGCTGATACCTTAGCCGCCATAAAGCTGGCGAAGGAAAAAGGGGCATTTGTGTTCGGAGTCTGCAACGTAGTGGGCTCATCCATAGCCAGAGAAACCCATGCAGGTGCCTATACCCATGCTGGTCCTGAAATTGGGGTGGCCTCAACGAAAGCGTTTACCACGCAGATAACAGTTCTTACTTTGATTGCCCTTAAATTGGCAAGTGAAAAAGGTATCTTTTCTTCGCCTCAGTTCCATGAGATTTTGACTGAGTTGGAGAATATTCCGAGTAAAGTTGAAAAAGCATTGGAATATAATGACCTAGTGTCTCATATAGCAGATATCTACAAAGATTCAACTAATTGTCTTTACCTGGGAAGAGGATATAATTTTCCTGTAGCACTTGAGGGAGCTTTAAAGCTTAAAGAAATCAGTTACATCCATGCAGAAGGGTATCCAGCTGCGGAGATGAAGCATGGCCCCATTGCTTTGATTGACGAGCAAATGCCCGTAGTGGTAATTGCTACCAAAAAAGGCCACTATGAAAAAGTGGTAAGCAATATCCAAGAGATAAAGTCAAGAAATGGTCGAATTATCGCTATAGTGACCGAAGGCGATAAGACAGTAAAAGAGTTGGCAGATCATGTTGTTGAAGTTCCTGAAACTATAGAAAGCCTAACGCCGTTGTTGACCACTATTCCACTTCAGTTACTTTCGTACCATATTGCGGTAATGAGAGGTTGTAATGTAGATCAACCACGAAATTTGGCAAAGTCGGTTACTGTGGAGTGACTTAAATAAATCAACGAATATTGAAAAAGGCTCTGGAAACAGAGCCTTTTTTGTTAAAATCACATTGAAACGCTCTTTTTTCTACCAAAAAAGTATTATGCATGCATAATTTTTTTCAATTTTGTACAAATGGAGCTAAAAAAAATGTATATTCCGCTTCCAAAGTTTTACTTACTCTTAAAACTAATTTAACTCAAATTCAAACTAATGAGAAAACTTATAATTTTTTCCATGATGCTCTTTGGTGCTGCTTCTTTTGCCCAAACCACAGTGACTGGAAAAGTAGTTGATGACAACAATGAACCAATACCAGGAGCCAATGTGGTGCTTGTTGGAAAAACAGAGGGAACTACAGCAGATTTTGACGGGAATTTTACGTTCAATACGTCTGAAGAACCACCTTTTCAATTAAGAATAACCAGTGTTGGCTTTTCAGATTTTTTGGTAGACATCACTTCGAATAATCAAAATGTATCAGTTACTTTACAAGAGTCATCTACAATTTTGGACGAAATCGTAATCTCTGCTTCCAGGACACCGGAGCGTATTTTTGAATCTCCTGTATCTGTAGAACGGTTTGGATTAAAAGATATTAAAAATACGACCGCGGAATCCTTTTATGGGGGGCTTCAGAATCTGAAGGGAGTGGATATCAATACCAATAGTTTAACCTTTCAGTCTATAAACACAAGAGGTTTTGCAACTTTTGCAAACACTCGTTTCTTACAACTGGTTGATGGAATGGATAACTCAGCACCAGGGTTGAACTTTGTGCTTGGTAACTTGGTTGGTATGTCTGAACTGGAAGTTCAAAGCGTTGAAATCCTTCCGGGTGCTTCTTCGGCACTATATGGTGCAGGTGCATTCAATGGAATCTTGTTTATGACCAGTAAGAGCCCATTTGATTTTCAAGGGATAAGTGCTTATGCCAAAACGGGAATTACTTCTCAAGAAGCGGCTGGCGACAATCAATATTATGATATTGGAATTAGAGCGGCCCATGCCTTTAGTGATAAATTGGCTGTAAAAGCCAACTTTTCCTTCTTACAAGGGGAGGATTGGCACGCGGTTAGAACAGACGATATCAACAGACCAGGTGCGGATAGAACCAATCCAGCTTTTGACGGATTGAATATTTATGGGGATGAGGTATCGACAATTTTGAACTTTGACTCTGCAGCTGGATTACCTGCTGGAACAGTAGGTTCTGCTGAAGTTTCTCGTACGGGGTACGAAGAAAGGGATTTGGTAAACTACGGTGCTCAAAGTGTTAAAACAGATTTCTCGGTTTTTTATAGACCTTTCGCAGATGACTTTGAAATCATATATCAAGGAAGAATAGGTAGGGGTAATACGATTTATCAAGGGGCCAATAGATATGCGGTACGAGGATTCAACTTACAACAACATAAAATAGAGTTAAGAAACGATAATTTCTTTTTAAGAGGATACATCGTCTCCGAAAATGCTGGTGATTCCTATGATACTAGATTTACCGGTATTAACATCAATAGAAGTTGGAAAGGTGATACGCAGTGGTTCACGGATTACGCGGCAGCATATATCCCAACTTTTTTAGGAGGAATCCAACAGGGAGGCCTTACAAGAGAACAGGCTTCGACCGCAGCCCATGCCGCTGCGAGACAAGCTGCAGATACGGGTAGATTGGTTCCTGGTACCCCAGAGTTCCAAGCTGCATTTGATAGAGTAACAGCTGATGGAGATTTAACCACAGGTTCTCGATTTATTGATAACACTAAATTCCGTCATATCAATGGAAACTACAACTTGGCTCACCTAATCAATAATTGGGCAGATGTTCAAGTTGGAGGATCGTTCAGGGAATATGAGCTTAACTCTCAAGGAACCATCTTCACAGATATTGATGGCCCTATTACCTATAGCGAGTTTGGTGCTTATGCACAGCTCCAAAAAAAATTATTGGATGATAGATTGAAGTTCACAGGTTCGGTTCGTTATGATAAGAATGAATTCTTTGATGGCTTCTTTTCTCCAAGGGTAGCGTTAGGGTATACTGCAGGAGCCAATAGAAATCATAACATTAGAATATCGGCGCAACAAGGTTTCAGAAACCCAACAACCCAGGATTTGTTCATTGGATTGAACGCAGGGACGGCTATTTTAGTAGGTTCGGCTCCTGATAATTTGGATAGAGATGTTAGAACATTTGAGTTGACTCCTGATGGACAAAATTTGACTGGGCAATCCACAGTTGAAGTATTGGGCAGGGCGGCCTATGAAAATGCATATACGCTCAGTTCGGTGATTGCTGGAGCTCCTGAAGTAGCCAATGCTCAACTTGTACAGCCAGAGGAAATCATCACTTTTGAAGCAGGCTATCGAGGCCAAATAGGAAAGTTTACTATTGATTTAAGTGGTTATTTCAACCAATACAGCAATTTTATTCTTAATCAAAACGTATTTGTTCCCTTGTATGGAACTGCTGGAGACAATGGACTTTCCTTACTTGCTTTGCAAAATGGGGATAGACAAGTATATCAGACCTACACCAACTTAACAGAAAATGTAGATTCTTGGGGAGGTACTATTGGTATCGATACCAAAGTATTTGGAAACTTTGATTTGGGTGTTAACTATACCTATGCCGATTTTGATTTTGATAGGGAAAGGTTTCCTGATTTCTTGACTAGTTTTAACACGCCTGAGCATAGAGTAAAGGCTTCTTTTGGAAATACTGAGCTTTTCAAAAATTTTGGTTTTAATTTCAACTATAGATGGAGTGATAGCTTTTTGTGGGAGGCTACTTTTGCTGTTGGTGATGTTCCTGCCTACTCTGTTTTGGATGCGCAAATCAATTATTCAGTCCCAAGTATAAAATCTATATTTAAAGCAGGAGGTTCCAACCTTCTTGCAGATGAATACTTTCAAGCTGTAGGTACTGGTTTAATCGGTGCTATTTATTACGTTTCATGGACCATAAATCCATAACATTTGACAACAACTCAAAAATGGGGCGCTGACTAAATCAGCGCCTTTTTTGTTGCTATAAAAAAGGTTGTTTTCGTTTCTCTTTAAAGAAGTAAAAGTATATCTTTGCAGCCGAAAAAATCGAGAGATTTTTTATCCTATTCAATTAAAAATTAATAGAGTAATGTCTAAAGTTACAGGTAAAGTTGCCCAGATTATTG
>JBCDAX010000052.1:0-16075 GCA_039184805.1 Bacteroidota bacterium | reverse complement strand
TTCAATTCCAAATTATCTCGATTTATTTCCAATTGGTCCTTTTGAATAAGGGCCGTTTGCCTATTTATATTATTTAAATTTTGATTGATGATGGGAATGGAGATACTTGCTCCCGCCGTATATGAATTATCCACCAAACCGAACCCTAGACCTTCAGGCACCGTACTCCCAGCTCCAGAGCGATTAAAGGTGGAGTTGTACTGTCCTTGAAGGGCCACTGTTGGCAAAAACCGACCATATCCGTTCAGTCGAATATTGCGTTCTGTGGCTTCCAGGTTGTATCCCAATGACCTCAATTCAGGGGCATTTTTGTAGGCTTCTTGAATCAAAAAATCGGTAAAGGCCTCTCGTAAAGTTGGGTTATCCAACAAGCCGAATAATTCTTCGTACTTATAATCTTCAAAGACACCCTCGTCCAGTTCTACATCGGTCACATCAATTTCCAAATTGGAAGGGTTATTCAAAATCTGGTTAAGAATCAAGAACCCTTGCTCCAGTTGATTGATGGTCTCTACCATAGCTTGAGTGTTCTGCGCCATTTCACTTCGAAAACGCAGCATATCCGATTTTCCAGACTGACCGGCCTCAAAGTTCTGTTCGGCTATCTCGAGGTTCGTTTTGGTCAGGTCTACATTACGCACCTGTATCTGCGTATTTGCCTTTAGTATCAGTACATTGAAATAGGAATTGGCAGCATCAAAAATCAAGTCCAGCTGAGAAGCATTGAAGTCTTCTTGTTGGGCTTTCTGTAGATTTTTTTGAATGGATATGTTGGCATTGGCCGCTTCAGAAAATACAGTCTGGTTCAAGGTTATATTTCCAGCGGTGGAGAACTCTGGGTTTTGTCCATTACTTATCTCAGCTAGGTCTGGGTCCACATAGGTAGCCGTACCTGAAGCGGTAAGCGAGGGCAAATAATTACTATTCGCCGTTTTCACCTCTTGTGAAGCCAAATCCACATCCCTTTCACCGGATTGAATAGATAGGTTTTGTTCAAGCGCCTGGTTAATTACAGTTAGAAGGTCGTATTCCTTTTCCGATAGTACATTTCTAAACTCACCAACAAAGTCAGTTTCCCCTATCAAACTGTATTTGATGGGAAACCCAATCGCATCAGAAGTATTGTAGTTTATGGTGAGCCTAGGATTGTAATCTATGTAAATAGGTAATTCAGACATTGACGTGCCGGTTACATATGCTTCAACGTTTAAGGCGATACGTCTAAAAAATTGGTCTAAATTTTCTTCAGCCTGTAAAGTGGCTAAAAAACCCATCTTTACATCTGCTGGACCATTTACGGTAAACGAGGGTAATTTTCGTTCAATCAGTTCTGCTATTAAGGTTTCCTTTTCTTGGGTAGTCATAAAAAATCCCCCAGCCATGTAAAGTGCATCAGTACCATCTAGATTGGAAATAATATCGTTTACTGATTCAAAGGGGATTAATTTATAACTGGCATCCAAAGAAGCCAACTCCGCATCAAAAATTTCTTTAAGGGGTAAGACTCTTGCAATTTGTGCATCAATCGCAATCCCAAGATTCTGAAAATTACTAAGCTCCTTAAAACGATTCAAATCATCTTGATACGATTCTGATTCGATTAAATAGGTGAAGTTTTCAACTCCAGAAGTGGTTTTTGAAAGATCCAATTGTTGCACATCCCTATTTACCGCGCCAAAGAGAATAGTTGGTTTTTGATGTACGGCCAATGGGCTTATGATTTCATTATTGATGACACCAAATGCTAAAATAATATCGATATCATTCGCTATGAGTTGATTGTAGTTGCTTTGGGCATTTTCCAAGTCAAAATTGTTCACCAATAGACCAGAATCGGGGAAAACAATATTGGCATCTTCCCCAACAACCGCTTTGACTTCGTTTTTTAGCTTATCAATCAATGGGGAAAGTTCTGGGTTTACCCTGTCTACTAAGATTCCAACCTTATAGGTTTTTTTGTCCTGCGCCATGCCATTCAAAGTAATGAGCATCACCAAGATTCCAAAAAAGGCTTTTACGCCACATGTTTTTTTATAGAAGCTATTCATCTTCCTCTCCTTTTAAATTGAGCTTTGTAATTAGTTTTTCGACAGTTAGTCCTTGTACCAAAATTGAAAAAATGACAATGATATAGGTCACTACAAGGAAGAGATCTCGTTCCATCGATTCGGTCAGGCCAAGTGCCAAGGCAATGGATATAGCTCCTCGAAGTCCCCCCCAAGTCATGATCAATGTGGTATTGGGCACAAAATCCAATCGTTTCTGAAAAAGTTTAACCGGAACAATTAGTGAAATATAGCGGCAAGCCAATCCAATGGGTATCGCGATTAAACCAGCGTAAATGTAGGTAGCGTTCAGCTCCAGAACCAGCATTTCCATTCCAATTAAAACAAACAAAATGGTATTCAAAAGAATGTCTATCAACTCCCAGAATTTATCCACATAACTTTCCGTAAGCTCAGACATTGCTAATTCACGGGTTTTGTTTCCACCTATCATCAACCCTGCAACAACCATGGCCAATGGTGCAGAAACATGTAAATGCGTAGCTACTATAGTTCCTGTCATAACAGTTGCCAAAGTAATGATGACCTCAATATTATAATCATCAATCCGCTTCATAAAATAGTAGGTCACCCAGCCTAGAAAAAGGCCCCAAAGCAATCCACCGAAGACCTCCACAACAAAAAGTTCAAGAACACTAGTCAGTGAAAACCCAGGTTCTGTGCCGCTGGCTAATCCAAAAATGGTCAAAAAAACAACTACTCCGACCCCGTCATTGAACAGAGATTCACCCACTATCTTAATTTCCAACTTTTTTGGAGCCCCAGCCTTTTTTAAAATGCCCAATACAGCGATTGGATCTGTTGGGGAAATTAAAGCTCCAAATAAAAGGCAGTAGATAAAGTTGACATTTAGTCCTAATACTTGAAGAAGGAAGTACACGGCTGTACCGATTAAAAACGTGGAAACCAAAACCCCAAATGTGGCAAAGACCAAAACAGGCCATCGCTGTTCCTTTAATTTTTGAAGGTCCGTATGTAATGCTCCCGCGAACAATAGAAAACTCAACATTACATCCAATAAGACCACTTTAAAGTCTATTTTGGATATGATGAACCGCTCTGCCTGCAATAATGTATCATCAATGTAACTAAGCGCAAAAACCGCCAGCGTAAAAAGAATGGTAATTAAAGTCAACCCTATGGTATTGGGCAACTTAAAGAAACGAAGATTGAGATAACCAAAGACTGCAGATAAAAAAACAAGGATACTGGTTATGACAAAATAGTCCATTCAGGATCTAATTTAAGGTTGGTTAACTGCTATTTTCTTCAAAGTATGAATTATTTTAAACAGAATACAGAGAATGCCTAACAAAATGATGTTTTGTTTATTTTTTTAGAAATATTTTCCTCAGAAAAGAAAGAATTGGCTAGCGTTAATTCTGGTTGAACCTTTAGATGTTGTGTTCATCCCAACCAAAGAAACGTAAAAGTTATGCTTCTCATGAGTCCTCGAACGCTTTCTCTTTTTGAGTTCACACAATGAACCTGGAGATAGACCTAAAAAATAGTTATTACAAATAAAAAGCCCCTAAAAAAGGGGCTTTAACTGAATTAAACTAACTCAAACTATAGGATTACTCCTCTAAAATGAAAAGTTGTGTTGCCACGCCTCCGGCTGCAACTGTGAAAACGTTTGTACTCGTGTTTGTAGCGGGGTCATATTCATAGTACCCGTTCGCGGCTTGGTCAGGATTAAATACCTGGAAATAGAACTTGCCGTCTGATGTATATGAGAAAGGATATACGAATCCAGCAGTGAAAGGAATGTCTGGAATCACCTCAGCCGTTTGGGCGTTAAGATCGATCCTTGTCCATCTCATATTCGGGCTGTTGGTTACAAGAGCCGCCAGTTCATTAAACTCGGCGTCGGTAATGGTACCCATTGCCAAAAGTGCAAGTAATTCATTAACTCTGGGAACATCTGCTTCGGCGGTCATAACTGCATAAGCAATACCATCAGCACCATAAATAGAACCTGTACAAAGCTGGGCTACGGAATTTTGAAAACCTATGAAATTGACGGGATTAAAGGCATAATCAGGGTCAAAATCTGTTGAATTTGCTGGTATCTTAAGAATTTGAGGTCTAGATCTTGGTGGTGCAGTTGGTCCGAACTGGAAATCCAGACTATATTGTCCTTGGGTCAACAGATAAATATTTCCTTCTTCATCTACCATGGGGTTTTCCATACCGCGGGTCAATGGGTACGTCGCTTGATTAAATACTGCCGTTTTTTCCCATGCCAACGTATTCAAATTCACCACTTCAACGTAAATATCCTCTGCATCATAAAACTGCGGAGAAACAGGAGAGTTGGTAGTTAACGGCAAGAATATGCGGTTATCTTGTTGTCGATGAATGATATGGAAATACGCATTTGTCTGATTGGGCAAAGCATCAACCTGTACAGCGTTAGGCATAGGGATTTCCTGAATAAACTGCATCGTTGTTGGATTAAACAGAAAAAGACTGGGCGTATCAAAAATGGTATAAACCCCAAGGTTATCATTTATGATAAGAACCTGACTCAAAGAAGCTGCCAAAGGAATTGCACCAGCCCTTGTAATCTGATTCGTTTCTGGATCAACCGCATACCTGTTCAGTTCTAGATTGTCGGTATCCAATGAGGCTCCAAAAGCCAAAAACTTATAAATGGTTTGTGGAAAATAATTACTAAACGATGCCGAGTTCCCAGCGGTAAGATCTATTGCTCCAGAAGGTAATTGCTCAGAATAATTCGTAAAATATGAGAAAGAAGTTGGTGTACTTAGGATAGATGCAGAAACAACCCCTGATTTTTGAAAAGGCAAATCAGAAATAGTCTGACCTGGTCCTTCAATCGTAGTTACAATTACTTCGGTTATTACTTCTTCAGGTTCACATGCTATAAAAACTAGTAGCATGGAAAACAAAGTGAATATGAGTTTGCTATTCTTTTTCATCGCATTAAAAATTTGAAATTTCATAAATAAGTTTAAAGTTGAAGTTGCGCCCTGGTCTAGGTATACTAAAGTTGTCAAACAAGTCTTCGTCGGTTATGTTTACCACGTTAAAGGCTGCAGTGACTTTTCGGTCAAATAGACTTAGTGCCACGCCAAAGTCAAGTCTGTCTTGCTCTGGCACAAAGGCATCCGGCGTGTTCTCAATGGTATCACTATCTGCTACGGGTCTAATATTGAAGACATCAACATGGGTATAGAGCCCGAACAGTCTTACCCCAATACCTGTATTGAAAATATCATCGGTTTGCCAAGAAAGTTCAGTATTGTAGAAAAATCTAGGCGTGTTTGGAAGCTGTGAACCAATTAGATCATCTGTAGCAGTATCCAACGCAAAGGCCTCAATGGTCTTATCCACAAAGCTGACATTGGTATTCCAATTGAAGTTCCCTAAAAAGTTAAACTTCAATTCACCTTCAACACCCTGTGAGTCAATATCCCCGATGTTTTCATTCTGCTGTCGAGCTGCATTGGCGTCAATAAATATAAAATTACGTTGTTGTCTCAAAAATCCATTGGCCGTTAAGGTGAGGGCATAGTCATTATTAAAGCGTTTGTTAAAACGGAAGCCAAGATTATAGTTGTCACTTTCTTCTGGCTGCAACTCGCCATTGGGTGCTATGTTGATACCATCACCGGCAAACTGTACAATTTCCGGGATTAGGAAACCACGTTCATAAGAACCTCTAACAGAAAGTTCGTCCAAGAGTTGGTATTTTAGACTAGCGTTCCATCCCAGAAAGCCTTCAGTATCCTCGATAGGTACACGATTCAAATTACTAAATCCAACCAATTTATAGGTGTAATATTTTAGTGCTGCGGAAAACTCCACTGATTCATTGAAAACCTGATTATCATATTGAAGACCTGTGATATTTTTGGTAATCTTTTGTTCGGGCGCCACACCAAACTCGGTGGGATTATCTATATCAAAATCCTTAAGTTCCCTATCCTGAACAGCCAAAAGATTACTTAAGGTTAGACTACTACTTTTTGGGAGTTGAAGATTTAAAGTAGTTCTATTTACATAGCTTTTGGTGGTAGTTTCAGAAAGTACAGCCCCGGCAAACTCACCTCTGCTAGCTTCAGAAACTGCAACTATATCACCTAACCAATTGTATTGGTTGGCTGTGGTATCCACAAATCGCACAAACAAATCACTATAGTTGGAAATGGTCTTTAACTTTAGCTTATCCTTGATTAATGTCTTATCATATTTTGCAACTACCGCTACATTCTCCCGCTCACCCTCGGCCTCTCCAATGGCTATATTGGATATCTGTAAGTTGTTCTGAAACTCACGGAAAGTGTCAAAGTAGTTAACAGAAATCTCTGCATGGTCGGTCCATTTCTTATTGTATGTACCTATGGTTGCCGTACTGTACTGAAGACGATATAAGTCATGGAACCTTCTAATGTTTCCGGTACCTGCATCAATCAATTGTCCATTGTCGGGATTTTGTACGAGCAAAGGAGCTTCAAAAGTGTAGTCGTTATCTGAGTAATTGGCACCGGCGCTTACCTTTAAGAAACTTTCATTCCCATCGGTAAGGGTAACACTTAAATCTCCTAAATGGGTGTTGAAAGATCCTGCGCTATATGAAGCTCTAATTCTATTTACCGTATTTTCTTCGGTGATGATGTTGATTCCACCACCCAATGCATCAGAAGCAATATCAACGGGCAACACTCCCTTATAGACATCTACCCTTCTAAGACCGGTTAGGGGCAAAGTGGCTATATCCGTCCCTGGAAATAAAAATTCAATAGGTACACCATCCACAAAGGTTCGAATGGCCGTTCCATTCAGCCCGTTGATTGAAACATCGGCAGCGTCACCTAAGGAACCAGATCTTCTAATTCGAACACCTGAAATTTTATCCACAGCATCAGCAAGAATATTGGTTTGCGAAACCACATCTGCTAGTTCAAAACTTCCTATGGTAATGGCTTTTTGTTCTTGTTGGGTTGAGGCTTTATCTCCTTGAACTACAACGGCATCCAATGCTTGAACATTTTCTGACATGGTAAAGTTCAATTCAAGGTCGGCTGAAACTTCGATGGTTTGGGTAATTGTTTCAAAACCTAAGGAAGTTATCGTAATCGTATAACTCCCCCTACGAACATTTTGAATGCGATATTGACCATTTTCATTGGCCACATCATATTTGTTGTTCTTGTCCAAAACGACATTGGCAAAAGCTATGGGCACTCCGTTTTCTCCCTTTATTTGGCCTGATATGTCGAATCTGTTTTGGGCAAAAATTGTTACTGGAACTAGCAACAAGAAAAAGAGTAGTTTTTTCATTTCAAGGTTGGTTCTACGTTTTTGCGGGGCAAATCTAGCATTTTATTTTTATTTATTCTAAATAAAAATAAGATTATCCCACTACGCTTTCGAAATCAAACCAATTTTGAAAATCCTCCTACTCTGGCTTTGAGAAACTTTGTAAGACCGGTTGGGGCTCTTCTTTTCTAATAGGACTTGCAACTTGCTCTATCTTTCTCGTTCTCAAAAGAGTATCCTCAATTTTAGACTTTCGGCTTAAGTAGTACCGACTTATGAGCAAGCCTGAAATTCCTATTACCAACCAAGTTATATCCACACTATAAACATAATGCTGTCCTTTTGCTAAAGCATTCCATAGCCAATCGCCAGTAACAAACCCATTCAGCAGAGGTATAAATAATCCAATAATACTTCCAATTACCACATAGTTTCTATTCAACTTGCGGTAATTGTTCCAAAACAACCCTATCAAAGTCAACATAAGCCAACCTGAAAAGAAAATAGAATTGACATAAAAAACCCGACCCTGCATTTCCATTGGCACCAACTTGTTCGCAATAAAAATAAGTGCAACAGCTGGGAATAAAGAGAGAGTTACTGCTAAATAAAATTTGGTTACTCTATGATGGAATCTCCGTTGCTTATCCGTATACATTGGTTTATCCCTTGCCGTGCGCCAAATCATTACCCCACTCATTATAATATAACAGGTGATCATGGCTAGAATGAAATAAATGATTTTAAGGAATACACCACCATATGTTACATAATGCAACTTGATCAAGACATTGTAGGCCCCTTCTGTATATGATTTGGTTTCCGGCTCAATAGCATCTATCAAAGCCCCGTCTTTGTATCCATAGACAAAGGTTCCGTCACCGGTTATTCCTGTATGGTCATCTACACGAACCGAAACAGTCCCATCTTCCTTGCCAAAATTATTGGCGTAGATATAGGTAACCTCGTTTTCAGGATACGCTGTGCTTACTTTATCAAATACACTATTAAAACTAACTCCATTATCTACCAATGCCGCATTTTCGTCATACTTTATTCCAGCTCCCGGCACAACTGCTTTAATAACTTCCGTGGTATCTCCATTGAACATCAAGATTGCACTTGGGGCCAATAACAGGATGGATAGACCCAAAAGGGCACCTGTTACCGCATAAATCATTTGGAAGGGAAGGGTTATCAATCCGAGGGAAATGTGACCATTGGTCCAGATTTGTTTCCATTTACCCTCCGTAGTGAATGCATAAAACTTGTTTATTATGTTTTTCCAATGTGTCAAAAGGCCAGTGAAAATTGCAAACAAGAAGAAAAAAGCAACAAAGCCAGACAAGTAGATTCCTATTACGGGTATTTGATGAAAATAATGTAATTCGTAAACGGTTCTTGCCATATGGGTATTCGGCTCCTCACCCATGGAAAGAACTTCATATGTATTCGGATTCAATATTGCGGTCAGTCTATCAAATCCTCCTTCTTCATTTTCACTTCTTCCATAAAAAGTAATGAGGGGATTGGATTTTGATGGGGGGACAATACCAAAAAAGCCACTCTTATCAAAGTCCTCCGTCTTTTCGTCCACTACAGCAATTATCTTATCATAATCTACCGAGGATGGTTCAACATAATCCACCCTAGCCTGAGGATTTTCCCATTGATATAATTCGTCCATGAAAAGGGCAACCGCTCCACAATAGAAACATATGAACAATGCAAAGCTGATTACAATGCCTGACACCGTATGGGTATGAAACATTGCATTATATAATCTAGGTTTAAGTGCCTTAAGTTTCATGATTAATTTATTTGTTCAAAAAGATAATTGCTGCGAATAACAGGGTTAGTAACAAATATATTCCCCAAACCTTCCATCCATTCTTTGCCATAAAGGCCAAAACCAACAAAGCTGCCCAAAGAATAAATGACGTATATGCCGTTGTAATTATTAGAGCACCCTTCTGTTCTATTAAGCTTCCTACAGCATTATGAAAAAAAATAGTAACAAAAAAACCACCTAAAATTCCGGCGGTAATTTTCAAAACGCGCTGCCCAGGACTTGATAAATGTTTTTTATTTGCCGGCATTCAAAGAATATTTTCCATCACTATTACAATAACACTCAAAGCTCCCAATACATAAACATACTTTTTATTTAAGGGCAAAAGGACAATGGTAAGACATAATCCCAAAAGGACAGAAATAAAAAAGGCTGTCAAACCGGTACCTATTCCCAATTGGTATGCAAATATTGAAGCTGAGAGTAAAAACATCAAATAAGCCACCCATCTGGTTAACTCAGGTTTCTTTTTCATCCTTTCACCAATGGATGTAAACTGTTTTGGGAAGTGTCTTGATTTTGCATACAGCAAAAAACAACCTAAAAGAATCAGAACCAATCCCATTTTCTTTCTTTTTAAAGAGTGAGTTTTTATAGATTAACAAACTTAAATATTATTTTAAATAAATCTAAATAAATTAAACAGCGCTACTTTACGATAAGGTTAACTTCAAACCCTAAGAAAATGTAATAAAATGATAAAGCCCATTAGGGGTTGTTCTTCATTCTTATCTAAAGGCTTAATACAACTCTACCTGTCCTGTCTTTTCGAATAGTTCTTTTATCATACCTTTTTCGGAAATCGGTATCTCCTTTATCAATTTTTCATATAAGTTGATGAAAACTTTAGGGTTTTCAGGATTTGTATTCACAAAGTCCAAAATAATGGCATTGAATTTTTCCTTTCCAATGATCTCTTGGAATCGATTTAAAGCAATAGCTCCTTTGTTCTCTTCCATGTAATCCGTACCATCTGAGAATATCAAAGAAGGTTCACTATTTGGTTCATTATTTTTGTCTTTCGCATATTTATCAGCTTTCTTTTTGATAAGCAATTCAACTGCTTCTCCGCCTAAATTCTCCTCTACAAATTGTAAACTCAATGCTTCGGGCAATCCTAGTAAAAACATATCGGCTCCCTGCACATTGGCGATAACAAGATTCTTTTGCAACCATAATTTCGCCAAACCACTGCCAATGGTTTGATAGATATAGGCCTTTTCTTGCAAACCTTCCGTGTTTGCTACCCAACCTTCTTTTTCAGAAAGTGCGATAGTATTAATAAAGTTGTATCTATCTTCCTGCCAACGATGGATTTCCACCAATTGAAGTTTTTTGTCTACTGAATTTGCACCAAAATGAGTTTTCATAAAGGCAACTCCTTTCGAGATAGCATCCTCATAAAGGGGCACATTAAAAGTATGGGAAGGTTTGTGTAAAATGGAGTAAGCTACATCACCTGCATTCCCTTTTTCGATGGTGTAATCCGATGAGCCTATGTGCCAGTTGAAAACTTGTGGAATATCAATAGAATATGTTGCTATAGTTCGTCCATTATCTGTCTCCATGCTTTGCAAAACACCTCCAGCAAAAGGGATTTGACCTTCTTCTGTACTTAAAGTAACGCTCCCTTTGACCAAATTGGCATCCGTTGCAAATGCATTTTGACCCAGTGCAAATGCATCATCGTAATTTGCCATTCTCGAATCCAATCGAGCTAATCCTTGTTCCTGACGTTTTCGATTTTCCAACAATTCTTTGTCACTTTCGTACCCGATTACAGGTAAAAATTGCTGAATACTTCCAAAACTGCCTTTTTTGGTTATATCGCTTTGGGAATCACTTTGAACAAAACCTATGTATTGCTTATCACCCTCAATAGAGAGTTGCAATAAACTGTCTTTTTGCAGGGCTTTTGGAATAGCATATGCTTTTAAGTTTTGGTCCTTATCTTCTTTTGCGACTTCCAGTTCTTTGCCGTTTAGTTTCACACTGTTCAACTGGACAAAATCTTTTGTGTTGAAAAAAAGAGTATCCATGCCCTTTTCATTGTCCAATCTTATATCAGCTGAAAAATCAGCCCTTCTTTCCGAAGGGAAAAGATTCAATGTAACATTCAATGCTTCATATTTAGGCTGTGGTTTGGTTTCTAAATATTTGTACTTTTTTTCATATTCAGCATCCAACCATTCTTCCTCTGCTTCAGAGGTAAAATTTCCGTTGTCGTAAACATTCTTGGAAATAAAGGACATCAACAATAAAAACAGACCAAAAAAGCCTACCATCAATACTTTCGAAACTAAACCAAGTTGCATATTCCCAAGTGAAAGTCGATTCTTCCATTTTTTATCGGACCCTCGTTTCCATAACCAAATGCCTGCCATAACCAAAGCAATGGCAAGAGCCGACCAAAGAAAGAAAAACCAGTTAGCAGATTTTTGGAATATACCATACCCACTTATTTCCGAATAGTCTTCAACACCTGGTGTAAAGCCATAACCCAATCGTAGGTCCTCCACAATTCCTTGATCAAAGGAAATAATCAAGAATATAAAAAGTGCAACACAGAGAATATGGGTCAAGATACGATTGCTGGTCAATGCCCCAATAAAAAATACGAGTGCCGCCCACAGTACAAAATTTAGGAAGGCCCACCGATATAACAGTAAATCTTCTGCGAATCGCCCAAATTCAATATAAGATGCTCCACCGAGTATGATTTGGGTAATTATGGATATGAAGATAAAGCTAAGGCTTAAGACAAAACACAATCCTATTACGGCCGCTAATCTGGAGAGTTGGGTCACCCAAACGGGGACAGGTAATGAATCGGTTATTTGCCAAATATTTACAGTTTTATCCTTAAAGAACAGCTCTCCCGCCCAAATCATGATCAACATGGTAACAAAGACACCCCACTGTAATCTAAAATAGGTCATATTACTACTTATGGGTAATTCATTGCCTATGTAGTAATCCGCATTCCAAGTTACATTCTGAAGAAAGACCATTAGAAATATGATTCCCAGAATAATCTTAAAAGAGACCGGGCGAACAATATTCATAAATTCCAACTTGGACAATGACCATAATTTGGTGATAAAATTTGAGGTTAGATATTGTTTTGAAACCTTTGGTAGTTCTACTATGGGAATAGCAAAGCCTTTTTTAGTTTCTTTGATTTTCTTGGACTTGTCTACACCAGCTTGTATAAAGTACTTGAAGGAAAATCTAAAATAGGACGCCATAGCTAATAAAACAGCCACCCCAAACCAAAACAACCTATTGTTCAGAACATAGCCTGTGAGTTTGAACATTTCCGTATTTTTTTCCGACGGGGTCAACAACTCCGTGTAATGCTGTGCAGCAACAAAACCTCCAGAATCAACCAAAATAAAGGCCATTAGATTGTTACCTCCACCTGTTTCATACGAAGTTTGAGCGATTAAAAAGGTAATGACCACTAGAAAAACAGCTAGATAGCTTGATGCAATTCTTCTTGTAAATATTAAAGCAAAAAATACAAGTGAGGTGTAAAAAAACAGATTAGGTACGGTAAACAAAACCCAACCGTGAAATAGAGGTCCCCATTGTGTAGGTCCAAAACGATGGGCTTCCCCTATTCCTGAAAAGGGCAGCAACATATGTCCCAATAACATTCCTGTACTTAAGATAACCAGATACAGAAAAGCGGATAAAAACCGGCCGATAAAGAACTGCTTATCACTAATGGGCATAGCATACGTCCATTGGGCAGATTTATATCTTATGTCTTTGTAAAGTACTCCACCCGTAACTATGGCAATTATTATAATCATGAGCATGCCCATGGCTGCGTAGTTGCGATATAAAATACTCGCGGCATTCATGAGCACCCCTTCATTGGCAAAATACTTGAAAGCACCGTCTGTGTACCATATCATTTGGAATGCCAACATGATAAAGAATATCAGGGTAATCCAACTAAATATTCGTTGCTTCAGCTCATTCTTTATTATGGATACTATCGTTTTCATACTAACTTTCGCTTAAGATTTTAAAATAGGCATCTTCCAATGATGGTGCTTTGCTATCAAAACCTCCTGAAGGCATATCATCTGCCATTACCGTAATCATCAATTTACCAGCAAAAAACCGTTGGGAAATAACCTTAAACCTTTCCTGATAGGCCGCTAGTTCCTCCTTTTGAATAGGCATTTCATAGAGTTTTCCCCGCATGGCTTCTTCAACTTCGTCCGGTTTTCCAGTTAGCACAACCTGACCATTTCCAATAATGGCCATATCCGAACAAAGTGTACTTACATCCTCGACTATATGGGTAGAAAGAATCACAACGGCATTTTCACCCAATTCCGATAATAAATTGTAAAAGCGATTTCGTTCCATTGGGTCTAAACCGGCAGTAGGTTCATCCACAATAATTAACTCAGGGTCGCCCAATAAGGCTTGAGCGATACCAAATCGCTGCTTCATACCTCCGGAGTAACCGTCCAATTTTTTTGTCCGAACGTCATATAGGTTCACTTTTTGTAATAAGGCTTCAACTGTATCTCTTCGTTCTCCTTTGTTCACAATACCTTTCATATCAGCGATATGTGTAAGTAGTTCTTCAGCAGAAACATTCGGATACACTCCAAACTCTTGAGGAAGATATCCAAGGGTTCTTCTCAATGCTTCCGGACTTTTTAAAACATCAATCTCATTAAAATGGATGGTACCTTCGTCTGGATCCTGAAGTGTCGCAATGGTTCGCATCAAGGTGGATTTTCCTGCACCATTTTGGCCCAAAAGTCCAAACATACCTTTCCCAATGGTCAATGAAACATTTTTCAATGCCTGTACACCATTCGAGTAGGTTTTGGATAAGTTGTTAATTTCAAGTTTCATAGTATGTCGTATTTATTTATTGTAGTTCGTTTCTAGTTTCTAGTTTCATTTTCAATTGCTGGTGTGGAAACCGATACTTTGTTTTCCAAGCCGTGAAAACTTTTGTAAACGATATATCCTAGCCAAATGGTGACTACGATGTCAATTAATGTAGAGCCATAATAAACCCCGCTTATACCCATCCATTTAGGAAGAAATAGCATTACGGGAACATAGAATACCAATTGCCTGGCTATTCCTATGATACTGGCATATTTTGGTTGTTCTATAGCGGGCAAGTGGGTAAGTGCCATGAAAACAAAGGGCAAGAAGGGAATAATGGCCATATATACCCTAAAGTCGACCAATTCTGTTTGAGTCATTATCTTATTTGGCAGTACCATTTGAACTCCTAATTCGGGAAACAGCATTAAAAACAGCCAAAACGGCAAAACCAACCAGAGTCCGGTTTTGCAAAAAAGGAAAAAACTTTGTTTGACGCGATCATATTTCCTAGCCCCAAAGTTTACCCCCTCTACCGGTTGTAACGCTCTCATCAGTCCGAAAAGTGGGGTCATCAAAAAAAGTAATATTCGATTGGCCGCAGCAAAGAAGGCCAAATCCTCATCAGTTCCATAATCTACTACAGCATTAAAAACCACTATGGCTTGAATAAGACCCATCAGACTAAGAATAAAACCTGGAAGACCCAATTTTACAATGGCTTTAAAGACTGCGCCATCATAAAAAATAGTATTGATATTGGATTTAAAGGAGGCTTTACCTCTGGCAAAATAGAGATAGCCTACAATACAATATACCAACATACCAATGTTCGTTGCCCATGCGGCACCATCCACATCCATGTATAAATAAACAATGGCCAGGGGTGTCAGGACGAGGTTAACCATCAAACCGGAGGCCATGAAAAGGGCGGCGGTCATCATTTTACCTTCAGCACGAACTATCATGTTTAGCTGTAACCCAAATACCCATAGAGGAAAGGCTAGTAGAGTAATCTTGAAATAACGTACGCCATATTCCAAAATTTCGCCTGAGCCCCCCATCATTTGTATTAAAGGGGTAGCAAAAAAGTAACAAGGAACAGCAAAAATGAGACTGCCGATAAGGGTAAACAACGTTGAATTTGGGATGACTTTTTTGAGGGTTTCCTTGTCATTTTTGCCCAAAAGCACACTTAGCTGATTTCCGGCTCCCGTACCAACCCATGAACCAACCCCCATTGCCATCGAAGTTAATGGGTATGCCAACGCCACACCTGCCAAAGCAGTTTCATTCAGGAGTTGACCAATGTAAATGGTATCCATAAAGGCATTTAGACCATAAAGTACCATAGCCAAAATTGCCGGTAAGGACAATTTCCACAATACTCGGGTCAGGTTACCTGTCAGGATAAATTCTTTTTGATCTTTGGATTGGTTCACGGTTGTTTCCCAGTTGTTTGCTACTTCATAAGGTTTTATTTACAG
Source organism: Bacteroidota bacterium (assembly GCA_039184805.1). Classification (GTDB taxonomy): domain Bacteria; phylum Bacteroidota; class Bacteroidia; order Flavobacteriales; family Flavobacteriaceae; genus Flagellimonas. The sequence goes on along the minus strand of JBCDAX010000052.1, from coordinate 512 downwards.
TTTTAATCTTCATTTTCGTTTTTTGATTCTAAAGTTTTTTGGTGATCCAGCCACTGTAGATACTAGTTTGAAAGAAACGAGTTGGCTTTTCAAAACCTGCTCGCACCATTAACTTCTCCAACTCGTCTTCTGAAGTTCTATGCAAATCGTTGGTAATGCGTTCCAATCTTTCATCGATTTCCTTTTGTGGTGAACCGTCCGGCAGCAGTGATTCAAGTATTTTCAAATTGCCTTTTAATTGTTCTTTGTTTCCAAATATGCCCATAACAAGTAAGGGGGCTCCCTGTTTCAGTCTTTTCCGAATTTCATTTAACAGCGCCAACTTTTCTTGGGGATACCTGATAAAGTGTAATACCAATATCAAAGTTGCTGCACCAAAGGTCCTCTGATTCTTTAGTTCACCCACTTCGCCAACAACAAGTTCAATGTTATCATAAAGTTTCAGCTTTTTTTGGGCAATTTGTATCATTTCGGGAGAAGGGTCAACTCCCAGAATAGACCAAGTATCATCA
>JBCDAX010000051.1:0-16141 GCA_039184805.1 Bacteroidota bacterium | reverse complement strand
TATTTACTATTTTCATAAATTATATTTATGTTTTAATGGATTCAATCTGGATTTCAGAGTGTTAGGACATTTAAAAGTCAAAACACAACTATTGCAATCTTCACGTGGTAGGATAAAAAAAGAAAGGGACACATTTTTCAATGTATCCCTTTGTTATGAAGTGGTGGACGCGAAGGGATTGCATATCCTCAAAGCGAAACCTCTTATGTAAATACAAATCCTTTTTGCTTCGCAAAACATTTTTCTATTTCATCACTTTCAAAAACGCATTTTTACAGTAACAAAATAAAAAATCCCGATGCGTTGCATCAGGATTTGTGCCTAAAGTGGGCGCGAAGGGATTCGAACCCCTGACCCCCTGGGTGTAAACCAGGTGCTCTGAACCAACTGAGCTACGCGCCCCATTCGTTTCCCAAATGGGAGTGCAAATATAGTATCATTTTCCGTTTTCCAAAAAGAAAACAAATAAAATATTACAGCACTTCAGCAACTACAAATGTACTCCCCCCAACATACACAATATCAGAATCCTTCGCGACTTTCTTAGCAGCTTCAAATCCCCCCTTAACAGAGGAATAGGCCCCTCCTTTTAACCCAAAGGAATTTGCTATCGAATGTAATTTTTCCTCAGGAAGACCTCTATTCACATCTGGTTTGACAAAATAATAGGTAGCCTTTTTTGGAAATAGGGGCAATAGCGCATTCAGGTTTTTATCAGAAACAAATCCAAGAACCATATGTAACGTATCATATTTTTGTTTTTGAAGCTGATTTAATACGGCGACAAGACCTTCTTTGTTATGTGCCGTATCGCAAATGACCGTGGGTTTTTTATCCAAAATTTGCCACCTTCCCAGTATACCTGTGTTTTTGACCACATGCTGTAACCCTTTTTTGATATGCTTTTCCTTGATATCAAAACCTTTTAATTTATTCACAGTGGTTACAACTCCTCTTACATTTTTAACTTGGTATGCTCCCAATAGGTCTGTAGTATAGGACGAAAGCTCCTCCTCTTCAGCAAAAACTAAGGGTGAATTTCTTTGGGCGGCAATTAGTTGAAAAATTCCTGTCGTTTCGGATTGCTTTTCGCTAACTACAACTGGAACGCCTTTTTTTATAATTCCTGCTTTCTCCATTGCGATTTTCTCCAAGGTGTCGCCTAAAATATCCATATGATCATAGCCAATATTGGTTATGAGACATATTTCTGGAGTGATAATATTAGTGGAATCCAGTCGCCCTCCAAGACCTACTTCAATAATAGCAATATCAATACGCTCTTTGGCAAAATAATGGAAGGCCATTCCAACGGTCATTTCAAAAAATGAAAGGGAATTAGCTTCCAAAAAGGCCTTATTCTCTGAAATAAAATCCCTTACAAAACCCTTACCAATCGGCTTTCCATTGATTCGAATGCGCTCCCGAAAGTCCTTTAAATGGGGCGAAGTGTAAAGACCCACCTTATACCCCGCTTCTTGTAAAATGGACGCCAGCATATGGCTCGAGGAACCTTTTCCATTGGTGCCCGCTATGTGAATACTTTTAAACTTCGTATGGGGAGCACCTAAGTCTTGGCTAAAGTTTAAAATGTTATCCAACTTATGCTTCAATGCAGAAGCACCTTTTTGTTGATACATGGGAAGTTGGGCAAACATCCACTTAATAGTCTCCTTGTAAGTCATGTATTTATTGACCTAGCTTAAAGTTAACTACAATAAATCCTGTCTGTTTAGAAGGGGCCTTGGAGTCCAAATTCCATCTGTAGGACAAAGCTGTTTTTTTTGCTGGCTCCAAAAGACATGGGGCTGTATTTGTACTTCCCTGTACTCCAGGAGTGGCTTGGATTACTTTTCCACTTCTATCCACTACAATACGCACCACAACCTTACCATCTTCATTACACTCATGTCGAACTGCTCCTTTGCTTACCAGAGAGCGTCCGTTAAGACCATAACCTCCCGTTCCGCTGCCACTCCCAGGAGCTCCATAAGAACTGTTGGCATATGGATTTCCAGCTGGGTCTCCTTTATCCCCTTGTCTAGAATCATCTCCTTCGCTTCCAGTAGTAGTCCCATCAGATTTTCCAATTCCACCAATCAAGGCATCCAAGTTCTTCTTTTTATTTTCTTGTTCCTTTCGTTTACGCTCTTCAGCTGCCTTTTTTTCATTGGCGATACGCTCAGCTTCTGCTTTGGCTTTTCTAGCTGTTTCTTCCGCCTTGCGTTTTGCCTCCTTTTGCTGATTTATCCGTATGGTTTCCTCATCATTGCTGGTCAACACCTTTTCTATGGGTTCATTTGAAGTCGACTGTTGGGGTTCAGCTGGTGGAGGAGCTTCTTGAACCGGTTCAGGTTTAACTTGTCTAGGTTCCTGACGAACTTTTTCCTTGGGTTGAACCTTTCCAGAACCAAAATCGGTAGTACCAAAATTAATAGCTATGCCGTTTTCGATAGGAGGGTCCAAATAGGTTAACCCTATATAAAACAGCAGCAATAGTAAAGCGCTTAATAGAAGTGTGGTAAGCGTAAAAGATTTTTTCTTGTGTCTCGTGTCTAGAAATGGCATTACTTGGGTCGCACTGCCAAGATAACCTTATAACTGTTTCTATTGGCAATATCCATAACGTTGACCGCCTCTTTGATAGCAACGCTTTCTTCTGCCCGTAGAATGATGGTAGGCTTCTCTTGCCCTTCCAGTGCCTTTTTTAATTCAATTTCAATGTATTCCTCGTTAATCTGCTCGTTGTTCACAAAGTATTCCAGGTTTTTGTTAATCGTGACCGAAACATTTTGTGTATTTGTCGATTTACCTTTGGCTTTGGGCAACAAAAGGTCCAATGCGTTGGGAGCATTGGAAGTTAGCATGAAAAAAACCAACAACAGAAATACAATATCTGTCATGGAAGACATGCTAAACTCTGGACTTACTTTATTTCTTCCCTTTAATTTCATACCAAAGCTTAGCTCTAAATTGGTTCGTTCAATAAATCCAAAAAGTCCACTGCGTTAGCTTCCATTTTGTGTACCACCTTGTCGGTCCTATTCACCAAGTGGTTGTATCCAATATAAGCGATGATACCTACAACAAGACCCGCAACTGTAGTGGTCATTGCCGTATAAATGCCAGAAGCCAAAGATCCCATTTCCGCCTGTCCCCCACTGGAAGCCATTTCATGGAACGCTAAAATCATACCGATTACGGTTCCCAAGAAACCAATCATGGGAGCAGCTCCGGCAACCGTTGCCAAAACACTTACGTTTTTCTCGAGTTTATATACCTCGAGGGTCCCCGCATTTTCGATGGCAGTATTGATATCATCCAAGGGTTTACCTATTCGTGCAACTCCCTTTTCGGTGAGTCTTGCCACAGGTGAGTCTGTTTGTGCACAAAGCAACTTTGCTGCTTCTAATTTGCCATTCATCACATGATCCCGAATCTGATTCATGAAATTCTTGTCAATTTTTGAAGCTGCCTTAATGGCAAAAATGCGTTCAAAATAAATGTAAAGTGCAACAAACAAAAGCACAAAAAGTACCATGATAATCACGATACTCCCTGTACCACCGTTAACAATTAAATCAATAACGGAAAGTGTCTTTTCCTCTGAAACAGATGCAGCAAGTTCGGCACCCGTTTCTACTTCTTGATACAAATTCATATAAAATCCCCAATTTTATGTTGCAATAATAACGGAGATTTTTTTGTTAAAGTATCTCTTTAAAGGAAAATTCGCATTACAATAAAACCAATTGCTCCGGCAATAAAACCTATAAGTGCCAACCATGCAATTTTTTTCAAGTACCAGAAGAAGTCAATCTTTTCCATACCCATCGCCACAACACCTGCAGCCGAACCGATGATTAACATACTTCCACCAGTTCCAGCAGAATAGGCAATGAAATGCCACAAGGGATTATCCAAAGGTTCGGAGAACATGCCCAAACTTGCTGCAACCAATGGCACATTATCAATAACTGCAGAGCCAAAACCAAGAATAATCACAACTAGGTCAGATACTTCAGTACCCTCAATTTCAGTACCTAATAGACCGATACCTTGTTTTAAGCCTTCGGCAAAATTGAAAAGTAACCCTAAAGATTCCAACGCGGCAACTGCCATCAAAATTCCTAAGAAGAAAAGAATACTAGGCAACTCTATTTTAGTCAAAGCGCTATGTACAGGACTATGATGGGAACTGGCATCACTTTCATGATTTACAGAAGAAATAGAAATCTTCGTTTGGCTATATATCTCCGCAAAAGTAGCAACAACAGCCAAAGATAACATCATCCCAACATAGGGTGGTAGGTGGGTGACCGTTTTAAAAATAGGTACAAAAACAATAGCCCCAAGACCTAAATAAAGCATTTTGGCGCCAAACTTTGATTTGGATGGAGCTGCCTCTTCAACCTCGATTTCACCTTTGAATGGAGTTAAGAAAGAAGCAATGAAGGTAGGCACCAACATACAAATAAGCGAAGGTATCAATAGGTAGCTTATCAGTTTTCCAGTGGACACCTTATTTCCTATCCAGAGCATGGTTGTTGTTACATCCCCAATAGGTGACCACGCCCCTCCTGCATTCGCAGCAATAACAATTAAACCTGCATACCACAGTCTAGAATTTCTATCAGCAACAATTTTCTGTAAAATAGAAATCAAAACAATCGTAGCTGTAAGGTTATCTATAATTGCAGAAAGAATGAAAGCAAGAAAAGCAAAAATCCATAGTATCTTTTTCTTGCTCCTCGTTTTTATAAATGTTTTAATTGTTGCAAAACCATCAAAGTAATCAATGATTTCAACAATGGTCATCGCTCCTAAAAGGAACACCAATATTTCTGAAGTTTTACCTAAATGATGCAACAAGGTCTCTTCCAATAGGTGCATTTTATCCTCATGCCCCAAAGCACCAAAACCATCAAGTAGTGCATGTTTCCCAGAATCAAACCAAGTGGTGAATCCATCAATCCCAAAAGCCATTAAAGCCCACAATATGGCCATCATGGCCAAGGCTGGAATCAATTTATCAATTTTTAGGTTGTGCTCTAAAGTAATGGCAAGATATCCGAGAACAAAAATGACTATGAGTAAGGTCTCCATAGGTTAGTTGGTTTATTTAGTTGTTAAGTCTACAATACTAAGTCTAGTTTGCTAAAGATATTCAAAATGAGTTTGCCCACATAATCTTCGTGTTATAAAAATAAAAATCAAAGTGACCTATTCTTTTTTCCTTGAAGAATAAATTCTTAAACCATTCTCAATTATGCGTCGATTCCTTTAGAAATTCCCTATCTAAGAGCTATATTTGCGGAGCTTTTTTAACTATTTTTCAATATTATGGATTTCACTCTTTCTGAAGAACAAGTAATGATACAGCAAGCGGCCAAGGATTTTGCTGAAACCGAATTGCTTCCCGGTGTAATTGAACGTGATGAAGCCCAAGAATTTCCTGCGGAACAGGTCAAAAAGATGGGTGAGCTTGGTTTTATGGGAATGATGGTGAATGAAAAATATGGAGGAAGTGGAATGGACACCCTCTCCTACGTTTTGGTTATGGAAGAGCTTTCCAAAATTGATGCTTCGGCATCGGTAGTAGTTTCGGTAAACAATTCTTTGGTCTGCTGGGGATTGGAGACCTATGGCACTGAAGCTCAAAAAGAAAAGTATTTATCTCGACTGACTACTGGCGAAGCCATAGGTGCTTTTTGTTTATCCGAACCTGAAGCTGGAAGTGACGCCACTTCCCAAAAAACCACTGGTTTGGATAAAGGCGACCACTATGTAATAAACGGAACCAAAAACTGGATTACCAATGGAAATTCAGCAGAAATCTATTTAGTTATAGCCCAAACCCATATTGACAAAGGACATAAAGGAATCAATGCTTTCATCATTGAAAAAGGAATGGAGGGTTTTGAAATAGGTCCAAAAGAAAACAAATTGGGGATTCGAGGAAGTGATACACACTCCTTAATCTTTAATGACGTTAAAGTCCCTAAAGAAAATAGAATTGGTGAAGATGGCTTTGGTTTCAAATTTGCCATGAAGACCTTGGCTGGCGGAAGAATCGGGATTGCAGCTCAGGCCTTGGGAATTGCTGCCGGAGCTTATGAGCTTGCCAAAAAATACTCCAAAGAGAGAAAGGCATTTGGAACAGAAATCAGCAATCACCAAGCGATTGCCTTTAAGCTAGCAGATATGCATACCAAAATAGAAGCTGCTAGACAATTGGTTTATAAATCAGCGTGGGATAAGGATAATGGGAATAATTATGATTTGTCTGGAGCCATGGCCAAACTATATGCATCCGAAGTAGCGATGGATACTGCAGTCGAAGCTGTCCAAGTTCATGGAGGTAATGGTTTTGTTAAGGATTATCACGTGGAGCGTTTAATGCGTGATGCCAAAATCACTCAGATTTACGAGGGAACTTCAGAAATCCAGAAGATTGTAATTTCCAGAAGTATTCTAAGAGATTAATAAAGCTTCAATATTCTCTGGAATTATTGCCCATACAAGTTTAGGGCAACCTTTTTAAAACCTTTTATTTTTTTCTAAAAAACCACCCTTTTTTTAGGGTAACTTCTAATTGGATGACATTTATTTTACAACACCCCCTGTTTTAATCAGGTATGCTCCATCCATATTGCTCGATTTTGAGATAATGTTAATTTAATATACCGCTTTTTTAGATATTGCGTTTATTTCAACCAATTAATTCAATCTTTATATATTTTATATACATTCTTCTCAAAGTTTAGAATAATCTCATCTCAAATGATATTTTTGAGAAAATGTCGCAATGATGGGATTGAAAAAACAAGGATTATACCTGCCTGAATTTGAACACGATAATTGTGGGGCAGGCTTTATATGCAGTCTTAAAGGAAGAAAGTCCAATGATATTATCCACAAAGCATTGGAAATTCTGGACAAGCTTGAACATAGAGGTGCAGTAAGTGCAGATGGCAAAACGGGAGACGGCGCAGGTATCCTAATCGATATTCCTCATGACTTCTTTACAGAGGTTTGCAAATTCGACCTTCCAAACCCCGGTGAATATGCAGTTGGAAACGTTTTTCTGCCTCAAAAGGAAAACCAAAGGAACTTTTGCATTAATGCTTTTGAAAACAATCTTCGCGAACAAGGACTACACCTACTAGGTTGGCGCGATGTCCCTGTAAATCGCTCGGTTCCTGGAAGGATTGCTAAAGAGACAGAACCTTTTGTAAAACAGGTATTTGTTGAGCGTGGTGATGCTTTGGATGATTTTCAATTCAATTTAAAGTTGTTCATCGCCAGAAAAGTAACCGAACATGCCATTATTGGGAGTAAGCTTTCGCAATCCCAATTTTTCTACCTTCCAAGCCTTTCTACTAAAATCATAATATTTAAAGGTCTTTTGGTTCCACAGGATATAAGTAAATACTACGAGGACTTATTAGATCCCAGAGTAGTGACACGACTTTCACTTGTTCATCAGCGGTTTTCAACAAACACCTTCCCTACTTGGGATTTGGCCCAACCTTTTCGATATATGTGTCACAATGGGGAAATCAACACTTTGCGTGGTAATATCTCCAGAATGCGTTCCAGAGAAGAATTGATGAAAAGTGATTGGTTTGGCGAGGATATTAAAAAAATCCTTCCCGTGGTCCTTCCAGGAAAATCGGATTCAGCGAGTATGGATATGGTTGTGGAATTGCTATTAATGACAGGACGCTCACTCCCCGAAGTAATGATGATGTTGGTTCCGGAGGCTTGGGAAAAGAATACAGAAATGTCCGAGACTAAAAAAGCGTTCTACGAATATAACTCCTGTCTTATGGAACCTTGGGATGGTCCGGCCTCTATTCCTTTTACTGACGGAAACTACATTGGAGCAGTTTTGGACCGAAACGGACTCCGCCCGTCACGCTATTCGGTTACTAAAAAAGGATATGTGATTATGTCCTCAGAGACTGGAGTGGTCGATTTGGAACCTGAGGATATCGAATTCCATGGACGTCTGGAGCCAGGTAAAATGTTCTTGGTCAATATGGAAGAAGGGAGAATCGTAAATGATGAAGAAATTAAAGAATCCATTGCCAAAAAACATCCTTACAAAAAATGGCTCAAAAACAACCTAGTACATTTAAAGGACATTCCATATAATGACTGCCCGGTTTTTTACGGAGAGTTTCCGTTAGAAACCCGAACAGCTGCTTTTGGATATACCCTTGAAGACATTAATACCATTATTTTGCCAATGGCGAAAAATGGAAAAGAGCCAATTGGCTCTATGGGTTCAGATACGCCAATTGCTGTACTTTCTGAACGCCCACAGCTGATTTACAATTACTTTAAACAGCTATTCGCCCAAGTGACCAATCCACCCTTGGATGGAATTCGGGAAGAGTTGATTACGGACATAAGCTTGACTTTAGGTAGCGACCACAATATTTTCGATTTTTCTGAGCTCCATTGCAGAAAGCTCAAAATCCAGAACCCAGTCATCTCTAAAGAGGATTTGGATAAAATCAAGAACTATGATAGTAGTCCCGATTACAAAGTGGTTTCTATATCCATTTTATATGAAATAAATAAAGGGCGCAATGGCCTGGAAGAAGCCTTGGATAAGGTGCTCAACCAAGCCTCGGAGGCTATTGATGAAGGTACCAACATTATCATCCTCTCAGATAGAATGGTTAGCACCGAAATGGCAGCTATTCCCGCCTTATTGGCTTGTTCATTTGTAAATAGTGGATTGCGAAAAATGGGCAAACGTTCCAAATTGAGCATAATTATAGAATCTGCAGAACCCAGGGAGGTACACCATTTTGCATTGCTTTTTGGTTTTGGCGCCAGCGCCATCAACCCATATTTGGTGAATGAGATTATTGGGCAACAAATAAAAGAGAATGACATAACCGAATACACCTTTGAAGAAGCCATAAAGAACTACAACAAGGCTATAGGCAAAGGAATTTTGAAGGTGATGAACAAGATTGGGATTTCCACTTTAAACTCCTATCGAGGGTCTCAATTGTTTGAGTGTATAGGTATCAATACCCATGTAGTGGACAAATATTTTCCCAATACCCCAACAAGAATTCAGGGTATTGGATTATATGAAATTGAAAAAGAAATTTCAAAAAGACATCTAAAAGCTTTCAAGAAGCAGGAATTGGCAGCTAGTCTTGATTTGGAGATAGGTGGTGAATATCGTTGGAGAAGAGATGGAGAAAAACATATGTTTAACCCTTTGAGCATAGCCAAACTTCAAAAAGCAGTGCGCAATAACGAGCCAGGGACCTATAAAGAATATTCCGAGTTGGTGAATGAGCAAACCAAAAGTTTGATGACAATTCGGGGATTATTTGAATTCTCAAACTTTGATCCAATTCCTATTGAAGAGGTCGAGCCATGGACCGAAATCGTAAAGCGATTCAAAACGGGAGCCATGTCGTATGGAAGTATCAGCAAAGAAGCTCATGAGAATTTAGCAATCGCCATGAACCGGATTGGAGGCAAAAGCAATTCTGGAGAAGGTGGTGAGGATTCAGCCCGTTTTTATAAAAACCAAACGGGAGACTGGAAAAACAGCGCTATCAAACAAGTAGCATCAGGTAGGTTTGGGGTAACCTCAAATTATCTCACCAATGCCCAAGAAATTCAAATAAAAATGGCTCAGGGTGCTAAACCAGGTGAAGGAGGGCAACTTCCTGGGCCAAAGGTGAACCCTGCTATTGCCAAAACCAGAAATTCCACACCATACGTAGGGTTAATTTCTCCTCCACCCCATCACGATATTTATTCAATTGAAGATTTATCGCAGTTGATTTACGACTTAAAGTCAGCTAATCGTGAAGCAAGGGTGAATGTCAAATTGGTATCTGAAGTTGGAGTGGGAACCGTTGCTGCGGGAGTCTCCAAGGCCAAAGCTGATGTTATCTTGATTTCAGGTTTTGATGGTGGAACTGGAGCATCGCCATTGACCTCCCTAAAACATGCTGGACTTCCCTGGGAATTGGGTATTGCTGAAGCACAACAAACCCTGGTTCTGAACGATTTGAGAAATCGAGTGGTCCTCGAGTGCGATGGTCAGCTCAAAACGGGCCGTGATGTCGCCGTTGCTTGTCTCTTGGGTGCTGAAGAATTCGGTTTTGCAACCGCGCCGTTGGTCGCCTCAGGTTGTGTTATGATGCGTGTTTGCCATTTGAACACCTGTCCAGTTGGTATAGCCACACAGAATCCAGAATTGCGTAAAAAATTCAAGGGCAAACCTGAACATGTGGTTAACTATATGTATTTCATTGCTCAAGAATTACGGGAAATCATGGCCAAACTTGGTTTCCGTACGGTTAACGAAATGGTAGGTCAGGTACAGAAACTAGATAGAAAAAAAGCTATTGAACATTATAAAGCTTCGGGAATCGACTTAAGTCCTATCCTATATCAAATCGATGTACCGGAAGGAACTAAACTGTACAATACAGAGAAACAAGAGCATTCGGTGAAAAATTCAATTGAGTTTGACATAATGGGACAAGCGCATCCAGCCTTGTTCAGAAAAGAAAAAACTACGCTTGATTTTCCAATTCACAATACAGATAGAGCTGTAGGAGCCATTATTAGCAATGAAATTTCAAAAATTTATGGTGCCGATGGTTTACCTGAAAATACTTTGAAATTGAATTTTACAGGGTCAGCAGGGCAGAGTTTCGGAGCGTTCGCCACCAAAGGCCTCACTATGGTGGTCAATGGAAACACCAATGATTATTTGGGCAAAGGACTTTCTGGGGCCAAGCTTATTATTAAGGTTCCTTATAAATCCACTTTACAACCCGAAGACAATGTCATAACAGGTAACGTCACACTGTATGGTGCCACTTCTGGTGAAGCCTATATAAATGGCAAGGCAGGTGAGCGTTTCTGTGTGCGCAATTCAGGGGCTAAAGCCGTAGTTGAAGGTATTGGAGACCATGGTTGCGAATATATGACAGGTGGTATTGCAGTAATACTGGGAGCTGTCGGCAGGAATTTTGGTGCAGGAATGAGTGGAGGTATTGCCTATGCATATGATGCTGATGATTCATTTAGAAAAAAGTGCAATGGCGAAACCTTAAACCTTCTTGCTGTAGAAGAAGATAAAGACATCCAAGAGTTGAGGCAGCTCATTGAAAACCATTATAATGCTACGTTAAGTCCAATTGCCCAACATATTTTGGAAAACTGGGAGAGCAATTTGGGCAAATTCATTAAAGTATTTCCTGAAGAGTACAGACAGGCTTTAATACGATTAGAACAGGAACAAGTACAAACCTTATAATTTTTTTGGTATGGGGAAAATAACTGGATTTATGGAATTTGACAGAAAGGATGAAACTTATGCTCCCGTCAAAGAACGCATAAAAAACTATAAGGAATTCACTAAGCCCTTAAAAGAGAATGAAATTAAAAAACAAGGGGCTCGGTGCATGGATTGTGGCATACCGTTTTGTCACAGCGGTTGTCCGTTGGGAAATCTAATTCCGGATTTTAATGATGCCGTCTATAGAGGAAAATGGGAAAAAGCAACTGAAATTTTGCATTCCACGAACAACTTTCCTGAATTTACCGGAAGACTATGTCCTGCCCCTTGTGAAGAAGCATGTGTTTTAGGAATCAATGAGGACCCTGTTTCTATTGAGAATATTGAAAAGAACATCGTGGAAACTGCCTTTGACAAAGGATGGATAAAGCCAACTCCTCCTAACAAAAGAACAGGAAAAACTATAGCAGTAGTTGGTTCTGGACCCGCAGGCCTTGCAACCGCCCAACAATTAAATCGGGCTGGGCATATGGTTACCGTTTTTGAGCGGGACGAAAAGATTGGGGGGTTGTTGCGCTATGGTATTCCAGATTTTAAGATGGAAAAACATATCATTGATCGCAGGTTAGAGGTTCTTGAGGCAGAAGGCATTACTTTCAAGACTGGAATCCATATTGGCAAGGATATCGAAGCCAGCGAACTAAAGGAAGTGTTTGATGCTGTAGTTTTATGTGGAGGTGCTACTGTTCGTCGCCAACTTCCTATCCCTGGAGCAGACTTAAAAGGTGTGGTACAAGCAATGGATTTCCTTCCTCAAAACAACCGAAAAGTAGATGGACTACCCTTTAATGAAGAAAATCTTTCTGCAGAAGGAAAGCATGTAGTTGTAATTGGAGGGGGCGATACAGGTTCCGATTGTATAGGTACCTCTATTCGTCATGGCGCTTTGAGTGTAACCAATTTTGAGATTATGCCCAAAGCTACTCTGGATAGGCCCCAAGGTCAACCTTGGCCCTTTTGGCCCATGCGCTTACGAACCAGTTCGTCTCATAAAGAAGGGGCAGAGCGGGTATTTAGCATTGCTACAAAAAGTTTTATTGGAAATGAAAAAGGTGAACTGATAGGTTTACTTACAGTGGAAGTGGAGTGGGCAAAGATTCCAGGAAAAAGACCACAGCTAAAAGAAATTGAGGGGACGGAGAAGGAATGGCAATGTGATTTAGCATTATTGGCGCTAGGTTTTACGGGTTCCGAAACGACAATTGCGGAGCAGCTAGATCTTCAAATGGATACAAGAACCAATATTAAAGCTTCCGCTTTAGATTATAAGACCAACATTCCAGGCATCTTTGTAGCAGGTGACCAACGAAGAGGTCAGTCCTTGATTGTTTGGGCTATTTCCGAAGGGAGACAAGCCGCTCATCATGTCGATGCCTATTTGATGGGGTGTTCTAGTTTACCCTTAAAAGGAGAAGGTGATTTACCAAGGATTTGAGAACAATAAAAAACTCCCTTTAAAACAAAGGGAGTTTTTGCATCTTCATTTATCAATCCTCAACGTATAACCAAGCGATGAACTTCAGTGTTCTGAGGGGTTATTAGTTTCAAAAAGTACAATCCAGTCCTAAACTGCTCTACATTAAACGACTTTCCAATGGTGTAAGAACCGTTATACACTACCTTTCCATCTAAAGAAATTAGTTGCATATGCACCTTTTCATAGTTTGCATTCTCTAAACGAAATGTGGAGCTTGTCGGGTTTGGGTAAAACAACGTTTTTATTTCTTGCCCATATGATAATACATCAAAAAGTTCGATATCTTCGGGAATAGTTGCCTGTAAGGGCGTACTTGACAAATACTCATAGGCTCCAATATCGGAGTTTAATCCAGATGGCCTGCCAGTATTGTCCATGTCAAAAGTAATTCCCCAGCTAGTAAGGTTTGACCCTTGGTCAACAACAGATGAGGACGACGAACTTGGTCTATAATCATTGTTGACAGTATCTGTCAACCCAAGCGTATCTATTTGACGGGTCATAATATTCGAATAAATGTTGGTTAATAGACTATCTCTTGTTTCGCGTTCATTAAAATCAAAATAACTTTCTTGATTTTGTTTCCAAGTGTTCCCTCCCTCAAAATCATATCCTGGGTCTACCACTAAATTATTTACAAAATAAGAGGGTACTTCGCTTTGGTTACGGTAGAGGTCAGCGGGATTAACAGGATGTAACACAGTGGTATTGTAATGAACTCCTGCTCGCTCAGGTTCGATAATCGTATTGTTGGCTATATAATATCCTTCTGAAGTATCTTCGAACTCATGGCGGTTATGTAAAAACACTCCATGCATTTTGGGTTTCACAAATACGTTGTTGTAAACCTTAGTCCCACTCTCTCCGTTGATGATTTGCATACCCCAACCTTTTTCCAGTGGTCCATTTTCGATAAAGTTATTATAAACGTCATACGTGCCACCTCCCAAACTCATGGCAAAAGCTTGTCCCCATCTCCCATCTGTTCCATAATTGTAAATGCTATTATCATGAATCTTACCATTTTCCCGCGTTAGATTCACTTGTATGGCATCCCATCCCGTATTTTCCACCACGTTGTCATATATTTCGACATCTTCTAACCAATGGCCATATACCATGGTGCCGCTGCAATTTCTTCCATCATCCAGTTTATATCCAATGGTGAAACCAATATACATTCCCTCACCTCCTGTATCATGGATGTAATTGTCATGAATATCCAGGTTTTTCATAATAAAACCACTAGACCTCCATGTCGAAGAGTTGCTACAATCAGGGTCAGTCTTCGCCATTAAACCTGCAAAACCTGCGGATGCGACCTCTATGTGGTCAATTTCAACATCTGTAGATAGAGCACTTAATACAACGCCCATAGACCAGGATCCTGTACCCGTAATTTTGATACCATAGTTTACTGAAGAGTCTCCAGTACCCGTTAAATGAATGTATTTGCTATTCTTGAATTCTAATGCCGAGTAGGCTGTTTCGTTTAAGGTAACTTGACCCCCACAATTTTTAAACACTACTGGATTGGTAGCATCTCCTTCAAAATCATAAAACCGAATTCCAGCATAGTTACCTGCGGGAATACAAATCGTATCACCAGGGGAATAACTGATTTGAGAAGCCCATACCAGGTTTAATGTAGTGGATGACAAGCCAGTTAAAGTCACATCGCAATTACAAGATTGACTTCTAGCGGCGGTGACTGAAAAGAAAATAAGAGTAAGTAGTAATGGTTTATTCATAGTATTCAGATTAAGTGGTTAATTAATTGAATACCATAACAACAAACACTTTGATGTGTTTTTCGGTTGGGGAACTAGAATTGTAAGTTGAGACAACTCAAAAATACATATTAACATGTATTTACCTACAAAAAGTTTATTTTTTTATGTTACTTACCTACTGTTTTGTTCGATATCAATGGTTTTGCCCAAATACCGATACTCAAAATGAACACCAAACCAATAAAATTAACCAACATACCTACCTTAAGGGATGAATAATCACTAATGAACCCTATCAACAGTTGCACGATGGCACCTCCCATAATACCACTCATCAAAATTCCTGCAAAGGAACCATGATTCTTCTGTAGTGAATTCAGTGCTAAAGAAATAATTATGGGATACATGACGGACATAAAAAAACCACATACTTGAAAGCCATACAAAGCCATGTTTTTACTACCAAACAGGGCAAGTGCCAAACAAAGTATGGTAATTACAGTAAATATTTTAAGAATCAGTTTACTATCAAAAAGCTTTAACAAGACCAATCCAAACACCCCCCCTATGGTCATCAACCCCCAAAAGTTGCCGACCGCAGCAGCTCCTATAGTTTCAAAATCGAAGCCATGGTAGTTTTGTAAAAACTTTGACATCCAATACGAAATACCCTGCTCGGTCCCTACATAGGCAAAAATCCCAAGAAAGTATAGAATTACAATTCTCTCACCTATCAATCTTTTAAATAGGTCAGAACTCCCCATTCTTTCATCTCCCTTTAATTCAATTTCGGGAAATTTCAACAACAAAGTCACGAAAACCATTAAAAGACTTAATATTGAAAATAATCCGTACATCAACACCCAGTTTAAACCATGGGCAAACATCCCTGAAAAGCCATCAAAAGAGATTATTTTGGTATAGATGTATGGACTTAAAAAAGCTGCAGCTCCGAAACACAATTGTCCAAGTACAGAGTTAAATGCATAGTGTTCCTCACCTCCAGATACTCTTAACAACGGGTTAATTACTACCTGTAAAATTGCCATACCACTGCCAATGGTGAACAGACTTAATAGAAACACATAAAAAGTTGGGAAAAGCACAAAAAGACCTGAACCTATGAATGCCATCAAAAAAGCTGTAATCAACAATTTCCTTTGTCCATATTTCTCTAAAAGTATCCCTGCGGGGATAGACATCAACCCATAGGCAATAAAAAAAGAGAATGGAAGAAATCCAGCCATCGTCTCGGTAAGATTGAAACTTAATGATGCACTAGGGTTCAAGGCACCGAGAATATTCGTCAAAAAAGAGATGATAAAAAAAGTAAGCAGTACAAAAAGTACGACGCGATTACTTTGGGCTTTATTGGCTTTCATTAAAACCAATATACTCATTTTGATTCTACCCTAAGCCTTAAATATGAGCAATAAAAAAGGCCCTTCACATATTGTGAAGGGCCTCGAGGAAGGCGGCTACCTACTCTCCCACCTTGTGTGGCAGTACCATCGGCGCAAACGGGCTTAACTTCCCTGTTCGGGATGGGAAGGGGTGAACCCCGTCGCCATG
>JBCDAX010000050.1:0-16165 GCA_039184805.1 Bacteroidota bacterium | reverse complement strand
TTTATATATATTTGCTTCATGGATATTGTTGAAATAAGTAAGGTCTTAGCAAATCAAACTAGGGTAAACATTCTAAAATGGTTGAAAAATCCTGAAGCTAACTTTCCTCCTCACCAAGAAATTGATCACTTTGATGATGGGGTTTGCGTTGGGTTCATCCAAGATAAAACCGGATTATCCCAATCCACAATTTCAACCTATTTGAATTCCATGCAAAATGTAAATTTGGTTATTCCCACACGTCATGGTAAATGGACCTACTACAGACGAAATGAGAAAGTAATTGAAGGTTATTTGAAAGCCTTGCAACAGGAACTCTAATTTTTTTTAAATAACATATCGAGATTTAGCGAAATATAAATTTGTTAACTATGGAGAAATGTATTCCTTGTCAGAACATCACACAAGACAACTTTTCACAAACCAAGAAAACAAGTGTTTTACAACTTATAATTAACTTTTTGGATTCGCATTCCATTGAAGGAGCTGAATTCATGAGTAGAACCAAATAAAAATAAAAAAATGAAAACCATAGGAGTAATCGGGGGGATGAGTTGGGAATCCTCTAAGTTTTATTACGAGTATATCAATCGAATTGTTGCAGAGCGTTTGGGAGGCTCCCACTCCGCACGAATTTTAATGAGTTCCGTTGACTTTGCGGAAATTGAAACCTTGTCTTTTGAGGACAACTGGCAAAAAATTGGAGAACTCATGGCCGGGGAAGCAAAACGCCTGGAATCTGCAGGAGCTAATATTGTTATTTTAGCCACCAACACAATACACCTAGTAGCCCAATATATTGAAGAAGTCATTTCAGTTCCGTTTCTGCACATTGCACAAGCCACTGGACAAGCTATTCGCGAAAAAGGTCTTTCAAAAATAGCCCTCTTAGGCACCCGTTTTACTATGGAACGGGATTTTTATACCAAAATATTGGAGAACGATTTTGGGCTGGAGGTCTTGATTCCTTCTGAGGAGGAAAGAGCATATCTGCAAAATCTCATTTATGGCGAGTTGGTTAAAGGCCGATTTACTTCAATGGCCAAGGAAAAATGTCTAGAGATAATTCAAAGATTACATTCAAAAGGAGCAGAAGGCGTCATCTTGGGGTGCACCGAATTACCTATACTCATTCCCGCTAAAGAAGTAACTATACCTTCATTTGATACAACTATGATACATTCTTTGGCAGCTGTTGATTTTGCAACATCTTAATATCTAAAAAATGAAAATACTAATTATTGGAGGCAATGGAACTATTGGAAAAAAAGTAGCTGCACATTTTCAGGAAAAGCATGATGTGTTGATTGCCGGAAGAAATAGTGGAACCGTCAGAGTTGATATTTCTTCTTCATCTTCTATTCAAAACATATTCCAAAAGATAGGACGTGTAGACGCTATTTTATGTATTGCGGGTGAAGCCAAATGGGACAGTTTTAAGGCACTTACTGAAGAAGACTATTACATTGGTATCAAAAGCAAAATGATGGGACAGGTAAATTTGACCCGAATTGGTCTCTCCTATTTGAATCCCAATGGGTCTATTACGTTGACTACCGGAATTTTAGCAGATGACCCCGTTGAAAATACATCTAGTGCCGCTATGGTGAACGGCGCAATTCATAGCTTTGCAAAAGCCGCCTCTTTGGAATTGGAAGATGGCCATCGTCTGAATGTAGTTTCCGCAGGAATGGTGGAGGACGCCTATATAAAGTATCGGGATTATTTCCCTGGTCACTCACCGGTGTCTATGGACAAAGTGGCAAAAGGATACGAAAGAAGTGTCTTGGGAAAGGATAATGGCCAAATTATCCGAATTTATGAATGATTAAATCAATCTAAAATGAAAAAAATATATTACTTGGAAAGTTGTAGTACCTGTCAAAGAATATTATCTGAATTACAACCTTTGGATGGTGCTGAACTCCAAGAAATAAAGTCGCAATCTATTACTCCCGAACAGCTTGAACAGATGAAGGATTTAGCAGGCAGTTATGAAGCCCTTTTTAGTAGAAGGGCTATGTTATTTCGCCAAAGAGGCTTGCACGAGAAAGAACTTGGCGAACAAGATTACAAAAACCTAATTCTTGACCATTATACCTTTTTGAAAAGGCCTGTGGTAGTATTAGATGACCAAATCTTTGTCGGAAATTCCAAAAAAGTGGTTCAATCTGCCAAGGACGCACTTCACCCATGAGTAAAAGAACCTGGGCCATTTTGGCCGCTATTGGAGCCACCACCATTTATGGCATTAACCACACCATAGCTAAAGGTGTTATGCCCACATATGTAAAACCTTTTGGTTTTATCATGTTAAGGGTGGTAGGTGCATCAGCCTTGTTTTGGATATTTTCTTTGTTCGCCCCCAAAGAGAAGATAGACAGAAAAGATTGGCTTCGGGTTATTGTTTGTGCTGTTCTCGGAATGGTCATCAATATGCTGGCTTTCTTTAAAGGGCTTCAGCTTTCAACACCCATAAATAGCGCCGTTTTGGTTACAATTACCCCGATAATCGTGGTAATTCTTTCCGCTCTTTTCTTAAAAGAACGAATAACCCAAAACAAGGGAGTTGGCATTTTCCTGGGCTTTATTGGTGCATTGGCTCTTATTTTATTTGGTGCAGAAATACGGGGAGATGCTCCCAATATTCCTCTCGGTAATTTTCTTTTTATAATCAATGCAACTTCATATGGCGCTTATTTGATTGTGGCAAAAACGTTAATTGAAAAGTACCATCCTTTTACCTTAATGCGTTGGCTTTTTACCATAGCTCTTATCATAAACTTTCCAATTACCTTACCGGAGTTTTTGGAAATTCAGTGGTCAACCATGCCACTTTGGGTATACGGTTCTATTGCTTTTGTGGTTATCGGAACCACATTCCTAACATACCTTTTTAATGTGTTTGCTTTAACCCAGCTAAAGGCCTCCACTGTGGGCGCATTCGTATACTTACAACCTCTTTTTGGAATCATCTTTGCCCTTTTCTCAGGTAAGGACCAACTCACCCTTGTAAAAATATTAGCTACTTGCTTGGTATTGTTTGGTGTGTATTTAACCAGTAAAAAGCCTAAGCCCAGTCCTTGATTTAGTTAAAAACCACATGTATTCCCGTATTGATGAATTTTAACCTAGCTTTCATCAACTTTACCATTCTTTCACCTATCTAATTGGGTATTTTCAAAGAAAAATCCATACAGTTCTAGTCTTTAAATTATGAATTCGTTTTACTACGGAATAGGTGTAGGTGTCATTGGGTGTATCGCTTCGATACTAATAGCTAAGCTTGCGTTTAAAAGGCTTCATAAAATTTCAAACGTGGCCTTGGTGGTAATTTATATGTCGTTCTACATCTTAACAGGATTACTATTCAACTCGGTACCCGAATCATGGAGCACTAAAAAAATTAACAATCCATATCAATCCAAAGGGTTTATGGCTTCGTTACTTCATTTAAATCAGCCTAAACTATCCCTAATTGAGGTAGCCTCGATGGTTTTCTGGCTTTGTTTATCAGGTTATTTCGTCTATGTGCTTTCCAATAAAGAAGGAATCCGTAGAAGACTTAAACCAAGAAGAAAAAGACAAGGTCCAAGATTGTAATATGTTTTGTGATGTAAGCCCTATTTTTGGCTTATACTACAATGAGATTTAAAAATACTGCCATATTCTTTATTCTGCTTGTATTGCTTTCACATTGCAAAGAAGCCAGTCCACTTGAAAAGAAAGTTGTGGTGGCCGTTGCGGCCAATATGCAATTCGCTATGGAAGCTATTTTGGAAAACTATTCGCAAGAAACCCAAATAGAATGCGATTTAGTCCTAGGGTCTTCCGGTAAACTTTCCGCCCAAATTAATGAAGGAGCTCCTTACGACATCTTTGTTTCTGCAGACACCAAATACGCTCTAGAGATTTATAAGAATGGGAAAACAGAAGGGAAGCCAAGAATTTATGCAGAAGGGAAATTAGTACTTTGGACTTTATCTAATTTGATTACACCTTCATTGGCCGTTTTGGATTCTGATAATGTGAAACACATTGCGTTGGCTAATCCCAAAACCGCACCTTATGGCGACGTCGCTTTGCAGATTCTAAAACAACAACCCTTTTATGCGAACATTGAAGAAAAACTGGTTTTTGGAGAAAGTATCGGGCAAACCAATCAATTCATTACCTCGAAATCTGCAGAGATTGGCTTCACTTCCATTGGTGTAGTCATGTCTCCGGAAATGAAGGACAGGGGCCACTGGTCTTCTCTTGAAAATGAGGCGTACCCTTCTTTACTCCAGAGTGCGGTTTTATTGAAAAACGAAAAAGGCACCTCCAAAGAAGCACGAAACTTCTATGCTTTTCTATTTTCAGAAAGAGCAAAGCAAATATTAGAGGAATACGGATATTCCATTCCAAATTGATTCAATGATGTCGTTTTAAAATGGCTAAATTGTGTTCTTTAAATCAGAATTGGAAGATATGATTTGGGATCCTTTGCTCCTTACCCTTAAGTTGGCCATGGTCACCACCTTTTTGTTGTTCATCATTTCCATCCCTTTAGCCTCCTGGTTGGCGCAAACGAAATCCAAATTGAAACCATTAATTGAAACCTTGGTAAGCATGCCTTTGGTTTTGCCTCCAACGGTACTTGGGTTTTATTTTTTAATTGCTTTTAGCCCAGGTAACACTTTTGGCAGTTGGCTCAATGAATGGTTCGGAATAAAGCTGGTGTTTTCTTTTCCAGGTCTGGTTTTGGCTTCCATACTTTATAGTTTGCCTTTTATGGTACACCCTATCCAATCAGGTCTTTCCAGTATCTCACCTTCATTAAAAGAAGCATCGTACTTAATGGGTAAATCCAAGTGGGAAACCTTATGGAAAGTGCTGTTACCGAACAGCAAACCAGCAATATTGACAGGTATTGTTTTAGCCTTTGCCCATACCATTGGCGAATTTGGGGTAGTCTTGATGATTGGCGGCAATATTCCGGAAGTGACCAAGGTAGCCTCCATTGCCATTTATGATGAAGTTGAAGCGATGAATTATGGAACTGCAAATTTTTATTCGGCCATTCTTTTCGTGACCACTTTTGCTATTTTACTTTCGGTTTATTTGATTAATGGTCGATATCTTAAACCTTTTTGGAAATGATTGATATTCAAATCCAAAAGAAACTTGATTCTCCAACCGGACAGATGTCTTTGGATGTTGATCTTTCCATAGAAAAAGGTCAAATCGTGGCTTTGTTTGGGGAGTCTGGAGCTGGGAAAACATCCTTGCTTCGTATACTCGCGGGATTGCTTCGCCCTGATACAGGCAAAATAGCTGTAAATGAAAAAACGTGGTTTCAATCCGAACCCAAATCCTTTAGCCTGAAATCTCAAGAAAGAAATATTGGTTTTGTTTTTCAGGACTATGCTCTTTTCCCAAATATGACAGTTCTTGAAAACTTACAATTTGCTGCAGGAAAGAAGGGAACCATCAATCTTGAACATCTTTTGGAATTGAATGAACTTGGAGATTTAAAACATAAAAAACCAAAAAACCTTTCTGGAGGCCAACAACAGCGAGTAGCTTTAGCTAGGGCTTTAGCTCAGCAACCTGAGATCTTACTTCTCGACGAACCCTTATCCGCACTTGACGACAAGATTCGACGGAAACTACAGCAACATCTTTTAGAGGCTCATAAAGAGTACGGGTTGACCACTATTTTGGTAAGTCATACCATAGAGGAAATCATAAAACTCGGGGATTGGGTTATTGAGCTTCATCAAGGTAAAATGGTGCAACAAGGGCGTCCTTCCGAATTATTTGCTTCAAAAGAAATCAAAGAAAAGTTTAAGGTGACGGCAGAAGTACTTTCCATAGAGCTCAAAAATGATTCGTTTGAGGCTCAACTTCTTGTGCAAAATCATGTTTTTACCATGGCATTCTCCAAAAAACAAGGAGATTCCCTTAGACCTGGTGACAGAATTGTTTTGGCATCCAACGACTTTAAACCCAATATGTATAAAAAGTAGGCTTTATAAATCCTTTGGGGTTCTGGCAAATTTTCGGGTATCAGCTTTGGTCAAAACCTTAAAGCTGGCTTCCTTTTCCATTTTATGAAAAGCATCCAAAAACTCTTGCGGAAGACCAATAAGCTTTCGTTCCTTTAGGTCCATCCAAGCTCCCATCATTTCACAACGGGCAAAGTTTTTCCCCTCACTATCGTAAAAGTTATGTTCAAACTCAAAGAACATTCCATTTTCACTAAGCCCCTGTAATCCCAATGAGACTTTTATTGGTTTGCCAGGAAACACTTCCTTAAAATAATACATGTGCTCATAGAAAACCACAGGACCAATATTGTGTTTGGCCATAGACCTTTGGTTAAATCCCAAAATTCCCAAATAAGCCATTCGGGTATGACTCATGAAATTAATGTATGCCGAGTTGGCCAAGTGACGATTTGCATCCAAATCGCTCCATCGAATATCAAATTCCTTAAAAAACATAGTCGGTTATTTGTTATGCATGCATAATAATTGTAAAATTATCATAGTTTTGGAGATAGATGTCCTTCTATCGTAGAAATCGACTTATTTTTAATGATACTTTAACACGAACCCATGACTCAAAAAGCCAAATTCATCAAAGACCTTTCGTTACCCGTAGTGGCAGCACCCATGTTTTTAATTTCTGGCCCAAATTTGGTCATTGAATGCTGTAAGAATGGAATAGTCGGAACATTTCCAGCGCTAAACCAAAGAACTAGCGAAGGATTCGAAGAATGGTTGATTGAAATTAAAACTACCCTAAAAACTTTCGAGGATGAAACAGGAAAGAAACCGGCGCCCTTTGGCGTAAACCTAATCGTTCATCCAACCAATCCTAGGTTGGAGGCTGATTTGAAGTTATGTATTAAACATCAAGTTCCCTTAATTATTACTTCTTTGGGTGCTGTGAGTCAGGTCGTGGATGCCGTACATAGCTATGGTGGATTGGTTTTTCATGACGTTATTAAGAAAAGGCACGCACAAAAGGCTGCAGGGGCTGGAGTGGATGGTTTGATTCTGGTGGCAGCAGGTGCAGGAGGTCATGCCGGTAGTATCAACCCTATGAGTTTGGTAGCCGAAGTCAAAAAGTTCTTCGATAAAACCATCTTGCTGTCCGGTTGCATAAGCACAGGACAGGACGTCGCTTCTGCTATGCAGATGGGTGCTGATTTAGCTTATATGGGCACACGATTTATCAATTCTGAGGAAAGCAAGGCACCAGAGGAGTATCGCCAGATGATTATAGATTCAGGTGCGAGTGACGTAGTCTACACCGCTGCCATTTCAGGAGTACATGCCAATTTCTTGGCTGCTAGCTTGCAAGCTGCTGGAATTTCCGAAGAGGACTTGAAAAAAGACCATAAAATTGATTTTGGCAAAGAACTGGATACTGAAGCAAAAGCTTGGAAAACAATCTGGTCTGCGGGACAAGGCGTTACGACCATAACAGATACTTTACCTGTTGAAAAATTGGTTGACACACTCAAAACTGAATTTAAATTAGCAATAGAAGCGCAACACAAATTGTTAGACACTTTCCCGAAGTAAAAAATCTAAACTTCTGTTGTCTCTACGTTTTTTAAGTCCGCAAGGAATTGATGTACTTGACTAACGCACATGGAACCTTCACCTACAGCTGAGGCGACTCTTTTTACCGAGCCTTTGCGAACATCTCCCACAGCAAAAAAACCGGGAATACTGGTTTCCAAAGACTGTGGTTCCCTGTTGGAGTAAATAGCACATTGGAGCATATTGCTGTGATTGACACTTTGCCCGGTGTAAATGAACCCTCTTTCATCCGTAGCTACCAATCCTTTTAACCAATCTGTGCAAGGTCTTGCCCCTATAAAGGTGAATAGGTTCGTAATACTTTTCGGTGTTCTATCCCCTTCCTTGTTCTCCAGCACCAAACTCTCAAGATAGTGTTGTCCATGAAGTTCTGTAACCTGGGTATTGAGATGAACAAGAATGTTCTCGGCAGCTACAATGCGTTGCACGAGATAGTCACTCATCTTGGCGCCTAAATCATTTCCACGAAGAATCACGTGAACCTCTTTGGCATGATCAGCCAAAAAAAGTGCGGCTTGTCCGGCAGAATTTCCCCCTCCTACAACACCTACCAATTCATTTTTGCATGCCGAGGCATTCATACCTGTGGCAGAGTAGTAGACTCCGCTTCCCTCAAATTTTTCTATGTTATCAATAGGTAGACTTCTATAGCTCGCGCCTGTGGCGGCCATAATGGCCTTTGATTTGATGACCTTTCCATTTGTTGCATGTAACACAAAGTGCGTCCCAGTATGTTCCACTTTTTCAGCTTCATGCGGAATTGATATGTTGCATCCAAATTTTTGGGCTTGAACATAAGCCTTATTGGCAAGGTCACTTCCAGAAATTCCCGTTGGGAACCCTAAATAATTTTCAATCTTTGAGCTTTTCCCCGCTTGACCTCCCGGGGCTTTACTATCGATGGTTACCACACTCAATCCCTCAGAAGCTGCATAAACGCTTCCGGCCAGACCAGCAGGACCAGCTCCAATTACCAAAAGGTCAAATACTTTGTCCTCAAAATCCATAAGAACACCCGAATATCTTGCCACTTCTGCTAAAGATGGATTTTGACATATCTTGGCCTCACTGTTTATTAATATGGGTAGGTCTTCTTCCTTGAGATTGAAATTGGCCAACAATTCTAAAGCTGCCTCGGAAGTATCAATGTCTAAAAAGTTATACCATATATGGTTTTTATCCATGAAATCCCGTATCGCATAAGTAGCCTTTGAATTTCCAGACCCTAAAAGATTGATTCCCCCTGTGTACTCAGACAAAACCGTTTCTTGCCTCAACAGAAAAGCATTCAAAAGCACATCGCTTATATCACTGTGTTTTGCGATGGCTTCTTTGAGTCTTTTTGGGGTGATTCGAAGAACGCAGGTGTCTCCATTGGTTACTGCATGGAATTGAGCACCTCGATTTGAAAGCATCCCACTATCTCCAGTAAACTCGTTTTTGCCATGGACCACAATTACTCCATTATCATTATAGGGGTCTTCAATGGAAACTTCTCCGGCCAAAACGACAAAAAAATCATACTGCAGTTCTCCAAGAGTAAAAACTCGGGTTCTTGGAGGGTGACTTTCAATTTGTCCGTATTCCTTTAGAATGCCTATTTGTCTAGACGTCAGTTCAGGGAATCTTGGGTCTTTCATAGTGTACGTTTAAAATATCTTAGGGAATTAAATGGGTACTTTATTGAACTTCATTCGTGGACTCCTTTAAAAATACAACAAAGTCCACATTCTTGTTTTATCTAAAAGCTAAATTTCAAAATCACTGTTTTCCATTACAAGAATTGTATTCCAAAAAAAGAAGATCACCTCTATTATTACTAAATTGGCATGTTTGCTTAATTTTTCAAAATGCCCCTAATAGACTCATCGTATAACCCTCCCTATTTTTTCAAGCATGGTCATACCTCAACCATATATGCTGGTTTACTTAGAAAAGTAAAGGACCTTGAGCAACATAGGGAACGAATTGCACTCCCAGATAATGATTTTCTAGATTTGGACTGGAGTTATTCCAAAAACCCAAAAAACAGACTGGTCATTCTACTTCATGGACTGGAAGGGGATTCCCATCGTCATTATATAACAGGAAGTGCCAAACTGTTGACTTCGAATGGGTTTGATGCCTGTGCAGTCAATTTTAGAGGATGTAGCGGAGAACCTAATCAGTCATATCGATCTTATCATTCAGGAGCTACCGAAGACTTGGAAGAAGTAATCCAGTATGTTTTAGCCCATAAAACCTACAACTCTATCTACATTAAAGGTTTTAGTCTTGGAGGAAACCTGGCATTGAAATATCTAGGAGAACGGGAACGCGTTGCTGATAAAATCAAGGCATGCGTAGCGGTTTCGGTCCCTTGCGACCTCCATTCTTCTTGCAAACAATTACTTTCTTCAAAAAATATGCTTTATGCCAAACGTTTTAAAAGAAATCTTCTACGAAAACTGCGACAGAAACAAGAACTCTTTCCAGAATTGATTTCCGATTCTGAAATCAAATCAATAATTACCTTAAAAGACTTTGACGATATATATACCAGCAAGGCTCATAATTTTAAGGACGCTCTAGATTATTATACCCAATGCAGTTCCTTACAATTTCTATCGGCCATAGGGATACCCTCATTAATAATCAATGCCAAAAACGATTCTTTTTTGGGAAATACTTGTTATCCTATTGAAGAAGCCCAGAATAATCCAAACCTCTATTTAGAGATTCCTAAATACGGGGGACATGTTGGGTTTTGGGGTAAAAACAACATTACCTATACAGAACAGAGAGCTCTAAAATTCTTTGAATATTTCTCCAAATAATCAAGAAGTTCGTAAAGCTAATTGTGCTCAGTATGCTGCTTTAAGGCTCAACAATGAATTTTCCTTGCATTATTCCATAATGCCCAGGAAAGCTACAAACATAATCATATGTGCCTACTGCTGGGGGCTCAAAGGATATTGTAGTTGTCTCTCCTCCTCCTATTAATTTGGTGTAGGCAATTATGGCATCACTTTCAGGAATATATTCCGTTTCCCTTGCCACGGCAGCTTTAGCGGCAAAATCTCCTAAATCTGTGCCTTCTGCAAGAAGTACAAAATTATGTCCCATCACAACCTTTTCCATTTTACCCGTATGCCTTAAAGTCAATGTGACTGTTTTACCTGCTTTTACTCTAAGTTCGGATTTGTCAAACTGCATCAAATCATTTGAAGAAAGGGCAATGACATTTCCATCAACTTCTTTCTTTTCTTCTTTCTTAGTCCGATTTACCTGAAATCCATCTTCTTTTTTTTCAGTTTTCTTTTCTCCGCAGCCAAAAGCTGTAATAAAGACCATAATCAAGCCCAAATAAACCAGTTTTTTCATGTTGTTTTATTTAAAAATCTTAGAAACGGAAAATTACAAGAAAATAATCAATCTTAATCAGTTACAACGTTCTAAATACCATTGAATCGCCAATTTAATTTGTAGAATAATATCATTGAAGGCATTTTGGCTCAACACTTTTTTATCTGTTAATTCTGTCCTAAGGCGCTTCTTATTTCCCGTTCAATACGGTCATCTTTTCTTTTTTTACATATTTTTAGATTCTGAGAACACAATTAAATGAAAATTCAAGAATCCAGAATTAGTTTATTCTGTACCTTATTGTTATTCTCGTTTCTATTAAGTTGCGGAGGTAAGAAAGACGAGAAAAAAGACAGTTTTGAAGTAAGCCGTACAAAATCTGAAGATAAAAAAGCGGCAACCAGTGAAGGTGTCCCCGTTGATTTGAACAATAAAGGTATTGGTCCAATTGAAGAGCTCACTTTTGCTGAGGAAATTGATACGGAAATGGCAGCTCGAGGTGAAGCTCAGTTTAATGCTATTTGCGTAGCCTGTCATATGGTAGACCAACGTATGATTGGGCCTGCCATGAAAGGTGTTTATGAACGAAGAAGCCCAGAATGGGTAATGAACATGATGTTGAATCCTAATGGAATGCTCAAGGAAGATCCCATTGCAAAAGCCTTATTGAAAGAATACAATAACGCCATAATGCTCAACCAGAACTTGACCGAGGAAGAAGCTCGTGATTTGGCAGAGTACCTACGTACTCTTTAATTCACTTGGTTTCCAAGAATTTTTGAAAACCCTAATTATCTTGCCCATGAAGATTTTTATCCTGACTTTCTTTACCTGTTGGCTCTCCTTCACTGGATTATCCGGTCAGAGTTTAATTGGCGCCTGGGAAAATACAAGCCCAGATGACGATGGCCAAATGGTAAAAAGTGTGGTCATTTTTTCCGAAGGATTTCAAGTGGCTACTTGGTTTGATGCCAAAACTGGAGCTTTTATCAAAACCAACGGAGGCAAATGGGAATTGAACGGTTCTTCCATTACCGAAACCGTGGAGTTCGATTCTGATAACCCAGAGAGGGTAGGTTCGCAAGTAGCATTCGAAATAGTGCTGGATGGGAATACACTTAAAGTGATTGGTGATGATATGATAATGACCCGTATTGATGATGGTTCACCAGGAAAGTTGAGTGGGGCATGGCTAATTTCAGGAAGAATGCGAGATGGGAAAATCCAACAACGCGATACAAACCGACCTCGAAAGACGATGAAAATCCTATCAGGAACTCGATTCCAATGGATTGCTTATAACACGGAAACTAAAGAATTCATGGGCACCGGTGGAGGAACATATACCTCCGAAAATGGTAAATATGTGGAAAACATCGGTTTTTTCTCCCGTGATGATTCCAGGGTTGGAGCCAGTCTTTCCTTTGATTTTAAGTTAGAAAACGGAAATTGGCATCATTCTGGAAAAAGCAGTAAAGGTTCTCCTATTTATGAAATCTGGAGTCCCCGAAAAAAATAATCACATGATTCAAAAATTAGGTTTCTTCCTAATCGTTTTTCTATTTGCCATTCCAATGAAATCCCAAGAACTTCCTTATCGAGAAATTCCTGAATATCCTGCTAATTATAGTTCTGGAAATATTATGACACGGCTAATTGATGGTCTTGGTTTCCGATATTATTGGGCAACAGAGGGCTTAACTGAAAAAGATTTATCCTACCAACCTTCGGAAAGTTCTCGTAGCGTACTTCAGACACTCCAACATATTTGCAGTATGTCCCAAAATATTCTCAATGCTCCTTTGCAAAAACCGAATACGGGCAATGTGGATTATTCAAAATACACTTATCAGGAATTGCGAAAACTGACCTTGAAAAACTTAAAAGCAGCAAGTGAAGCTGTTGCCGGAAAGCCAGCTGCTGATTTTGAAAACTATCCCATAATCTATCAAAGGGGCGAACGGGAATCACGATTTCCATATTGGAATTTAATCAACGGTATGATTTCGGATTGTATCTATCACACCGGTCAAATTACCTTACTTCGCAGGGTAACTGGCAATCCCATAAATCCCAATGTCAACGTTTTTACTGGGAAGGTAAAAAGCAACTAACTGCTCTCACCATTGTAACAGAAAGCCCTTTTCTGACACCT
The DNA here is from genome assembly GCA_039184805.1 of Bacteroidota bacterium. Taxonomy (GTDB): domain Bacteria; phylum Bacteroidota; class Bacteroidia; order Flavobacteriales; family Flavobacteriaceae; genus Flagellimonas. Next base: position 3,067 of record JBCDAX010000050.1, on the reverse strand, counting down.
ATAATTAAAACAGGATATTATGGGCTCAGCAAGTCAACCAATGTTGGTGGTAAAAGCTAACCGTGCCCTATTAAAGAAAAGGCGCAGTTTTGGCGAAATTAGAGGGATGTATGAGGGTTATGCTCTGGATACAAAACTTGAATTCAAGGAACTTACTCCTTTTGAGCAAAAGAAAATCAGGGACAGAATCATAGCACAGGCAAAACAAGATAGGATTCAAGAGATAAAGCATTATATCTATGCCTTTCTAGCCCTTATTTTCATAGTTTTTATGCTGTACTTGTTCTTTTTTGCATAAATCAAGTATCATTCAATACTTTGTTATTTATAGGGCCAAATCTTGTCTACGGCAACTTTATAGGTTGGGTCTTCCATTACATTTACTTCGATAATATCGTCGGCATTGCTCAAAAGACGTCGGCAATCCCGACTTAAGTGTTTTAAATGCACTTTCTTACCCACTTTCTTATAGCGTTCCGTGATTTTATTGACCGCTTCAATAGCTGACATATCTACAACTCGGCTCTCCGCAAAGTCAATCACTACCTCTTCAGGGTCATTTAAAACGTCAAATTTTTCTGCAAACAGTGTGGTACTTCCAAAAAACAGTGGTCCGTAAATCTCATAGTGCTTTACACCCTCTTCGTCAACATTTTTTCGAGCTCGAATACGTAGTGCATTGTCCCAAGCAAACACCAAAGCTGATATGATGACCCCGACTAAAACGGCCAATGCCAAGTTGTGTAGAAATACCGTTACCAAGGTTACTAATACCATCACCAATACATCAGATTTTGGCATACGTTTGAACACCCGCAAACTGGCCCATTCAAAAGTTCCAAGTGCCACCATAATCATCAGTCCTGTTAGAGCAGCCATAGGTACTTTCTCTATGAGGCTGGAGCCAAACATGACAAAAGCCAATAGCATTACTGAAGCAACAATACCTGATAGTCTTGCTCGTGCACCGTTGGATGTATTGATAAGGCTTTGACCAATCATAGCACAACCGCCCATTCCCGAGAACAATCCAGAAAGGATATTTGCCGTTCCCTGGGCTACAGCTTCTTTATTCCCTCTCCCTCGTGTTTCCGTGATTTCATCCACAATATTAAGCGTCAATAGACTTTCAATTAAACCTACTCCAGCAACAATGGCTGCATAGGGAAATATGATTTTAAGAGTTTCTAAAGTAAAGGGCAAATCGGGAATATGAAAGGGAGGGAAAGTTCCCTGAATTGAAGCAATATCACCAATGGTTCTGGTGTCAATATTTAAAAAGAAAACCAATCCAAAGACCAAAAGAATAGCAACCAACGATGCAGGTACTACCTTACTCAGCTTAGGCAAACCCCATATGACCAACATGGTTAACAATACAAGCCCCATAAAAGTATATAAGGTAACTCCAGTTAACCAAGTACCGTCTTGGGTTTTGAATTGGTCCAATTGGGACATAAAAATAATTATGGCCAAACCATTCACAAAACCGAAAATTACTGGATGGGGCACCAATCGCATTAATTTTCCCAAACGTAAAAATCCAGCAGATACTTGAAGAATCCCTGCCAGTATCACAGTAGCGAAAACATACTCAACGCCATAATCTTTCGCCAAACTCACAATAACCACGGCCACAGCACCAGTAGCACCCGAAATCATCCCCGGTCTACCTCCTAGGATTGAGGTCACCAATCCCATCACAAAGGCAGCATACAAACCAGTAAGTGGCGAGAGTCCTGCGATAAAAGCAAATGCAATAGCCTCGGGAACCAAAGCCAAGGCGACAGTTAGTCCCGATAAAACTTCCGTACGATAGTTTACTTTCTGCGAAAAATCGAAAAGGTTCAAGTACTTTTTCATTGCCGATGTTTTGAAGCCGGCAAAAATAGCACTATTCTGGAAAGTAGATAGTTGGCTTACCTATTTTTATGGATTTGATAATCCTACCAAGAAGTTAACCCAAGTAATCGTTCCCCCAGTGGGTTTAGTTTGGCAGTTTCATATTTGTCACATTCCCAATTTCTCGGATCACCTGGGAATGCATAGCCTTCAGGTGCCATTCGATTTTTCCATGAATTGATACGCCATTGTTTTAAAGCCTCATTTTCCTCTTCCGCAGGCATCATAGAGATATATTGGGCAACTCGAACCTTATTTCCAGATTTGTTAGGTCGAATACCATGAGGTTGGGTACTATTGAAAATCAATAAGTCCCCTGCTTCCATCTTGACCTTCACAATTTTGTCTTCCAAGCCTGAAACGTCTGGTTGAAAGTGATCTCTCTCTTCGGGCTGGGTCAATTTCCAGGTATCATAATTTCGATATAACCAAGGAATACACTGGAACCCGCCCATATTTTCATCCGTTTGGTCGGCCAATGCCAAAACCCCTTGAACATTTTGAGGTTTGGTCTCTGGATCGTAATCCCAATGGATAAAGCCTTTTTTATCCACCCCAGGCTGCAATGGAAAGTTTAGGTTGGCCCGGTCAATGGTCACCCATAATTTCTCAGTGCCCCAAACATCTACAAAAGCGTCGTACACTCTTTGCTCTTGTCTATTGTTCCACAAGTGTTGATGGTTGTAAACTTCAACCATGCCCGTTCCCGTTAGCTCTTTCATCTTCATTTCCGCTCGGGGTGGGGCGTACCATGTCTCAGGGTTTTCAGGGTCTTTTTCATCAAACTCCCAAACAAAGTCAGCAGTTGCCTTGGCTTGTTCTCTTGAAACGGCATTCTTGACTACAACATACCCTTGTTCCATCCAAAACTTCCAATCCGCTTCAGAAAGCACTCGTAACGGTTTTCCATTAGAGCGATCATTCAATTTCTGCTTGCTACTTGTTGCCGTGGAAGGATTTCCCGGAATTTCTTCATGAGCCTTGTTAGCCATTTCCAATTTTTCTGCACTCTTCATACGTCTTTTTTTACCTGATACTTCTATAGCATAAAACTAAGTGGATGAAAAAATTCTTTCTACCTTAATATTGATATAATTTTGAACTATATTGATATTATAGATTATAATTAATATTTTAATAGGTATTTATGTGAAAATTGAACTAG
>JBCDAX010000049.1:0-17156 GCA_039184805.1 Bacteroidota bacterium | reverse complement strand
CCGCCAATAATATCATAACAAATGATTTCAACATCAAAACCCTGTAATTTTTTGGCAAAGGCCTTACCCATATTTCCATATCCCAAAATACCTACAGTTTTGCCATCCAATTCAACTCCCCGATTTCCTTCTCGGTCCCATTTGCCTTTTCTTACTTCACGATGGGCTTTGTTCAATTTGTTCATAAGGGATAGCAACATACCCAAAGCATGTTCCCCAACGGCATTTCTGTTCCCTTCGGGAGCAGATGCGAGAAATATGTCTTTTTGTTTGGCATACTTGGTGTCTATATTTTCAAGTCCTGCACCAACACGACCAATAAATTTTAGATGGGTGGCCTTATCTAAGAACTGTTGGTCTATGGTAAACCTACTTCGGATTATTATCCCTTCATATTCCTGTATCTTTTTTTCAACTTCTTCTTTGGTTGAAGTGTAATCTTCATGGTTTTCAAATCCAAGAGCAGCAAGTTGGTCAATTAGTAAGGGGTGATTGGTGTCCAGATGAAGTACTTTCATAAAGTAAAGTGTTGTTGCAATTTACAATTTCCAAATAAATCTTAAATGAACAAGAATTGGAAGTATTCTTGTATACATTCGGTCGAAATTTGAATACACATACCATATTTTTGTAGTACCAATTAAAAATGAATGGGCAGTTTCAATTCAATGGACCTTGTGATACTTTTAGGTGTGGCGCAAGGTCTTTTTTTGGCAATTACCTTACCTATGGTGCATCGCACCAATACCCACGCAAACACGATTTTGTCCATGCAGATTGCAATGGCATGTCTGGTGCTTTTTGCCAAGGTTGCCATTTTTAAGGCCGAGCAATATTGGGTTATCCAAAGAGCTTTTCTACTTGAACCATTCATTTTTCTTTATGGCCCTTTAGGATATATCTACTTAAAAAGATTGCTTGAAAAAGGAAGTGAAAAATACAGATTGCATTGGGTTCACTATATTCCTGCGCTGATTTACCTAGCTTATTTGGTTTATTTGAATGTACTGCCCACCGAAGTCTTCGCGAATAAATGGTCTGGAGGGGATCTGGGAGTTCCATTTTTTTTGGCGGAACTTCTAGCACTAGTGCATAATTGTATCTTTTGGTATTTCTGCGGCCAGCTTATTTTTAACTATCATCAGAGAGAGACCTCTCAACTTTCTTTTGTCCAACAGACCACTTCCTTTATAAGAGCCATTCATATTCTTGTTGGATTTATATTATTTCTTTGGATGCTAAGTTTCTTAAATGGTTATTACCTAAAGTTTGGGTTTTGGTATATTAATTACGACATGGTCTGGATAGGAATCCCCGTGCTAATTTATATTGTCGGGTATTATGCCTTGAGGCAACCCGAGATTTTTCGAATTCAAATAGATACAAAGATTGATAAGGGAATAATCAAACAAAGATTGCCGGAATCAGAAATAGAGATCTTAAAATCAAAACTGGAGGGTCTTATTGAAACAGAAAAGGTATATCTTAAAAATGAACTTACCCTCACAGATTTATCCCAAGAGTTGGACACCACAACTAATAACTTGTCCTGGCTTTTGAATAATATTTATCAAAGTAACTTCTACGAATTCATCAACAAATACCGTATAGAGGCTTTTTTGAAAAAGATTAGGAACAACGAACATGCCACTAGAACACTTCTTTCTCTTTCTTTAGAAGTTGGATTCAATTCAAAATCAACTTTTAATAAAGCCTTTAAATCGGTTCTTAATGATACCCCTTCCAACTACATTAAGAAAATGGGAGTGTAATTGGTCTAGCTGTATACATTGAGGCGATTTGAGAGGATTTTCGCTATAAACTCGCGTATCTAACTTTAAAAGAAAAACCTCATGAAAACAATCAAACTCAATGTGTTTAAGGGATTTGCGGTTTTTTCCGCTTCTTTACTTTTTTTATCATCATGTACCGATGACTTTATTGGAAAAGTCTCAGAAAAGGCAACAGTGGAAACCATTGTCTCCAACTTCCCAGGTAACGACGGCGTGTCCATAGATAGAAAGGGAAATGTGCTAACAAGTAATTTCGGTAATTTTTCTGGAACAGAAGTATTTAGAACAATGCCCAAAACAGGAGAATTCGAAATTGCCGTAGACAGTGTTTTTGCGCCTACTGGAAATGCAGTAGACCGACGCGGGAACATTTTCGTAGTAAACAACATCCGCTTTACGGCTCTAAATGATGGTAGTACCGAAGCAGATGTGTTAAAAGTAGCTTCGGATGGTACCCGAACCGTACTGGCTACTTTACCTGGGTTTCCTGCTGGCCTCACTTTGGACCATAAGGGCAACGCCTATGTTACAAACCTTAATCTTCCTGTGGTACATAAGGTTACCCCTCAGGGTGAGGTAAGTATTTATGCGGAAGATGCTCGGATAGCTGGTTCTATAGGGCTGGATTTTGATAATAAAGGTAATCTGTATGTAGGTAATTTTGGATCAGGAGAAATAATCAAGGTATCGGCAAATGGAACCTTGGAATCCTTGGCCACGCTGCCAACCGTGGTTGAAGGTTTTGTGTTAGGTTATTTGACCCATTTTGCAGGGTCTCTTTTTGTAACGGGTATTGGAGAAAATGTAATTTATCGTGTGACCTTATCTGGAGATATTTCTCTATTTGCAGGTACCGGTGAATTGGGCGCAACAGATGGGTCTTTGGAAGAGGCCTCTTTTAATTCTCCCAACGGAATAGCAGTAGACCCGTTGAGAAGAATAATTTATATTTCTGAATTTGGAGCAGGTGGTGGACTGCGGGCTATAAAATTAAAATAACGTGACTAGTTGTTAATGGAAGTCGGTGGTTTTTTAGGAAGCCATCGGCTTTTTACTTTAAGGAGTAGGCTTAAATTTTCGGATATTCAGTCTGTGTCATTTCGTGCTGCACATTGCCTGTGTGGGCTGTATTTTGTTTTTCAAATAGCAATAAATGTACTTCTTCCCCATCTTTTGTAGAAGGGCAATGCTCTACGCCCTTCGGGACAACGATAATTTCCCCTTCTTTTATTTCTTCAGTCCTATCTCTGAATTTCATGAAGAGGGTCCCTTTTAAAACTTGGAAAAGCTCGTCTTCGTCATCATGGGAGTGCCAAACAAATTCGCCTTGGATTTTGGCAAGAATCACTTGCATGTCATCTACCGTAGCTATTTGATGAGGATGCCATTGCTTTGAAAACGCCTTATGTTTTTCTTTAAGATTTATGGGTTTCATATGAATGCAAGTTTAGATTCCTAAAATAATTTTTGCAATCCAGAAATAAATTAGGATTCCAAAAATATCGTTGCTGGTAGTGATAAAAGGCCCTGTTGCTATGGCAGGATCAATTCCTCTTCGTTCTAAGAATAAGGGGATGAAGGTGCCAATAATACCTGCCACTACTATAACGGCTACCAATGAAATGGATATGGCCATGGCTGTTGAAAAATCCCCTTTCCAAATCCATGTAAAAAATAAAAGTAAAATGGCAAGAATTAACCCATTGAGAAGGGCCAAAAGCATTTCTTTCCAAAGCCTATCCCGAATACTACCTTTTAAATCATCATGGGCCAAACCTTGTACAATGATTGCGCTGGATTGTACCCCCACATTTCCGGCCATAGCCGCTATAAGAGGCGTAAAAAAGAATAGAATGGCATGTTTGGCTATCATCTCTTCAAAACCACCCATAATAGCCGCGGCTCCCAAACCTCCAAATAGCCCCAAAATCAACCAAGGGAGACGGGCTCGGGTCAATTCCCAAATACTGTCGTCTGCCTCTACATCTTGAGATATACCAGCAGCCAATTGATAATCTTTTTCCGCTTCTTCTCGGATTACATCAACAATATCATCAATAGTGATTCGTCCTACCAATCTGCCTATCTCATCAACAACAGGTATCGCTTCCAAATCATATTTGGACATGATTTTTGCAACCTCTTCACCTTTTTCGGTTACCGTAACAGAATCCACCTTTGGAATGTAGACATCTTTGATATGGGTTTTGGTAGAAGTGGTTAACAGGTCTTTTAAAGAAAGTCTTCCCTTGAGTTTGCCTTCATCATCCACAACGTAAATGGAATGGACCCTAGTGACATTTTCTGCTTGTGCCCGCATTTCTTTGACGCAGGTCAGGACATTCCAATTTTCGTTGACTTGAACTAATTCCTTCGCCATAAGACCACCAGCGGTGTCCTCATCATAGCGAAGCAGGTCTACAATATCTTTAGCGTGTTCTTTGTCTTCAATCTCAGAGATTACCTTTTGGACAATCTCATCTGGAAGTTCTCCTACAATATCAGCAGCATCATCCGTATCCAATTCCTCCAGCTCTCCGGCAATCTCCTTTACGGACAAATTATTTAGGACCGATTCCCGCACATCCTCATCCATTTCAGCAAGGATATCCGAAGTTTTTTCACTATCCAGTAACTTAATAAGATAGGTGGCTTCGTTCACTTCAAGTTCGTCCGCTATCTCTGCGATATCCGCGTAGTGGAACTCCTTCATCATAAGTCGCAAATCGGCATTTTGCTTGTCTGCAATCAGTTGCTGGATTTCAACTAGAAGTTCGTCTGTGAGTTTAAACGGAGTCATTGGCTATCTGCTGTGTCAGTGTAACAAAATCAGCTACGTCCAGCTGTTCCGGACGCTGACCAAAGATAGTATGTTCTTTTAGATTATCGGAGAGATTAAAGGTTTTAAGACTGTTCCTCAATGTCTTCCTCCTTTGGTTGAATGCCGCTTTGACCACTTTAAAAAAGAGATGTTCATCGCAGGGTAGTTGGAACTCTTTTTTACGTGTGAGCCGCAGAACGCCTGACTGAACTTTTGGAGGAGGGTCGAATACCTGAGGGTGAACAGTAAAGAGATATTCGGCCTTATAGAAAGCCTGTACGAGAACCGATAAGATGCCGTAGGTTTTGCTTCCCGGGGTTTCACAAATACGTTGTGCCACTTCTTTTTGGAACATACCTGAAAACTCTGGGATTTGATTACGCATTTCCAGCACCTTGAAAACAATCTGACTTGAAATATTGTATGGGAAATTTCCGGTTATCGCGAATTGCTCATCGCCATAAAGTTGTTTTAGGTCGAATTTTAGAAAATCGGCTTCGATTATATTTAATCGGTTATTCTTTTCCAATAGTCTGGGATGCTCCAAGGGAAAGCTGTGATTGAGATAGACAATGGACTCCGCATCTACGTCCATAGCCACCAAATCCATATTTCGTAACAAAAGATACTTGGTCAGCACTCCCATTCCAGGTCCAATTTCAATGACATTGGAATAGCCTTCGAGTGAAAGGGTCTCTGCAATACGTTGGGCAATGGTCTCGTCTTTCAAAAAGTGTTGTCCGAGATGTTTTTTTGCCTGAACTAGGTTGTCTTCATGTCCGTTGGGGTTCGGTTTCCTTTTCTTCTTTTTGGACACGGTAGGGTTTTTTGCAAGTTACTCGGAATTTTTGAAATAGGATTTAAGCCCTTTGCAAAGGACAGTTTATGAGACTAGGGTATTTGTTGACTAATCACCTCCAATTCCGTCCTAAATGCCACAAACTTATCTGCAAAACGCTTTAGTCCGTCTCCTCGCATCCGTTCTGCATCTTCCTTGTAATATGCCTCCAGTGTTGTTCTGTCTTTAGTTGTGTATTGTACGGAGTATGAGGTGCCGCCCATTTCCTCTTCCACAAGAATCTTGGTCATTTTGGCGTGGGAAAATTTACCTGTTGCCAGCATGTCGGGGATATGCTTGTCCCGCATCCAAAGAAGCCAATCATCATGGACACTGTCATCAATATTTATGGTAACATTGTAAATGAGCATATAAGTAAATTTTACGCTCTAAAAGTAGGCAGAATTAGTTTATGATATCTCCCCGAAGCCTTCTAAAATGCTTTCTGGCTTTAGGAAAATAGTAGCTATCTTGATAGTTATAGATTATTTTTTCGTAATGAATCTTCGCTTTTTCTGGCTCGTTGAGAATATTCCGATACAATTCCCCGAGAGCAAAGTGGGCATCGTCCGCTAAAATGCCGTCCCCATAAAACTCAGTGATTTTCTTGTAGTTGAACTCCGCATCCTTATGGCGATTTACGCCTTCCAAAAGCTCCCCCTGTTTTAGAAGCGCCTCGTCCTCTATTTTCTCCCCTTTATGGTTTTGTAAAATATCCTCTAAAGCTTCAATAGCTTCATCGGTTTTATTTTGATAGGCCAACAAGTCGGCACGGGCATATTTTTTAAGTGCGGTTTGGGTCGAATCCTCCAAGGAGTTATCCGAAATGAGCAAACTCAATTGCATTGCATCATTAGCAATCAGTTGGGAGGTTGAACCCCGTAAAACTTTTAATTGCGTTAAGGCCCAGTCAAAATCCCCTTTATAAAAACTGGTTTGTGCCACTTTGTATCGGGCGTCTTGTCCCAATACATCATTTTTGAGACTTTTTTGAATTTGCGTAAAATAGATTAAAGCTTGGTTGAACTTCCTATCAAAAACCAAAATATCACCTAGGGTCATTTTTATGTAGGCCTTAGGCATTCGCCCCATGGGAAGCTCGAGACTTTCCTTCAACATGGAAATTGCAAGTGATGGAGTGTTTTTTTTAAAAGTCAGAAAGTTGGCGTAAGCGATTTGCAGTTGCTGTGTTTGACTTTGGTTTCCGTACTCCGATAGTAAATCCTTGTATTTTCTCTCAGCCAAATCCATAGTTTTTGAGTTGACCTCTTGTAATTCGATATCTATGAGATTTAATTGGGCATTGAGTTTAACAACTGGGTCATTGCTATTTTGCACGATGAATTCAAAGACGTCAGTAGCCGTTTCGTTGTCTTGATCTTCCAATGCAATTTGTCCTAAAGTTTCCAAGCGATCTACAGCAGGAAACTCTGACCGCTTAAAGATGGCTTTTTCTTGACCAAAAGCACTTTTGTACTGTTTTTGTTGGATAAAGAGCCAGCTCAGCAATTCATTCCAAAGCACATCTGGGTTTTTTTGTGCATTTTTAAGTAAGACCTTTCTAAGGGTTATATTGTTAGGTTGTGAACCATCTTCCGAGATAAACTCATCAATATTTCGTAGAATGTTGGAACGCGAGGTGCGACCTTCTACAATAAGATTCAGATAGGCTTGATACATTTTTTCAATGTTACCCTGTTCGCCATAGATTCGGGCCAACTGAAAATCATAGTTTAATTCAGGCTTTAGCTCCATTGCTCTAGAATAGGCTTGTATCGCCTGGTCCAAAAGCGCATACTTCTGAAAGCGGTAGCCCACACTATAGCCAAAGTTCGGGTTTTCGTCTATTTTCTGAAGGGCCTTATCATAATAGTCAATGGCCTTTTCAGGTTGATCCTGTAAGGCATAGTTATACCCCAGTTCAATAAAAAAGGTTGGAAATGCATAGGATTCCTCGACTTTTTTCAATAAAAAGGCCTCAGCATCTTCATAGCGTTCCAATTGCTGGTAGCAGGCGACCAATCCCTCACCATAGTCCGTTCTTCGAGGATTTTTTTTGGTAAGTTTCTCAAAAAAGACGACCGCCTTTTCATACTCCCCATCATTGAAATATTGCTTGGCCAAAAAATCTTCTTGACCAAAAGACGAAGAAAAAAGTAGGGATAAGAATATGAGACACAACCATCGCATCGTCTAAATATAACGGGGAAAGTTTGATATTTATGTTAATTGAATCTCAAAACTCAATTTATTCGGTCAAATCCACAGTAGGGGACCAAAACTTCTGGAATCTCGATACCATTTTCGGTTTGATAGTTTTCCAAAATGCCTGCCAATACTCTGGGCAAGGCCAAAGAGCTACCATTCAAGGTGTGTGCCAATTGGCTTTTTCCATTTTTATCCTTGAATCGAAGTTTAAGTCGATTCGCCTGAAAGGTCTCAAAATTGGACACCGAACTTATTTCCAACCAACGGTCTTGTGCCGTAGAAAAAACTTCAAAATCAAAAGTAAGGGCAGAAGTAAAGCCTAAATCCCCTCCACACAGGCGAAGAATTCTATAGGGAAGGTTTAAGTCCCTAAGAATATCTTTAACATGTTCCACCATGTTGTCCAAAGCTTGGTAGGATGTATCCGGATGTTCTATTCGAACGAGCTCTACTTTATCAAATTGGTGGAGTCTATTAAGACCTCTTACATGGGCTCCATAGCTACCCGCTTCTCTCCTAAAACAAGGAGTGTAACCCGTATAGGCGATAGGAAAATCTTTTTCAGCAAGTAAATCCCCCCTGTGCATATTAGTGATAGGAACTTCCGAAGTAGGTATCAGATATAAGTCATCCTCGGTCACATGATACATTTGACCTTCTTTATCGGGTAATTGTCCTGTACCATAACCAGAAGCTTCATTAATCATTAAAGGGGGTTGTACCTCAAAATATCCAGCATCTGTATTCTTATCCAAGAAATAGGAAATTAATGCACGCTGTAACCGCGCACCCTTACCTTTATATATAGGGAATCCTGCTCCTGTAATCTTTGCACCTAGCTCAAAATCAATGAGGTCGTACTTTTTTGCTAGTTCCCAATGGGGTAGTGCGTCTTCATTCAATTTTGGAATGTCTCCTTCTCGAAATACTTCTTCATTGTCCTCATCTGAATTCCCTGCAGGGACTGATTCATGGGGGATATTGGGAATTAGATACAAATTTTGTTGAAGTGCTTCTGCGGCTTTATTCAAATCCTCGCCCAATTGTTTGGAGCTTTCCTTTAACTCTGCCGTTTTTGCTTTCAAAACATTCGCTTCCTCTGCTTTACCGGACTTAAAAAGCATACCAATTTCTTTGGACAGTTTGTTAGATTCTGCCAAAGCGCTGTCCAACTTAGCTTGGGTCGAACGTCTTTTTTCATCTAAATCCAATACGGTTTCCAGCAAGGATTTGGCATCAAAGTTTCGCTTTTTCAATGCAGTGACAATAGCATCTTTATTTTCCCGTAGTACCTGTAATTGAAGCATGGACTGAGTTTTAGAACGGCAAATTTACATCAATCTGTGAAAGAAGAACAAGAGATTAGTCGCTTTGTGAAGGTCTTATCCATTCGTTATGTGAAAAGTGCTTCCATGGCACATTGGCCAAATCAACTTTTGGGTCGATGAATTCTGAATACTTTCCCTTGTTCACCCTGACTCGATTTATGACAAAAACCTGAATGTCCTCTCCCCTTTTTGCGTGTTCTTTTTTTAGGTATTGCGCAAACTGCCAAGTAAAATCGGGATAGCAAGCTACTTTTCTTTTTTGTTTTTTGGTCAAATGCTCATCAAGCTTTACATATTCGGATTTACCACTTTCTTTGTCAACTATTTTAATTCGGATATTCCCAGAGCGACTGCGTAACATCATGCGCCAACTCAGTCTATGGCCTTCTTCTGTCCAAAGCACGTCATCCGGAATGGTGTGATGACGAAGTGGAAGCAAAAGTTGAATTACAAAATAGATGCCCAATGCACCAAGAATCCATTTATAGGTAGATGGATAGGATATGTCCTCAGGGATTTCCACTTTTTTCTTTTTCAGGAAAATGTTCCGAATGGTTTGGGGTTCATAAAAGAAAACGATGAACGCCAATGATAAATAAGGAAATATTCCGATTTGGAAAACAATGCTATTGAATAAATGGAAGAAAATGGAAAAGATAAAAGCAATATTTCTTGTTGGTTTCCAAAGCAAGGCGGGAACAACCAGTAAGTCAAAGAAAATACCAAAGAAACCGATGATTTTATGCACCCATTTAAGTTGGAGAAAATCCCCAATCAGAAAATAGTCCTTCTTTCCGCGCATTAAAAGTTCGATGATGCTAAAATCTAACCAATCCCCATACAATTTGGCAATAGATGCATAGGTGTACACGATAAAAAGTTGAAGTATGATAATCCATCTGAAATAGTTGGACATGCTATTTGAACGAAGACTAGGATTCAACTTACTGTCCAAAGAAACATCTCTATGGGCAGGAAATAGCGCCATAATAAAGCCCAATAACATCAATAAATAATAGTGGTTATTATAGGACGTCTTTTGCATGAGATAGACCCCAGACCACATAAAAGCAAACGCAAAGGCACTAAAACGATATTTATAACCAATAGTAATCAGAATACCCATGATACCCATTACAACAAAATAAATGTACATACCATTTCCGGGTAAAGGCTGCAACCACTCAAAACCGATAAAAGAAAAGGTAAACTTGGGTTCAATAAAAGTTCTACGAACCCACCCAGTGGCAATGGCTCCAAAAGCTTCGGCACAAATCAACAATCCATAGAAAACCCTGAAAACAACAAGCTGAGCATTATCGATTTTTTTGAAGAGGAATTGGTTAAGCATGATGTTGGGCAATTAATTGCAATGATTTCTCTTTATCCTTTTCCAACTGTTTTTGTAGATTTTCCACTGAATCAAACTTATGTTCATCCCTAAGGCGATGGAGTAGCTGTACCTGAATCTTTTCACCGTAAATGTCGTCATTAAAATCAAAAAAATTGACTTCTATGCTCTGTTTTGTACCGGAGACTGTCGGGTTACTCCCAATGTTCATCATCCCAAAATAGACCGTGGAATCTAATATACCCTTCACTACATAAACCCCTTTTTTTGGAATCAGTTTGTAAGATTCTTCAATATGTATGTTAGCCGTGGGAAATCCAAATTTTTTGCCTAGACCCTTACCTTTTTTAATAATCCCAGATAACATATAAGGGTAACCTAAATACACATTGGCAGTAGTAATATCACCATCCAATAAGGCGTTTCTAATTTTGGTTGAACTCACGGAAACGTCATCAATCTCTTGGGCAGGAATTTCCTCTACTTCAAAATCCAAACTATTGCCAAAACCAATTAAATCTTGAATACTAGCATTCCGGTTTCTTCCAAACCTATGGTCATAACCAATAATGATTCTTTTGGTGTTCAATGTGTTGACCAAAATATCTCTAACAAATTCGGTTGCTGATAATCTGGAAAATTCTTTGGTAAATGGATGTATAATTAGATAATCCAGCCCTAGACCTTTTAAAATTTCAACCTTTTCATCAAGTGTGTTCAGAAGTTTGATTTCGGTATCTTTTTGTAAAACCATCCTAGGATGGGGGAAAAAGGTTAGGACAGTCGATTTGTGTCCTGCAGTTTTGGCATCATTTATGAGGCGTTCCAGTATCTTCCGATGTCCGATGTGCACGCCGTCAAAGGTGCCAATGGTCACGGCCGTTGAAATGGAACTTTTAAACTGTGAAATACCTTGGATTGTCTTCACTTAGAAACAAAAAAATAAAAAGCCTTATTTTTGAAGCAACTTACACCACACTTATGCATGTTAGCTAAATTACGTCTTGTTTGTTCAATTACCATATTTTTTAGCTTCTTTTACACCTCTGCCCAACAAGAGTATTGGAGTCAATCTTCTGGTTTTGGACTTAAGAGCATTTCAGTAGGGAACATAAAATCAAAGGATAGGGTTTTTACCTTAAACGCCCAGGATTTTCAGAAGCAATTGAATGGCATTGGTACTTCCAAATCCACAACCAAACTTGTGTATCTTCCAAATGCCAATGGAGAAGTCATTCCTTTTAAACTTCATGAGAAGCCAGTGTTTCATCCAGAATTGGCCAAAAAGTTCCCAAATATCAAATCATATACAGGGCAAAGTCCAGATGGAAAATATAGGGTTAGACTGAGCAGTTCCCATAAAGGTTTACAAAGTATGATAGTACAAGTGGATGGATATGTAACCACTTTTATGGAACCCATCCTTAATCAAAAAGGAGCCTATGTGGTGTATGACAAGCACAGTTCTGCGAAGTCTGCATTTATATGTGGAACGGAAAAACTGAAGCAAGAGGTCCAAAAAACGTTGAACCCGCTGGTTGATGACCAAGTTTTACGAACTTTTAGAATTGCGGTATCTACAACTGGGGAATACACTGCATATCATGGAGGTACTGTAGCAGACGCATTAGCGGCAATCAACGCAACACTTACACGAGTAAATGAGGTTTTTGAAACAGACTTGGGAGCAACGCTTGAGTTAATTCCCAATAATAACTTGGTTGTTTTTACAGACGCTGCCACCGATCCGTATACTGGTAATCTGAACGTGCAAACACAGAGTACCTTGACTTCGATTATTGGTGAAGCTAATTACGATGTAGGACATCTTTTCGCTAGAGCGCAACAGGGGCAGGATAATGGAAATGCAGGATTTATTGGTTCAGTTTGTCGAGATAACAGAAAAGGAAGCGCTTTTGCTTCGGGATTTATTCCCGAGGGAGATGTTTTTGACCTGGATTTTGTGGCTCACGAGTTGGGGCACCAGTTTGGTGCAAACCATACCTGGTCTTTTGAGTCGGAAGGAACTGGGGTTCAGGCCGAGCCTGCGAGCGGAACAACTATTATGGGGTATGCTGGAATAGTTCCAGGGAATGATGTAGAACCCAATGGTGACGATTATTTTCACTACAACAGTATTGTCCAAATACGGGATTACCTGGAAACAGTCAGTTGCGGTGTTACTTCGGCCTTAACAAATAATCCACCCTCGGTCACTCCGATTGGGGATTTTGTAATTCCTGTAGGAACAGCTTTTGTTTTAGAAGGAATTGCCACGGACCCAGACCCCGGAGATATACTTACATATACGTGGGAGCAAATAGATAACGGTGTGGTAACCACTGCGACATTTGGTCCAGAAAATCCATCAGGGGCTAATTTTAGGTCTTTGCCCCCATCGACCAGCCCGGCACGTTATTTTCCTAGGTTATCGAGAGTTGCCCAAGGAAACCTCACACAGACCAATCCTCCAGAAAGTAGTGCTTGGGAAACGGTATCCAATATCCAACGAGATTTGAGTTTTGCATTGACGGTAAGAGATAACGCCACAGGTGGGGGACAGGTCATATCGGATATATTGAATGTAAAAGTGGTCAACTCTGCAGGCCCTTTTGAGGTAACTTCGCAAAGTTCAAATCAGACATACTCGGCTGGGACTGCCCAAACTATAACATGGGATGTGGCCAATACCGATGTGGCACCAGTTAATGCGCAAACAGTTGATATTTTTCTTAGTACGGATGGTGGGAATACCTTTCCAATCACCTTACTTGAGAATACCCCTAACGATGGTAGTGAAGAAGTTTTACTTCCAGGTGATGCGACTACATCTGCCAGAATTATGGTGAAAGCAAGTGATAATGTGTTTTTCGCTTTGAATTCTTCCAACTTCACCATTCAGACCTCCCAGGTAGTTTTGGATTTTGAAAGTTTGTCTTTTGAGGTGTGTGAACCTAATGACTTGGTTATTCCTTTTAACTACCAGACTTTTAGTGGCTTTAGTGAAACATCTACTTTTTCCGCAGATGTTCCCGTAGGTATGTCCGCAGCTTTTTCTCCTATACAAAGCAGTACTAATAATACAGCGGTAGATTTAACACTATCTGGAACCAATGCCGTGGCCCCAGGAGAGTATACTATAACCGTGCGGGCTACTTCAACTTCCTTAACTACTGAAGTTGATTTAAATGTGAGCATTCAGAACACGACCTTTTCAAATATTACTTTGGTTTCTCCCTCTGATGGAACCACTAATGTTTCCTTGAGTACTGAGTTTAATTGGCAAGCGGAACCAAATAGTAGTAGTTACCAGATAGAGATTGCTACCGATGCCGGTTTTACCAATATTGTAGATACTGCAAATACTGTTTTTAACCAATATAGCACCAACACCCTGCAATCAGAAACGACATACTTTTGGAGAGTCCGACCTCTTAATAACTGTGGACAGGGAACTTTTGGAACACCTTTTTCTTTCACTACTATAGAGGTAAACTGTCAAAACAGGGAGACGGGCGATACGCCAATTTCTATATCCCAGGTAGGAGTTTCCACAGAGACAGCAACCATACAGTTTGTAGACGACTTGCCAGTCGCCGATGTAAACGTGACCTTGGTTTTAAACCACACCTTCGTGGGCGATTTGGTCATAAACCTAATCTCGCCTTCAGGAACAAAGGTCGCGCTTATTGCAAATACCTGCGGAGATCTAAATAATATTAATGCCATTTTTGATGATAGCGGTAATGAATTGATTTGTTCAGGCAATCCAGTGATTTCCGGGACAGTCAGGCCATTAGGTGACTTATCTGCATTTAATGGGGAATCTCCCTCAGGAGAATGGATTTTAGAGGTACAAGATACGGCTCCAGGTGATGGAGGCGTCATAGAAGATTTTTCTTTGGAGATTTGTGCAGAAGGGGCGTTCAGGCCAGATGATGACGGAGATGGTGTTTTTGATGATGGGGATGATTTATGTTTGGGAACGCCGGCAGGGGTTGAAGTAGATGTTACGGGTTGTCCAGTAAACCGATTACCTGCCAACAACTTTTTGGTAGAGATAAATAGTGAAAGCTGTAGAAGCAATAATGATGGAACAGTTGAGATAACCCCAGTAAACACTTCATTGACCTATACTGCAGTATTAGACAATGGCTCGACCCCATTGAATTTAGAATTCACATCATCCGGACTATTTAATAACCTTAGTGCCGGAACCTATAGTTTATGTATTTCTGCCACGGATGGGTCAATCGTATATAAAGAAACCTGCTTTGAAATCGCTCTAATGGAACCAGAAGTTTTAGGTGTAGTTTCATCTGTTGGAGGTGACGTGGTTTCCTTGCAATTGGAGGGTGGCTCACTTTATAATGTTGAACTTAACGGGCTGGTCACCCAGACCGAAGATTCACAGATAGAATTGGATTTGAAAGAAGGGCTGAACACATTGAAAGTGTCTACCAATTTACCTTGTCAAGGGAGTTATTTGCAAACTTTTGTTATAGGTTCTGTGGGCATTTTGTATCCTAACCCGGTTGGGCCCGAAACTAAACTTTTCCTAAATCAAATTACAGGGAATGTGAATTTAAAGGTATTTTCTGTGACCGGTAGATTGGTAATGGAGGAGAACAAAACAATTAGTGGAAGTGAGATTATAATGGATTTTTCTTCGCTCTCCACTGGGACCTACTATTTAAGAGTGGAAGGAGAAGGATTTAGCGATGTTTTTAAAATGGCAAAACGATGAGGAGTTTCACAATTTTAGTGTTTTTGGGTGCGGTCATGATTTCATGTGGAGGAAGCGATGACCCACCAGCTGTACCAACAGCTGTTCAATTGATATTCCCAGATGAAAACTCAGAGTGTACCACTGGCGTGAGTGTAAATGAAGAATTGAGCCAGGTCACTTTCGAATGGATGGCCTCTGATAACACCGAAAGCTATACCCTGAGGGCCATTAACTTAAATACAAATGTACCGTTGAGTATAACTACGGCTTCCACTTCTGCAAGTGTTTCTATAAACAAGGGAACACCATATTCTTGGTCGGTAACTTCGATGAATTCCCAGTCCAATCAAAGCGCCACAAGTGAGACATGGCTTTTCTACAATTCGGGGTCTCAAACGACCTATGCGCCATTTCCCGCTCAACTGGTAAGTCCAGTATCTGGTTCTACGGTTTCACCCAATTCATCCAACAATGTTGTTTTGGAATGGACAGGAGCCGATGTAGAAAATGATATACAAGGGTATCAAGTGTTTTTTTCAAACCAAAATCCACCAACTACGGAGTTGGGCACATTTGATGCTTTTGCTTCTTCCGTATCTGCCACAGTTGTGGCCAATACCGTTTACTTTTGGAGAGTAATCACCACAGATGAAGAGGGGAATACCTCAGATTCTGGAGTTTTCGAGTTCAAAACCCTATAGGGTTATGTCCCGTTGTATTGGTTCATGGTGTTTTTTGCTCCAGCAAAAATAAAGGACTTGACCAGTTGAGCAGATTGTTTCAACCTTTCGGGCAAAATAGGAAGTTCTTGATCGTTCCATTTTCCTAAGACATATTCAATCTGTCGCCCTTTCCCAAAATTAGAACCAACACCAAATCGAAAACGTGGATATTGCCCGGTTTGTAAAAGACTTTGAATGCTCTTTAATCCATTATGGCCTCCATCACTGCCTTTGGTCTTTAGGCGAAGTGTGCCAAAGGGAAGATTGATGTCATCGGTTATGATCAGAATATTTTCTAAAGCAATTTTTTCCTTCTCCATCCAATATTTTACAGCTTTTCCACTAAGATTCATGTATGTGGATGGTTTTAGACAGAGTATGCTTTTTCCCTTATACTTAAATGTACCTATTGCTCCTAGTTTAGCACTTTCGAAAGTAAAATCTTCTTGTGTAGCTAGGTAATCCAGAATTGTAAAACCGATGTTATGTCGTGTTTCTTCGTATTCTGTACCAATGTTTCCCAGTCCAACAACTAAGAATTTTTTCATGACATCCTTTTCTTCAAGTAATGGAGAGGAGGAGCCTATCCATTTTTTTATTTGATTCCACATAAGACTAAGAACTCTCAAAAAATAAAAAGCATCCCACCAATTAATATCGGAGGATGCTTCAAAATCGGTTCTTCATTAATTATTCTGCTGCTGCAGCCTCTGGAGCAGCTTCGCCCCCTTCTGCTACTGCTTCTGCTCCTTCTTCTACTTCTTCCTCCTCCTCTTCGTCTGCAACAGAAGTTCTAGAAGCTTTCACCTGTACCACGGCAGTATTGTTGGGATGCATTATAGTAAAGTCATCACTCAATAAAGTTTCGACTGAAATGGTCCCACCAATTCGTAGTTTGGAAATATCAACCGTTATAAAATCAGGAAGTAAATCCGGTAGTGCCTTAATGGAAAGTTTACGCTTTCTGAAAAGTAAACGACCACCGTTACGAACTCCTGGGGAGTTTCCTTCCAAACGAACAGGAATGTTCATGGTAACTGGCTTGTCCTTGAATAGTTGGTAAAAATCGATATGTAGGATTTTATCAGTAACCGGGTGGAACTGAATATCCTGCAATACAGCTTCAAGTTTTTGGCCATCCTCCAATTCAATTACCGCTGTGTGGGCATTGGGAGTGTACACCAAGTTTTTGAACGCTAGTTCATCAGCTGAAAAGTGTAATGGATTTTCCCCTCCGTACAGCACGCAAGGGACCTTTCCAGCATTACGTAAGGCTTTGGTAGAAACCTTGCCCACGCTTTCTCTTTGGGATCCTTTGATTGTAATTGACTTCATTATATTGAATTAAATAATTTACATTAAAAAT
>JBCDAX010000048.1:0-18706 GCA_039184805.1 Bacteroidota bacterium | reverse complement strand
GAATTCTAAAATTTTATCTAAAATCCTTTGGATTATTAACATGAAATTATGACTTTAGGGCCAGCTAATTCAAATAATTAAAGTAATGAGAACAAAACTTAATGGATTGTTAACGCTACTATTGGCGTTTGTTGTGCATCTGTCCTTTGCACAAGACAAGACGATTTCAGGTACGGTCACGGACTCGGATGGCCTTCCACTACCTGGAGTTAACATTGTCGTAGAAGGTACTAGCAATGGTACCCAAACAGATTTTGATGGAAATTATGCCATTCAGGCGAGCGCAGGTCAGACGCTTCTTTTTACCTACATCGGACAAAAAGAGGAAAGACGTACCGTTGGCGCTGGGAACACCATCAATGTCCAAATGCAGGAAGATGCCCAAGCTCTTGAAGAGGTAATCGTAACCGCCCAAGGTATTAAGAGGGAGAAACAAGCCCTTGGTTATGCCGTATCGGAGGTTGGAAGCGAAGCTCTGGAGCAACGTACCGAAGGTGACGTTGGTAGGGTTTTGACCGGTAAAGCTTCCGGTCTTAACATCACACAACAGAGTGGTCTTTCTGGATCTGGAACGAACATCATCATTCGTGGTTTCAGTTCCTTTAGTGGAAGTAACCAACCTTTGTTTATTGTTGACGGGGTTCCCTTTGACAGTGGTACAAACAACGTAGGTAATACCGATGGTGATGCAGGAGATGACTTTATCGATGGTAACTCTGGTTCCAGCCGTTTCTTGGATTTGGATCCGAACAACATTGAAAGTGTTAACGTTCTTAAGGGTCTAGCGGCAGCCACACTTTATGGTACGTTGGGTCGAAACGGGGTGATCTTGATAACCACCAAAAATGGAGCTTCCACAGGAGCAGTGAAGAAAAATGAGATTACCGTAACTTCTTCCCTGTTCTTCAATGAAATCGCTTCACTTCCAGATTACCAAAACCAATTTGGAAACGGATTCGACCAAGCGTTCGGATGGTTCTTCAGTAACTGGGGACCAAGCTTTGAGAGAGATGGTGTAGCAGGATGGATTAACGGTGTAGATTCTAGACCAAATGTTGGATTCGATGAGAACGGCACATTGGCGCACCCATACTCTACTGCAGCATCAGCTACTGGAATTCCACAAGCTTTCCCAGAATTCGAAGGAGCTCGTTACGATTGGAGACCTTACAATAGTGTTCCGGATTTCTTTAGAACAGGAACTGTAAAATCCAACTCCGTAAACATTAGGGGAGCATCTGATGATGGAAAGGTTTCGTACAACGCGAACTTTGGCCATTTGGATGATGAAGGGTTTACGCCAGGAAACAATCTTAGAAGATATACAATAGGACTTGGAGGTAGAGCTATTCTTTCCAACAAGTTCACCGTAGCAGGTACTTTAAATTTCTCAAATACAGATTTCCGTACGCCTCCCGTTGCAGCGAGTGTTGGAAACGGAGCTTTGAACCAAGCAACTGGTTCTTCGGTTTTTGGGGAACTGTTCTTTACGCCTCGTAGTGTCGACCTTATAGGTCTCCCTTTCCAGAACCCTATTGACGGTTCCAGTGTATACTACAGACAGAACAACAGTATCCAGCACCCGTTGTGGACAGTGAACAACGCTAAAGTTCAACAGGTGACCAACCGTGTATTCGGTAATATGTCATTGACATATGCCTTTAATGATAACCTTAATATACTGTACAGATTCGGTCTTGATGTCTTTAGTGAGAACAATACCAACCAGCAAAATAGAGGAGGTAGAGGTCAGCCAAATGCTGAGCTTATCAGTGGTTTCTACCAAACTTGGAACAACACCAATACCATTTTGAACCATGACCTTATCTTAAACGGTGATTATGATCTGACCGATCAAATAGGTATGACCTTCAACGCCGGTATCACATCCAGACGAGAGGTACTGGACAGAAATGGTGTTGCAAGTAGTGGCCAGCAAGTATTCGATGTATTTAGACACGTGAACTTCGCCAACCAAAACGAGATTCAGTTCTTCCAAGAAAGAAATATTGCCGGGGCATTCATTCAAGCGGATTTTGACTATGACAGATGGATTTTCTTGACCTTGGCAGGAAGAAATGACTGGGTATCCAATTTGGATATAGAAAATCGTTCCGTATTCTACCCTAGTGCGAGTGTTTCCTTTATTCCAACAACTGTTTTCGATGGTTTGAAATCCGAAAAAGGATTGAACTACTTGAAATTGAGAGCAGGTTTCGGAACTTCAGCGAACTTCCCGACGGGATTCCCGGTAGCGACCAACCTGAACATCAACACGCAGTTCTTCCAGGATGAAGGGGTTGATATCGTGACCAACTCGGTAGGTAACCGTTTGGGTAATCCTAATCTACAGCCTGAGCTGTTGACAGAGTTTGAAGTTGGTATCGAAACAAGGTTTTTCAATAACATAGTTTCTTTGGAAGCTTCTTACTATAACAGAACAACTGAAGATTTGATTGTTGACAGACCTTTGGATCCATCCACAGGATTCACAAGACAACAGACCAACGTTGGTGAAATCAAGGGTGACGGTCTTGAAATTGATTTGGGATTGAATCTTTTCCAGAGTCAAGATGAAGGTGGATTCAGCTGGAACGTTAACGGTAACTTTACTACCAACAATGCAACTGTTGAGGACTTAGGAGCAGATACGGATATTATTGTTTACTCTGGTTTTGCCGATTTAGGTAACGCAGCGATTGAAGGTGAGCAACTTGGTGTTATTGTAGGTACGCGAATTGCCCGTAACGATGCTGGAGAATTCTTGGTCGACAGTGCAGGTGATTATGTTGAGGAGCAAGGTCAGTTTGTGATCGGTGATCCAAACCCCGACTGGATATTGAATGTCAACAACAGTATTTCTTATAAGAACTTCAACTTCTCTTTCCTTTTGAACTATACACAAGGTGGGGATATCTACTCTAGAACGGTTTCCACTTTATTAGG
Source organism: Bacteroidota bacterium (assembly GCA_039184805.1). GTDB lineage: Bacteria > Bacteroidota > Bacteroidia > Flavobacteriales > Flavobacteriaceae > Flagellimonas. The sequence goes on along the minus strand of JBCDAX010000048.1, from coordinate 15,760 downwards.
TAGAGGTTTGACCACGGATACCGTAGACAGGGTTAATACATTTATTTTGCCAGGTGTACAAGAATCTGACGGAAGTCCGAACACCAAGCAGATAAACAACTCCACGTTCTATTTCAATAACGTATTGTTCGGACCTGACGAGCTGGGTGTATTCGATGGTACGGTTATTCGTTTGCAAGAGGTTTCTTTAGGTTATTCATTACCTAAGAAGTTCTTGGACAAGACCCCTTTTGGATCTTTGAGCATCACTGCTACAGGTTTGAACCTATTCTATGATGCCCTCAACGTACCGGATGGAACCAACTTTGATCCTAACCAAGCTGGTTTGGGTGTAGGTAACGGTAGAGGGTTTGATTTCTTGGCTGGACCTAGTGCAAGAAGATATGGTTTAAGTGTAAAAGCCTCATTCTAAATTAAAAAGATTAACAATGAAAAGAATATTTAAAAAATTTGGTTCAAGTGCACTTATAGCCACCTTACTTTTGGGAGCTTGTGAAACTATTGAACTCGATCTAACAGATAACCCAAACCAATTGAGTTTGGATCAGTCCAGCGCAGATCTTCTTTTGAATTCGATTCAAATTGATTTCGCGACGTTCGTAGAACTTATGGGACAGAATGGTGGGGATTTGGTACGTATAGGATACCTAAATGGTAGGAACTATCAGAATATTGCCAACCTATCCCCGGTAAACCTAAACTTGGAGTGGAATATTGCCTACCAAGGGGATAATGCAGAATCTTTACCTTCGGGTCTAGAGGTGAACGGTATCTTGGCCGATATTAGGGCTTTGGCCCCTGAGGCAGAGGCGAACGAGTTGTTCAGACATACCGCTATAGCTCAATTCATTGAAGCCTATACCATTGTAACCTTGGTCGATTTCTTTGGGGACATCCCATATACCGAAGCGATCCAAGCTAACGCAGAAACACCGATATTGAATCCCAATGTGGATTCCGGTGCTAGTATCTATGCCGCAGCACTAGGTCTACTTGATGCAGCTATTGCAAACTTTGAAAGGGACGTTGTCACCACACCTGCAAACGATTTTTACTACGGAGGTACCTGGAGCAACTGGGTAAAGGCGTGTAATACCTTACGAATGAAAATCTATTTGCAAAGTAGATTGGTTGATGGCAGTGCCGTAGCTAATTTTGAAGCTATTGTAGCTGAAGGAAATTTCATAGATGAAACTGCTGAAGATTTAGAATTCCAATGGGGAACCAATTCCATTCTTCCAGATGCGAGACATCCAAGATATGCGGATAACTATACGCCTTCGGGAGGTGCGGATTACTTGCCAAATTGGTTGATGAACCTTATGGACACCTCAGATGATCCTAGGATTCGTTACTATTTCTATCGCCAGGTCAACGCTGTTCCAGGTGCGGAGATTCCACCAAACGAGGAAACTTTGGCATGCGGATTGGAGCCAATACCTGCCCATTACGCAGATGGTAATTTCACTTTCTGTGTGCTAGACAACGGATATTGGGGCAGGGACCATGGACAAAATGCTGGTATCCCGCCTGATGGATTTACAAGAGCGGTATACGGCGTTTATCCTTCCGGTGGTATTTTTGACGACAGTAGTTTCGAAGGACTGGGTGTTGGAGATGGTGGCGGTGGTGCCGGCGTTACTCCAATATTGTTGGCAACTTGGGTTGATTTCATGCAGGCAGAGGTTGCAATGGTCAATAACGACGCAAGTACGGCTGAGACATTCCTTACCAACGGTCTTGCCAAATCAGTTGCCAAAGTTCAATCATTTGTCACTTTGGATGCCTCGGCCAACAGGGCTTTCGAGCCTACGGTAGGAGAGGTTACCACGCACAGTACCAATATAATCAGTGCTTTTAACGGTGCCGCGGATGACAATGCCAGAATGGATATCCTTGCAGAGCAATATATGATCGCTTTGTTCGGTAACGGTATTGATGGATATAACTTCTACAGAAGGACAGGTTTCCCGACAACGTTCCAACCGAATTTGGAACCGGATCCAGGTTCTTATATTAGGTCACTGAACTACCCTGCGGACTTTGTGAACAACAACTCCTCTGTAGATCCGAAACCCAATCAAACAATTCAAGTATTTTGGGACAACAACCCGGCTTCGCCTACATTCCCAATAGCTAACTAAAATTAGATGCAGACAATGAAAACAAACAATAATAAAATTGCAGCATTAGGTTTAGCAGTTGCTACCTTGTTTGCCTGTGAATCGGACGATAAGATTGTTGACACTATTTTAGCGGAAGTGGGCACTGGTGCTGTTATACGAACTATAGATGAAGACAATGATTTGGTCTACAACGATGTGACCACTTCTTTTGATGCCGGGTCGGCCTATACACTTGTCTTGGAAGAACAAGATGAAGAGGAAGGGGCCCTTCTGGAAAGCGTTGAGATTTTTGTGAATTTTGATGATAACTCTACCGATGGTGGCGACATGTCCACAAGTGAAGTGCCCTTACAGACCCTTCAGGCCAGTGATTTCAGCACTGGGGACAGGGGATTGCCTCAGGTTACCGTATCTTATACATCTGCCGAATTGGTCTCGGCAACTGGAATTGACGAGTCAATGATTGTGGGCAAGGATCGTTTTGAGTTCCGTTTGGTACTTAACTTGACCAATGGCGAAACCTTTACCAATTCCGATGTGGGAGGTCCGGTAAGTGGTGGGGCATTTTTCTCGGCTCCTTTTGAGTATTTCCCAGTGATCGAATGTTCGATTACCGAGAACTTGGCCGGAGAGCACTCTTATGTTGTAACAAATGCCCGTCCTGCCCCTGGTAGCGGTAACGTATGTTCCGGTACTGATTTGGTCGGTACGGTCACTTGGACTGAAGTATCCAGCGGTGTATACTCCTCTTCCGATATGAGTTTTGGTCAGTTTTTGGATTGTACCCAAAGAGAGGGTGATCTCCCAACTGGCGCCATAACATTGGTAAGGGGTCCAGCGGCTGGTGATGACATCGAGATAGAATGGGATTGTACATTGCTCACTCCAGACGGGGAAGTGTTCTTGGAAGATGGTGTTGTAGTTCCTAACGATGAAGGAGACAATGACCCGGACACCGAAGTGACCTATAGCTATGAGATCACAGATGTTACCGGTCCGGATATGACCATTAACTTCTCTAGCTCTCAAGGTGATGCTGGAACGGTTGTATTGACCAGGGAAGGTAGTGTTGACTGGCCAGTTATCTTTACAGCGAATAACGAATAACCAATTGATTTTAATACCAAGAAAAAGGCCATCCAGTTTGGATGGCCTTTTTTATTTCATAGACAATTTTCCCTAAAGATTATTATAATACCGGAATACCTTTCCTACATCTTCAGGTTCTTTTAAGTTCAATCTATTATTTGAGACAAATTGTTTTATTTTTTTTGTCACCTCTGCTTTATCCTCAAACAAGGCATATACCTCCTTTTTTGAAGCCTTAAAATATGTAATCTCCTCTTTCTCTTCGCTTTTCTTGCCCAAATACAATTCTCTTGATTCAACAAAACGATTGGGCACATTAAGCTCCAAGGAAGTTCTAGCTTCTTTTCCTTCTTTAAATAGCTTTGCCTTTTTCTCATACAATACCATATCGTCCAAATCTGCCAAAACAAAAAGATAACCCTGCTTATAATTTCCCTTCTTATCCAAATAGCCTCTAAATTTGGCCGTTTTTCCATTAATTACACAGTAGATATCCTCCCTAGGAAGAACTACTTGGGTTTCTTCGTCTTCGGAAATAGGTTTTATCTCAAATTGATCTCGGAAACCATCATAGCGTAGGTACAAAACTCCTTCCATGCCGTCCTTGCTGTAAATTGAAGCTTTTCTAAAATCCTCATGAAAAAAGGCAGAGCCTTGTATTTGAATTTTTTCATCCAGAGGTCTTTGATTTCGTACCTGCTGAAAAGCAAAATCCAATCTTGGATTTCTACCTGTAGCATCCAAATCAGCATTGGAACCACTAAAATTGGACGTCGCTAACTGCGCAGTTGATATCGAACTCACTGCCAAAGCAAGTGACACTAAATAGAGTTTACCATTCTTTTTTTTCATTTTGACCGTGTTTATTATTGTGAATTAGCTTAAATCGAACGCCATGCAAAATATATCCCTTAAATTGTCTCATCTTGTGTTATTTTGCACTTCAAAAGTTACGAATTATAGCACTAATCCTTTTATCCGGATGTTAAGAAGACTTGTTTACCAACTCCACTATAGTTAAAAATGGAAAAAAAATCTCAGATATACGGATTACGTGCTATCATCGAAGCGATTGAAGCGGGGCAATCAATTCAAAAAGTATACTTCCAAAAAGGATTGAAAGGTAGTCTTGCGAAGGAATTGGAATCACTTCTTAGAAAAGAAGGTATTAGCACATCTTATGTACCCGTTGAAAAACTGAATCGATTAAATCGCAATAATCATCAAGGGGCTGTCGCCAACATTTCCCCAGTTTCATTTCAGGATTACGATGCATTAATTGAATCTGTTATACAACAAAAAAAAGAGCCTCTTTTTTTATTACTTGACGGCATAACCGATGTGAGAAATTTTGGAGCTATCATACGAACCGCAGAATGTTGTGGCGTTGATGGCATTATTGTTCCCAGACAGGGTTCCGCTCCTATTACAGAAGACACCATAAAAACATCAGCAGGAGCGGCGTTTAGGGTACCTATTGCCAAAGTAAGCCATTTAAAAGACGCTATCTTTTACCTACAGTCCCTTGAAATCACAACCATAGCCGCCACGGAGAAGGCCAGCGATGATCTTTTCCAATTGGACATTTCCGGTCCTTGTGCTATTATTATGGGGTCTGAAGATATTGGAATTTCACCCTCAATATTAAAGGCAGCAGACCATAGGGCCAAACTACCGCTTATGGGCAGTATTGGTTCTTTGAATGTGTCTGTGGCTTGCGGCGTATTTCTGTACGAGGCAGTACGACAACGACTCAACTAACCAGTTACTCCTTCTCCTTTTTCGGCTTATAATGGTATGTTATTTTTGGTCGTTCTTCGGCTTTCTCCATTCTTTCCGAAGCACTTATAAAATTACCCTCTTCATCAAAATGTTGTAAAAAAGGGTCATTCTCTTCGTCAAAATCCTCTTTTTCCCAATCATACTTTTTCTCTTTGGGTACCTCTATGTTTATAAAAAAAGCCAATAAAAGACCGGTTAAAAAACCCGATAGGTGTCCTTCCCATGAAATACCATCCTTTACCGGAAAAATATACCATATCATACTCCCGTAAACAAAAACTACGATAAGTGAAAGTGCTACCAATCTGAAGTGCTTTGTGATAATACCCTTAAAAAAAATAAAACTGGCCAGTACGTAAATCAGTCCGCTAGCTCCTATATGATATGAAGGTCTTCCGATACACCAGGTTAAAAAACCCGAACCCAAAAAACCAATCAATAGCACCCAGAAGGCAACTCTTCTATAAAAAAAGAAGAGAAAAAAAGTTAAAACAGCCAACGGGATGGTATTATTATATAAATGTTCTACCGAACTATGAATAAAAGGACTGAAAAATACCCCTTTTAATCCTGAAAAACTTCTAGGCTGAACCCCCCAATGATTGAAGTTGTAATCGAACCGGACTTCAGCCCAAAAAACCACCCAAATGGACAAGACTGCCAATAAGGGAGCGATTAATACCTTTTCAGATATTTTGGGCATATTATTCTTCATCGTAATATTCCTGTCAATTTCTCTTCCATACCAAAGAATTGGACAAATTGTCTGTTTTTGGACGATTTGTATCACCAAACTACTAAATCCTAGAATAAAATTTGTTTTACTTTTAGTCTTATGAATGAACCTTTAGCTGAACGTGTTCGACCCAAAGACTTAGATGGCTATATCAGTCAACAACATCTAGTAGGGGACAATGGAGCCCTAAGCCTTCAAATCAAGAACGGAACCCTTCCATCTTTAATTCTTTGGGGACCACCAGGGACGGGTAAAACGACTCTGGCCCAGATAATGGCGAATGAGAGCAAAAGACCTTTTTATACGCTGAGTGCAATAAATAGTGGCGTTAAGGACGTAAGGGAAGTTATTGAAAAGGCCAAACAAAGTGGAGGGCTTTTTACGGCTAAAAATCCCATTCTTTTTATTGATGAAATACATAGATTCAGCAAATCCCAGCAAGATTCCTTACTTGGAGCTGTGGAGAAAGGATGGATTACACTCATTGGGGCAACTACCGAAAACCCTAGTTTTGAAGTAATTCCAGCACTGCTATCTAGATGTCAGGTATATGTATTGAATCCCTTTACGAAAGAGGATTTGGAAGCCTTGTTGAAAAGAGCACTTCAATCTGATGTTGTTTTAAAATCAAAAAAGATAGAACTAAAGGAAACAGAGGCTCTATTGCGTTTATCGGGAGGGGATGGACGAAAGTTACTGAACATCTTTGAGCTTATTATCAATTCTGAAAATCCCGAACCTATTACCATAACTGATGAAATGGTATTACAAAAAGTTCAGAAGAATACGGTTCTTTATGACAAAACAGGCGAGCAACATTATGACATTATATCGGCATTCATTAAATCCATACGGGGAAGCGACCCAAATGCTGCAGTATACTGGCTTGCCCGAATGATTGAAGGTGGAGAAGATGTAAAATTCATTGCCCGTAGAATGGTGATTTTAGCCTCGGAAGATATTGGTAACGCCAATCCTACGGCTTTGGTCATGGCAAATTCAACATTCCAAGCCGTAAATACCATTGGTTATCCTGAAGCACGTATCATTTTAAGTCAATGTGCCACGTATTTGGCGGGTTCACCTAAAAGCAATGCCAGTTACATGGCCATAAATAAAGCCCAACAGCTTGTAAAGCAAACCGGTGATTTACCCGTTCCTTTAGAAATACGGAATGCACCTACCCAATTGATGAAAGAACTAAACTATGGAAAAGGGTATCAGTACGCGCATGACCATGAAAACAATTTTGTGGACTTTGAATTTTTACCCAAGGAGATTTCTGGTACCATTTTCTACAATCCCGGAGGGAATCCTAGAGAAAAAAGTATGCGCGATTTTTTTCGAAACCGCTGGAAGGGAAAATATGGCTATTAAAATTTAATATTGAGCTCTTCAACCATCTTTACCCCATTTTCAACGTATTCCAAGCGCCACTTACCATCTTTTTGAAAAACAACTCCTGACTTATCTCCTTCTGAGACCAGATAAAAGTCCTTCACAGAAGTTTCTACCAATTTGTATTGAATCTTAGGTGAACTATCCACCAATTGAAATCCGTTTGAAGTGGGTTGCGCATATAAAAGATTTAATAGGGCTGGCTTAGGTGTAACGGCTTTATATGTTTGATTTTCAGTTGTGGATTCCTGCTCCAGAACCAAAGTCTCTGGTGCTGACGTTTTAGACAACTCCTCTGCACCTTTCTCTATAGTTGGTTGCGCAGGTTTAATAGCCTTGTACACTTGTTCTTCTGGGGTGGCCTTTTGTTCGACAACCATCTCTTTCGGTTCTTCTTTCAATGTTTTGACATCATTTTTGAAATTCAAAGTCAAGGTTTCCTCTTTAGAGGATTCCTTTTTCTCTTCTTTGGGTTGGTATTGATAATCTATTCCATCCAAAGAAACGAAAGCTCGCTGAATAGCTTGTGAATATGCTGGTCTAAATTCTTTTAATTTACTTCTACCCTCAACCGTTCTAAAGATTTCAACCGAGCGACAATCTTTAAATAATATTGAAACTTTTGTTGCAAAAAACGAAGAATCATCTTGAAGACTAACTATAAGGCCCAAACATCTATTCTGGAATAAATCCTCGGGCATGGCATCATCATATACCGCATTAAATCCCTTTTGGGTCAACAGATACTTGATATTTGTGCTGGTTTGATGCATATTTTCCTTTCTGAAAGCATCAAATTTTTTAGGAACTACAATGTATTTATACTCATTGAATTGAGCGAAAGCACTAGACCCCAAAACAACCGTAAAGGCCAGCAATAAAAAAAATCTAGTTTTCATGATAAACGGTAATCAATTACCGTTCCAAGATATGATATTAAATCCAAATTGGAAGGATGCGTAATGACTATCTGCGATGTTTTGATATGCCAAAAGATTATCACCAAGAATGTAAAAATTAACAGGGCCTGCTTGAAGGTTTAGGCCCAATCCAACATTGGAAAACGAGTACTTATCCACAGTATACGCTGCCTTTAAAGATAATGATCGCCCTAATCTTCTTTGATAAAAGCCGGTAAGTGCAGGTTGAATGCCCAATGGCCTTTTTTGTAGAAAAACTTGCGCTCCTAAACTGTTTCGGTAGTATTGCTCTCCAGTACCTCCAACCACGTTTATCGCACAACCACAATCTATGGAAGAAGTTTTGGTACTGCCTTCACCAAAATCGTACCTGATTGACCCGTATACTTTTAGGGGCCTAAACGAAATATATCCATTTGTGTTTTCTTCGAAAGGAACGGCCGCCTCTATTTCATCTATCAAGTCCTGCCACAGGTCGGTTCCCAAGTTATCGATATCTTCCGGCAGAAAAACGTTAATTCCCTCGTTTGAAGCGGTACCTTCCAAAGTAAAGTTCCGAACATCTTTGGTATTGTAGATAAACCCTAAATCCAAAATACTGCCTGTTATGGTAGTTCTTTCATTCAGCTTATACGTAAATCCGGCATCGAAACCCAAACCTAGATTTCCGCCCAGTAATACTCTTCTTGTGAATAGATTCTGAACATCCCGTCGTCGCGTACCAGAACCTTGATCTACGATATCTAGGAATTCATCTACCCCAGCTGTTTGAAGTTGTAAATCAGCATCAATGGAGTTCTCCAAAAGGTTCTGTTCTCCAGGTGTTGTTCTAAAAGTTCCCGAGTTATTGGTTGACTTAAAATTGAAGATACTGGAATATAGCTTTGCTCTTACTCCTATGGTAAGCTCAGAATTCATTTTTCTATTTATTCCAAAATGAAGGACGTTTACCATTTCACCACGAACGTTAAGATGACCTAGATCAAAACTTCTACCAATATTCGCCCCTCCATTACCTTCAAAAGCCAATATAGCTAAATCTTGGGGCCAGTATACGATTACGTCGGTCTCACCGTACATCCCAAAACTATAATAGTCGTCCGGTCTGTTTTTACCTCTAAACCCAACGCTGAAGACTTCTATTTGACTAGTGGTACTAAAATCATCCCTTCGGTTTAACGAGTTTATGACCCTTTCACGGACCTTCACATTAAAATCTATCCCATCGTTGGCAAACAAATCATTTACAGTAACACCGCTAGTTCCGGCCTGAAAAGAAATTCCAGATAAAACGGGGATTCCAACGTGCCACTTTTCATTGGCCTTGACCCCAGGGTTCACCATTAATGATTGGGGAATCTCATAAAAATCGTAAAGTAATTGTTTGTTTTGGGCATTTAAAGATAGGATTCCAAAAAATGAAATCAATACCGCATATTTCATCCACCTCATTCTAGCAATTCAAATAAAAATTCAGCAGCGGATTTCATGGTCACTTTAGCATCTGGTTCGGTAGAAACGCTCACATTATCCCCAAGGTTCCTTCCAGTAACCCTAATGCTAGCAGTATTAATCAAAATATCAAGAGGTTTGCCATTTGGACCGTATGCTACATTTCGAGTCTGGGTTTCATTAGGGCCTTGGGCAATACTGAAGTTCTCAAAATCCAATACATTACCTACCTCATCCAAAAACTCCACAATAATGTTTAGAGGCTTGCTAGTTGTGTTTTCAAAATCATAGGTTATTGTCCCTTCAATGAGTCTTTCAGCCACAAATTGCTCGCTGAACGCTTCAAAAATGAAGGTTTGCGTATAAAATGTATTTACCGTCGTTATCGTGTTTATAAAATCTTCATCAGCTTCAAAAGAAAAGATACTGGAAGCTACTGCAGGAGTTATGGAAAGATCATCGAACTGATCAAAATCCTGTTCATCCGAACAAGAAATACCTAAAAACAGTAAAATAACTATAGTGAATAGTAAGGACAATTTGGGTCGCATGAACGCAAGTCTTTTATAAAATAACCAATGGGCAATGCTAATACCCTACTATAACTCTATAAAAGGCTTTTTATTTCGTCCAAATTGTTAATGATTCTACATAATTGGTGCTCTGGTTCTTGGTGAAAATTAAAATGTAGTGCACGCATCCCAATAGCTTGAGCACCTATAATATCTGCTTCCAAATTATCTCCTATCATCAATGAGGTTCTTGCCAAGGTATTTGCGCGTTGGAGAGCTACCTCAAAAATTTGTGGATGTGGCTTTTTTACCCCCGCTGTTTCAGAATCGATGATTTCTTTAAAAAAACCTCGAATATTTGAATTTTTAAGTTTGCTTCCCTGAGCTTCTCGAAACCCATTGGTAATAATGTGTAGATTATACTTTGGCGCTAAATATTCCAAAACCTGCATGGCATTGGGAATAAGATTGCCAAAGGTGGATAAACATTCAATGTATTGTTCGGAAATGATATCAATCAACTCATCAGAAGCATCATAGTTAAGCGCATCAAAAGTCTCCTTTAACCTTTTGTAGCGCAAATCCTCTTTTCCAATCCTATTTTCCCTATACACTTTCCAATAGCGTAAATTTATTGGACGATAGACCTCTAAAAAAGAGTCCAATTTTATATCTACCCTATTTTCGGTGAGAATTTTTTGGAAAGTCAATGCAGAGTTTCGCTCAAAATCCCAGAGGGTATGATCCAAATCAAAGAAAACGTCCTGAATATTTTTAAACATGATAACGCTTTATTAAACTCTCATATAGGGAAATCCAAGGTATTTTATGTTTACTTCCCAAAAGCTCATTTGAAAAAATAGTAATAAAACTTCCTTTAACAGCTCGTACATTTCTGAAAATAACATCGATTTTATCAAATACTTCATTGGGCTTCTTATAATTCAAGAGGGCATAATCATGTAGAGCAAACGGGTGTACTCTCAAGGGTTGTTTAGATTCCAGACTGATATCATAAAAGTAAAAAGGGGTACAGGTACCTGCCCTAAAGCCAATTTGATGTGTATACCCCATAGAAAAATCATTGGTAAACTCAGCATCAATTAGAGTGCGATAGGTAGCTGGCACATTTACTCGGTTATAGCGCAAACGGGCATATTTAATAGGACGGTGTATCAACCCTCCCAAACCCTTTTTTTCTTCTTTTAAAACAACTTTGTCAGTAGAAGATAAAAAAGAAGTGCTGAGCGATACCACACTATAGTCAGCAATCGATTTTATTAGATATCGAAAGGTATTGTTATGGGGCGAGATGTTTTTGTCATGTGCAGAGTACTCTGCAAATTGAAAAAAGAACATACTTTTTGCCTTGTACTTTTTATGAATTTGCACAAGTTTATCGAAGTTATCGTAGGGATCTTTGGAAAGACGCATTAGAACTGATGTACGTTTCATCATTCTTCTAAAACCGAGTTTACCAAAATCCAAAAGATACCCGCCAAGGGTGCGAACCAGGCCGCGATGCGCATAACAATGGGAGGCTGTTACATTCACGATACTGGTAAAAGTGTATTCTCTCTTTTTGGATTGAATATCCGGAAAGCGAGTTTTTAGCTTTGAAAACAGCTTGTTTGCCCAAAGATCTACAACCGGCAATTCCAAAAACTTGTTCTTGTAGGCTAGACTTTCTTTTGCCGGATAACGACCCACATTATCCTTTACATGGGGAAGATATTCTTCGTAGCGACTTAAAAGAAAAAAACTAGCTGAAAAAACATCATAGGGAATGGCACTATTCTCATCCGTAGCAAAAAAACAGGGAACACCTTCCCAATCCGACACTCGAATATCCAAGTCGTTTATTCCTTGCTCAAACAATAGGTCATTGCTCCGAACAAAAAACTCGTTCTGCAGGGCTTGTTTGGTATATGTTATTTTGGGGCCAGAGTGCTTAATAAAATCTTCCACTTTAGTGGTCAACTTAGTTTCCACTCCCAAAATGCCCCCAAAAATCTGTTTGGTTACATACGTTAGTCGGTTGGTGATTTTATGGCTATAAATAAGCAGCATGGTCAAAGCATTCCTTTATCGGCAAAGCTAAGATACTGGTGTTGGGTTAAAATTAGGTGGTCTAGCACCTTTAAATCCAAAGCTTCTGCTGCAATCTTGAGTTTTTTGGTCATTTGTTTATCAGATGAGCTGGGTTTTGTGTTCCCCGATGGATGATTATGTGCTAAAATTATGGCTACTGCGCCTAACTCCAAAGCTTGTTTCATAACCAAGCGTACATCCACCAAAGTCCCTGTGATCCCTCCTTTGCTCAGTTGGGATTTATGGATCACTTTATTTGAATTATTCAAGTAGAGTACCCAGAACTCCTCATGTTCCAATTCTCCTATTAAGGGATATAATAGCCCAAAAACATCATGGCTACCGCTTATTTTTTCGGATTTTGCACATTCCAGTCCTTGACGACGACGTCCCACCTCCAGCGCGGCAGCAATGGTAATAGCCTTGGCCTCCCCTATTCCCTTGAATTTTTTTAACTGATTAATAGACAGTTTGCCCAGTTCATTAAGATTATGGTCTACCGTAGAAAGAATACGTTGGGAAAGTTGAACAGCACTTTCTTGTCTATTCCCAGACCCAATCAAAATGGCCAAAAGCTCGGCATCAGAAAGTACAGAACGCCCTTTTTGTGCTAGCTTTTCTCGGGGCTTATCATCGTCGGCCCAATTTTTAATAGAAAGAGTAAATACATTTTCTTGCATGGACTAAATTTAGGTGTTTCCTTCTTACAATACGCTTTGAAAAACAAGCGGTAACCGTGCAAAATTTTTGACATAAAAAACTGAAAAACAATATGTTTTGAATCCGTTTTAAAAAAGTAAATTGTTTGTAATTAATTGTAATCGAGTACAAATGTTTATTTCGCTTTATCCATCTAAACCAATTGGATTTTTTGAAGTTTTTATGGAAATTTAAGGAGTTAACTATATCCAACTGTAGTAAGCAAGCAAAAAAACCGACCGAATGGCGACATTAAAAGAAGATATTTTAAAATATTCAGATTGGATTGTAAAAGCGTTTAAAGAAGATGGACTGACTTTGGACTATTCGATAAATAGTTTAATGGAAATCGACAAGTTTGTTCAAATGCACACCAAAGATGGACAACCAGTAAAAGGGCGTAGACTATCAAAGAATTTGGGCGGAATTATATTTTCGCTTGGAGCATATATTGGTGAAACTTTGATTAAAAATGTTCCAAACTCAAAATGGATTACTGACGATAATGACCCTCAAGGAGAAATAAACATCGCAGTCGAACTTGGAGATGGAACAACGTGCTGGCCGGGACAAAGAATGATGAAAAGAATTCAAAACGGACTCGAAGACGGAATTTATCCATATGGACACAGCTTGACTGAAAAAACTCTGAATAAAAACTTTGATAAATCCTTTTGGGAAATTGAAAAAGAAGTTAAGCCATTGGAACCAAAAAAACCTTGGTGGAAATTTTAAAATAAAAAGCCAACGTACAACAATGGCTATAGCCCATGGCTAACGCTTGGTCATTTTTTCCTAACTTCAATAAACTAAAAAATATCTGGCGCTGGCACATGGCATAGCCGGACTGTTAGGCATAATGAAGAAAAATGAAAGAAACGATTTACATAATAACCGTACTATTACTTTCAAATTTTAAATGGATGAATGGGCAAACAACATCGGAACAATGGGACACCTATATTGCTTCATATGAAGATGGAAATCCAGGTTCAACAACTTTAAGAATGGACCTAATTAACAATGCCCCATTTGAACATTTACCATATGTCTTAGTAACAGGAATCACATATGAAACTACGAGAGATGATAGATTCCCAGAAAGTGAAACATTTCAAATACTTTACAAAATTGGAGACGAACTGGTAGAGTTAATTGCCAAAGAAACCGAATCTGTTTTGGTAGGTTCATTTATGTATAATAAAGAAAGGTTGGAATACTTCTACATTGAAAAGGATAAAGGACTAAAAGACAGGATAGAGAAATTCTACACAGAAAATTATCCGGATTACAAATTCTATTTGAACATTAAGGAAGATAAAGAATGGAGTTATTATAGAGAGTTTCTTTATCCAAATGAAGAAACATTAAATTATATGGCCGATCAATCAGTTCTAAGAAATTTACAAAAAGAGGGGGACCCATTGACAAAAGAAAGAAGAGTTGACCATTGGCTATATTTTTCAAGCGAATCAGATATGAATAAATGCAAAAACGTTTTAAAGAAAAGGAACTACTCAATTCAATCGTCTGGAAAGAATAAAGAAACTTCTTTGCCATTTGAACTTCAAATTTGGAGAATTGACAATGTTGATATTAATTCTATTTATCCGATAACTTCTGAATTACGGGAAGTTGCCAAACAATATAATGGAGAATATGACGGATGGGAAACATCAGTAGAGAAAGAATAAGAAACTATGCCAAAAATTGTATATAAAGTTCATTCCAGCAAAAGCCGGTAACGCCGCATACACGAGACCGTATTGATTAAAAATAAACTGACATTGAAAAATGAAATAGCTAAATGCTGTCTTCTAATATTTATTCTATTGATAAATACCTGCAAAATAACAAAATCCAGTTACCAGTAATAGGAGAAACAAACCATGAACACAAAGTACTTAGCCGGAGCTCTAATTTCAATTCCTCTGCTTCCTTTAATGTATTACCAAGGCAAGCGGATACGTTCAAAAGTTCCCCAATTACCCGAGGCCAAAGGCATTGAAGGGGAATATTTACAAAATGGCAGCTCTAGTAACTTGCTTAATGTGATTTCAATTGGTGAAAGTACCATCGCGGGGGTTGGTGTTGAAACACACGAAGAGGGGTTCACAGGAACTTTTGCAAAAGAGATTTCGAGACTGTTCCATATTGGTGTAAAGTGGAAAGTATATGCGCGAAGTGGGTATACTGCTAGACGAGTAGAGCAAAAAATAATCCCAAAAATTAAGGAGAAGCAAGTTGACCTCATCGTTGTTGGCTTAGGCGGTAATGATGCATTTACCTTGAACCGTCCATCCAAATGGAAAAATGAGGTTCGCGGATTAATAGCATCGCTTCAAGCAAAATTTCCAGAGGCAATCATAGTCTTTTGCAATATGCCGCCCATAAAAGAGTTTCCTGCGTTCACACCACTCATTAAGTTTACGATAGGGAATCTTGTAGAAATTTTAGGTGAAGAGTTACAAAAAGTAGTGAGTGAGTTCAAAGATGTATACTACTTCGGAGACAAAGTCACCTTAGAAGGGTGGATGGAAAAATTTCAATTGAATGTGAAAAAAGAAGATTTTTTTAGTGATGGGGTCCATCCATCTAAGCTTACCTATCAAACTTGGGCCAAAGACATTGCTAGTAGAACATATGGCACTGAAGCAATAAAAAACGCATTAGAACAAAGGGTATAACCTAAGCTACGATAAGAAATCTAGTTCAAACATTGGCCCTAATAAACCCAGAAAACATTCACGATTTCCTTCCTGTGGGATACATCACCTGCCGTTCCTTAAATCGACCTATTTCCTCCCGTAAGGTTTTATTGATGTTTTGAATCAAATCGTTTTGGAATTTCATAATCTCCAACAAATCGTGCATGGCATTTAAGTTTTCCAGCTGCTTGTAAACCAGCTCTTCCAAATCTGCTTTGGTGTATCTTTTATTCATGATTTATATTTT